>JBCNUX010000091.1:0-508 GCA_039630485.1 Chlorobiota bacterium | reverse complement strand
CACGCCGTGTTAGTGGTGAGAGCCGTAATGATAGGGAGTTTGGTGCCAGGCTTATGAAAGATGTTTCAGTTATTACTATCCTGCACGATAGTGGTTCTTACCAGGCACCCATCGGCAGCTTCTCCCAGGGGAACGGAGTGCAGGTTCGGGGGGTGCTGATTCCTCAGTTCATTGCCCTGCCGGCGTTGCAGTTGGTGCTGGATCCGGAGGAGCCGGAGGGGCCTGTGTGCGAGCTACCACCGCTCGATGGGGACTCGGGAGTTATCCAGTATGCTTGGGCAGTTGCGCGGCAGACAGGCCCAGGGAAAGCGCCACGACTGCGGCGAGAGAGGTACACGGTCTACGTGACGGTGTCCGACGTTCCAGGCGAACCCTAGTCGGAGAGGCTTTGTCAGCTACAGCACCCCACTGCAATGCCGGTGGGGTGCTGATTTTTTTTCAGACGGACTCCGGCGGAAGTAGCTGCTGTAGGTAGTTCCATTGCTCCTCGGAGAGGAGTCCGCGGGAG
>JBCNUX010000090.1:0-509 GCA_039630485.1 Chlorobiota bacterium | reverse complement strand
TGTCTGTGCACGAGCGGCTGCTCCCGGCCTTGCGCCATCTTCACGAGGCGCTCCTCGATAAGGCGCGCGAGTTCGATGATATCGTGAAGACCGGGCGCACCCATCTGATGGATGCCATGCCGGTGCGCCTGGGACAGGAGTTCTCCGGTTATGCCAGTCAGATCGAACATGGGATCCGTCGGGTTGAGTCGGCGTTGCCGCACTTAGCGGAGCTGGCCCTCGGGGGAACAGCGGTGGGCACCGGGATCAACACCCATCCGGAGTTCGGCCGGCGGATCGCGGCCAGCTCAAGACCGTGGCCGTTTCGCTGTATAAGATCGCCAACGATCTGCGCTGGATGAATTCCGGCCCGCAGGCCGGCCTGGCCGAGATCCAGCTCCCCGCTTTACAACCCGGGTCCTCCATTATGCCGGGTAAGATCAACCCGGTGATCCCTGAGGCGGTGATGATGGTCTGCATGCAGGTGATGGGCAACGATGTGGTGATCAACATGGCCGGCGCCTCGGGGA
>JBCNUX010000009.1:0-56542 GCA_039630485.1 Chlorobiota bacterium | reverse complement strand
AAAGAGTTCTTCACGGAAGTTGGGGAAGGGTTTCAACGCTTCGTCAATTTCGCTTCGCAAATGTGGTTCCATCACACGCTCAAAGTATTTGGCTTTGATGCGCATCAGGTTGATGTAGCCAGAATCGCCTTCAACTGGGACTCCTATGAAGATGTTCTTGAGCACATTGAAGAACCGTTCCTCCTTCGTCATCGGCTGCCTTTCCTCATTTGTGCCACCAAGATGACGAACGAAGTGCTTTAGGTTATGGGAGATCTAGGTGAGGGCATCCTTGAGCACATTGAAGGGCCGTTTCCCTTTCGTCATGGGCTGCCTCTCCTCGTTTGTACTGCCAAGGTGACGGACGACGCATTCATAGAGGTTAGGTCGTAGAAGATCCAGATGTAGGCCTGCACACGTAGGCATGTAGCCTAAGCCTGTGGACTTCGTACGTGGGCGCAGTGCTGGGCTGGTTCGGTGCCCATGCGACCGGGAGCACGAATGATCTCAGGTTCAGCCGCGGCTACATAGTACTGCAAAGCTGCAGATTCCATCCCAGCCTGGCCACTAGCGGTCAGCTGCAGTACCAGAAGGCAATCTAGGTCCGGACTTATGCGGTAACCCATGGGGTAGGGGAAGTGGTGGTATAGAGGGCCTCGATGAGGGCGGCGTACTTGTGTTCGACGATGCTGCGGCGGATCTTCAGTGTTGGGGTGAGTTCGCCTTCCTCGATCGAGAAGGGCTTCGGGAGGGCGGCGAAGCGGCGGACGCGTTCGTAGCGCGCCAGCGGGCGCTGGAGCCGCTCGATCTCCTGCCAGAGGAGCTCCAACACTTGGGGGTGGCGGACGAGCGCCTCAGGGCTGGTATCGGAGATGCCGTTGCGCTCTGCCCACGTCGCAAGGGCTTCGAAGTCGGGTACGAGGAGGGCAGCACAGTACGGGCGCTGGTCTCCGACGAGCAGGCACTGGTCGATGTACGGGCTCTGGCAGAGGAGCTGTTCGATCGGCTGCGGGGCGATGTTCTTGCCGCCGCTGCTGACGAAGATGTGCTTCTTGCGGTCGGTGATGATGAGGTTGCCTCGTGGACTCCAGCTCCCGATGTCGCCGGTGTGGAGCCAGCCGTCGGCGTCGATAGCTTCGGCCGTGGCAGCGGGGTCCTTCCAGTAGCCCAGCATGATGTTGGGCCCGCGGGCCAGGATTTCACCATCTTCGGCGAGGCGGAGCTCTACGTTGTCCAGCGGTTTGCCGACGGTGCCGAGCTCTATGTCGTTGAGCCGGTTGACGGTCAGCACGGGTGCTGCTTCGGTAAGCCCGTAGCCCTCCAGGATGGGGATGCCGATGGCGAAGAAGAACTCACCGACGTCCACCGGCAGTGCTGCCCCGCCGGAGACGAAGAAGCGCAATCGCCCGCCGAAGCGTTGCCGGATCTTGCGGAAGACTAATCGGTCGGCCAGGGCTCTCTGCAGGCGGAGGTGCGGGGCTACGCGGCCTTGCTGCTCGGCGTACCAAGCACGACGCCCTACGTCAACGGCCCAGTGGAAGATGCGCTGCCGTGCAGGTGGCTCTTTAGCGACAGTGGCCAGGATGCGGGAGCGGACTCGCTCGAAGAGCCGGGGGACGCTCGTCATCACCGTTGGGCGCACTTCGGTGATGTTCTGCGCTACGGTCTCGATGGATTCAGCAAAGGCAATCGTTGCCCCGCCGGCAAAGGCGCTGTAGTAGCCCGTAGTGCGCTCGTACGAGTGGCTCAGCGGGAGGTAGGAAAGAAGCACGTCTGTGTGGTCGATTGGGACGGCGCGCAGCGCTGCCTGAATGTTGGCGACCACGTTGGCGTGCGTCAGCATCACCCCCTTGGGTACGCCGGTGGTTCCGCTAGTGTAGATGAGCGTCAGGAGGTGTCCGGGCTCCACTTGGGCGGCGGAGGCTTCGTACTCGCGTCGGAGGTCCGCAGTGTCGGCCGTCTGGCTACGGAGGAGCTCGTTCCAGTAGAGGACAGGCTCTTCGGCAGGGTCGTCGTTGAAGAGGATGATGTGCTGCAATCGGCCAATCCGCGGCAGCACACTGTGGAACTTCAACCACTGGAAGCGGTTGGAGGCGAAGACGGCTACGGCCTCGCTGTGGTCAAAGATGTACTCCAACTGTTCAGCGGTCAACGTCGGGAAGGCGGGGACACTCACGGCCCCGATACCGGCTATGGCTAAGTCGGCAATGACCCACTCCAGACGGTTTTCGGCGACGATACCGACGCGGTCACGTGGGCCAATCCCCAAGCGGCGCAGCGCAGCGGCACACCGGAAGACCATCTCGGCAAGCTCATCGTAAGTCACTGGCTGGTAGCTCCCCCGCTGCTTGATGAGGAAGGCTGGCTTCCTGCTGCCGTAGCGCTCCACCGTCTGCAGGAACATCTCCGGAATGGTGCGGAAGGCCATCCGAGGGGTTGCTGAGGGAGTGGTACACGGCCCACAAAATACGGAGTGTGGGGAGCGCACGGGGAGCGTTCGTGTAGTTTTGCGGGAGCGATGGTGTGGTACCAGCGGCAACTGAAGCTCGGCCCTAAGGGGCGAGGGATCCATCTGGTGACGGAGGAGATCCTCCAGCAGCTTCCCGAGCTGCGGCGCCTCCGACGGGGGATGTTGCATCTGTTCCTCCAGCATACGAGCGCTAGCCTCGCGATTAACGAGAACGCCGATCCCACGGTGCGCTCAGACCTGGAGCGATTCCTCCGGCGCTTGGTCCCAGAGGATACGCGCCTCTACGAGCACACAGTGGAGGGGCCCGACGACATGACCTCGCACATCAAGAGCGTGCTCATCGGCTGCTCGCTGCTCATTCCGGTCGTAGAGGGGCGGTTGGGGCTGGGGACATGGCAGGGGATCTACCTCTGTGAGCATCGTGAGCGGGCACGGGCACGGAGCCTCATAGCGACGCTATGGGGAGAGGAGGCATGACGTCAACGGAAGCACTGCGTTTCCAAGTGTGGCGCCCCGCTGAGATTGAAGAACTGACGAACCGGTGGTTCATCCATCCCCTCAGTTGGCGGATTGTGCAATGGAGTGTACGCCGGGGGGTACATCCGAACGCGCTCTCTGTAGCGGGGCTCTGCTGCGGGCTCGGGGCAGCCGTGGCGTATGGGTTCTGGGAGCAGCGGTGGACGTGCGTGGTTGGGTTTGCCCTGATGGTGCTGTGGCATGTTCTGGACGGTGCCGATGGGCAGCTGGCGCGGCTGACGGGGAAGACGTCAGAATGGGGCAAGGTGCTCGATGGGCTCTGCGACCATGGGACTTTCGCGGCTATCTATGCATCGCTGGCATGGTCGCTCCTGCCCCACATGGGGGCGGAAGCATTCTTGTTGGCAGCAGCAGCAGGGTTCAGCCACGTTGTCCAGGCTAGCTCCTACGAGCGGCAGCGGCAGCTCTACGAGCAGTGGGTCCTCGGGAGGCCAACGTTAACTGCGGCCGTTGAGCGTGTTCCGCGGAGCATCCAGCCCCTCTACCGAGCCTACCTCGCTGTGCAGAGCTCCCTCAGTGGGGAGTATCGGTTAGCTCGAGTAGAGCGGTCACTCAAGGCCGATTCCCTCCCGCTCCTCCGGGAGTGGTATCGATGGCTCTTCCGGCCGGTTGTCTACGGTTGGTCGCTCTTGAGCTCCAACTACCGCACCCTTGTGCTCTTCGTGGCGGGCCTCTTAGGAGCTCCTGAGGCCTTCTGGTGGTGGGAGCTCGTCGGACTGAACCTCGTGTTGTTGGGATTGCTTGTCTGGACCTCTGCGCGGCAGAGGCGGCTACTGGGGCTGATACAAGAGCATGGCTTCCGCGAACGTCCTCTGTGCTGTTAGCGGTAGCAGCTTTACTGAGGTGAGGAGCGATGGTGGCAGAGGGGGGAATCCTTCCACACGTTGGGCGCCTACTGGTCCTGCTACCGGGATTGGGTGCTGTCACGACGACCCTTTTGGCCGGGGTGGAAGCAGTTCGGCGCAAACTGGCAGCTCCGATCGGCTCTCTGACGCAGATGGGGCATTTGGAGGAGGGCAACGGGGCTGGTCGGGCCCTTCGGGAGGTCCTTCCGCTGGCACCGCTGGAAGACTTGGTCTTCACGA
This sequence comes from Chlorobiota bacterium, assembly GCA_039630485.1. Lineage (GTDB taxonomy): Bacteria > Bacteroidota > Ignavibacteria > Kapaibacteriales > HRBIN21 > HRBIN21. Next base: position 52,471 of record JBCNUX010000009.1, on the reverse strand, counting down.
CATGGGACATCTTCCCAGAAGACGCCTACGAGGCTGCCCGCCAAGCAAAGGTCCTCTCAGAGCAGGACTTGGCTGCAGTGGAGGACTTCCTGCGCTCCATTCGTCCACTGCCAGCTGTTTTTGATCCACAGTACGTGCGGCGTCTCAACGGCCCGTACGTCAAGCAGGCCCCAACGAAGCGACACCTGGCGGAGGCACTCTGTGAGGATATCCAGAAGGCGATGCAGGAGACCGGGGCTAGCCGGGCGGTTATGGTCTGGTGCGCCTCCACGGAGGTCTACACTCCGCTAGCCCCGTGCCACCACTCCCTGAAAGCCTTCGAGGCAGCCTTGGAGGCGAATAACCCAGCCATCGCGCCGTCACAGATCTACGCCTACGCGGCCCTCCGAATGGGCATCCCGTATGCCAACGGAGCCCCGAACATCTCTGCGGACATCCCAGCGCTGGAAGAGCTGGCAGAGCTCAACCGGGTTCCTGTAGCCGGCAAAGATCTCAAGACGGGGCAGACGCTGCTGAAGACCGTTATTGCACCGGCATTGCGGCGGCGCCTGTTAGGAGTGCAGGGGTGGTTCTCGGTCAACATCCTGGGCAATCGGGATGGCTGGGTGCTGGAGGACGAGGGGAGCTTTCGGGCAAAAGAGGTGACGAAGACGGGCGTGTTGGAGAATCTGCTACCGGCAGAGGAGTATCCCGAGCTGTACAGTGGGCTGTACCACAAGGTACGCATCCACTACTACCCGCCACGCGGCGATGCCAAGGAGAGCTGGGACTCCATTGATATCGTGGGCTGGATGGGGTATCCGATGCACATCAAGGTCAACTTCCAGTGTCGGGACTCTGTCTTGGCAGCGCCACTCGTGCTGGACATAGCACTCCTGTTGGACCTTGCCCATCGGGCGGGTTGGTATGGGGTACAGTCGTGGTTAGGGTTCTACTTCAAAAGCCCACACGTCCGAGCCGGGGAGCCGGTAGAGCATGACCTTTTCGTGCAGTACGAGAGCCTACGGCAGGCACTCGCTCATCTGGCACGGCTACCCGTGGGGCAATCCGTGCACGAGAGCGTCTCATGAAACAAGCCGTCATTATTGCAGCAGGGCTGGGTTCACGGCTAGCGTCGTTCACCCACACTCCGAAACCGCTCTTACCGGTTGGCGGGATCCCGTTGCTCTTCTGGGCCCTGGAAGGGGCTGAACAGGCTGGGTGTCAAGAGGCGGTGATCGTGCTTGGCTTTCGGGCAGAGGAGATACGAGAATACGTCCAGGCGCAGTACAGAGGGAAGTTGCGACTGCGGATGGCATACAATCCGTTCTACGAGAAGCAGAATGGTCTCTCTGTCCTCGCCGCCCGTCCGTACGTGGAGAGTCCGTTTCTGCTCCTCATGGCCGATCACTGCTGTGAAGCGGCTGCATTCAGTCGGCTCAGAGAGTGCCGGATTCCGGAAGTGGGTGCAGTGCTCGTGGTGGACAGTCGAGTGGAGCAGATCGCCGATCTGGCAGATGCTACGAAGGTCCTGGTCCGTGAAGGAAGGGTCGTGGACATCGGAAAGCAGATCGCTTCCTACAACGCCGTGGATACAGGGATCTTCCTGGCGACGTTGGACCTCATTGAGGCGATTGCTGCCGTAGCGGAGCGCCAAGGCGATGCAGCGCTTACCGATGGTGTCCGAGAGCTCTGCCATCAAGGGAAGATGTGGGCCATCGAGCTCGGGGAGTACTTCTGGCAGGATGTGGACACACCTGAGGCCTACTGGATGGCTGAGCGCTGGGCTCGGCAGCAGCGGCAGTTGAGCTGTTGCTGAGAGGGCAGGGATTTCCGGATGGTATCGCGGCAATCTGCGGATTTTCCGGTAAGTTTGCACGAGCCCAAATGGGGAAGTCACACAATCATGAAGGCGTCAGTGATGGTGCAGAAGTTTCTGCCGATTGCCGTTGGTGCTGCGCTGCTGGCAGGGCTGCTTGGAGTGGGGGGATGTACTCCCAAGATCACCGAAGAGCAGCTCCAGCGCTTGCGGGAGCTACGGGCACAAGAGCGGCAGCTCTTGCAGGACATCCAGCGTAAGGATTCCGACAAGAGCCGCTTGCAGCGGGAGATCAGTAGTCGGCAGGCAGAGCTCAACCGATGCCAGGAGACGAGGCGCTTCGTCCAGGAGAAGTTGGCAGCATGGCCGAACGTCTGGCCTGACTATACGCCGTCTCCTTCGAAGTCGGAGGAAGCAACGCCCGGCGTAGAGATTCGGACACGCAAGAAGCAGCCGTAGGACAGCAGAGGAGGGAGAGCAATGGTGCGGAAGCTCATCCTTGGAAGCTTTGCCCTTGTAGCAGTGGCGCTTGGCCAGCAGCCTGACCCGATGAAGCCGGACGAGCAGCTTACCAAAGCTGAGGCCGAGGCCCGCATTCGGGAATGGGAAGAGAAGGTCAACCGCCTCCGGGCACAGTTTCAGGCAGCATCCGGCGAAGTACAGCAGCTAGAGACGCAGTTGAGCCGACTCGGCCAAGACATTCGACGCTGCAACGATGAGCTGTATACTCTGCTAGGGGCAACCGAGGCGGACGTGGAGCGCTTCCGGCAGCGGCTCGGTGTCATAGAGGGGCGGGTGCGCCAGTATCAGGGTATGTCGGATGAGGCTCTGGCAGAGCGGCGCTCGGAGATTGCAACGTTGGAGGCAGAGCTGAATGCCCTGCGGACTGAGAAGTTGGCACTGTTGCCGGAGTTCTACAACCGGATCATAGAACTGGCACGTACCATTCGTGGGCTCTACCGAGAGCCGAAGATCAAGACGTACACTGTCGGCACATGGGCCCGTGACCGTGACTGCCTCTGGAACATCTCGGCCAAGCCTACTATCTACGGTGATCCGTTCCAGTGGGTGAAGATCTGGCAGGCCAACACTGACCAGATTCGCAATCCAGATATCCTCCAGCCAGGGCAGGTGTTGCGTGTGCCACCGCCGGGCCCAAAGACGCCAGAGGAGTTGAAGGCAGAGCGGGCCTACTACCGGAAGAAGCGTTTGGAGCAGCAGCGACGGGCTCAGGCGGGGACTCCAGCAGCCGAGACACCGACAACGACATCACCGACGGAGCGGGAACCGAAGCGGGGTCAATAACAGTACTCCACTATGCGCGTGAGCGAACGGCGGATCTCCGGCATGAGCTCACGGAGAGAGTGCTTCGTTCGTTTTTAGGCGTGTAAGTACCAAGCAACCGGATGGCACGTCGTACTCCCTCCGTCGGTATGGCACAACAGGGAGTGTGTGAGCGGCGTATTCCTCTACCGGACGTTGACCCGCTGGCACTCTTGGGGACAAACGACAGTTACCTGCAACTCATTGAACAGCGCCTGGGGGGCTCCGTCGTGGTGCGGGGCAATACAGTCATCCTACGAGGCGAGGCGAGCGAGGTCCAAGCACTGGAGCTCCTCTTCCAAGAGCTTCTCTACTTGCTCCGCCGTAACGGGCGGCTCTCTCCAGACGATGTAGCGATGGCGATTGATCTGGTGACGCTGGAGAGTTGTCCGTCTGCTCGTGAAGGGGTAAACGGGGAAGAGGATGTCATCTTCGTCGGGCGTCAGGGGCCGGTGCGAGCCCGGACTGCTAAGCAGCTAGAGTACTGGCAGAAGGTGCGGACCCATGATATTGTCTTCGCCATTGGGCCGGCAGGGACAGGGAAGACCTACCTGGCAGTAGCGATGGCGTTAGCTGCGTTGCGTCGCGGCGAGGTGGCTCGCATCATCCTCTCGCGTCCTGCTGTAGAGGCAGGTGAGTCCCTGGGGTTCTTGCCGGGGGACCTCTACGAAAAGGTAGACCCCTACCTGCGTCCTCTGATGGATGCCTTGATTGAGATGCTCGGCGCCGACAAGCTCCGCACGATGATGGAGCGGCGTACCGTAGAGGTAATCCCGTTAGCATACATGCGAGGGCGGACGCTGAACAACGCCTTCCTCATCCTGGATGAGGCACAGAACACCACGATCGGGCAGATGAAGATGTTCCTGACCCGTCTGGGTCGGAACTCGAAGGCGATCATCACCGGAGACATCACGCAGATCGACCTCGGAGAGCCTTCGGCCTCGGGATTGGTAGACGTGCAGGCTGTGCTGAAGGATGTGCCGGGCATTGCCTTCGTCTACTTTGACCGTCATGATGTGGTGCGCCATCACTTGGTGGCTTCCATCATCGAGGCATACGAACAGCGGCAGCGGCGAGTCGTTAGCGGGACGACGGCTGCTGCGTCCCCGCCTTCAGCAGAGACGGAATGATTGAGCTCTTCCGGCTCGGATTCCTGCGGGTTACAGCGTCGGACCTCATAGACGTTGTACTCGTCGCCGCGCTCTTCTATGGACTCTACCGGCTCCTCCATCAGACGTTGGCATTCCACGTGTTGCTGGGCTTCATCGCGCTGCTCCTCCTCGGGGCTTTGGTGAAAGCTGGTGGGCTGACGGCTTTCGGGTGGGTCGTGCAGACCCTCTCAGGAATATGGCTTGTGGCGTTCGTTGTGCTGTTCCAGCCAGAGCTGCGGCGTATGCTGGTGCAGCTATCACGCTTGCGTCTATTTCGCCTGCTGGTCCGCTCACCGCTCCTTCCGGTCGTGGAGGAAGTCATTGAGGCCGTCAGCGAGATGGCTGAGAAGCACATTGGGGCACTTGTCGTCTTCGCTGGCTCGCAGAGTACGAAGTTGGTGGTGGAGACGGGCGTCCCGCTCCAAGCCGTCGTCTCTAAGGAGTTGCTGCTCTCTATCTTCAACCCACGGTCACCACTGCACGATGGGGCTGTCGTTATCGAGGGGCAGACCTTGGTAGCAGCCCGATGTATCCTGCCACTGAGCGCGACGACGCATGTAGGCGGATATGCTGTCGGGACGCGCCATCGGGCTGCTTTAGGGCTCAGTGAGCAGGTAGACGCCGTTGTGGTCGTCGTTTCTGAGGAGACAGGGCATATCGCACTCGCCCATGGAGGCGTCTTGGAGATGCGGTTGACACCAGCGCAACTGCGTGAGCGGCTTCAGGAGCTTCTCGGTACGGGGGAGGCAGTCGAAGAGAGGATCGAGACAGCTCTATTGCGATGAGCCAACAACGTTCCCAGCGGATAGACCCGTATGCCGAACTGCGCCATGCTTTGGTTGAGCACCTTCGGGCCCGCGGTATCCGAGATGAACGCGTGCTGGGGGCAATGGAGCGCTTGCCGCGGGAACTGTTCGTCCATCCAGCGTTTGTCCACCGTGCTTACGAAGATGTAGCACTCCCGCTGGGACATAACCAGACAATCTCTCAGCCTTACACGGTTGCCTTCATGACGTCCCTCCTGGAAGTCCAGCCGGGCGACAAGGTGCTGGAGGTCGGGACGGGCAGTGGATACCAAGCAGCGGTTCTGGCCCTCATGGGGGCACGAGTCTATACGGTGGAGTGCCAATCGGAGCTCTACCAGCGAGCACGCCAGCTCTTTGCCCGGCTGGGGCTCCCGGTCCACATGCGCCACGGTGACGGCAGTATCGGCTGGCAGGAGCATGCACCGTACGATGGCATCATCGTCACCGCCGGGGCACCACGCATTCCTCAGCCGTTACTGGAGCAGTTGGCGCTGGGTGGACGCCTGGTGATCCCTGTCGGGGAGCTACAGTCGCAGATCCTGGTGCGTGTACGCCGCGTCAGTGAGCAGGACTACCACTACGAGGAGTTCGGTGAGTTCCGCTTCGTGCCGCTTGTGGGCAAAGAGGGGTGGCAGGAGCTCTCGCATCGGGAACGCCCTACGTCCTCTTCCTCGTAGGGCCAACGGCATCGGGCAAGACTGCTACGATTCTCCGCTTGGCGGAGGAGCTGCCGCTGGAGGTCATCTCCGCTGACTCCCGCCAAATCTACCGCTACTTGGACATCGGCACCGCGAAGCCGACCGTAGAGGAACGGCAGCGAGTTCCTCATTACTGCGTGGATATCCGCAACCCCGATGAGACCTACAGTGCCGGCGAATTCGCCGCCGATGCCCTCCGGCTCATTCCTGAAATCTGGGCTCGGGGGAAGCTGCCATGTATCGTCGGGGGTTCTGGGTTCTACGTCCATGCGGTGTACTACGGGCTCTTTGAGCAGCCTCCGTTGCCTCTCCTCCGAGAAATTCGGCAGCAACTCCAGTTGCGGCTGGAGCAGGAGGGGAGGGAGGCCCTCTACGCCGAGCTGCAGCGCGTGGACCCTGTGTTAGCCGCCCGCTATACGGACCGCAACCCACGACGCCTCATGCGGGCACTGGAGTTCTACTACGCTACGGGCATCCCGCTGTCGAGAGCACATCAGCTCTATCCCCCACGGGAGCGCTCGTTCCGTGCCCTCTGGGTCGGGCTGCAGTTGGACCGAAGAGAGTTGTACGAGCGGATCAACCGCCGTGCGGAGTGGATGTGGTACAATGGGTTGGTGGAGGAGACGCGTTCAGTTTTGGCAATGGGCTATACGCTCGAGGCTCCGGGGCTGAACACGCATGGCTACAAGGAGTGTGTGGAGTACCTCCAGGGCCATCTTAGTGCCGGTGAAGCGTTAAAGCGGATGCAACATCGGACGCGGCAGTATGCTAAGCGTCAGCTAACCTGGTTCCGCCGGTACCAGCATATCCATTGGATACCTGGAGCTTCAGACCCTGCGGCTGTGGTGCCGACGCTGCTGGAACTCCTTCAGGGCTGGCTACCTAAGGCCTGGGACCGTCGGTAGCAGCGAGAGGGAGGTAGCGCTGGTGGACATAGACTAGCAGGAAGTACGACTCGGCAAAGCGGCGAGCGCGGGTTCGGAAGGAAGCAGCAAGGCGATAGGTGCTGAACCGCTGATCGTTGACGATGGCCGATGACTCTGCATTCAGAAGGAGCCGGTCCTCGCGGCGGCTCTTGAAGACGAAGGCCGCTGGCTGCCGGGAGAAGAGGTAGTTGAGGATGGCTGTATCGCGCAGGTTGCCACTCCAGTGGTGGCGTGCCAAGAAGCGGTCATTGAGCCGCCCGCCGTCAATTGTGCGGAAGCCTGTCCGGAAGGGGATAAGCCCTGCATCGGGGTAGACGACTACCGTAGCCGTTGGCGGTAGGAGGTGCTGTAAGAACTGCGCCGCTGCAGCATGCTCTTCGTTCAGGAGCTGCCAGTAGTCCCGCACGAACTTCCGTTCTTGCCATCGCCATAAGCCTCCATGGATCGCCAGTTGTAGGAGCACAAGAGCAATACCGATCTGCCGCAGACGCTGGAGACGGAGCGGGTGTGAACCAGCCGTCTCCTGCAGAGCCCTTAGCCCATGTTCTGCTCCGACAGCTGCTGCACAAAGGCCTAATACATACAGTGGTGCCCAGAAGCGGTGGGCATAGTTCATCTGGAGCGAGGAGCGAGCATACTCAGCGATGAGAACAGCAACAGCAGCTCCCAGCGCCATCCCCAAGGGCATAAGCTGCCGGTACCGTGTGCGCAGTCGAGCCGTCCACTGCTCCCATTCACCGACCCCAAGCAGCAGAGCAATCATGCCAGGAACGGCCCAGTACTGCAGAGTGAACTCCAGGAACGAGAGAACGCTCCCTATGACAATCCCACCAGCCTGCTTGGCGTAGTACGTGTTTGGAAGGAGCTCGCCATAGAGATGCCACCGCCAGAGTGCCATCACTGCTACTGGTAGTGCGAACAGTAGGCTCCCCCAAGCGAGCCCACGCCAGCGTAGAGAGGATGATGTCCGTTGGGCTGCAGCTGGGCCTGGAGCTCTTGCGCTGACGAAGATTGCCACCAGCAGTGCCACGCTGAAGAGCAGCCCTTCCGGCCGAGTCAGGGCGAGGAGGACAAGCGTGAGAATGGTCTTTAGCAAGTTAGCCGAACGTGGGGAGAGCGCTGTCCGAACGGCAAGCCACGTCGACGCCGTGAGGAAGAACAGGAAGAGCGTGGTCTCCAATCCGCTGAGGGCATGGACGAATAGGGACGCTGCTGTGTAGTAGAGAACGATGCTCAGCACGCGAATGGCAGGTTGAACTCCGAGCTCGCGGAGTAGGAACCATGTCACAGCTCCGCAGAGTGCGTAGGCGGTGAGCCCAATCCCCTTTGCGAGTGCTTCGAATGGGAGGCCTACGGCATGCCCCGCTGCTAAGAGGGCTACGTAGAGGGTGCCAGTATATCCCTCGACTGGTGGTTCCCCGGGATTCCACGTGGGAATCCCGATCGTAACCCAGTGCTGGGCGTAGCGGAAGAGGATATAAGCGTCATCCACCGTCCACCATGGGACACTCAGTAAGCTCCATACGGCATACGCAAGGGAGCCACCGATAAGCAGCCACTGTGTACGGGTAGCCATAGAGGCTACGGAGATCCCAGGGTGAGCTGTTCTATTTCATGGCGATGCTGCAAATGCCACGCGACCATACGGCGGATGCCCTCGGAGAAGGGAGTGCTAGGTTCCCATCCTAGCAAGGCTCGGGCGCGATCAATGTTGGCTTCCGTTGCAGGGACATCTGCTGGGTGAGCTGGCCGGAACAGGAGTTGAGCCCTCCGCTCGAGGAGGCGCTCCAAAGCCCTCACCGCGTCCAGCAGACGAATAGGTTGTCGGTTGCCTAAGTTGATGACAGCGTATCCCAGTGGACGAAGGGCGTAGATAGTTCCCTCGGCGATGTCATCAACGTAGGTGAAATCCCGCTGCTGCTGTCCATCACCAAAGATCTCCAACGGTTCTCCTCGAAGGAGGCGTTCGGTGAAGATGAACAAGCTCATGTCGGGTCGCCCAGCAGGGCCATAGACGGTGAAGTAGCGCAGTACGGTGACGTCCAGACCATACAGTTCATGGTAGGTCGCGCAGAGGAGCTCAGCAGCGCGCTTGGAAGCAGCGTACGGGGAACGAGGATGCTCGGTCGCGTCTTCTTCCCGGAATGGGGGAGTTCCAGCTCCGTAGACGCTAGAGGTAGAGGCAAGGACGAACTTAGAGATTCCGAGCCTTCGGCAGAGCTCCAGCAGGTTCAGCGTGCCGGTCAGGTTCGTAGCGTAGTAGCTCCAAGGGTCCTGCAGGCTATACCGCACGCCAGCACGGGCGGCAAGGTTAATGACAGCTTCGGGTTGGAAGCGCTGGAGGATGGGCTGTATAGCCCCGAGGTCCGTGATGTCAGCCCGAAGGAAGTGAAACCCCGTGTACTCCTGAAGTCGGTGCAGACGCCACAGCTTGAGTCGTGGGTCGTAGGCGTCATTGAGATTGTCTATTCCTACAACCGTTGCGCCCTGCTGGAGGAGCCGTTCGGAAGTCTTCCATCCAATGAAGCCTGCGCATCCAGTCACTACATATGTGGGCATCTACCCTGCAGCCATACCCCCGCTGCCGTGTGCCCCCAACGGGATTCGAACCCGTACCGCCACCTTGAAAGAGTGGTGACCTAACCCTTAGTCGATGGGGGCAGGGCCTCGTTCGAAGGCAAAATTAGCGGAAATCCGTAAGACGGGGGTTACTTAAGAAGGTCTCAGCTGCCTGCAGCGGGCTTGGAGGTTGCGCAGTATGGGACTACTTCCTCCGCTTGAAGCGGTGCTGGAAGAGGGTGCGCTCCATTTCACGTGGGAAGCGGTGCTCGAAGAGCACGTAGCGTGCGAACTGTTCCTCGGAGAGCACGGAGCGCATGGCTTCAGTCCGCTGCCGAAACAGACGCAGCAGCTCCTGTTGCCGGTTCAAGAGGTCTTGGAGCGCACGCTCTCGTTCGCTAGAGGCCTGCGGGGTCTGGAGAGCAGCCGACAGGCGGTTCGCCGCCTCTTCGATTTGTCGCAGGGTGCTGTCGATGCGGCGGTTGTAGGTCGTGTACAGTAGGAGAAACTGCTGGCCAGTCGTCTCGTCCAGCCTAACTTCCTCCAAGAGGCGCAGCAGTTTCCATCGCTCCAACTGTCGCTTCGCCCTTTCCCAACGGGTTACCTCAGCAGTGTCTCTCATGCCCTCCTGTGCCAGAAGGGAGGGTATGTACAAGAGCAAGAGGCCCAAGGGGAGAGCGAGGTTACGGAGCATAGGGTGCTGCCGCATCGCTGACCTCTATTTCTGGAAGGCTGTTGAGCAGCTCCTCAAGCTCGCGCTGGGAAATCGGCTGCGACGGTAGGACGGGAACAACTGGTGGTACGCCGGAGCTCCAATACGTGAACGTGACTAGCCCGTCAGCATACGGTACCCCCGCCTCCTGTGAGAACATCACTGAGTGGACGTGCTCTACTGTTGGGGGGTCAGATAGAGGCACCCAAGAAGGAGACCACCAGAGCAGTAAGAGGAGAAGCCCAAGGGTCGGCAGGAGGAGCCATGCTAGCCTCTGCCAAGACGGTTGCTGGCGTTGGGACTTCCAGCGGTTGAGCACTTGCACCGAGAGTGTACTAGACTGCCGCTCCAGCTCGCGCATGTATCCTGTGGTCTCTAGGCGCTGGAAGATTGCGCGTAGCATTTCGGCTTCGGCTGCCAGGTCAGGGTGTGCCTGGAGCGCTTCTGCAACACGGTGTGCTTCCTCTGCCGACAGTCGCCCAAGGGCGTAGTCTGGCAGGAGGAGCTCTAAGTCTCTACGGCTGTAGGTTGTCTGCTGACGCGGAGTCATTGCCTCTGCTGAGAGCTTGGCGGAAGTATTCTCCATACGGGCCGTTGAGGAGAGCTCGTGCGAGCTTGCGGACTGCTAAGAAGTAGTTTGCTTTCAATCCGCCGATGCTAGTCCCCAGCATTTGGGAGATCTCCTCGTACGAGAGCCCTTCAATGTAGCGCAGCACGAAGGTTTCCCGCTGCTTCTCTGGGAGGCTCGCCAGGAGACGGTGGAAGTAGCGCTCGAATTCCTCTCGTTCGTGGAGTTGCTCCGGCGTTGGAGTAGAGGCGTGCGGTTCTTCGCCGTCGGCGAAGGCTTCCTCCCAGCGTAGCCACTGGGCGCGTTTGCGCTGTCGCAGCATGCTGAGGGCAACCCGTACGGTGATCCGGTACAGCCATGTCCGGAGGCTACTGCGGCGCTCGAAGCGGGGGAGGTGTTCAAAGGCTTTCAAGAAAACTTCCTGGGCAGCGTCCTGAGCATCTTCGTAACGCCCGAGGTAGCGGTAGGCGATGCTGTAGACAAAGCGCTGGTATCTCCGGACGAATTGCGCTGCCGCTAACTCGCGATCGCCATGGCAGAATTCTGCGATGAGCTCTTCATCGCTGGCGAGGCTCAGTGCCGATGGACGTGCCATGGGAGTCACCTCGTCAGGGTTTCCGTGCTTTTAGAAGGGCTCAACGCCCCTGTGGGTTTAGTGTAGAGCTCAGCGCAGGACTTCCACAATCTCGTACTCCATCTCTCCCGCGGGAACCCTGATGCGGATGCGTTCTCCTGACTGCTTGCCGAGCAAGGCCTTTCCCAAGGGAGAGCTCACCGAGAGCTTGTTGTTGGTGAAATCCGCCTCTTCATCTCCCACCAGCGTGTAAGTCACTACGGAGCCCGTCTTGCAGTTCCGCAGGCGGACAGTGGAGAAGATGTACACCTTGCCGTCATTGGGGAGCTCTTTGGGGTCGATGACGCGAGCTCGGGCGAGGATGCGTTCCAAGCGGGCAATCCGCATTTCCAGCATCTGTTGGGCTTGGAGGGCAGCGTCGTAGTCAGCGTTCTCTGAAAGGTCCCCGTGGGACCGAGCGTCAGCAATCTTCTGAGCAATCTCCTTCCGTCCTTGGCTCCGAAGCTGACGGAGCTCTGCCTGGAGCTCTTCGAAGCGCTGTCGTGAGAGGTAGATGACGTCCGACATGGTTCCCACTACAGTCGGCGTACCCTGTTCTACAGACCGTTCCCAGATTCCTTTGACGTCGCCGGTAGGTGCCCAAGGGTCAGCCAATGTCCTAGCTTGTGCTTCTTGGCGAGCAGATAGCTCCAGTTCCAGTCGTTCGGCTCAATCTCTATCGGGACCCGCTCGACGATCTCCAGCCCGTAGGCTTCCAGCCCAACGACCTTTCGGGGGTTGTTTGTCAATAGGCGCATCTTCTGGACGCCTAAGTGCCGAAGAATCTGGGCACCGATGCCGTAGTCCCGTAGATCGGGCTTGAAGCCTAGGTGCTGGTTTGCTTCGACAGTGTCCAGACCCTGCTCTTGGAGGGCATACGCCCGGATTTTATTCCCAAGCCCTATGCCGCGTCCCTCCTGCTGCATGTAGAGCAGGACGCCCTTACCTTCTCGCTCTATGATTCGCAGAGCCGCGTGGAGCTGGGGTCCGCAGTCGCAGCGGAGCGAGCCGAAGAGGTCGCCGGTCAGGCATTGGGAGTGGACACGCACCAGTATGGGCTCGCCGGGCTCCCACTGCCCTTTGACGAGGGCGACATGCTCTTGATGGTCGACGATGTTCTGGTAGACGAGGACGCGGAAGGTACCGACGACGGTCGGTAGCGTAGCCTCTGCAACAAGGCGAACCAAGTTGTCCGTCCGCAGTCGGTAAGCGATGAGGTCGCGAACACTGATGAGCTTGAGCCCGTACTGTTGGGCAAACTCATACAGTTGCAGCAGCCGCGCCATCGTACCATCTTCGCTGAGGATTTCGCAGAGGACTGCGGCGGGCTTGAGTCGAGCCAGGCGCATGAGATCTACAGCAGCCTCCGTATGTCCAGCGCGCCGCAATACTCCCTCCTCGACAGCAACCAGCGGGAAGATATGCCCTGGTCGGGCAAAATCCTCAGGCTTCGTCTCAGGATCAGCCAGAGCACGCACGGTTGCAGCGCGGTCGAAGGCAGAGATGCCGGTGGTGGTACCGTGGATGTAGTCTACGGAGACCGTGAAGCGGGTGCCATGGAGAGAGGTGTTGGTGGGAACCATTGCGTCCAGTCGGAGCTCGCGGGCACGCTGCTCGGTGATGGCGACGCAGATGAGTCCTCGCGCCTTGGAGGCCATGAAGTTGATGACATCGGGCGTGCAAAACTGGGCAGCACAGATGAGGTCGCCCTCGTTCTCTCGGTCCTCGTCATCCACGACGATGACCATCTTGCCGGAGGCCAAGTCGTAGAGGGCTTCCTCCACGGTGTTGAGTCGAATGTCCATCGCTACTTCTTCAGCACCGTTGCAATAGCCGACTTCTCCATCCGTATGCGAGTGTTGTCGGCAATCTGGACGACGACGATGCTGTCCTCTATGTCGGTGATGGTGCCGTGGATGCCGGCTGTAGTGACGATGCGGTCGCCCTTCTTGAGCTCGCTGAGCATCTTCTGGTGCTCTTTCTGGCGCTTCACCTGCGGCCGGATGATCATCACGTAGAAGATGAGCAGGATGGCACCGAAGAAGATGAGGGTGCTAATGAGCCCAGCAGTGGGATCGGCGCCCTGCTGCGGTGCAGCAGCCGCGTAGGTCAGTGGCATGGGGAATCCTCGTCGCTTGGTTCTACTGCCTGTTGGAAGTGCTCTAGAAAGCAGCGCTTCCAGTGACGAAAGCTACCATCCCGTATTTTCTGTCGCGCCGTGCTCAGGAGCCAGTGGTAGAAGGCCAGGTTCTGCTCCGTTGCCAGGATCAGGGCCGTGACTTCCCGGGCAAGGAAGAGGTGGCGCAAGTAGCCGAGCGTTACTGTACGGCTCACTGGCGAGTCTAGGCTGGGGTCAAGGGGTTCGTCGCTGAGCCGCCAGCAAGCATTGCGGATGTTGATCTTGCCTCGAGTGGTGAAGAGCTGCCCATTGCGGGCGTTTCGGGTTGGCAGGACGCAGTCGAAGAGGTCCACGCCGTACTCGATTGCGGTGAGGATGTTCTCCGGAGTGCCGACCCCCATGAGGTAGCGCGGGCGCTCTGCAGGAAGGAGTTCGCAGGAGAGGGCTACCATCTCGTACATCGCCGATGTGGGTTCGCCAACGGAAAGTCCGCCAATCGCAAAACCGTCGAAGTTCCACTGCAGCAGCTCTTGTAGACACTGCCGGCGGAGGTCGGCGTAGACACCGCCCTGCCCGATGCCGAAGAGGAGTTGGGAGTAGCCGTAGCGCGGCTGTGTAGCGTGGAAGGCGGTCAAAGAACGGCGCGCCCATGCGAGTGTCCGCGCGACGGCGCGCTCTACTGCCGTATGCTCGGCAGGGTATGGGGGACATTCGTCCAGCACCATCATGATGTCGGAGCCGAGGGAGCGCTGTAGCTCGATCACAGACTCCGGTGTGAAGTAGTGCAGGGAGCCGTCAACGTGGGAACGGAATTCCACGCCTTCGTCGGAGACGCGCCGGAGTTGCTGAAGTGAGAAGATCTGGTAGCCTCCGCTGTCAGTCAGGATGGGCTTCTGCCAGCCAATGAAGCGGTGGAGGCCCCCGAAGTGCTCGATGACGGCTTTCCCAGGCCGGAGGGCGAGGTGGTAGGCGTTGCAGAGTAGGAGTTGGACCCCTAATTCCAGAGCCCGCCGATGGTCCAACGCTTTAATCGTGCCTTGCGTACCGACAGGCATGAAGGCTGGGGTCTCGACGGTCCCGTGTGCCGTTTCGAGGAGACCACCCCGTGCACCGCTATGCGGGTCAGTTGCGACAACACGGAAGCTCATCCTTTCCAGAGCCACCGGTGCCACCATCGGAAGAGAGGACGACTTATTAGTAGGCTGACGCCGATCCCGACGACATCGGCCAGCCAATCGCGGAAATCCGCTACGCGGTTGGGGACGAAGAGTTGATGGAGTTCATCGCTAGCCGCGTAGAGAGCGCCGAGGAGGAGCGTCCACGCTGCAACCGAGGCGAAGGAGGGCTGTCGGTGTTGCGCTGTGACCGCGAACGCGAGGGTCATCCCGAAGCCAGCGTAGACTAAGGCATGGGTGAGCTTGTCGCCCCAAGACCAGGTGAATAGGGGCTGGAGGCCAGGGATGTGGGAAGCGTACGCAATGAGCCCAGCGTAGAGCAGGGCAGGGATGGTAGCAAGCGGGCGTCTCATAGGATCATTGGGTGCGGCAGAACGGCAGGGAGGGCTTCTATGAGTGCTGAGGCGGTGAGACCTTCTGCTGAGGCCGTTTGGACGAAGCGGTCGCCGGCGGCACTGTGGACGAAGGCAGCGTAGGCTGCAGCCTCCAGCGGTGGAAGGCCACGTGCCAAAAATGCGCCGATGATGCCAGCGAGTACATCTCCTGCGCCAGCGGTTGCCATCCCAGGATTGCCGCCGCAATTCCAGTACGAGGTTCGGCCATCGGTGATGACCGTGGGGACGTGTTTCAGGAGTACAACCGCGCCCCATCGCTGTGCCCACTCCCGTGCTATCCAGGGAGCGCGGCGGGAGATTAGGTCACGAGGCTGCCCTGTCATACGGGCAAATTCGCCAATGTGGGGAGTAAGGATCCGTGTGAGAGGGAGTTGCTGTTCGGGCTGGATGGCTCGGAGCGCATCAGCGTCGATCACAACGGGCAGTCGCTCTGGGAGAGTGGCAAGGAGCTCGGAGATGGTTGGAAGTGCCGCGACTCCGAGGCCTGGCCCGATGACGAGTACATCTACGCGCTCTACGAGTTCCGCAATCAGAGGCAGTGCCTCCGGGGCCAGCCATCCGTTAGGGGTAGAAGGCACAAGCCGGGCAATGACCTCAGGCAGTACAGCGCTGTGGATGCGGCCAGGGGTGTAGAGGTACACCAGTCCAGCCCCACTGCGGATGGCAGCGTTCGCTACCAGCGCTGCCGCCCCTGCCATTGCCGCCGAGCCTGCGATGATGCCAACGCGGCCGTAATCGAACTTCGTGCTGATGCGATGCCGAGGCGGGAATCGCTGCTGGATGTCAGAGGCCTCCAGTACCCAGATGTCAGCATACTCGGCGGCAATGTCTGTGGGGACTCCAAGGCCAGCAATCTCCCGTTGCCCCGAGAGCCGAAGCCCATCGTTGAGGAGGAGCCCCGTCTTGAGTGCAAGCATTGTGATCGTGAGGTCTGCCGGAAAGGCTTCAGAGTCGGCGTCTCCAGTCTCCGCCTCCACGCCTGTTGGGATATCCAGAGCAACACGCTGTGCTGGCAGTGTCCGGAGTGTGCGAATGATGGCACGGAGCTCCTCCCGGAGTGGTAGGCGTGCCCCGACGCCGAGGAGTGCGTCTACTACGATGTCCACTGGTGGGGGAGGAGGGGGTAGTTGGCCTGGTGGGATATGGATCATCGGGACTCGCAGTCCCTGCAGAGCTTGGAAGTTCGTGGCTGTCTCTGGAGACATCCGATCCTGGGAGCCGGTCCACCACACTGTTACGCGCCAGCCGCGACAGAGGAGATGCCGAGCCAGCGCGAAGCCATCCCCGCCGTTGTTGCCGCTGCCGCAGGCAATGAGAGCTGATGGAGGGGAGCCTGTTCTCGGTGTCCACCAACGCTCCAGGATCTCCGAGGCCGAGCGGGCAGCGTTCTCCATGAGGAGCAGTGGAGGAATCCCTCGGTCTTTGGCTGCCGCATCGGCCTGTCGCATCTGCTTCGGGGTAAGCACTGGCTTCATGGTGAGCCTCGACAATGCCGCAAAATTATGGCCGGCCCTATCTTTGCTTACTTTGGCGCCCTAGGAAAGGCCTGCTGACATGGCCCTGCTGGAAGAGATGTCTAGTGTCGCAGTGGATGAAGCCCGGACAATCCGAATCCGCGGGGCCCGGCAGCACAACCTGCGGAATCTCTCTTTGGAGCTGCCGCATGGCAAGCTGATTGTGATTACGGGCGTCTCTGGGTCAGGCAAGTCGTCGCTGGCCTTTGACACGCTCTACGCCGAAGGGCAGCGGCGGTACGTGGAATGCCTTTCGGCGTATGCCCGCCAGTTCCTCCAAGTCATGCCCAAGCCAGAGGTAGACGCCATCGAGGGGCTAGCGCCGGCAATTGCGATTGAGCAGAAGACCACTGGCCATTCCCTGCGCTCAACGGTCGGTACGTTGGCCCAGGTGTACGACTACCTCCGCCTCCTCTTTGCTCGCGTCGGGCAGCAGTTCTGCGTGGAATGTGGCATTCCCGTCGAGGCGCAGAGCCTGGACCACATCGTTGGACAGCTGCTGGGATTGCCTCAGGGTACTCGGTTCCAAATCCTCGCACCGATTGTCCGAGGGCGCAAAGGGCATTACCGCGAGCTCTTCGAGCAGCTCCGGAAGCAGGGATTCTTGTACGTGCGGGTGGATGGGGAGTTCCACGAATTGGAGCCGGGCTTCCAGGTGAGCCGTTACCGCACGCATGACATCGAGGTGGTGGTCGACCGATGCGTTGCCGCTCCGGGCACTCAAGAGCGGTTGGTCAGCTCCCTGGAGTTGGCTCTACAGCTTGGACAGCAGACAGCGCTCGTCCTCGTGGAGGAGGCTCACCAGTGGCGTCCTTGGCTTGTGAGCACACAGCGGATGTGTCCGCAATGCGGACGGGCATACCAGGAGTTGGCGCCCAACAGCTTTTCCTTCAACTCCCCTTACGGTGCCTGCCCAACATGCCAAGGGCTTGGGCAGACGATGGACTTCCTGCCTGAAGCTCTCGTTGCTCGTCCGGACCGGCCGCTCTTCGACGGAGCTCTGGAGTTGCCGAAGGATCGAGCATGGGCAATGCTCT
Source organism: Chlorobiota bacterium (assembly GCA_039630485.1). GTDB lineage: Bacteria > Bacteroidota > Ignavibacteria > Kapaibacteriales > HRBIN21 > HRBIN21. Next base: position 35,074 of record JBCNUX010000009.1, on the reverse strand, counting down.
GGCGCTCTGTCGAGGCGCTCGCGGAACGATGGGGGGTTGACCCGCAAACCCCTTTTGCAGAGCTTCCAGAGGCGATGCGCGATGAACTGTTCTGGGGGTCAGAGCAGAAGGTGACACTTCGGGCTGGTTGGGGGGATGCGGCGGTGACCTTTCCCGGTCTTATCCCCTTGCTGCGGCACTACTACGAGCAGGGTCCGCCTGCCGTGAAGGGTTGGCTAGAGTCCTTGATGCGCCCTGTTGTGTGCCCCACGTGCCAAGGTGGACGGCTGCGGCAGGAGTTTCTCTCCGTCCGTGTGGACGGTAAGAACATCGCCGAGGTGACGGCGCTCTCTATTGACCAAGTGTATGCGTGGCTCCGAGATTTGCCAGAGCGGCTACCGGAGCGCATGCGGCGGATAGCTACGGTGATCCTGCAGGAACTCATGCGGCGGCTGGAGTTCCTCCAGGAGGTCGGAGTAGGGTACTTGCAGCTCAACCGTCCAGCGCATACCCTGGCGGGGGGCGAGGCGCAGCGGATTCGACTAGCGGCCCAGTTGGGTTCGCAACTGGTTGGAGTGCTCTACATCTTGGACGAGCCGAGTATCGGGCTGCATCCGCGAGATAACCATCGCCTCATCGCAGCACTGCGGAAGCTGCGAGATATGGACAGCACGGTCGTCGTCGTGGAGCATGACCGCGATATGATGGAGGCTGCAGACCTCATCGTCGACATTGGCCCTGGAGCCGGCATCCATGGGGGTGAGGTAGTATTCGTAGCTCCGCCGGACACGATTCGCGACCTTCCGGAGAAAGTGCGCCGGCGGTCTCTGACGGCCCAGTACCTTACCGGAGAGCGGGAGATCCCCATCCCTCGACATCGGCGCCGCGGCAGCGGTGTAGCGCTGGTGCTGGAAGGAGCCACTGGCCACAACCTCAAGGACCTAACCGTTCGCTTTCCGCTGGGGACCCTCATCTGCGTGACGGGGGTGTCGGGGTCGGGCAAGTCCAGCCTGATTATGGACACGCTCTACCCGGCGCTCATGCGGCACTTCTACCGGAGCCCGCGGGTGCCGTTGCCGTACCGGGCGCTCCATGGGGTGGAGCATCTCCGAGGCGTCGTGGCTGTGGACCAGAGTCCCATTGGGCGCACCCCGCGGTCGAATCCGGCTACATACACGGGGGTCTTCGATCCGGTTCGGCAGTTCTATGCTCTCCTACCGGAGGCCCGGGCTCGGGGATATCGTCCGGGGCGCTTCTCCTTCAATGTCCCGGGAGGGCGGTGCGAAGAGTGTGAAGGTGCGGGGGTTCGGCGGATTGAGATGGCCTTCCTTCCGGAGGTTTACGTGGAGTGCGACGCGTGTGGCGGGCGCCGATACAATGCTGAGACGTTGGCTGTGCGCTACCGGGGCAAGAGCATTGCCGAGGTGCTGGATATGACCGTCGAGGAGGCCTGCGAGTTCTTCGCGGACATTCCACACGTTGCTCGCCGTCTTGCAGTCTTGGCAGAGGTTGGCCTGGGATACATCCGTCTAGGTCAGCCCGCTCCTACACTCTCTGGCGGGGAAGCGCAGCGCATCAAGCTAGCGCGCGAGCTCGTCAAGGGCGGCACACGGATGCTGTACATCCTCGACGAGCCAACGACGGGACTCCACTTTGAGGATATCCGCTGCTTGCTCCAGCTCCTTTGGCGACTGGTGGACCGGGGTAACACGGTCATCGTGATTGAGCATAACTTGGAGGTCATCAAGTGTGCTGACTGGGTCATCGACCTTGGCCCTGAGGGGGGTACTGCGGGCGGTTACATCGTAGCTGAGGGGACTCCGGAGACGGTCGCTGAGAACCCAGCCAGTTACACTGGTCACTTCCTTCAGTGTGTGCTGCAACGCCACGCGCGGTGAAGCCACGTCAGTCGAGAAGGGCCGTATACTCGGCGGCGTACTTCAGGAGGGCTGCCGCTAACCCCCGAGCGAGCTTCCACTGACCTGCCTCGGAGGCGAGGAAGCGTTCCTCTCTGGGGTTTGAGAGGAATCCCATCTCCACCAAGACGGCCGGCATAGAGGCCCCGAGGAGCACGTAGAAGCCTGCCTGGTCAATGCCACGGTTGAGGAGCCCAGTGGCTGAGACAAGTTCCTGTTGGATGAGGGCGGCCAGTCGGTCGCTGAGCCGCATGAAGGCGCTCTGCGCCAGCGTGGCAAGGATGTGTTGCTCTTCCAGCAGCCCTTCGTACCGCTGCGGATCAGCTTCCAGCCGGATCACAGCGTTTTCTCGCTCAGCGACTCGAATTGCCTCGAGTGTCCGGCTAGGGCGCAGGACATAGGTCTCGATTCCGCTGGCTGGGTGCGGCTTCTCTGGGGCTGCATTGCAGTGGAGGCTGATGAAGACCTTGCCTCGGTGCTCGTTGGCAATCTGCCCGCGGCGGTAAAGCGGGACGAAACGGTCGTCGGAGCGGGTCAGGAGGACGCGGACTTTCGGCATCTTCCGCTTCAAGAGCTGCTGCAGCTTGAGGGCGACACGCAGAGTGATGTTCTTCTCTGCATAGCCTCGAACTCCAATGGCGCCGTAGTCTCTGCCTCCGTGCCCGGGATCGATGACGATGACGTCTAAGTCCCAGCGCTTGACTTCAGCGGAGCGGGTATCCCGCTGCTCGCGGAGAAGCAGGATGGAGAGGCGCAGCGTCCGCGGGCCCTCCCGCTGTGCTGAGCAGTCCCGGATCGGAGATGACAGTCGGAGGCGGTAGACCGTGATGTCTCGGATTCGTTCGGCTCGCAGCTCCTCAATCCCGGCCTGGCGTGGCAGCGTGTGGGCTGCATGGAGTACTTCGGGGATGCGGAAGATGACCTCGCGTCCCTGCCACTCTGGGCGCTGGTAGCGTTGGATTGTAGCGTTAGCGCTGAAGCGGACGGTCAGCGTATCACCATGCCGCTCAGCGGTTATCCGCGTAATAGCGGTGGGCGCGGCAGCGAAGCCGGTGCCAAGGGCTGCGAGCCAGTTCCGGAAGCGCTCCCAGGGGGCCGTGGAGTCGGGCACCTTGCGAAGCGGTAAGCGGGGTGGTGGGGCAGGGCTTGTGTCCGGCGGTATTGGGAGAGGGGGAACCTGGGGGGTGGGGGGATAGGCTCTGGGTGATGTCGTGCGGGCAGTAGATGGTGTCGCTGCGGGGCGCCGCAGACGTAGCTCCGTTGGCGAGATCCACTCTGCCTTCGCGTTCCACAGAATCGAGAGGGCTTCCGCTACGCTGGGGAGGGGGATGAAGAGCTGAGAGCCGTCCGACTGGACGGGTACCGGGAGTTGCAGAGTACCTTCGCCATCGACAGTCTGCCACCGCAGGAAGAAGCTCTGGGGCGCAGTCCAGAGGGTACCCGCTGGTACCTGGAGCGTAGTACCTTGGTGGAGCAAACGGGCTCGTGCATGCCACAGGTGCTCAGCTACGTCACGGAGCCCAACGGCGCTGTACCCGCCGATGGCCCTCAGAGGAAGGTATCGCTCTTGCCCTTCTGGGGTAATGACTCTTAGGGCTTGCTGGGCGAAGGCTCCAGCCCCGACAATCAACAGTAGGCACCAGCACCGTTGGCAGGACATCCCATCACTGGGTCTGCCGAGGAGGCGACTGTGGCGTAACGGTCGGATACCTCTGGCGCTTCCACTCTAAGATGCCGCCACGCATGTTGAAGACCTTGAAGCCGTAGCGTTGGAGGAGCTGTGTGGCGTAAGCACTCCGCCCCCCACTCCGGCAATAAGCGATCACAGTCTTGTTCCGCACGGGCTCTAGCTCCCGCAGCCGCTGCTCCAACTCCTGCACGGGAATCAGTCGTGCTCCTGGGATGTGCCCCTCGGCGAACTCCGCAGGTGTCCGCACATCTAGCACGACGATGCTGGTATCCTTCAATCGCCGGAAGACCTCCTCTGGCGACACCGTCGGAATGCCGTTCTGCTGGGCACAAGCCACACTCCACCACATCGCAATCAGCGGCAATACTGACATCATCATCGTAAGCACCTCACTGTTTGCCGAAACCGGGGTAAGGAACGAACGAGCTCAGCGCACAGTGCAAGGCACTGGCATGCCGGGCTGTGGTCGCGGAGAGCCCTTGGTTGGCCTTTTCGGAGACTGAGGGCAGGCGGTCTTCGGGTGTTAGTGTTAAGAGCTAGAGTCTGCCCGTGGATGCCTTATGGGCGCCGCGGAAGCAAAACGTGACGCTCTATCGCCTGATTGCATCCCAGAGTGAGCTCAAATTCCTTTGGCCGATACCCATCGGCATGAACGCTGATTCCATATGGACCTTGGCACAAGCGTGTGAAGCGCGCGACACCGTCCGCGCCCGTCTCTTGCTGAGTGATCAACCTTCCGTTCTGCCACAACCAAACTCGGGCTCCCCGTATCCGCTGGGCAGAGACGGAGTCCTGTATGATGACAGCTACCATCCCCTCACAGCACTCCTGGTGTTTCGGGAGGAGGCCAACCCGGGCTTCCACACGATCGTTGCAGGGCAGGTAGATACGGATCTCTCGTGGCTGATATTCCTCTGCTGTGACCTCTATGACGTACTCGCCTTTGCATAGGCCATCAAACGCAGCAGAGCCGTCATGTACAGGCCGTGTCTCTACGAGTTTGCCCTGCTCCCAGAGGCGCACAATCGCATCTCGTAGTGGCTTTGCTTGGAGGCTGTCGTAGACGCGGACGGTGATGACACCGCGGCAGCAGGTGTCGGAGTCGCGCTCTTCGCAGACCAATGGGATGCGGAGCTCCACAGTGTCCTCGCACTCTAAAGCAATGCTCAATTCTCGGACAGAGCAGTGCTCGTGGGAGATGCGCAGGAAGTAAGTTCCAGGGCAGAGCTTCGGAAAGCTCGCGCCATTCTGTTGGGTTACTTTCGTCTCGCTGTAGCTCCCTTGAGCCTGCTGGACTCGCACGCTTGCTCCTACCACAGGGGTACCCGAGGCAGAGTCGTAGGGTAGCACAATGAGGAGCGTGTTACAGCAGGAGTCGGGGTGGCTTGAGGGTGGGGGTTCTTTAGGTTCGGAAGGATGCTTTACGCAAGCGGAGAGTAGCACTGCAATGAGCGCTGCGGTAGCGAGCTTCCACGTTCGCATGTGGGTCCTCGGTAGGTTTGTTGCACCTAGGCCAAGAAACCACTTTGAGGCGCTTCAGTTACAGGCTGTTGCCCCCGGCCTGATGGGCGCGTCTCTTTAATTTTGTAGTTGTCATCGTGGCGGGCGTAGCTCAGCCCGGTGAGAGCACCAGGTTGTGGCCCTGGGGGTCGTGGGTTCAAATCCCATCGCCCGCCCAGTTACGGGGGGAAAACCACGGGAGGCGCAGTAGCTGCTGGCTCGTAGGGATGCGCTGCCAGACGCCGTTTCAGCTCCTCGATGGGTGGCACGGGCATGGGATCCGTTCGATGGAGGATGGCTAACCAGTAGCTGAGCCAGTCCCCGAAGTACAGGAGGGAAAAGAGCCGGGTGAGAAAGTGTGGCTCGGTCGGGCAGAGGGAAGTGTGGGATTCCGGTGGCACTCGCGGGGCTAGGAGCTGTGGCGTGTAGCGGATGCGTAGCTGAACCCTGGGGTGGTCCTCAGGATCGTAGAGCCAAAGGAAGTGGACTTGCTGTGGGGAGAGTTCGGTCGGAAAGAGCCAGCCACAGATTTCGTTGTGGTTCATTTCCGGTACAACGTTCCCGAAAGCGATGTGTTTGGCGTTCTCGTGGAGCTGCTGGCGCCAGCGGAGGCCAACGGCTTCCATCCGGTCGGAGGCATAGATGATGGGAACCTTGTCAGTGAGTTGGTGAGCAAGCCGCAGTGTAGGGTTGTCGGAGTGGTCAAGGTTGCCGTAAATGGCTGCTAGCTCCTGGAGGCGCTGATGAGTTGCTGTCCATGCAGCTTCCGTGTGCTGTCGTGTAGCCTTACGGAAGTAGCCGAGACGCAGGAAGAGGAGCAACAGGGCAAAGAAGGAGAAGCCTACCGTCCCGCGCGGAGGATAGCCTTGGGGAAGTGGGAGATGTGGAAGACCAAGCTCGTGGGAACGCTCTGAAAGCCATCCGCCGCTGGTTAGACAAGCAACGTACGGGCTTCGCTGTCGTGCGTACTCGAAGGCAGTGAGCGTCTCCTCGGTGTTTCCCGAGTAGCTACTGGCGATTACCAGAGTCTGGCGGTCCACCAGACCCAGAGGTAGAGAGTAGCTGCGGTGGACTCGGATGTCCAGATAGTCCGCGCCAGGGGTGAAGGAGACGTAGGTCCGCAGTAAGTCTGCTGCGATTGCCGATCCTCCCATTCCAAGCACGAGGATGCGTCGGGGACGGCGTGGGAAGGCGCTCAAGGGGACGTTCTCCACGAGCTTGTAGGCGGCTTCAAGCTGCTCATGGAAGCGCAGGAGGAGGTCCCGCATCCTAGACCGGTCGGTCTGCAGCACGATGTCTTTTAGGGATGGCTCCATGGAGCTTCAGCCAGTGACTCACAGGCTACCGTTCAAGGAGTAATTCTGGATGAGCTGGCGGGCAATGACGAAGCGCTGGATTTCGCTGGTCCCCTCGCCGATCGTCAGCAGCTTGGCATCGCGGTAGAGCTTCTCCACGGGGTAGTCCTTGATGTAGCCGTAGCCGCCGAGGATCTGGATAGCCTCTTCGGCCGCGCGCACCGCTAGCTCGCTCGCAAAGAGCTTTGCTTGCGCTGCCTCCAGACGGACGGAGAGACCTTGCTGCCGACGCCATGCAGCTCGGTAGGTTAGGAGTCGGGCTGCCTCTATCTCCATGGACAGCCGAGCCAGCTTCATCTGGATGGCCTGGAACTCCACGAGCGGGGCACCGAACTGTTGGCGCTCTGTGGCATAGCGCAAAGCGGCTTCAAAAGCCCCTTGGGCCAAGCCGACCCCAAGGGCGGCAATGCTGATGCGTCCGCCATCAAGGATGAGCAGGGCTTGGCGGTAGCCATCACCTTCTGCGCCGATGAGATTGGAAGCGGGAAGGCGGACGTTCTCCAGCGAAAGGGTCGTCGTATCGCTCGCTCGCATGCCCAGCTTGTTCTCTTTCTTGCCCGCACGGAAGCCCTCGGTACCCTTCTCCACGACGAAGGCGGAGATCCCGTGCTTACCGCGGCTGGGGTCGGTCACGGCCATCACTACTGCTATCGAGCCGACACCGCCGTGGGTAGTGAAGCTCTTGGAGCCGTTGAGGATGTAGGTGTCCCCTTCTCTGACCGCGGTAGTACGCAAACTGGCGGCATCGGAGCCGGAGTTGGGCTCTGTGAGGGCCCACGCCCCTATGGCCTGTCCGCTGGCTAATGCTGGGAGGTAGCGGGCTTTGAGCTCTTCGGAGCCGAAGCTGAGAATGTGGTTGGTGCAGAGGCCATTGTGGGCCGCAACGCTCAGAGCGATAGCTGGGCAGACCCGAGCCAGCTCCTCTACAATCAGAGCGAACTCCGTGTAACCCAGCCCAGCGCCTCCATACTCCTGTGGCACTAAGATCCCCAGGAGGCCGAGCTTGCCCATCTCGGCGAAGAGCTCGTGGGGGAATTCCTGCGTCTCGTCGTAGTAGGCAGCTACAGGGCGAATCTTGTCCTCGGCGAATTCCCGGACCATTCGGCGAATGGCTTCTTGCTCGCTGCTGAGTGCGAAGGAAATGCCTGGCATCCTTTCTTCTCGCCCCGTGTCTCGACGGCAATAGACGGTAGCGGGGAGCGGAAATTGGTGCGTATTTTTGGCAGTATGAGGCGCAAAACGACTTGGCAGGCGGTAGTTGGGTGGTGGGGTCTCTGTTGCGCATGGGCAGCGGCGCAAGTGCCGTACGCTAAGCTCCCGCAGTGGGAGTCTGTGCCGCAAGGGTTCTATGCCACAGGGTTGGCTTTGACCGACGTGGACGGCAATGGCCTGCCTGACGTTGTCGTTGCTTGTGGCAACGATATGGAGCGCCAGCCAGTCGTTGTCTACGCTAACGCCACTGGGCTGCCAGAACGGCAGCCGACGTGGTCATCTGCCGACAGCGGCTACCACGGCCACCTTGCCGTGGCGGACGTAGATGGTGACGGGTGGGAAGATGTGGCCGTCACCGAGTACCTAGGCGAAGGGGGCTTCGGGAGTCCGGGTGGAGTGAAGCTCTACTGGAATCGCCAGGGACGGCTGGAGGAGCACCCTTCGTGGCGAGCGCGCGAGCGCTTCCATACCTTCCGCTGTGCCTGGGGGGATGTAGATGGCGATGGAAGACCCGACTTAGCTGTCGCTGGTGGCGAAGCGTATACTCTGGTCCGGGAACCCGTACGGGTCTACCGAAATCGCGGCGGCTACCTGGAAGAGGTGACTTCTTGGCGGAGTGCGGAGAGCCTCATCGCCTACGATCTGGCCTGGGAGGACATCAACGGCGATGGCTGGCTAGACCTCATCGTTGCCTGCAGTCGGGGTCCAAGCTGCGTCTTCTACAACCGAGGTGGTCAGCTCGATACGCTGCCGGGCTGGAGAGCAGCGGAGACGGAGTTCGCAAACTCCTTGGCAGTCGGCGACGTTGACGGCGATGGCTGGGTGGACGTCGTCATCTCCTTCAACCGCCAGCTTGGCGGCAGCGGTACCGTTGCGCTCTTCCGTAATCGCTCTGGGGAGCTGGAGCGGCTCCCTTCGTGGCGTTCCCGGTTCTCTGGCTATGGCTCCGGGGTTGCCCTCGTTGACTTGGATGGTGATGGGGACTTGGACTTGCTGACAGGGGCTTGGTGGGATACGGTGCGGATCTACCAGAACGAAGCTGGGAACTTCGCTCCAGAGCCGCAGTGGAGCTCGCAGACTCGGAGCGTTGTAGAGGCATTTGCTATAGCCGACGTCAACGCCGATGGCCTGGATACCGTTACGTGGCGCCTTCGCCGCAAGGGATCGCTTGTCCGCTTCCCCGTAGCCCCTGTAGAGCGTGTCGTTGCCGTCCAGAGTGGGGGTCGGTTGCTCCAGCCTAGCCAATACACGGTTAACCGTGCTGCTGGATGGATGTCACTACCGACCGATGTGGCAGATACGGTAGAGGTGACGGCCGTGATTTCCTCTCGGCGGGACATAGCAGTAAGCAACTGGGACCCGGATCGGGGTAACTTCCTCTTCCTCTGGCAGCCTACCGCAGGAGCAGTGGCTGAAACTGGGCCAGGTGTCCGAGTCCTCGAAGCGGCCGATGGCTTGCTCCTTTCGGTTGACTTGCCCGAGGCAGGCATGGTCATGGGGCAGTGGGTAGACGTCAGAGGGGAGAGCCTGCTAGCGCTGGCGCTGTGGCTTCCGAGAGGGCGCTCGTGCGTACGGGTGCCACTGCCACCGTCGAGAGGTCCATACTGGCTTCGGCTGCAGACGCCAGCGGGTACAGTCGTGCTACGGGCGCTACGGTTGTGAGGTCAGCTTGGTAGAGTGCACGGTGCAGAGCATGGCACCACGGGCAGAAGAGCTTCTCTACGACGCCAGCATCATCCGCCTGGTGCAGATTGCGCTGCGGGAGGATATCGGTGTTGGCGATATCACGACGGAGTGCCTCTTTGCCGGTCAGGCGCCGATTGGTCACGGCCGGATTGTGGTAAAGCAGGCCGGTGTCATCTGTGGCCTGCCGATAGCGGCGTTGGCCTTTCGCGAGGTACATCCCGAAGCTATCCTCCAGCCCCTTGTGCCGGAGGGGGCATCGGTAGAGCCGGGGACGGTAGTTGCTGAAGTCGTTGGGCCTGTGCCGGTGATTTTAACAGCGGAGCGGACAGCGCTGAACTTCCTCCAGCGGATGAGCGGGGTTGCGACCCTCACTCGGCGCTTCGTGGAAGCGGTGGAGGGTACGGGGGCAACGATTACGGACACGCGCAAGACCATCCCTGGCTGGCGCCGGCTGGATAGGTACGCTACAGCCGTCGGAGGAGCGCAGAATCACCGCATGGGACTCTATGACGCGGTGCTCGTTAAGGACAACCATATCGCTGCCGTGGGTAGCATTCGGGCAGCCGTGGAGCGCTGCCGCCGGGAACTCGCGGACATGAATGTCCGGATTGAGGTCGAGGCCCACTCTCTGGCGCAGGTTCGAGAGGTGCTCGAATGCGAGGGGGTCCATCGGGTGATGTTCGACAACTTTACACCGGAGGAGGTTCGGCAAGCGGTGGAGCTCGTCGCAGGGCGCATGGAGACGGAGGCTTCGGGTGGCATCCAACTGGCTAACGTGCGACGGTATGCCGAGACGGGCGTCCAATTCATCTCTGTTGGGCAGCTAACCCACTCCGCACCAGCCTTGGACATTTCACTGGAGCTACTCGTGCCGCGCCTACTCTAATGCGGTGGAGTCCGGAACAGCAGTGGGCTCTCGATGCTGACCGGCACGCCGTTGTCACTGCCAGTGCTGGCTCAGGGAAGACGGCTGTCCTTGTGGGCCGATACGTTCAGCTGCTGTTGAAGGTCAAAGACCCTCAGGGCATCGTGGCAATCACGTTCACGCGGAAGGCAGCGGCTGAGATGTATGCGCGGATTGCGGCTGAGCTGGACCGCCTCATCGCTGCTGCTGTCTCTGCCCAGGAACTGAGATTGCTGAAACCGCTACGGGAACGGCTGTCGGATGCTCCGATCTCGACTATCCACAGTTTCTGTGCCCAGCTCCTCCGGCGCTTCTCCACGGAGGCAGGGGTGTTGCCGAACTTCACCGAGCTGACCGAGGCCGAGGCATTGCGGCTCAACCGAGAGGTGGCGCAGCAGGTGCTGGAGGAGCTCCTCCTGCAAGGCGATGAGGAGGTGTGGGCGCTTGTGAGAGAGTACGGGCAGCGGAAGACATTGGAGCTCCTGGTAGCGATTCTGCGTAGTAGCGAACGCTGGATTCTGCTCCGCGCGGCTCTACAGCAGCCAATCCCGGAGCGGATGGAATGGGCCCACCAGCGCCTTTGGGAGCTCTTCCGGCAGCATGCCCGGAAGGTTGCAGAGGTGCTCGTCTACAGCGATTCCCTCGTGACGAAGGCTAGCAAGAGAGAGGAAGCTGCAGAGCTTAGCCTACTCTGCACCCAGCTCCTCGACGAACTTCGCAAACCTCCTGACCCTGATTTGTGGGCTTCGCTGTGGCGACAGCTGCGTGAACGAGCCTTCACTCAGGGCAGAGAGCCAAGGGCATGGCTCCGATTGGCCTCTCCGCTCGCTCGCTATCTCTCCCGAGAGGCTAAAACTCTGGACGAAGTGGTGGAAGCGTGGGAGCATCGGGAGGAAGACGCCCACTTTCTGCAGCAGATGCAGACTCTGGCTCGCCTGGCGGATGTGACGTTCGCACGGCTAGAGCAAGAGAAGCAGGAGCGGAACGTGCTGGACTTCAACGACCTGCAGCTTAGGGCGCTCCGTCTCCTGGAGCATCCTGCCGTTCTGGAACGGTTACGACGGAGTATCCAGCATGTGCTGGTGGACGAGTTCCAGGATACCAACCCGGTCCAGTATGCTCTGGTCCGGGCACTCATGGGGGACGAGGCCATGCCGGGGGGAGGGCCCCAGGTCTTCCTGGTTGGAGACCCCAAGCAGAGCATCTACAGCTTTCGGGATGCGGATGTGCGCGTCTTTGAGCAGGCACGGCAGAGCATTGTAGAGCGGAACCGGAATGCGGTAGCGCGAGGATTGCTGCCGCGCTGCGAGGCGGATGCACTCACGGATGGGGATATCCACTTGCCTGTGTCCTTCCGCTTGGCACCGGAACTCGTTGCTTTCGTCAACCGAGTCGCGGGTCAGCTCTTCCTGCAGGCAGAGGAGCAGGTCCCGTACGAACCGCTGGTTTGTGGGCGGCCTGAAGCTCGGGGGAGTGTCCGACTCCTCTTAGCTATCGAGCCAGCGCAAGGAGCGGAACGAGAAAGGCTGAGCGAAGAGGAGCTCATTGCTCGCTCGCTCCGCCTCTGGGTCGAAGGGACGGAGCCACTCTTACTCACCGAAGCCGACGGCTCCCTCCGTCGCGCAGGCTATGGTGACATCGCCCTCATCACGCGGTACCGTCGCCACATTCCCAGGCTCACCTTTGCTCTCCAGCGCTACGGTATCCCGTACATAGTCCACGCGGGGGCGGGCTTCTTCCAGGCGCCAGAGGTCCAGGACCTCTACTACCTGCTGCAGTTCCTGCTCAACGAGCAAGACGATCTGGCCTTAGCCGTAGCCCTACGCTCTCCGCTGTTCGCCCTGACCGATGAGGAGCTCCTGCGCATCAGCTTGGAAGAAGGGGAGACACTATGGCAGCGGCTCTGTCGGAGCGCGGCTCAAGAGCCTATATTTCGAGAGGTCGTGGCAACCTTGGAGCTCCTGCGCCTGTTAGCACCGAGGGTCTCGGTTGCGGAGCTCTTGCGGACAATCAACGACAGGACGCTGTGGCTACTGCGACTTCGACAGATGCCGCGGCTGCCGCAAATCCAGGCCAATGTTGCCAAGCTTCTGGAGTTTGCTCGGGCCTTCCAAGGGAAAGGATTCCGCACGTTAGCGGACTTCGTCAACGAGCTCGGGGCCCTCATTGAGATGGACGCTCCCGAAGCTGAGGCGGCACTTCCAACAGGGGCCAATGCGGTCAACATCCTAACGATCCACGCGGCTAAAGGGTTGGAGTTTCCCGTGGTCGTCCTCTGCCGCATGGCGGATGGACAAGCCGGAAGGGACGAGATCTTGCTGGATGAGGACTTGGGCGTCTTGACCCAGCCTCTGCGCTGGGATGCAGAGACCGGCGTGTGGGTTCCCATCCAGACACCGGCGTATGTCGTTGCCAGCGCAACGAACACTGCTCGCCGGAATGCAGAGGAACAGCGTGTGCTCTACGTTGGATTGACGCGGGCCCGAGACCATCTGGTCCTTGCCGCGACGCTACGAGGCACAAAAGATGGGGGCATAGGGACGGTGGAGGGACTGTTTGGCTTCGTCGTAGACGCTCTGCAGCTCTCCTCACAAGAGCTCTTGCTGCACTCGTCGCTCCAGCTCTCCGAGACCATAGAGAGCTATGCTAGCGGGCAGCGGTATCAGCAGACGGTGGAGCTGACGATTCCCATCATCCGCGATGTCCCCGAACCCGAAGCGTTGCCCCCGCGGCAGCGGGTATGGGTGCCACCGATTGTGCTGGAACGGCCTGTCCCCGTGCGTTGGAGCCAAGAGCGTCTGTCGGCGACGCAGTATACGCTCTTCCACCACGATCCAGAGAGCTTCGTGCGGCGGGCCCTTTTAGGCTTCCCTGCAACGCCCGAAGAGCTCCTCCAGGGAGCCGTCATCCCGGTTGATACCGAACGGGAGCTCCCTGAGCCGGTCATCCTTGGCTACCTCCTCCACCAACTCCTTGCCCACGTCACGCTCTGGACGACCCCGGATGGCGAGCTGGTTTCGGAGCGACTCGGCGAATTGGTGCAGGCACTCATCCGGCAGAGCCCCTATGCAACTGCGACGATGGCAGCGGAATGGCTTGTGGAACGGGCATCCGCTGTTGTTCGCACGCCTTTCCTCCGGCGCCAATGGAGGCACTTCTGGAACGCCTTGCGGGAGTACACGCTGACAATCCCACTGGGCGAAAACTTCCTCACCGGGACGCTAGACGTTCTGCTGACAACTCCAGAGGGAAGGGAGATCTGGGACTGGAAGCTGGGGAAGGTATCTTCGGCTGAAGAGTGTGCCCAGCGGGCTCAGTGGTACGAGCCGCAGCTACGGGTCTATGCCTACCTTGTACTCCGGCGCTTTCCGGAGCAGCCGAGGATTCGGGCACGGTTGCTCTTCGTAGAGGGTGCCCGCGAGGATGTTGAAGATGCGGCGTGGGTTTGGACCATTGCATGGGAGCGAGCTCAGGTCCTCGCTTGGGAGGATGAGTTCCGTGAGGTCGCAGAACGCCTGTTCCTGCTGAGGGATTCCGAGGCACAGTGATGGAGCGGTTGCTGTCCCGATGGTTCCTGCTGCGGGCTTGTGCGCTTGCTGTTCTGCTGCTCGGCTGTGCCGAGTCGCCCGTCGAGCCTTCCGGAGAGTCAAGGCTCCACTTTCCGGGCTTCTGCTATACGGCATTCTGGCACAACGCCTTTCAAGAAGGGCAGCGCCGCGGTGCACTCTTAGAGCTCCAGCAGCAGACCGCCTCCCGCTGGGTTGCTCTCTGCGTCTTCGAGTACCAGAGCACGCTGACGAGCGCTGACATCGCTCCTAACGTTGACGGACGCAACCCCATCACCGGTGCCCCTGCACCAATGAGCTCTACTCCAGACGACATCCGCGCTGCCATAGCAGGGGCTCGAGCTTTGGGGATGCAGGTGATGCTCAAACCTCATGTAGATGTCTACACCGGCGAGTGGCGGGGACTCATCCAGCCAAGCCCGGCCTGGTTCCAGGCGTACACGGCGATGCTACTCCGGTATGCCCGCCTTGCCGAGGAGACGGGTGTGGAGATGCTCTGTATCGGAACAGAGCTCGTGACAGCCACGCAGCCGCAGTTCACACCATTTTGGCGGCGCCTGATAGATACGCTCCGGAAAGTCTATAGCGGTCGGCTGCTCTACGCTGCCAATTGGGAGGGAACGCCTGAGCTTCCGGGACCGGAGTACTTCCGCGTCGGCTTTTGGGATGAGCTGGACTACATCGGGATCAACTTCTACCCGCCGCTGACCCAGTCACCTGACGAGCCACCCCCACCGCTGGAACAGGCGGTAGAGCAATGGCAGCTCCATCGCCAGCGCTTGGCAAGATTGGCGGCTCAGACCGGCAAGAGGATTATCCTGACGGAGGTCGGTTGCCAATCTGTCAAGGGTGGATTGGCGGCTCCATGGGATTACCAGCGAGGAGCGAGACCCGATGCCGTACCGGATTACGCTGCCCAAGAGCTCTACTACCGTGCCGTCGTGGCACTGTTCTCCACGGCCCCGTGGTGCGCTGGGGTCTTCTGGTGGGCATGGGACAGTATTCCGTCGAGGTACGAAGCGACCGACTATACACCACGCGCCAAGCCCGCGGCGGCCGTTGTCCGCGAGTGGTACCAGCGTTCAACAGTGCCGTGAGGCAGCAATACTGCTCGTAGAGCTCACGAGGCTGCAGCTTGTCATTTCTGTTGGTTGCAGTCAGCAGAGTCCAAGGGGAGGCCGGCGGGCTGTCCAACGATGCCTGGGACTGGCAGTCCATCTGAAAGGAGCGTCAGGCGGCATCCTTCGGGAGATTGCTGGGCCAGCCAGCGCGAGAGGGCATCGAGGCGTGCGATGTCCAGCCACGTGGGCTGCGATGGGCGCTGCAGGCATTCCGAGAGGAAGTCCTGGATTGCCGCCTTGTCGCTGAGGGACTGGATAACGCGGTGCCCTCGGAAGCTTCCTCGAACGAAGCAAGTCAGCTCCCATCCCTTTCCCGTGGCCGGCACGAAGAGGAGAAAGCTGCAGGCCTGCAGCCAGAGCGGAAGAGAGCTACGACCCCACCGGTGGAGAAAGCGCCATAGTGGCCGTAGGACTGCCGCTTGTTCGAAGGCCCACTGGTCGGCATACCGCTGCATTCCGGAGAAGACGGCCTGAGCCCAGGAGGGGATCCCGTAGAGCGCGCCCTTCAATAGGTGCTGAACTTGCTGGCGGTAAGCCAGCTCGGAGGTCGTGCCGTTGCATGGAGCTGAGCAGGAGCCAAGTTCTGCATAGAAGCATGCGGGTTCGTTGGGTGCGTTCTGTAGCAGGTCCGTACAAGGCCGGAGTCGGTACTGGCGCTGGAGGAACTGCAGTAAGTGAGCAGCTAGCAGGCGGCTGGGGAGAGGGCCTATCAAAGGGTCGTCAGTGGTCGCCGTTTCCATCTCTACAAGCAGCCGAGGGAAGCGGTCCGAGAGGGTGAGCCGGACGAAGGCATACGTCTCCAGCTCCTTACCGACGGAGTTCGCGGGTGGCTGTTCTCGCCAAATCCGCTCTACTTCCCGCAGCAATGCCGAGAGTTCGGTCGGTGTCTCCTCCCAACGGATCGACCAGATGCGGCGTCCGGAGAGGCGATTCCAAAGTCCATCGTCGCTGCAGAAGTGGGAGCGGATGCGACGAGAGAGATTCCGTGCCTTGCCAATGTAGAGGAGCTCTCCGCTGCGGTCGTAGAAGCTGTAGACTCCGGAGGCTTCGGGCAGCTCGTTCAGTTGCCGTCGGAGGTGCTGTGGGATGTAGAGATGGTGGTGTGGGGCATGCTGGAGTCGTAGAAGCTCTGCCGGTGAGTTGTACCCTTGCGAGGCTGCCAGGCGCAGGAGGTGGAGTAGAATCTGGGCCGTCGCTTCTGCGTCTGGCTCCGCACGGTGTCGCCTTGAGATGCGGAGGTTGAAGTGTGCGATGAGTCCATCCAAGCCCAAACGGCGAATCGCTGGAGAGAGGAGTCTGCGGGCCAAGCGGTACGTGCATAGCCGAGCTATCTCCGGGCTACCGTACCCCAAGCGCTGGAAGGTGCTCTGCAGGAACTTCCAGTCGAAGGCGGCATTGTGGGCGACGAGGATGGTGTCTGGTGCTGCAAGGATGCAGAGGACATGCCGGAAGACGTCGGCCTCTTCCGGGGCATTCGCGAGCATGCCGTTCGTGATGCCCGTCAGAGCCGAGATACTCGGTGGAACCGGCTGGTGGGGATTGACGAGGGAGACGAAGCGCTCCGTAATGGTGCCTTCCTCCACCACGAGGCAGGCAATTTCCATGATGCGGTGGTGGGATGGGTCAGAGCCAGTTGTCTCAACATCCACAACGACGTAGCGAGCATCCCAGAGGCTGGTTGCCGCCATCCTACGCCTCAGCGAAGCGACTCGCTCCTGATGGCATCTGCAGCCCAGAGTAACTTGCGGCGTAGGAGGTCGAAGTAAGAGCTTTCGGCATGCTTGACGAGCTTGAGTACATGCGGGGCGAGGCGCACAGTGACGACCTCGCCGGCTCTGAGTGGCTCTTGACACTGCCCGTCGGGGACCAAAACAGCACCGTCGTTTGAGAGCACTTCGACGCGAATGTGGCAGTCATCGGGGATCACCAGCGAGCGGAGTGTTAGCGTGTGTGGGCAGATTGGGGTCAGGCACAGGACCCGGGCATTCGGCGCAATGATTGGGCCGCCACAGGAGAGCGAGTATGCTGTCGAGCCTGTGGGGGTGGTAACGATGAGTCCATCGGCACGGTAGTCGGCGATGTGGTGCTCGTTGATGAAGGCCCGTAGCTGCACCATGCGTGGGGAGGCATGCTTTTCGACCACGATGTCATTGAGGGCGTACCAGCGGCGGCCGTGGGCTTCGGCTTCTAGGACCGTGCGGTGGACAATCCGGTAGTCCCCGTGGAGTAAGGCTTCCAGAGCAGTATCGAGTTCGTCGACGCTGAACTCCGCCAAGAAGCCCAGCTTGCCCACATTGACCCCCATGAGAGGCACGCCGCTGAGCAGGAAGCGTTGGGCTGCCGCCAACATCGTGCCGTCACCACCGAAGGTCACGATGATGTCGGCTACGTCGCCGAGATGCTCTAGCGGATGGACGAGAGCCTGTGCCGTAGTCTCGCGAGCAAAGTGGTGGACCACTTCCGTAGGGAGGCATACCTCAGCTCCGAGCTCTATGAGCCTCTGGGCGCTGTACTCTGCCCACCGAATAGCTTCAGGGTTCTGGAGGTTGAGGAAGAAGCCAATACGCTGCTTCATGGCATGCGGCAACAGACGTTCGGTGCAGTCACCGTTGGCGTGCTCTGCTGAATGGCGGGAGTCTCGATGGGCTCTGAGAGGTGCTCCATGCGATGTTCAGCGCAGGACTACGAAGGCCTTGCGCTGCCAGAGCGTCCCGGAGCGCAAGGCGATCCAGTACGTTCCTGAGGCGAGCGAGGGCAGGTGGAGGATACGCCATGTTCCATCAGATTGTCCATGCCAGAGCGTGCGGACATACCCTGTCGGAGTGACCAGTTCTAAAGCGGCAGGAGCAAGCGTTGGGGGTAGCCAGAACTCTACCGCTACATCGTCCCGAACCGGCTGCGGTCCAAAGAGGCGGAGGATAGGAAGCTCGACAACGCTTGGAGGCGATACGCGGGTGCCGGTGGTGTCCTCAGTCGTATCGGGCGGCGGTTCCGGTCTCCGCCAGACCTGCTCAACTATGAACCATGGCGTCCGCTGCAAGGGCAAGGTCTGGTCTATAGTAAGACTGACGCGATCATTCGGCAGTCGTACAGGTTCGAAGGGACCAAAGGCGAGCCGGCCGGTCGAGTCAAGACCGTAGACGCGGATTGTATCTGCGCTGCTGCGCCACGACAAGCGCACTCGCATCCCCTCTAAGAGCACAGGCGCTCCCCCCCATCCCTGCCAGATCGCAGTGTTCCCCTCCCAGATAGCGCCATCGTTGCAAGCTCTGCTGCTGAGTGTCAGCAGCGACCAGCGCGCGCTGTCTAAGCGAGTGGTGTCTAAAGAGAGCCAGCTTACGGTCCCGGTGTAGCCACCGTCGAGCCGCTCTACGCGGATGTTGCCGAATTGCAGGATACCGCGCAGGCGACCTGTAGCAGCGATGTAGCGAGGAGTGAGGACAGTGAAGAGAGTATCGCGGGCATTCCAGAGTAGCTCCTCGGTGTCAGAGAGCAGGTTGCTGACGTCAACGGGAGACTGGGTGAGTTCTGGGATGTGACGGTGGGGGAGCATTGTCTGCTGCTGTGCCGAGAGGCTGTCGAAGACAACACGGCGGAAGAGGGCAATGCGGTGGTCGGTGCTGTACTGGAGCCAGAACTGGCTGTACTGCCAGTGCGGATGCAAGAGGGCATGCCGAGTCTGATTGAGCCAAATGGTCTCGCGAGCTGGCGAAATCAGGCCCGCTCGATATGCAGCGGAGGCGGAGGGAACGAGACACGTCACAGCGCTGTTTGCCCAGAGGTCATAGTGCCTGTTCTGTGCGATCATTGGGAGGCTGTAACTATCGACAGCATCAGCGCCATAGAGGAAGAAGACCGCATCCCAACCCTGGTACGCGGCGTAGGCAGGGATGAGGGTCACCATTTCGCCCATGTGGGCTGAGGGGAAGGGCATGATGTAGGAGGCCAGCGTGGGCTTGTTGCGAGCGGCTGCATGGGCCAGTTCAGCGATAGTCCCGCCGTAGAGGTGGCCTAGCATCGGCGTGTTGGCGATGAACCAACTCCCTTGGGGCTGGGAGCGGTTACGCCGATAGTCCCAGCCGGCTAGCTCTACAGTGGCATCCATCCGCTGCATGCTCCAGAGGTCGTTCAGCCGGCTCAGTAGGGTCCCGCCGATGATGATGCCGCGGTACTTGAGCGTATCCCGTAGGAGGCGGTACATGCTCTCGTAGTACTCCCGCTGCAGCTCGGTGTAGAACTCTACGTTATCGCGCATGCGCGGGAGGGGTGTCCCGACCAGGTCGTTGTAGAGCGAGCGGACAATCGAGAAGTTGAAGAGCGATTCGCCAGTCCGCAGTGGGACTTCGTTGAGCATCCGTAGTTGGACGGCATCCAGGAAGACGTCGCCTGTGTCCTGCCCGAAGTAGAAGAGGAGTCGAGCTGCGGCAGCCGAGTCACTAGCACGGAAACGGAAGCGGTACTCCTGCCAGGTTACCGTTAGCGCTGTATCGATGGATAGCCCCAGGCCTTGGTACGGGAACTCTCCGTTGTAGACCAAGAACTGGATTCGCCGAGGCGCATGGGAGGCTCGTGCCCAGAAGCTCAGCTCGTAGAGCCTTCCGAAGACCGTCCGCGTCCCTGTGTACAAGTAGACGGAGCTAGGCGAGCCATCCGTTCGTGCAATCCGGACCAAGGCAGCGTAGCGTCCCTCGCGCTTGTCGAGCTCTGAAGGGCGGTAGAGGGCCTGTGCAACCGCCCCATTGAATCCGAAGACCCACGACGGATTGAACTCGTCCTCAAAGCCACCATCTCGGATGCCATTCTGTGTGTCTGCTGGTGGGGTGAACCAGGCACTACGGACCGCGGCGTCGCTGCCGTACTTGCGGCGCAGGAACAGGTTGAACAACGTGTCCAGTTGTCGGCTGTGGTGCTCGGAGATGAAAGTGCTGGCCGAGCGATGGAGGTAGTTGATGGTCCAGTAGTAGAAGAGCGAGTTCTCATCGCTGAGCAGAATCCAGGAGATAGCTGGCTCGTCTTTGTACGCGCGTCCTGTGTATGGGTTGACGTGCTCCATGAACATGCGCACAAGCTGTCGGTAGCGCCGCTGGAACGCTGGGTCGATGTAGAGCACAGCTTTCCCACCCCACGGAATGGAGTCCCATCGCGCAACTCCGTCTTCTCGGCGTGGCGTCCAGAGGGAGTGGAGCATCAGGAGGATGCGGAAGCCTTGGCGTTTGAGCTGGGCGATGAACCAGTCCAAGCGCCGCATCTGTTGCGAGTCCAGAGCAGAAGAGGTCGTGCCGGGCCGTAGGATGCTGGCAGCATTCCACGTTGAGATGTCTATGCCCCGCAAGGCGACCGCGTTGAACCCCAGAGCACGGAGCCGCGAGGCCACTCGGATGGCCATGGCACTGTCGGGAAAACAGGCCGTTAGGTTGAGCACCGCTCCAACGAAGCGGATTGGGTTGCCTCGAGAGTCTATGAAGTCACCGTCCCGCACCTGTAGCCAGCCGGTGTCGGAGGGCGTAGAGAGCTGCGGTAATGAGAGCCAGCGAGTCTCTATGGTCTCCCAGTAAGCTGGCTGGAAGGGATATGGGTTCAGCAACGGCTGCGCTCCCGCTGCTATCGGTGCAAGGAGTAGCAATGCGCAACGGCGCATTCCACCTCCAGGCTGTGGGCTGAGCCAAAATTACAGCTTGACTATGAGAGCCATGCCGGCCCATGGCTTGGTGGGTGAGAGTCCATGGTAACTTTGCCCGCGAGTCTGTTGAGGCAAGCAGTGGGCCGTGGGAGCATGAGGGGAGAAGGATCTGAACCCGCGACAGTCGTGTACGGCTCCGTGCGATGGTGGCTTGGGGCGGTGTTTGGGGTCACGGGCTTTGCTGGCATGCTGGCGATTCCCCCATTAGCACCAATTCTGCAAGTGCTGGCAGAGATGGGGGTTCCTTCAGAGTCTGCCGCTGTCGCTGCTTTGAGCATCCAACGCACTCTGGGGCTGGTGTGGTGGATGCTTTGGTGGTGGATTGGAGAGGTTGTACCGCTGCCCGTCACGGCGCTACTGCCGGCTCTCGTGGGGCCCCTGTTGGGACTAATGCAGCTCCAGGACGGTCGGGTTCAGCCGCTTTCGGTGCGAACCTTCCTACAAGGGTATGCGGATCCCATTGTGCTCTTGTTCTTAGGTACTTTCGTGCTGGCGGAGGCTCTGCGGGAGTACGGAATTGATCGGCGCTGGGCACTGTGGCTGTTGAGGCGTCCCTGGGTAATGCGCTCCCCGCGCCGGTTGCTGTTTGCTGTGATGGTTGGGAGCGCAGTGGTCTCCATGTGGATGAACAACACCGCTACAGCAGCCATGTTCATGCCGGTAGCCGTCGGGATTATGCTTCACCTACAGCCAGGACGTGAACGAGGTGCTGCAGAGCTTGGGTCGGCGCTGGTGCTGGGCGTGGCCTGGGCTGCGTCCATTGGTGGGATGATGACTATCGTGGGAACGGCCCCTAACGGGATTGCTGTCGGAGTCCTACGGCAGTACGGCGTAGAGGTAGGGTTTCTGGAGTGGATGCGTTACGGGCTGCCGGCAGGGGCTATCCTTCTCTTGCTGGCCTGGGTGGTGCTCTCAGCTTCTATGCATCACTCCCAGAAGTCGTCACAGAATGCCTGGGGGCAGCTTGGGCAGGATGCAGGGTGGGCAGCTCCAATGGGGAAGGGAGCTCGTCGAGTGTTGGTAGTCTTTGCAACAGTCGTTGTGCTATGGTTGTGTGTCCCGCTGCTGAGCGGATGGCTCCCAGGATTGAAGGGTGTTGACGTCTGGAGCATAGCGCTGCTTGGTGCGGCGGCCCTGTTCCTCCTTCCTTCAGGTGAACGCCCAGGGAGCCTTCTGGAGTGGAGTGCAGCGCAGAGGATTGACTGGGGGACTCTGCTCCTCTTCGGTGGGGGATTGAGCCTCTCAGGATTGCTGGTTGCAACGGGAACCGCTGCTGTGCTCACGCACCTCCTGGCGCGAGTCCTCTCAGGGGTCCCATCAATTGTCGTCTTGGGGCTTCTCCTGTTGGCAGCAAATCTCGCCACGGAGCTAATGTCCAACACGGCGTTGGCAGCGCTCTTGCTGCCACTAGTGGTCCCCCTGCTGAGTACTCTCGGTGTACCCGTGGAGCCAGCGACCGTAGTACTGGCGATGGTCACCTCCTGTGCCTTCATGTTGCCGGTCGCTACCCCACCCAACGCGATTGCATACGCTACGCGGTTGGTCCCGCTCCCGCAGATGGTACACCGAGGGATTCTAATGAACGTTATCTCGACGCTCGTTCTTGCGGCCCTGGCATGGCTGCTGTGAGAAGGGGCCCCGGTTCTAGTTCTACCTCAAACGCAGGTGTGTAGGGCTCGTCGTGCTGCAGAGATTTCATAGCTGTGGAGGCTTACCGGGGCTACGTGCGGGTGAGCGTGGTGAGCAACTCTGCCAGTCGTTGAGCGGCGGTTCTGCGCTCGTAGTGGCGGATTGCATCCCAGCGTAGGGTGAAGGCTGGGGGGCCGCTGTGTTTCCATGCCGAGTAGACCCGTTCCACGATGTCGGCGCAGCGCTCCGCTTCATGTCGGTCAGCAACGGCTCCGGTGCCGGTTTCTTGGAGTAGGCGTTCTACGGCGCTGTTGTGCGGGGCGATCGCCAAGATGGGCTTCCCGGAGCCGAGATACTCGAAGACTTTGCCTGGGACGATTCGATGGCTGTCTTCCGCCTCGTCTACCACTAACAGCAGGAGGTCAGAGCTGACGACATACTGCAGGCTCTCTCGGTGAGCGACGTAGGGGACAAGCTCTACGGAAGCGGAAAAAGGGGATTGGCGGAGGGTATCCAGGACTTCCTCCCCACAGCGGCCAACGATCTGGAGACGGACATCTTCGGGGGAGAGCACGCCACGCTGGAAGAGAAGCTCCAGCGCTTGGAGGAGCGTCTTGGGATTGCGGCGCCCGTAGAGGGAGCCGGTGTAGGTGATGGTGAATCGGCTGTTGCGCTCCCGCGGTGGTGGAGGGTAGTCAGCGGGATCGAAGCCATTCGGGATGTGGATGAACTTTTCTCGAGGCAGGTGAGGGTACTTCTGGAGCGCATCTTCAGCGATTCCTTCCCAAGCGCACTCCACGAGGTCGGCCTCGGTGAAGACGCTCAGCTCAAGGCGTCGGTCAATCCGAGCAGGAAGCCACCATCGGCGCGGGGTTGTCAAAAAGCCTGTCCAGGGATCACGGAAGCCGGCTACCCACGGGAGGCCGCTCCAGCGTTTGAGCTGGCGGGCAATGAGGGAGCATGAGTATGGAGGCGATGAGCTGTAGAGGGCACGGATTCCGAACTGGCGAATCAAGCGCTTGCCAGCAGGAATGGCTGTTAGGAGCCAGCCGACACGAGCGTCCGGGATGAAGAAGGTCGCTCGAATCCATTCAGAGAGCCGCTCAGACAGTTTGGCATTCCGTCTAGAAGTGGTCAGGACGTGGATGTCGATAGGAGTTTGCCGTCGAGTCAAGCGGCGATAGAGGCTGTAGGGCTCCAGGATTCGCGTGCGCTCTACGTGGATGCCTGGGGGTACCTCCTTCAAGAGGCTGGGGTCGCGGGCGGGGAATTCGCCATTACGGACAGTTAGGACGACAGGCTCCCACCCGAACTCCGGGAGGTACTTGACGTGCTTGAGGACGCGTTGGACGCCTGGACCGCCGGAAGGCGGGAAATAGTAGGCGATTACTAAGACTCGGTGCCGCTCCATTGCAGCAGGTAGCCAGCCTCCATGCAGAAGTATTGAGCTAAGCTCGGGATGCGACGAGCCAGTGGCGTGATCCGAGGCGTAGGTAGAAGGCGGCCGAATCGATACCGGAAGACCGGCCGCAGTAGGTAGTGTTCTTCTGCAACGATCCGATAGCCAGCACTTTTGGCAATCTGCGGCATTGTGGGTAGCGAGAGCCGGATGCGGCGGAGACGGTGGACCTCGCTTCGATCGGGCTCCTGCCCGGAGGCGATTAAGCGCTCGAAGAGACTGTCGGGCAGTAGGTGGATGTACGGCAGTTTGCCCCAGAAGGTCTTCAGCAAGTGTTGGTGGCCGCCGTATGGGGAGGGGTAGGGCGGGAAGGTAATGAAGACGAAGCCGCCGGCTCGGAGGAGGGTACGGAGGCGACGAAGCGCTTCTGCAGGGTCCTCCAGGTGCTCGAGGACGTCGCGGAGGAGGATGAGCTCATATTGGCCCTGCCACCGTTCAGGGATGGGATCTTGCAGGATGTCGTGGAGTCTCAACTCCACCTCAACGTGGGCTCGTTCAGCAATGAGGCGAGCGGCATGGAGACGAGAGGCAGCAATATCCGTTCCCAAAGCTGCCTTCGCCCCTGCAAGCACGAATGCCATGAGGACGCCTGCTTCGGCGCAGCCGACCTCAGCGACGGTAGTTCCAGGCTTGAAGACGCCCCACGCGCAAAGCTGCGGGACTAGTACCTCGTGCCCTAAGCGGAACTGGTAGGCCCAATAGTACTTGTTGGCAGCATCAATATCGTCGGCCTGCTGGACGACGGTACAGAGTTCCTCTGCGGAGGTCATGACTGCTTGCGGCGCTTGGTCGCTCGCGGGGCTTCAGCCGATGCCTTTCGGGCTCGCGCTGCTTTAGGGCTACTCTGCTTGGGAGGGGTGGGCGGAGGGGTCAGGGAGGACGCCCATCGGTAGTGGGTTGGTACCTGTCGTCCCTGGAGGGCCAGCTCGACGAGGAACTCTGCAGTGTTCTGCACAATCCACGCGAAGTTCTCCTCCTGTACCGAGTATCGCTCCGCGTCCGGTGCAGGATTGAGGAAGTCGATCGCGTATGGAGTGCCGTTGCGGATAGCGAACTCCACGGTGTTGATGTCGTACCCAAGCGCTCGGCAGAGACGGAGTGCCAACTCGCGGAGCTCTGTTTCCCGCTCTGGAGATGGCCGGTAAGGGGCCGCATACCGAAGGTGATGGGGGTGGTGCGGTGCGTACGGCATGACCCGTACCCGGTCTCCGATGACGTAGCAGCGATAGTATTCCTCGTACTCAATCGCCTCTTGCAGGACCATGACGGTGTCGCCTGTCTGATCGTAAGCAGCGAAGAACTCCTGCGGATCATGGACCTTGTAGACCTGCCGCCAGCCACCGCCGAGGTGGGGCTTCAGGTAGGCAGGGAAACCGACGTACTGGAAGAGCTCGTCCCAGTTGAGCGGGTAGATGAGGTTGCGCATGGATTCCGAAGTAGTCCGCGGTGGGTGTTGCTTGGTCGGGAAGGTGACCGTTCGGGGAACAGGGATACCCAGCTTCGTGGCGAGCGCATAGCCAAAGAACTTGTCATCAGCACTCCACCAGAAGGGATCGTTCACGACTCGAGTGCCATGGAGGGCCGCAACCTTGAGGACAGAGCGGTAGAAGGGAATGTCGTGGGAGATGCGGTCTAAGATGACATCGTAGCGTAGGATCTGGTCCATGCGGACGCCTCCGAGCTTGACGAACTCTGCCGATACTCCCTCCACCCCTAAGCTGTTGATCGCTTCCACCAGTGCTGGAGGGAAGCTCTGCTCCATGCCAAACAGAATCCCGATGACACGCATGTGGCAAGCCTCTCTGCTGTTGGACTGGCTTCAGAAGTTGACGGCCTCGTTGTAGGCTACGGCGGCAGCTTCCATGATTGCTTCGCTGAGTGTCGGGTGGGCATGGACGGTCCGGAAGATGGTCCGTGCCGTCCCTTCCAGCGTCCGGACAACCCCAAGCTCAGCGATGAGCTCGGTCACTTCGGGTCCAATCATGTGCGCTCCTAAGAGTTCTCCGTAGCGGGCGTCGAAGATGAGTTTCACAAAGCCTCGTGCCTCCCCTATGCCCCAAGCTTTGCCACTGGCGGAGAAGGGGAACTTCCCGATCTTCAGCTCGTACCCTGCTTCACGGGCCTGCTGTTCCGTCATGCCGATGCTGGCGACTTGGGGTTGACAGTACGTGCAGGCTGGGATGTTAGAGTAGTCTACAGGCAACGGATTGTGGCCTGCGATCGCCTCTACGCAGACGATCCCTTCCGCAGAGGCTTTGTGTGCCAACCAAGGTGGGCCGGCGACGTCGCCGATTGCGTAGATGCCTGGCACATTCGTGCGCAGATACGGGTCTACCTTGATGAAGCTGCGCTCTGCCTGCACCCCTAACCGTTCCAGCCCCAAGCCCTCCACGTTCCCCTGAACGCCAACGGCATTGAGTGCCATATCCGCTGTGAGTGTCTGCTGGCGACCGTCGCTCGTTTCGACTGTGACGACCACCCCTTTCCCTTTCCGCTTGGCGGCAACGACTTTCGTGGAAGTCAGGATTTGGATGCCCTCCTTCTTGAAGTGGCGCTCCAGTTCGCGAGAGACCTCCTCGTCTTCGTTCGGGAGAATGCGCGGCAGAAGCTCTATGAGGGTGACCTTTGTGCCGAAGGCGTTGTAGAAGTAGGCGAACTCTACGCCGATGGCGCCTGCACCGATGATGATGAGCGACTCCGGAGGCTCTTGAAGCACCATCGCCTCAGTGCTGGTGAGGATACGCTCCCGGTCTACTTCTATGCCTGGGAGCATGCGAGGGCGTGCGCCGGTGGCCACTATGATGTGACGGCATTCAATCCGGTCAGTTACTGTGCCCCCTTCGTCTCGGACCTCTACCTGCCCCACGTCGGCTATGGTGGCTGTTCCGCGGAGGTGCTGGACACCGTACTTGCGGAACAGATAAGCGATCCCGTTCGACATGCGTTCCGCAACTTGTCGGCTGCGCTCGATGATTCGTGGGAAGTTGAACTTCGGAGTGTCGATGCTGAAGCCAAACTCTGCTGCTCGCCGTAGGAAGTGCATCTGCTCAGCGCTCCGGAGGAGGGCCTTCGTGGGGATGCAGCCCCAATTCAGGCAGATTCCGCCGAGCCGATCCCGTTCAACGCAGATGGTCCGGAGTCGTAGCTGCGCAGCCCGGATTGCGGCTACATAGCCGCCTGGTCCAGCTCCAATCACGACGACATCACACTGATGACGGTTCATGCAGTCATGTGGCTCTGTTACAACTTGCCTGCAGTGGCAAAATTAGGGAGGGGCTCTGCGAGCAAGCATGTTCCAGAGTCCGGAGCGCCAATTTCCCTGCGGATTTGGCGTCTTTCTGCCTGCCGAAGTTGGTGATGGTGCGGAAGAATGAGCAGTGAACTGCAGCGTTTGGAGCGCCTGGCTGAAGCTATCGCGAGGCTGCGTGAACAGATTGCGCGGGTCATCGTTGGTCAGCAGGAGATCATCGAGCAGCTCCTCATTGCCCTCTTTGCCCGTGGGCACTGCCTCATCATTGGGGTCCCAGGGCTGGCAAAGACGCTTCTGGTGCGGACCGTAGCCCAGGCATTGGCGCTGAAGTTCAGTCGTATCCAGTTCACCCCTGACCTCATGCCCAGTGACATCGTGGGGACGGAGGTCCTGGAAGAGAATCTGGCTACAGGTGAGAAGCGCTTCCGCTTCGTCCGCGGTCCTATCTTTGCCAACGTCGTCCTGGCGGATGAGATCAACCGCACACCTCCCAAGACCCAGTCAGCCCTGTTAGAGGCAATGCAGGAGTACAGCGTCACAGCCGCTGGTGTCACCTACCGCCTGGAGGAACCTTTCTTCGTGTTGGCCACGCAGAACCCGATCGAGCAGGAAGGGACCTACCCGCTACCGGAGGCGCAGCTGGACCGCTTCATGTTCAACCTCTGGATTGACTACCCCAGCTTCGAGGAGGAGGTAGAGATTGTACAGCGCACCACTGCCGACGTCGAACTGCAGGTGGAGACCGTTTTGACAGCCTCCGAGATTGTGGAGTACCAGCATCTCATCCGCCGTATTCCGGTGGCCGACCACGTCGTGGAGTACGCTGTTCGGCTGGTTCGGGCGAGCCGGCCCCAGAACGGGGCGCTACCTGTGGTTCGGGAATACTTGCGATATGGCGCAGGCCCTCGGGCTTCGCAGTACCTCATCCTTGGCGCCAAGGCACGGGCTGCGCTCTACGGCCGTTTTACCCCATCCGTGGAGGACGTCCGGGCAGTAGCGCTGCCGGTTCTACGGCATCGCATGGTGCTGAACTTTGCTGCTGAGGCTGACAACATCACCCCGGTGATGTTGGTCCAACGCCTTTTAGAGGCGGTCGGATGAGCCTTGTGGCAATTGTAGGGCGGCCAAACGTTGGGAAGTCCACTCTCTTCAATCGGCTCATCCGAGAGCGGAGGGCAATTGTGGAAGCAACCCCGGGGGTCACACGCGACCGGCTCTACGCGCCTGCAGAGTGGGCTGGCAGGCACTTCACGGTCATCGATACTGGCGGCTGGATCCCCGAGAGCGATGATCTTATTGCCCAGGCTGTGCGGGAGCAGACGGCACTAGCCATCGAAGAGGCCGATGCGATTGTCTTCGTCGTGGATGCCCGTGAGGGAATGACCCCGATTGACCAGGAGCTGGCGGCTCTTCTGAGGGCGGCTCAGAAACCCGTTTTCATTGCCGTCAACAAGTGCGATACGGCCGAGTGGGATGCGATGGCAGCAGAGTTCTACCAACTCGGCCTTGGGAATCCTTACCCCATCGCAGCAGCTAGCGGGCGCAGTCTGGGGGAGCTCTTGGACGCTCTCGTCGCTGCCCTGCCGGAGGGGAGCCCTGCAGAGCCTGACATTCGTGTAAAGTTGGCTATCCTTGGGCGTCCTAACGTTGGTAAGTCGAGCCTCGTCAACGCGCTGTTGGGTCGCCAGCAGGTCATCGTTACACCAATTCCGGGCACGACGCGTGATGCGGTCGACACCGTCGTCCGCTACAACGGTGAAGAATTCCTCCTCATCGATACGGCCGGGCTGCGCCGACGGAGTCGTATCCAGGAGAACGTGGAGCTCTACAGTGTTGTGCGCACTCTTCGGGCCCTGGAACGCTGCGATGTAGCAGCCGTTGTTGTGGACGCGTACGAGGGCCTGCGCGAACAGGATAAACGGATTGTTGCAGACGTCGTGGAGGCCCGCAAGGGGGTCTTCCTGGTCTTCAACAAGTGGGACCTGGTGGAAAAGGACGCTAAGACGGCCGACTGGTATTTGGAGCGAGTGCGCGAGGAGCTTCCTGGGCTGCCGTACATCCCTGTGCTGTTCGTCTCAGCGCTCACTCGGCAGCGAGTGACGAAGATTCTAGAGCTTGCCAAGCGTATCAGCGAGCGCCGTCGGCAGCGAATCTCGACTTCGCAGCTCAACCGTATGCTCCTCCCAGTCATCGAGCGAACACCTCCACCGGCAGTGCAGGGGAAAGAGATCCGCATCAACTACGTCACGCAGGTGCGTACGGAGCCGCCGGTGTTCGTGTTCTTCTGCAACCACCCCGACCTCATCCCCGACTCGTACAAGCGCTTCCTGGAAGGGGCCCTACGGGAGCACTTCGATTTTGAGGGGGTGCCTATCTCCTTCCTCTTCCGGCGCAAGAACGTTCCCTACACCCTGCGGGCGTAACCAGCCGTAGAGAGGGCTGTCGTCTACCGAGCAGTGTTGACCTGGAGTCCCACGGTGATCGCTCTAGGCATACCTAGCTCTGCAAAGAGTGGACGGCCTCGACTGTCACGGTCGGGATTGACGTAGACAGAGCCTACGTACCGCCGGTTCGCCAAGTTCCGGAGCTCTGCCCAAGGACTCACGGCAATCCCAGCGATCGACCAGGAGCGCTCCGAGCGAATGCTAACGTTCCAGAGTGCGTGGTCCGGGACCCGAACCTCGTTGGCATCGTCGGCATACATCGGGCCGACGTAGCTCAGCTCTACTCCAAGCCGAATGGGAAGCCAGGGTAGGGTGTACTCTGCCTGGAGTCCGCCTTGAACCGCAGGGACACCGGCGATGCGGTTGTTGCTGAAATCTACCTGGCGTTGGATGCCGAAGTACGAGGAGTCGACGACGTAGGACCGGTACCGCATGCTCGCTAAGGTGGCTACTGCTTGGAGCGTTAGCCCGCCGCGGAAGCCAAACGTCGCTTGTACTTCCACCCCCATGCGTTGGCTGCGGGCGGCATTCACGTAGAAGCGTCCACCGCCGTAGGGTACGACCTCGTTGCGGCTGTCAATCCAGTAGAGTGCGATGTCGGCACGTATGTCCTGGAGGAGGCTCTGCTGGGCAGGGCGGAACGTATGGCGGCTCCCTACTTCTACGGTCCAGGACTGCATCGGCTTCAAGTCTGGATTGATGCCACGTGAAGCCGCCGTTGGCGGAGGGTCTACTTCGTTGTAGGCAGGGACTTCCCAGCCGGAGCTGAGGTGGGCGTAGATACTGTGGTGTTCGGAGAGGCGATATCCTATCCCTCCGCTGGGTAGGATTGCACGGAAGAGCTTGTAGTCCGAGAGTGAGGGGCGGAGGGCATCAATGAGTCGGTAGGCCAGCCAGTCGCTTCGAAGACCTAGCCAGAACTGCCAAGGGTCTAGTAGGAGGAGGACACGGGCGAAGGTACCAGTGTTGAGGGCAGCCTCCCGCTTGTTCTGCCGTAGGACGCTGTCGCGTCCCCCGTCGGCAGTGAGCCTGTAGAAGAGTGCTGGCCCATCTTGAAGCGCTGCGTCTCCGCCTATGGTCAAGAGGAGTGTTGCCGTCGGAGATAGGTGCCACGTGGGGTGGTAGAGGACGCTACCGCCGGTCATGACGCGGGAAAATTCGCGGTAGGTCCCTCGCTCGGAGCGGGTTAGGAACTTCGGCTGGACGAAGGTGCTGAGCTGTAGTCGCTGGCTCGGGGTAGGGGAGTGGCTGAGGGTTACGGTAAGGTGGGCGATGAGGTTTTCACGCCGTGCCCGTTGCTCAAGGTACACCGCGTTGGCTGCTTCTGGGTTCTGGAGGAACTCTTCCCAGCTCAGTGGTCCAGGGATGTTGAAGCGGTTAGCGGTGAAGGAGGCTGTGAGCTCTATCAGAGTCCTAGCCTGTAGCTCTGAAGCTACTGACAAGCCAGCCCACCAGCGCTGTGCTTCGGCATGGCGGCGCCATCCGCTAGAGGCAGAGTGGGCAACGGTGCCGCTGATAGTGCTCGTAGCCGAGTGCGAGACGAACTGGGCGGTGACCTTTCGGAACCCAAAGCTTCCGGCGCTTGCAGAGAGTGTCAATGGTGGCGCTGTGGGTAGCGGAATAGTCCGGAAGGCAACGACGCCTCCGCTCGCGTTGCCCCACAAGAGGGTGCTGTTGGACCGGAGGACGTCCACTTCCGCGACCACTGTCGGCTCCAGTAGGTCCAATGCCGTGCGCCCATCGGGCTCTGTCAAGGGCACTCCGTCTAAGAGGATGCGAACGCCACGGGTTGTGCCGTTGTTAGAGCGGTCTCCGGCTCCCCGCGCACCGAATCCGCGAACAACGATCCGCAGATCGCCCGTGCCTGCTCGGTCTTGGACGAAGATCCCAGGAATCCGCCTTAGAGCTTCCTCAACGCCGTAGCTACGCCGTGAGCCCCAGTCATCCGCCGTACGGTAGGTCTGTGCGTAGGGTGCAACCAGGGGTAGTTGGGTGAGCCGCAAGGCGGTGACTGTGGTGGGTGGGAATACGTACGTTGTGTCAGCAGCGGTAGTTACCAGACTAGCTGCCAAAACTACAGGTCCTGCTGCACCAAGCTTCATCAGGATAGCTCGTTTACTGATTATGCAAAAATAGAGCAGGGTTGGGGACAGCTTGAGCCTCTTTGGGAGGCATCCAGACAACAGTGAGCAGTGTCATACACAGGAAGGCTCCAGTCCGTATAAGTTTGCACGCGGTAGCCAATGAGTGGAGAACAAAATGGCGTACGAACAGCGACAGTCACCAGTAATAACGTGGTGGGACAACCTCCGCCGGTATCGGTGGCATCTTGGTTCGGTGGCTTGGATCCTGCATCGCATTACAGGACTCGCGCTCCTAGGGTATCTCTTCGTGCACATCTGGACACTTCGGGCTCTCGTTGAGGGAGAAGCAGCCTTCCAGGCGAAGATGGAGCCGTTCACGACGCCGTTCTTCAAGTTCGCCGAGTGGTTGCTCTTTGCCTTCGTGCTCTTCCACGCGCTCAACGGGATCCGGATTGTGTTGGTGGACTTCTCCGCACAGGGGGCGTATCGTCACAAGTTCTTACTGCGACTGGTCTACGGCCTTGGGGTAGCGATGATGCTCTTCATGGCTGTGCTCATCTTCTTCGATCCATTCGCGGTCTAACCTGCGTCGGGTGTAGCAATGCGGTCAGGCCGTTGGTCTTCCTACGCCTGGTATTGGCAGCGTATCAGCGGGATTTTGCTCGTGGTGTTCACGATTGGCCACTACATGACAGTCCATTGGACGGAGGCAGCCGGGCACAGCTTCGCCTCCTCCGTTGAGCGGTTGCAGAACCCGTTGTTCCAGTTCTGGTACTTGGGGTTCGTGGTGTTGGGGTTCTACCACGGTGTTCAGGGGCTCTACAACATTCTGCGAGACTTCAAGCTTCCCCGATGGCTCCTCGCAGGTATCGTTGGGCTGGTCGGTGCAGCAGCCCTCTACTTCGTCTACTTGGGCTTCGACACGGTCCTCAGTGTGCATACGTGGAAGCATCTTCCGTGAAGTGTCGGAGTAGCGAGCGAATCCGCCATGCAGGTACACACAGTGGATGTAGTCATCGTCGGCTCAGGAGGAGCAGGACTCCGGGCAGCGGTTGAGATCAAGCCACCGTTTACTTGCGCAGTCCTCAGCAAGGTCCATCCGTTGCGTTCCCACACTGGAGCAGCTCAAGGCGGAGTGAGCGCAGCCTTAGCGAACGAGGAAGAGGACTCTTGGGAGTGGCACGCGTACGACACCATCAAAGGCTCTGACTTCCTGGGGGACCAGGACGCCATAGAGTTGATGTGCCAGGATGCCATCCGGGCCATCATAGAACTGGAGCACATGGGAATGCCCTTCTCCCGGCGACCAGACGGTAAGATTGCCCAGCGGCGGTTTGGTGGGCACACAAAGCCGGAGAACCCCTCCGATCCAAACTCCAAGCGGGTTCCCGTGCGCCGGGCGTGTCACTCAGCAGACCGCACGGGGCATGCGATGCTCCACACTCTCTACGAGAACGCCCTCAAGAACGGCGTCCGCTTCTTCTCTGAGTTCTTCGTCACCGACGTCATCGTCCACAACGGCTCCTGTCGCGGAGTTGTGGCGCTCGACATTCGGTCCGGCGAGCTCCACGTGTTCCATGCCAGGGCCGTGCTCTTCGCTACCGGTGGCTACGGTCGAGTGTACCAAGTGACCTCTAATGCTCACGCTGGCACTGGGGATGGAATGGCCGTGGTGTATCGTCGGGGCATTCCGCTGGAGGACATGGAGTTTGTGCAGTTCCATCCGACGGGCCTCTGGAGGCTTGGGGTGCTCATCTCGGAGGCTGCTCGTGGTGAGGGAGGAATCCTCCGCAATAAGTACGGCGAACCGTTCATGGAGCAGTATGCCCCAACGGTCAAAGACCTGGCCCCCCGGGACTTGATCAGTCGGGCAATCATCACGGAGATTCGAGAAGGGCGAGGCATCGAGGCCCGTGATGGGACCTTCTACATCGGGTTGGATTTGACCCACCTGCCCGAGCGAGTGTTGCGGGAGAAGTTGCCCGAGATTACCGGCTTTGCTCAAATGTACCTCGGGGTGAACCCCAAGAAGGAGTGGATTCCCATTCAGCCAACCGCACATTACGCGATGGGAGGCATTCCAACTGACGTTGACGGGCGGGTGGTCGTTGACGATTGGAACACTGTGCTTCGTGGGATGTGGGCGGCTGGCGAAGTTGCCTGTGTATCCGTCCACGGCGCTAATCGGCTGGGCACGAACTCTCTGCTAGATCTGGTCGTCTTTGGGCGCCGGGCGGGCAAGAGCATCATGGAGTACCTACAAGCGGGGGCGCCGTGGGAAGAGCTCCCTGCAGACGTGCTGGAGTTCTCTCGGCAGCGGATAGAGCGTCTCCGCTCAAGCTCCAACGGTCACGAGCGTGTCGCGTCCCTGCGGAAGCTTCTGCAGAAGTCGATGATGGAGCACGTTGGTGTCTTCCGCACGGAGCAGGGACTGCAGCAGATGACCAGTATCCTGGCCGATCTGCGTGAACGCTACCAGCGGCTGCGGCTTGACGATAGAGGTTCGACCTTCAACACTGAGCTTGTAGAGGCGCTGGAGCTTGAGAACCTCTTGGATGTCGCAGAGGCCATCACCTACAGTGCTCTCAACCGTAGGGAAAGCCGTGGAGCCCATGCCCGCGAGGACTATCCTCAGCGGGATGATCAGAACTGGCTCAAGCACACGCTGATTGTCCGCGACGGTGAAGGGACCACTCCCCGAATCTTCTACAAGCCCGTCCGCATCACGCAGTACCAGCCTACCGAGCGGAAGTACTAGTCCAGCGTCGAACGAGGAGAATAGCCCCCACAGCGATAGCTAGCAGGGACATCCACTGAGCCTGCGTCAGCCCCCAGTACGTGGGATTGAGGCGGATGAACTCCACGAGGAACCGCTCTACACCAGCCAGCACGAGGTAAAGCCCGAAAAGCCAGCCTTCAGCATGGCGCCGAGAGGTCCGCAGTAGCCATAGCACGGCGAAGATACCCACGGAGGCCAGGAACTCGTAAATCGGCGTGGGGTGGACAGGGATATCCTCGGGGACGGGGCGGCCAGGGAAGAGTTCTTCGTACTTGTGCCGCAGTTCGGGGTTGAGGCGTGCTAGTGTGGGGACCGTTCCATTAGGATACGTCACAGCCCAAGGGACGTCGGTCGGGATGCCGTAGTCGCCATCGCCGGCTAAGTGGCACCCAATGCGTCCAATGCCGTAAGCCAGGATAAGGGCTGGAGCGATGGCATCAGCGATGCGCCACAGGGGTAGGCGTCGTCGCCGTATGTAGATGACGAAGCCAAGGGCTGCAACGAGAAAGCCTCCGTGAAACGTTAGCCCTGCGGGACTGAAGATGGCGCCGATGGGGTCGGCAAGGAACTCCTGTGGGTGCTCAAGCAAGTGGAACAGCTTTGCTCCGGCCAATCCCCCTATGAAGGCGATGAGGAGGAGCGAGGATGCTACATCTTTCGGCTTCGGTATCCCACGGCGCCGGAATTCAGCGGCAGAGAGCCAGTACGCCGTCAGGAATGCGATGGCGACCATAGCGCCGAAACTGTAAACAGTGATCGGGCCAAGCTTGAAGAGAATAGGCACCATCACTCGGAAGCCACGAGGTTCTTCAGCATTGTC
>JBCNUX010000089.1:251-514 GCA_039630485.1 Chlorobiota bacterium | reverse complement strand
ACCGTGCGATGGTATCGGGAGAGGATCCAGCGGTCCGGCAGGGTGAGCGAGGGATCTTCCATCGAGGGACGCCCGATCGGCCCAGCGAGGGCGCCCAGCACGAAGCGGGCGGCGTTCCACAGCTTGTTGGCGAAGTTACGGCTCCCTTCCACCCGCTGCAGAGAGAGGCGCATATCATTCCCCGGGGTGGATCCGGTGGCCAGGGTGAAGCGCAGCGCGTCCGCACCGTAATCCCGGATCACCACCAGGGGATCGATGACGTT
>JBCNUX010000089.1:0-241 GCA_039630485.1 Chlorobiota bacterium | reverse complement strand
CCCTCATCACCATTCGGGCCACCCAGAAGAACAGGATGTCGTAACCCGTCTCCATCACCGTGGTGGGATAGAAGTAGCGCAGATCCTCCGTGTCATCCGGCCAGCCCAGGGTCGCGAAGGGCCAGAGGGCGGAGGAGAACCAGGTGTCCAGCACATCCTCATCCTGGCGGATGCGGGCGCTGCCGCAGCGAGCGCAGGTGGAGGGATCCTCCCGCGCAACTGTGATGTGCTGGCAATCATC
>JBCNUX010000088.1:0-516 GCA_039630485.1 Chlorobiota bacterium | reverse complement strand
GCATGCTCCAGAAGTCGACTCTCCTCGACGCTAGGGATACTTTGTGCCAGGTGGTCATACGACGTCAAGCACTCCCACACCGTCGATGACGGCATCGGAGCAACGAAACTCGCCGACACCTGGTACACATTCGGTGCCAGCTGGGTAAAGACAACTCTTGGTTCTTCCTCAGTAGCAGCCCAAAGGAGGGACGAACACACAAAAAGCCCGGGACAGAGGAGGCAGCTCCACAACCCCTGTCCCAGACTTATCCGCTTAGCCCATTTGTACAGCTACCTGCCGGATGAGAGCAATCCGATCCCAATCGGTAGAGCAGCACATATGTTCCCACGTTCTTTTCAATTCCAAACTGGCGCATCAATCCAGACAGGCACCTCCACGATCAGCTTAGACGCCCATCGAGAAATCGGCCACTCATCGCCCCTAAAGTGTGGTGAGGAAGTGCCGGCGGAGGGATTCGAACCCCCGACTCGCGGATTATGATTCCGCTGCTCTACCAGCTGAGCTACGCCGGCG
>JBCNUX010000087.1:0-519 GCA_039630485.1 Chlorobiota bacterium | reverse complement strand
CGCCGGCGTAGCTCAGCTGGTAGAGCAGCGGAATCATAATCCGCGAGTCGGGGGTTCGAATCCCTCCGCCGGCACTTTCTCCCCAGCGCTCTGATGACAAAGATCAGCCGAGGTCCTGACTTGCCTTGATATAGGTGCCTGTGCGCAGTGGCTATCTTTGCGTTCAGACAATAGCGGGAAGGCAAGGGAAAAAGATGCTTTGGCTGGTCGCGGCAGGGATGGTCGTATACAGTGCTGTAGCACAGCAGCTACAGTTGCATTCCGCGAGCACATTGTGGATTGAGGGGAATTCGACCCTCCATGCATGGTCAGCCAAGGCAACGCAGTTGAATGTGGCGGGGAATGCCAGTGCAGCAGGGTCGGTCCTTCGGTGGAAAATTGACTCCCTCTTGCTCCGGATCCCCGTACGAGGATTATCATCCGGGAAGAAAGACCTTGACGAAAATATGTGGACGGATCTAAAAGCTGCACGCTATCCGGAGATACTCTTTCGCCTGAAGAACTATCGGCCCCAGGGGG
>JBCNUX010000086.1:0-523 GCA_039630485.1 Chlorobiota bacterium | reverse complement strand
CACTTACGGCTACTTGAAACGGTTTGAGCAAGTGCTCAGAAAACGAGGCGGATGGGAAGTTAAGCAAATGATGAAAGTAGGCAAACCTTTTTACAGCATGTCTGAGATTGGCGACTACACCTTCGCCCAGTGGAAGGTGGTGTGGCGAGAACAAGCCAGCAAGATGACAGCAAGCGTTATTGGTCCTTGCGACGGGAGACCGACCGTGCCCGACCACAAACTGATGTTGGTAGATTGCGGAAGTGAAGAGGAAGCCCACTTTGTTTGTGCTTGTCTAAACTCGTCGCTTGGTCAGTTCGTTGCTCAGTCCTACGCTGTGGAAATCCAAATGGACCCTCACATCCTTGACCACATTCGCATTCCTCGTTTTGACCCTTCAAATTCGGTTCACATTCGTTTAGCGGAGTTATCGCAGGAGGCGCATGAGGCTGCGAAAGCGGGCGATGAAAAGCGACTGCAAAGGATTGAATCAGAGATTGACCAAACAGCAGCAAAACTTTGGGGCTTGACAGATGAAGAGTTG
>JBCNUX010000085.1:0-527 GCA_039630485.1 Chlorobiota bacterium | reverse complement strand
GCCGGCAGTCGAGCCGCAGACGCCGGAGGAGCAACGCCGTTGGCGAGAAGCGGAGTTTCGGCGCCAGCAGCGACTCCAGCAGCGAGAACTCCTCCGCCAATTACGGTATCAGCATTCGGTGGATGTCTCACAAACGATAGGGGATGTGCAATGAGACAGGTACTGTTGACCGGGGCATTGGTAGCGCTGCTGTTCTGGACAGCGTCGGGGCAGTTCGTCTACCGTGCGGCAGTTGGTGCTGGCATCCACCCGAAGTTTGGGATCAATGCTGGTGAAATCCCTTCAGGCACGAAGACTGGGGTTGCTTTCACAGGGTTCCCAGACTTCTGGTTGCAGGGACTCCTGCCGCTTGACCAGTACGGGGACATCGCCGTTGGACTGGACGTGGGATATAGCAGTCATGCCTTCATTACGAAGCCAGGAGATGACGAGATGGCTACGGACAGCAATACCTTCACTCAGCACTACCGCTTCATCGGGATTGCACCGACTTTCTACCTCAACGTCCTCGGTGTGGGGTTCAACGT
>JBCNUX010000084.1:0-548 GCA_039630485.1 Chlorobiota bacterium | reverse complement strand
ACCTCGTACGGCGGTTCGAATCCGCCCGGGACCTCAGGGGGAAAGGATATTCCAAGCACGGGCACATGGTTGGGACGACATCCGATCTGCGCGTTGGAGCTATCGTCCGATATGAAGGCGAGCTCTACGTTGTGCTGGAAGTGGAGCACCGAACACCAGGCAACAAGCCTGGCTTCTACCAGGTCAAGATGCGTAATCTCCAGACGGGTCGCTTGTTGGAGAACAAGTTCCTCTCCGGAACGCCGATTGAGTTTGCCCGCCTGGATTACCGTCCTCACCAGTATCTCTACCGGGATGGCTCGGTCTTCGTGTTCATGGACACAGAGA
This sequence comes from Chlorobiota bacterium, assembly GCA_039630485.1. GTDB lineage: Bacteria > Bacteroidota > Ignavibacteria > Kapaibacteriales > HRBIN21 > HRBIN21. The sequence goes on along the minus strand of JBCNUX010000084.1, from coordinate 221 downwards.
CCTACGAGCAAGTTCCCGTTGACGAGCATGTCGTCGGTGACAGCGCTCGTTTCCTGGCAGAAGGTCAGACGGTGAACCTAGTCTTCCACGAAGATCAGGTCGTCACGGTGGAGCTGCCGCCCCACGTCAACCTCCGTGTGGCGAAGACGGAGCCCGCTGTGCGAGGGAATACAGTGACGACAGCCCTGAAGCCAGCGGTTTTGGAAACAGGAGCCACAATA
>JBCNUX010000083.1:0-584 GCA_039630485.1 Chlorobiota bacterium | reverse complement strand
GATCCCGCAGGTCCCGCAAGATCACCTCATCGGTGAGCATCGCCCATGGCCGATCCTGATCGATCTGGACCTCGCCCCGGGCCACCGCGTTCAGCCAGGCCCAATCCCGGTCGTTGTTGGCCGCGTTGACCACCAGCATGTAGCGATCCGGCGCCAGGGCGTAGATGATCAGATCATCCAGCACATGCCCTTCCGGATCCAGGAGATACGTATACTGGGATTCCCCGACCTTCAATGCCATCACGTCGTTGGTGGTCACCCGTTCGAGGAACGCGCGGGCGCCTGGACCGCTGACCTCTAGGACGCCCATATGGGAGACATCGAAGAGGCCGGCGGCGGTGCGGACGGCGCGATGCTCCTCGCTGACGCCGGTATACCAGACGGGCATCTCCCAACCGGCGAAGGGGACCATCTTCGCGCCCAGCTCCCGGTGCAGCTCGTAGAGGGAAGTCCGCTTGAGCGGCGCGCCCTCCGGCTCGGAATACGAGAAAGCCGGCAACGGCCGGAGGCGGTCGCGGTATATCTCATCCATTGCCCGATAGCCGATGAAGAAGGGCTTGTCGGGGGCCACCGCGGCCGCCTCC
>JBCNUX010000082.1:0-587 GCA_039630485.1 Chlorobiota bacterium | reverse complement strand
ATGATTGGGTTGGTGTTAAAATGACGCTTACGGCTCCAGGCTGTCCAGCGCATACATTCATAAGCCAGCAAGTGCGTGAACGATTACTTAAAATACCTGGAGTAAAAGATGCGGATGTTGTAGTAGTGTGGGAACCAAGATGGAATCCAAGCATGATGTCTGAAAAAGCAAGAATGATGTTGTTTGGTGATTTGGGATTATCTCCAGATGAAGAAGGTGAGGAGAATAAATAATTTATAGCACGCCCGGAGGGACTCGAACCCCCAACCTTCTGGTCCGTAGCCAGACGCTCTATCCAGTTGAGCTACGGGCGCATTCTGTTTTAAATATACTGAATAAAAATTTTTATTTCAAATTTTCGGCATTTGTTAGGAACGCTTTGAACTAAATTGAAGTTAAACCTAAATTTTTTATTTTAACTTTTCAAGAAATGATACCCCCCTTTCTTAGCTTATCTAAATTTTCTCGGAATATATCTCGGGTTTTTAAAAATTATCTGCCCTTTGAGATTTGAACTTTAAAAAGTGCAATCAAGTCTTTGCATTACAACATAAGAAACAACAAACTTTTAAGTAAGTTGAAAATTC
>JBCNUX010000081.1:0-643 GCA_039630485.1 Chlorobiota bacterium | reverse complement strand
TTGTTTGTCTGAAGTGGAATGTTTCAGGACTCATGCCACTGGCTGGGCCCGACGGTGAGCAGAGATTTGGAGGGGTCAGATGGGTGGCTTCGCGATCTACCCTACTCCCCCCAGCTTTTACCACTTGTCAGGGCGATGGAACCCTGTTAAAATGTAAACAGTAAACGCGCCCGTAGCTCAGCCTGGATAGAGCGTTGCCCTGCGGAGGCAAAGGTCGCAGGTTCAAATCCTGCCGGGCGCGCCATGGAACGTCTGCAGAGGCCGCCGAGGGGCGGCCTCTGCGGTTTTTATCCCCCGAACTCCGCTCACAGGGATCCACGATGATTCTGGCAGCCTATCGAGAGTGGGCTTCCGAACAGGTTCGACAAGCGCTGCAAGCCCTGGGCTTTCCGCAGTCCCTCACCCTGGAATGGCGGGATCTCCCCTTTGCCTACACCTGGGGCATCGCTACCCCCCTGGCGATGCAACTGGCTGCGCAGGAAAAAAAGATTAACCCCGACCTGGATGTCCCAGCCCGGGCGCAGGAGATCGCCCAGCGTTTAGCGGAGCATCTGGCAAGGATCCTAGAGGGGGATCCCCGCTTTCAGCGGGTGGAGGCCGTGCGAGGTTACCTGAACCTTTACTTCAATCCTTCCCATGTTGC
>JBCNUX010000080.1:0-644 GCA_039630485.1 Chlorobiota bacterium | reverse complement strand
CTCGGTGAAGATAAGGAGTTTTTCGCCGGTCTCCCGGATGCGCTCATCTTCCATCACCCGGCGGAGTTCGTTGAGTTTGGTCTCCACCTCGCGGGCCTCCGCCGCGCGGGCCAGGCGGATGAGGTCGTCCAGGGTGCGGATTTCCGCTTCCAGTTCCTCGCGCGTCTCGGCGGCGGTGAGCCGCTCCAGCAGCTCCTCTTCCTGACGGAGCCGCTCGGCCTCCGGCGCGTCTTCCAGGGCCTCTTCGTCCAGCGCATCGCGCGTGGCCAGCCAGCGGCCCAGGCGCAGCAGTTCCTCCAGCCGCGCGCGGCGGCGCTCCAGGGAGCGGCGGACGGCGCGGACGCTGGAGGCCAGCCTCCGCTGGAGGATGAGCAGCGCGAAGGCGACGTTGCGCTTGTCGGCGGCGAAGGCCTTGTTGTACTCCGTCTGGACATAGGCGGTGACGCCGTTGTAGAGCCGCTTCTCGTCGTCGTGGAGGCGGAAGGTCTGGGTGTGGACGTGCCGGGGCGGGAAGAGGGGGCGCCCGGCGAAGTCCCGCAGGTCCTCCTTGAGCCGCCGGAGGAAGAGGGGGTTGTCGCCCCGGTGGACAGATTCCATCAGCAGGTCGGGGGTGGCGAACATCCCCGGAGCCAGCAGGTCCAGGA
>JBCNUX010000008.1:0-58857 GCA_039630485.1 Chlorobiota bacterium | reverse complement strand
GACTCGCTGTTGCTCCCCTCACCCCTAGAGGAGCTCCAGCACTACTTCCAGCCCCAGGCGACGACCGAGGAACGGTTGAGAGATTCCCTCCGCCTCTTGCAGAGCCAGATCGACAGCCTCCGAGATACAGTCGAGCGCCTCCGCTCTGAGTTGCGCCTCCTACATTCTACCTCGCGACCCCGGTGAGCTCCGTAGAAGGCACGCGGCGGGGAGCCACACTACGGCGGCATGTCCTGTATCTGGTACCCCGAGCGAACTATGCCCTTCCCCATTCGGCTGGGAGCTACCCCTAGCCCTAAGTTTGTATGCTATCCGAACGCCGAGGCCTAAGCATAGATGCTCCCCTTACGGATTGTCGTCGTGACTCCAACCCTGCCAGCTCCACTGGCCCCGCTACGGGAGTTGGCGTACAACTACTGGTGGTGCTGGGACAGCGAGGCACAGAACCTCTTCGCCCGCTTAGACCCAAAGCTCTGGGATGAGGTCCACCACAACCCCCTTGCACTCCTGCAGCGTATCTCTCAGGCTCGTCTCACCGAGGCAGCACGAGACCCAGACTTCCTGGCATTCCTCCAGTACATCTACCAGCGCTTCCGCACATACTTGGAAGCCCCTATTCGCTTTTCGGCACCTTCTGGCACGGTACTAGGCACTGTAGCGTACTTCTGCGCCGAATACGGCGTCCACGAGAGCTTTCCGAACTACTCCGGTGGCCTCGGGGTGTTATCGGGCGACTTCCTGAAGACCGCCAGCGACATTGGCATCCCACTGGTGGCTCTTGGACTGTTGTACCAGCAGGGATACTTCCAGCAGCGCTTGGCTGAAAGCGGCTGGCAGTACGAACTCTACCCAGCGAACGACATCTCCCTCCTACCGCTCACCTTGGTGCGTGACGAGACTGGTCGGCCGTTGCTAATCTCGCTCCCCTTCCCAAAAGGCCCGCTCTACATCCGGATTTGGCGGATGCTCGTCGGACGCGTGCCGCTCTACCTCTTGGACACCAACCACGAGTACAATTCACTTGTGGAGTACCGGGACATCACTGACCGCCTCTACGGCGGGACGATAGAAACCCGAATCCAGCAAGAGCTTGTGCTAGGAATTGGTGGCATGCGGGCACTCCGTGCGATGGGTATCCGACCGGCCATCTGCCACCTCAACGAGGGACACTCCGTATTCGCCGCTGCAGAGTGGATACGGCAGACCATGGAGGAGCACTCCGTGGGATTCTCAGAAGCTCTTGAGATCGTGCGAGCCTCTACAGTCTTCGTCACTCACACCCCTGTCCCCGCAGGGAATGAAGTCTTCCAGGCCGACGTACTGCGCCACTACTTGGAACCGTACGCTGCTGAGATCGGGGTAAGCCCAGAGCAACTCCTCCAGCTTGGGCAGTTCCCTTCTGACCCTACGGCTTTCAGCCCGACAGTCTTCGGACTCAATGTCGCATGGCATCGCCGTGGCGTCAGCCGTCTCCACGGTAAGACAGCACGCCGCATGTGGCATGCTCTCTGGCCCTCATTCCCCGAGGATGAGGTGCCTATCGGCTCCATCAACAACGGTGTCCACCTGCCGACATGGGTTGCTCCTGAGATTGCCCACCTCTTTGATCGCTACATCGGCAAGCAATGGCGCAGTGAGAACACTGACCTAGCCCTCTGGGACGCCGTTGAAGCTATCCCACCGCAAGAGCTGTGGAGAGTCCACGAGACCCTCCGCAAGCGCCTCACCAGTGCCCTGCAGGAACGACACCGAACCTTTCCAGCAACACCTTCTTTGCTCCTCAATCCCGACGCCCTAACGATCGGATTCGCCCGCCGAATTGCCCTCTACAAACGCCCGAGACTCCTCTTCCGAGACCTAACGCGTTTGCGCCGCCTCCTCTGTTCGTCCGAGCGCCCGGTGCAGCTCATCTTGGCTGGCAAGGCGCATCCGCAGGACGTCCCCGCGAAGGAGACCATCCACAGCATCATCCGCGCGATCGCGGACGCCGGACTGGAGCGCCACGTCGTCTTCGTGGAAAACTACTCCCTCGAACTGGCCCGCCTGCTTGTCCAAGGCTGCGACCTCTGGCTCAACACTCCCCGCCGCCCGCAAGAGGCTAGCGGTACTAGTGGGATGAAGGCTGCTCTCAACGGCGTCCTCCACTGTAGCACCTTAGATGGCTGGTGGGATGAAGCTTACATGGGAACGAACGGCTTCGCAATCGGGCAGGGGGAGGAATACGCTTCCGAGGAAGAGCAGGACGCTGCCGAGGCGGAGCAGCTCTATGACCTGCTAGAGTACCGCATCATTCCGCTCTTCTACGAACGTAACCCCGAAGGCATCCCGGAACGATGGGTAACGATGATGAAGAATGCCATCCGCACCGCTGCGGCCCAGTACTCTTGTACGCGCATGGTGCGACAGTACGCTGCAGAGTGCTATCTCCCTGCACATCGCGCTCGTTCCATGCTCCTCGATTCCCAGGCAAGCCTTGCTCACTCCATAACCCACTGGCGACAACGTGTCCAGGAACAGTGGCCGAACGTGCGTATCCTCCGCGTTGTTAGCTCTGCCGACACAGAACTGAGCACCGGTGCTCTCCTCCACGTCCGTGTAGAGGCCGAGCTTGGCGGACTCTCCCCCGAAGACGTCCGCGTAGAACTCTATGCTGGACGTGTACAGCCCGAAGGTGAGATGACCGAGCCGTGGGTCATCCCCTTGGAACACGTGGGCAGCAGCGGAAACACTCACTGGTTCGCAGGGCATCTCTCCCTGGAAGAGAGTGGTCAGTTCGGTTACACTGTCCGAATCGTCCCCTGGCATCCAGCCCTGCCAAGCTCTGCTGAGCTACGGCTCTGCTGCTGGGCCCAACCCTGGACGCACGTAATAGAGGACGCCGCCCCTTCGTCCCTACTCGCGGGTAGTAGCTCTGACAGTCGAAGCAGGAAGGAGCGTGCAGACACCTGAGACACGAGAGCGCGTCTTCCTTGTAGGTCTCCTTCGCCGCCCGCTACCACGGTCGGAATTCCTCGACCACCTGCAGGAACTGGAAGCATTGGTCCACAGCGCCGGAGGCGAAGTGGTTGGGGTATTTTGGCAAGAACGCTCTGCTCCAGACGTTGCGACTTTCATCGGGTGTGGAAAGGTTGAAGAGCTGAAGCCCCTCATCCATCACTCCGGAGTCTCCGCCGTCGTCTTCGATGATGAACTTTCGCCGGTGCAGGTCCGCAACCTGGAACGGGCATGGGGCGTGAAGGTGCTGGATCGGCCTGGGGTCATTCTGCAGATCTTCGCCATGCGAGCTCGCACCCAAGAGGCGCAGCTCCAAGTAGAGTTAGCCCAACTCCAATACCTCCTGCCTCGCCTAAGCCGACTCTGGACCCACCTCTCACGACAGGCTGGTGGGATTGGCACCCGCGGACCTGGTGAAACTCAGTTAGAGACTGACCGTCGTCTCATCCGGCGTCGGATACAGGTCCTCCAGCGCAAGCTACAGCAGATAGCCCAGCAGCGTGCCCAACGGCGCAAAGGGCGAGAGACACTGCCACGGTTTGCCCTCGTCGGATACACAAACGCTGGCAAATCTACCCTCATGCGGGCCCTGACAGGAGCCCCTGTCCTCGTTGCCGATCGCCTCTTTGCAACGCTCGACACCACCGTCCGCCGCTTCCGACTGCCCAATGGGCAAATAGCCCTTCTCTCCGATACGGTCGGCTTCCTGCGCAAGCTTCCGCCTCAGCTTATCGCCGCCTTCCACAGTACCTTAGCTGAAGTCCAGGAAGCTGACATCCTGATCCACGTCGTTGACGCCTCTCATCCCCACTTCCGAGAGCATATCCGCGTCGTTGACGAAACACTCTGCACGCTGGGAGCCCACGACAAGCCTACTGTCCTAGTGTTCAACAAAGTTGACCGCTTAATCCACGACCGGGAACGCCTCCGAGAGCTAGAAGCGGAGTTCAGTTCAGCGGTCTTCATTTCGGCTGAACGCGGCATTAACCTCCGTCGGCTCCTCCTAGCACTCCAGCAAGCATACGAAGGGCAGACGGAGTTGATGACCTTCCTGATCCCGTACACGGAAGCTCGGACACTCCACGGACTGCGCACTGCCGGTGAGCTCGTCCGCCAAGAAGCTCTAGAGCAGGGCATGCTACTCCAGATTCGGTGCCCCACCGCTGTCGGTGAGCGACTACGCCAACAGTACGCCTTGTACCTCCACACTGTAATCCCACACCACGCCTGAGCCTAGCAATGGAACTGCTGCGCATGGTAGGCATCTTCCTGCTAACCTCCGTCACGGTCTTCTTCCTCTCCATTGCGATCGTCGTCATCGGGGAGGAATACGGGTGGTGGGTTGGACTCCTGCTCTTCCTCCTCCTCGCTTTCGCCGCCTTCAAGCTCATCTACGAGCGGCTCGTCCGACTGTGAGCTGACCGCAGAACTTCCTCCAACAAACGCTAAGTTTGTGACGAACCAACAACGGTGCGAACCACCATGGTACACCTGTGCAGCTTGCTGCCATTCGTATGCCTCCTGCTACTCCCTACTGGAAGCAGCGCAACCGAGGAGTACCTACAAATCCGCGGCAAAGAGAATCCGCGTGCACGTGAAGAGGCCTTCCGCTTTCCCCGCGCATACCCGTTCGAGCGCATCCCAGAAGGAGCCCGGCTGAGAGCCATAGAACAGGCCCGGTCCTTGGAACGGACTATGGGCAAGGTCGGTCTCCAATCACTCCAGCCTCGCTGGCAGCCGATTGGACCTTTCCACATCGGCGGGCGTATCCGGACTGTCGTTCACCATCCGACGAGGGAGGGCTGGGTGTACATCGGCGCTGCTGCAGGAGGCATCTGGCGCACCACCGATGGCGGGCAGACGTGGCAGCCCCTCTTCGACGACGGAAACTCACTCTCATTCGGCGCCCTCGCGATTGACCCAACGGCATCCAACATCATCTACGCCGCTACCGGCGAGATGAGCAACAACATTGACTCCTACTTCGGAGCCGGCATCTTCAAATCCACCGATGGGGGTGAAAGCTGGACACCGATTGGCCTAACGCACGTTGGAGCATTCTCCAAAATTGAAGTGCACCCTCGCAACCCCCGTCTCATCGTAGCTGGAGCAACGAAGAACTATGCCGGCTTCTGGCGCTCCACCGATGCCGGGCAGACTTGGAGCCGGACCTTCGTTGGCAGCGTTACCGACATCAGCATCAACCCCAACGACACGGCGGAGTTCTTCATCGGTGTCGCTGGCCGCGGCGTCTATCACTCCACCGATGGCGGCATTACCTGGACCTTCCGGAGTAATGGGCTACCAAGCGCCCTCGGGCGCGTATGCGTCCAGCAGGCACCCTCAGCTCCGGAGATCCTCTATGCCCTCGTGGAGCAGAACGGTAGCGGCGGCATCGGGGCCATTTACAAATCCACCAACCGCGGGCGCCAGTGGCAGCTCGTCTACCAAGGCCAAGAAAGCTTCTTCAACGGTCAGGGATGGTACAATGCGTACGTCGTCATCCACCCGACCAACCCCAACATAGTGTTGGCAGGCGGGATCGACATCTACCGCACCACTGATGGGGGTACTACTTGGACCAACGTCACGCACGGCTACTCCGGCGGACACGTCCACGTAGACCAGCACGCTGCTGCCTTTAACCCTCTCAATCCTAACATCGTCTACGCTGGCAATGACGGCGGCATGTACCGCAGCACAGATGCTGGGGCGACGTGGACAGCGATCAACAACGGGCTTGCCGTCACCCAGTTCTACGCGATGGCAATTGACCAGTCCCGAGACGACGTCAACTACGGAGGGACACAAGACAACGGAACTCTGGGGAACCGTGGGGGCAACTGGGGCATGGTAGCTGGTGGGGACGGCTTCTTCGTCGTCGTCGACCACGACAATCCCGACATCCTCTACGGCGAATTCCCAAACGGCGATCTCTGGAAACGGAACCTGGCTACCGGCAGCTTCCAGCGCATTACCCGCGGGATTGACCCCAACGATCCCGGCTACTGGTCAGCCCCGCTCGTGATGGATCCCACCAACTCGCAGACGCTCTACCACGGACGGCGGCGCCTCTATGCTACGTATAACGGGGGAGCCTATTGGGAGCCTATCTCCTCGCCAATGAGTGCCTCCATAACCGCCATTGGAGCCTCACCCGCCGACCCTTCGGTCATCTTCATTGGCAACATGCGTGGGGAGGTCTGGCGTACGACCGATGGTGGCCAGAGCTGGACTGACGTCGGGCGGAACGGGCTTCCCAACCGCTTCGTCACGGACTTCGCCCTCTCTGAGACCGAGCCCCAGACGGTCTACGTCACCGTCTCAGGGTTTGGTAGCGGCCACGTATGGCGTAGCACCGATGGCGGGCAGAGCTGGCATGACATCAGTTCTGGGTTGCCCGATATCCCGGTCAACGCTATTGTCATAGACCCGCTCAACGAACGCCACATCTTCGTCGGCACAGATATCGGGGTGTTTGCCTCCCTCGACGGGGGAGCGACGTGGTTCCCCTACGGTGTAGGACTCCCACGCTCGCCCGTAGTGGATTTGGCAATTCACCACCGTCGTCGAGTCCTACGAGCAGCCACTCATGGCCGCTCCATGTGGGAAATCCCGCTACCAACAGGACCGATTGCCGAACCGGCCATCACAGCCCCAGCTGGCGGAGAGGTTTTCGTTGCCGGCTCGCCGGTAACTATCTCCTGGTACGGCTTTACCCCGCCCGTTCGGGTAGAATTCTCTTTGGACGATGGACGCAGCTGGGAGCTCATTGCCGACGGGGTTACTTCGACCTCCTTACGGTGGCTCTCCCCCAACCGCCCGAGTATCTGGGTGCGAGTCCGGGTCACATCAACGGCTGATCCCAGCCAAGTACGCATTACTCCAACCTTCACGCTCCTGGAGCGACATCGCGGTGCTGTGCTCGTCGATGCAAGCACTGCGCATGTTCCGTACGGCATCGCTTCCGACGGGCGTGGTGGACTGTGGACGACAAGCTTCTACACCCCGCACCTGTACAAGCTCAGCGCAGCAACTCTCCAAGTGGAGAAGGAGGTCCGCATTCCTGGTGGAGACAGCCTCTACACGGACCTCACCATAGACCGAGCCAATGGACTGCTGTACGTCCACAAACTCAACGGCACGGCCCAAGGAAGCTCTGGCCTCATCCTCGTTCTGGACACCACAGGCAGGCTGGTGCGGCAGTATCCTAGCCCTGCCAGCTACCCAACAGGACTCTGCTTCTACAACGGCAAGCTAATCGTCGCAGAGCGCGATGGACAACAGCGCCTCTACGTTGTCAACCCTGTAACGGGCGCCGTGGAATCCACGCACCCCAATCCCTCTCGGCTACCTAGCGGACCACGTGGACTCGCTGTGAGTGAAGCTGACAACGAGCTCTACCATGTTGTCACGGACTTCTCTGGCGGTTCATTGGCGGCCTCTTACCTCTTCCGGATTCCGCTCCCTCTGCCCGCAGGACCGACCGACAGCTTAACGCTATTCACGCGCCGCGGGGCCAACATCAACGCCAGAGGTGTGGAGTACGATCCCACCGACCAAGGCTTCTGGGTCACGGACTTCTCTGGCAACATCTACAAGATTGCTGGCTTCCACATCCCCACCTCTGTGGGAGAGCCTTCTCCGATCTCCACGGACCGCTTCCTCACCGTCACCCCACAGCCGGCGACGGGTGACGGCGTCCACGTCTGGCTCCGCTGCAGCCACCAGCTCCCTCGGTACGTCCGGATTGAACTCTACGACGCTCTTGGGCGTCGGCTCTTCCGCATTGCTGAAGGCGAAGGTTCTCACCTCTGTGGACATCCCTGGAGAATCCCCTTGGCATACCTCAGCGCTGGCACCTACTACTGCCTCCTTTGGGCTGATGGGACGGTGCTGGAGAGCCATCCCCTGATCTACCTGCCATGACCATGCTGACTACACTTTGCGCTGCAAGTGCCGATATAGACTACCGTCATGGCACGGCACCTCTCTACATTGGACGAGGAACATCCCAGTACCGAGCGCTACATCATCACATACGCCGACCTCATTACACTCCTGCTCGGGCTGTTCGTAATTCTCTACGCTGCTTCGCAGGTAGACTTGGGACGGTATCGTGAGGTTGCTCAAGCGCTGGTGCAATACTTCAACCCCGGGAGTGCAACGACCCCAGTCGAACAGCATGGCCAGCATATCCTTCCAGGCGAGGAGGGGATCCCCCAACCGATTCTGCCTCGATCCACATACCCCAGCATCGATGAGTGGCTCCAAGAAACGGAGCACTCGTTAGGTAGCTACATCCGAGCAGGGTTGCTGACATTAGAACGGACCGCTGAAGGCGCTGTCATTCGCGTTGCTGAAGCCCTGCTGTTCGAGTCCGGCAAGGCTGACCTCCATCCACAGGCGCTACCAGTACTAGATACGCTGGCACTCCTGCTGCGAAAGGTCCCCTACTTCGTCAACGTAGATGGACATACCGACAGTATCCCTATCCGCACGCTCCGCTACGAGTCCAACTGGCATCTCTCCTGCGCACGAGCGTTGAGCGTTGCGTACTACCTCATCCAAGGTGGGGTTCCAGAACGGCGAATAGCCGTTCGAGGATTCGGACCGCAGCGCCCAATTGCACCGAACAGTACCCCTGAAGGGCGCGCACGCAACCGACGTGTAGAATTCGTATTGGCCGAGTTGCACAACGGCGTGTCCTCCGGCTACGGCTACTGGAAGCCTGGACAACCGATCGTCCTTCCTTCACAGTCCCACAACGTTCGTCCTCCACAACGATGACGGTGCAGAGAGCACCACGCCTACTCCGCATTCCTAGGATCGGCACGGTCCGCCCTACTCGCCGGCATCTGTTCTACTTCCCAGCCGGGCTCATCGGCTTTGAACACCTGAAACGATACATCATTGTCAGCATCCCCCAACAGGAACCGCTCCGATGGCTCGTTGCTGTTGATGAGCCAACCATCGGCTTCCCAGTCATGCTGCCGTGGCATATCGTCCCGAGCTATGAGTTGCCGCCAGAGTTCAATGACCCCACTACGTACGTCCCGCTAGTCATCATTACCTTGGCATCAGACCCCACCCAGCTGGTAGCGAATCTCAAGGCTCCCGTTGTCTTGAACCTCAAGGAACAGACGGGGCAACAGCTCATTGTGCCTGGGGACCGCTACTCTGCAACTCATCCCATTGTGCAAGTACAACAGGCCTCGCAGGGCTAATGCTCGTCATTACGCGTAAACCTGGTGAAGAGATCGCTATTGACGGTGTCGTCACCATTCGTATCCTCTCCGTTGACCGAGGGAACGTGCGCATAGGAATAGAAGCGCCCCGGACAGTGGCTGTCTACCGACGTGAGCTCTACCACCGCGTAGAGCAGCTCAACCACCAGGCTTTGATGACAGCCGCTCCGAGCCTTCTAAAAGTGCTGCGGCGAGCACGGCTGTATGCTGTCCCCCACCTAGTAGAGCTGCCATCAGCACCTGTACAGCCTAATCCCCCAGAGGCGGATGAATGAACCTGGACAAGAGCCCCCAGTCCGTCCACTACCCATTTTGATTGTGGACGATGACATCTGGATGCAGCGCATTCTCTCCCGGATTGTGGAGAGCATGGGGTTTGAGCCGATCGTCGCCTCCAACGGCTACGACGCCGTAGCGCTAGCGCTGGAGCACAGACCAGCCGTTATCTTCCTGGACATCATTATGCCAGACCTGAGCGGACACCAGACTTTGAAGCTCCTCAAACGGCTGAAGGCGACCAGCGCCATCCCCGTGCTGATGATCACTGCTATGTCTGACACGGAGAACTTAGGATTGGCCGTCAAAGAAGGGGCCGTAGGATTCATTCGTAAACCATTCACTCGTGCCCTCATCCTGGAGAAGCTGCAAGAAGTGCTCGGAAATGAGCTCGTCCACACTCTGGCACTCGTCCGCCGCTTGCAGCAGCGCAGTAGCGGTACAGAGACCCCCCTTCCAGAAGAAGCTCCGCTTCAAGCTCCTCCCCTCGCTGAAGAGCGTCCCAGCATCCGGCCTGACGAGGCTCTCCGCCGATACCAATCCGATGCTACTACCTCACCTCCCAGCATAGAAGTCATCAAAGAGCTGCTCTTGCGGCCCCCCTCCCCACCATCCTCGGAGTAGTCTCCGCCGAGCTCTGTTCTTGCAATCCTGGCTGTCTCTTAATTTGCAGCGCGGTTAGTCGCACCTCTCTCCGTGAGGCCGCATATGCTGCGGTGCATCGGATGGATTGGCATCGTGACGAGTTTAGCTATCCTCTCGGGACGTGCTCAGGTTGCCAGCTTCTCTGTGCTGCATGCCAGTGCAGATCCGGAGCTGGAGCAAGTAGACGTCTACTACGACAGCGACTGGCTGCACCTTGGACTGCCTTTCCGTCAGCTCAGCTTCCGGAGGGAAGTCCTAGCCAGCCCGGGCCTGTCATACCGTATCTCCGTACTGCCAGAAGGTAGCACTGGGGCATCAAATGCTGTGGCCACTACCACCCTCGCCCCCCAGCCGGAACGGGATTATATGCTGGTCTTCCTAGGTCTCCGAGCTCCCCAGCGGTTTGCCCCAAACCCTGATGGGCTCAGCACAGCAGCACGGCTCCTCATTCAAGAGGTCCCCATCACGGGTGACACAGAGCGTGTTTGGCTTGCCTTCACCCACGCTGCAACCGATGCTCCACAGCTCCGCATCCTGAGGGGCAACGGGCAGCCTCTCTACGCTGGAATCGTTAGCTACAGTACCATCGTCCAAGGGTTGCTGCCTGCCGATACGCTGACAGTGGAACTCGTGAGCTCGGACGGCTCTCCTGTGGCTCGTTTCCGTGGCGACCTCCGCCCCTTTAAGGGGAGCTCCGGACTCCTAGTGCTCTCTGGCTTCGCCCAACCGGCACGCAACCAGAATGGGGCTAGTCTAGGGCTCCATGCAGTCTTCTTGGACGGTACAATCATCGAATTCCAACGGCTGGACGTGCCCAATCCGACGGCTCAGGTCCAGATCATTCATGCTAGCCCAGACCCACAACTCCGCCTTGTGGACGTGTACCTCAACGGGACACGAGTTCTCGACGACTTCGGTTTCCGGAGCGCCACACCCGCCACGGAGCTCCCCGCAGAGAGGCCACTGACAATAGGTCTCGCCCCGGGCAACAGCCGCGACGCCCGAGACACCCTGCGCAGTTTTACGGCCATCCTCCCCTCCGGTGCGCAGATCGGCGCTGTGGTCTGCGGTGTCCTATCGCCACAGAACTTTGCTCCGAACCCTGAAGGTCGCCCGACAGACCTTACGATTGTCACCTTCCCACTCCAACTTCAGAGCTCTCCTGGCACAGTTGCCCTCAGTGCAGTACATGCGGTCACCGATGCACCAGCTGTCACCCTCAGAGTTGGAGGACAGACCATTGCAGAAGGGCTATCCTTTGCTAGCACTGCACCCTATCGAGAGCTCCCAGCTTCCGCCGACACCCTCCGCGGGTTACCTTCCGAATACGTGCTCGACCTCTCACCCCACAACGGCAGAGCTGCAGTCCTGGTCGTCACAGGCTTTGCCAACCCAGCCGCCAATGGCAACGGTCCAGAGCTCCGGCCGATCCTAGTCCTACCCGACGGCACCGTCATCCCCCTAACCCCGCCAGCGAGTGTCCCGAGTTCACCGAACCCTTCGCCGACAGTACGCTACAGTGAGGGCCATCTATGGCTTTCCGTACCGCAAGCAGAGATTACGACTGCCTCAGTTGAACTCTTCTCTCAGACCGGAGAGCGGGTTGCAGGGTGGATGCTCCCTCAACCGGGAGCGAGGTGGCACGTCCTTCCTCTTGGCTCCCCATTGGCTAGAGGCGTCTACCTATGTCGGATTGCCTCCCCTGCGCTGGCCCGAGTCTGGCACTCTACGGTGCTCGTCTACTGAGATGACAGCCAGCGCCATGTACGAGCTGCCCCATACTCCGGAGCCATAGCCGATGGTTACAGCGGTCATCTCAAGTCTTGTCGGGGTTGTCGTTGGAGTCTTGGTAGCGTTACCGGCTGTTGGACCAGTAACGATTACCGTTGTGCAGAACAGTCTGCTCCGAGGTCGCCAAGCTGGATTGCATACAGCGGCTGGGGCAGGTCTGGTGGATGCCCTACTCTGCTTTGTGGCACTCCTTGCCGCGGGTGCTATCAGCAACATGCTGAACTTCCTGGGAGCGCATCCCATCTTCTCACTCTTGCTCCAGCTTCTGTTCGTTGCTGTCATTGTCGTCTACGGCGTTGTTCAACTCCAGCAACCTCGACCGGTTACGTGGCCTCGAGCTATTCCAGCACCGCCGGCTGCCGTCTGGTCGTTGCAGCAGCGTGGAGCGTTCTTCGTCGGCGCCGGCATGGCACTCATGAACGTCGCCAGCCCTACCTTCACCTCTACGTTGGCGTACGTTGGCCTCTTAGCCCATGAGCTTAGGCTTGTCTCCCCAGGCGACCCCTGGAGCATTGGGGCTTTCGCCCTCGGCTTTGGATTGGGGAACTTCCTCTGGCTACAGCTTCTGGCTTCTGGTATCCACCACTTTCGCCAGCGGTTGAATCAGGAAGCATTGGAGCGCCTCTACCGGTTGGTCGGAGTCGTCCTCATCGGTGTCGGCACGATGTTGGGAATTCGAGTGCTGGCAACAACCCGGTGGCACGACATCTTCCGCTTGCTCCCTGCCTTTTAGAGCCGCCCCATGGCAGCCCGATGGGACGAGCACTCAAGGGGCCGACACCGAACCGCCATTAAACCCGTCAAGCACAAGCCCCTCTCTCACCCACCACAGCAGGGCCGTGTCATGGAGGGGACAGGACGATGGTGGCTAGTGGAGCCAGCACAAGCACCAGAGACGCTAGTGGAATGTAGCATCGCCGGAACCGTCGTGGTGCACCATGGAGACTCAACACTCGTTGCCGTCGGTGATCTCGTAGAGTTCATCCTCACTGACAAGCAAGCCCCCAGCGGGCTGCCACAGGGCATGATCGTCTCCATCCACGATCGCCGTACAAAGCTGACCCGGTACCGCCGCCGCGAGGGACAAGAACAGGTCATCACCAGCAACGTTGACCAGCTTGTCATCCTCCACGCTGCAGCTGAACCGAGGTACGATCGCTTCCTCATCGATCGTTACCTCATTGCCGCGCAACGGGGCGAGCTCACCCCGATTCTCTGCATCAACAAGCTGGACCTAGGCTCGCTGGAACAGCTCTCCGAGGAACTACGCTACTACAGCGAACAGCTTGGCTTGCAGCTCATCCTCTGTAGTGCACGAACTGGGGCCGGAATTGACTGCCTGAGGGAAGCGCTCCGAGACAAGGTCTCTGTCTTCTCAGGTCCTTCTGGAGCTGGCAAATCCACGCTCACGAACCTGCTCCTGGGCAGGGAAGAGCAACTCGTTGGCAAAATCAGCCACAAGCTCCAGCGTGGGCGCCATGTCACCACCATGGCGCGTATGTTTCGGCTCCCTCAGGGCGGTTATATCGTCGACACGCCAGGTATTCAGGACCTGACAATCTGGGAACTGACGCGCGACGAACTGCCAGCCTACTTCGACGATTTCTTGCCATGGGCACAGGAATGCACCTACCAGCCCTGCAGCCACATCCACGAACCCCAGTGCGCAGTGCGAGCTGCTGTTGAGCGGGGAGAGATACCAGCGTGGCGTTACGAACACTACTGCCGCCTGTGGCAGAGCCTCCCTAAGTACGAGTGGCGCCGAGGACGACGCTGATGCTGCCTGGGCTTCACTGGTTGGACCTCTTGGTCATCGGCATCTACATCTTCTCGGTGCTCTGGATCGGGTATCGCTTACGGAGGCGGCAGCAGAGTCAGGAGGAATTCTTCTTGGCAGGGCGTCGCCTTCGGACGATAGTCCAGTTCTTCCTCAGCTTTGGCAATGCGACGAACGCTGACCAAGCCATCGCTATCAGCCGCGAAGTCTACCGCCAGGGCCTTGGCGGCATGTGGATCCAGTACCTGGTGCTCTTCCTCACCCCGTTCTACTGGTTCATCGCCACCCTCTACCGTCGGGCACGGATTGTGACGCTCAGCGACTTCTTCGTCGAGCGCTTCCGGAGCCCCTTGCTGGCTGCCCTCTTTGCCTCGTTCACGCTCGTGATGGCCGTCGTTGGCGGAGCTGTGAGCTTCGTCATCACTGGCAAGACGATAGCAGCGCTCCTGCTGAAGCCTGAGACTGCTTGGATGGCCGAAGAACGCCAGCAGGTGGAGCTCTTCACGGAATACCAACGCCTACGCCAGCGGCCATTGGAGGAGCTCTCTGCAACCGAACGCCAGCGCCTGGAGGAGCTCCATGAGCTGGCGGAGAGCGGTCAGCTCCGAGGGGTCATCTCGTGGGTAGAGCCAGCCGCGATCTACCTTTCGTTTGCTGCTATCGTTGCGCTCTACACGCTCCTCGGAGGATTTGCCGCTGCTGCCTGGACGAATGTGCTGCAGGGGTTGCTCATCATCACCTTCTCTGTCCTCTTGGTGCCTGCTGGACTTGCCGCAATTGGTGGGTTTACAGGCCTCCATCAGCGGCTACCCGAGCACTTCTTTGCCGTGTTTGGAGAGGTAACGCTGACGGACTACGGTCCGCTCACCGTGCTTGCCATGTCCGTGGCGAACCTTGTCTCCATCATTGCAGCAGCTCCGCTAGTGGCAATTGCTGGCTCAGCCCAAGATGAGCGGGCTGCGCGATTGGGGCTTCTCGGAGGCATGTTCGCCAAGCGTCTGATCATGCTCTTCTGGGCCCTCGTTGGACTCGTTGGAGCAGCGCTCTTCGCTGGCCGCATCCACGATCCAGAGCTTCTTTGGGGGTTGCTCATGCGGGAGTTCCTCGCCCCCGGCTTCCTGGGACTGATGCTCATAGGGATGGTGGCGGCGAACATGTCAACGATGGACACCAACGCACTCACCTACGCCGCTCTCTTCGTGCGCAACCTCTACGCACCCTTGATACCAAAGCGCTCGGAGCGCCACTACGTCCTCATCGGGCGAATCGTGGTGCTACTCACCCTCTTCGGCGCGGCCGGCGTCGCAGTCTGGGTCAACAACGTGCTGGACCTGTTCAAGTACTTCATCACCCTCCCGGCCATCTTTGGAGCCCCGATTTGGCTTGGCTTCCTCTGGCGACGGCTGACGCGAACGGCAGTGATCACCCAGGTGCTCGTCTGCTTGGTGCTGTACATCGGCATTCCCCACCTCTTCCCCGTGCTCCCCTGGACCCGAGCACATCCGGCACTGACGGTGGAGACGGCTGCGCGCACTGCTGTTGTCCACCGGCCGGCAACGGCAGAGGATGTCCAGCAGGGGCGCGCACAGCGGATTGGAGAGCGGCTTGCCCAGACTGTGCTCATCCCGCCGACTGGGGTCTTCTTCGAGACCGTTGTCCGGGAGAATCCAGCCGATCCCAACTCCCGCCGCATCGGACAGGGGCGCTTCCATGCCGAGCTGTGGGTTCTATCATGGTTTGGCCTGGACTTGCGGCAGTGGAGCAAGGCCGAGCTAAACGCTGCCCGTTTCGCCTTCGACGCGCTCTTCCCGTTCGTGCTCCTGTTCCTCTTCAGCCTCCTGACCCGCCCTTCCTCCGATGCATCTGTACGGCAGTTCTTCCTCCGGCTCCGTGTGCCCGTCCAGCCAACACCGGACGCAGATCGGCAAGCGCTGGGAGACGCCGCCCGGTACCCTGAGCGATGGGAGGCACAGAAGCTGTTCCCAGGCTCAGCATGGGAGATCGGGAAGCCATCCTGGGAAGATGTCCTCGGATTCGGTGGAGCATGGCTCATTGTTGGCCTCCTCTTGGCAGCTCTCTGGGGGCTTGCTGCCTTGGGACGCTAGGGCTCCTATGGAGCAGCACCGCGGCAACGTACCAGGAGGTAGTCTGGCAGAGCTACCAGGCTGCTCTCCGTCAACTGCCAGCACAGGTCGCCCGCTGGCGTGCCGGTTTTGCTCCCAGAGACTTCCAAGAGTTCCACCCTCCGATTGAGCCCGTAGCCGTAGCAGGACTGGCAGCAGCCCTCTACGAACAGACCCGCGAGCCTTCCCATGCTCTTACGGCGTTCCGGTGGCTCGCCCTCTACGATACCCTCCGACGCCTCTACCCTGAGGAGCTCCGACACCACATACCGCAGTACGCTCACAGCGTCCCGCCAGTGACGAGCTTCTTCGCTCTCCCCATCTTCTGCAGGGCCTACCTCCGCATTCGAGGAGCACTCTCGGCCGTGCAGCAGGCTTACATGCAACAGCTCATCGCCGAAAGCGCCGACCATGCCCTCCACTTTGCCGAAGTCGGTGCTATGAACCGCGCCGTTCTGCGGGCGCTCGGCCTAGAGTTAGCGGCCCAGGCCTGTCCAGACCGGCCTCAGGCACACTTCTGGCACACTACCGCCCGCACCCTGGTGGCAGAAAGCCAGCAGAGCTGGCTACTGGAAGACGCCCAGCTCTACTGGGGCATCTGGCTGCACGCGCTGCTACTCTACGGAGAGTGTACCGACTCCGTGACCTGGCACCTTCCACAGGTGCCGCTCTATGTTGAAGCTGCACTCCAGCTCCTGGCACCCTTCGGCACTGTGGCCCCTTTTGGTGATACCCGAACCCCTGGGGAGAACGCTGCTGAATTCATCGCGGCGTTTGAGTGGGCGGCCACTCGTCTCCGCAGGCCGCAGTATCGTTGGGCAGCGTTGCAGATCTTCCGCCGCTGGGTCATGCCCCAAGCACCGCTTCCGCCGTACCGTGCCCTCATCCTCTGGGATGCTGCCCGATGGGCTGATACCACCTTGCTGCCACTCCCGCCGGAGCCCGCGCTATCGTGGTCCGAAGACGCCCTGTCCAAGAAGCTGGTCTTCCGAACGGGATGGGACACAGCGGCAACGTTCGTTCTGCTCAACTACCGCGATGTGCCCCCATTCGGCTGGAGGGCCCAGACTTTTCTGCAACAGTCGCTGCCAATCGAAGAGGAGAAGGGCTCGCACGGCCACTCCGATGAGCTCTCCATTGCCTGGTTCCTCCACCAAGGGGCTTTGCTACTGACGCCGCCGGGCTACCGTGACGCCGTCCCCTCAGGGCCTTACGGGGCATACCGGGCCGAATACTTCCACAATCGCCTCGTCGTGCGTGCAGCCAAGCCCTCTGCTGGGCAATCGCTCTGGGAGTTCCTCCGCCATGCAGGTACCCACCGACCCGTCCAGACCACTCGGGTGGACGTCTGGGACTTCCGCAGCCTCAGCTATGCACGGCTTTGGCTGGCAGAGGAGGCGGCCGGGTACGTATGGGAACGGCTCTGTGTCTTCCTGCGCCCCTCTGCCCAGCTCTTGGTGCTAGACATCGTGCACTTCCTACGGGACGGCGCCTTTACGCTCGCCCAGTTCTGGCACGGCGGAACGGTGCTCCGTTCTGGAAGAGGATGGTGCCTCCTGGCTACGGACTCCATTCCGGGCCTCCGGGGAAACACGGCATGGGGATTAGCAGTGCTGGGACTCGGTCAGCCTGGGATACGGGATACCGTGATATCGCTGCCACGTCATGGAGTCCCGGCAGCTGCCTATGTCCGGTGGCTGAGCGGCTGGTTTAGGGCTGGAGAGCGCGTTGTCTGTGCAACCCGCCTCCTCCCAGTCCCGCGAACTGTGCAGACACCGCCACTTAGTGGGGATAGCCTCGTCGTGCTACCAACCGGAATCGGCGTCCGACTTACCCAGGGCGATACCTCGTGGCTCTTCACGGCATTGTGGGACGTTCGGGCCGGCAGCGTTGGAGACGGACGTCGCCCACAGTACGAAAGCAACCTCCGGACACTTACTCTCGGTACCTTCGCCACCGACGCCGACTTCGCCTTCCTGCAGCAAACCGCAACCGGTATCCAGTGCGGCTTCACCTACGGGACCTTCCTCACCGCGAACGGCCGGCAACTCTTCCAGGCCCCACCCAACCTCTTCCCTCTCCAGCTCGACGGCAGCCCGCCGCGAACGGCACGCCTTCAGTGGCGTGCATGGGAGGGGACTTTCCCATAAGGTGACCAACGCAACTCTACTTCCGCCCGCACGGAGCGGCCGGGCAAGGGGTAGTTCCGGATGACTTCATAGCGAACGTCCCCCGCATTCCGCAACGCTACTCGAAAAGTAGCAGTCGCCGCCGCAAGGGGCCACTGATAGCTGAGAGCACAGTCCAGGAGCCCATACGGCGGCATGGCACTCTCTGGAGCATTATCCGGCTGGCTCCAGCGCCGCCCTGTCACCAAGAGCTGGAGCATGACTTCCACAGGAGACCAGAGCAGTTCGGCCTTCGCTGCCCCCAGCAGCACCGGGACGTACGGGAGCTGATGCCCACGCGTGTACGGATTGTCGGTCTGGTCGGTGACGCGCTGCCACGTCATGTGAGCCATGAGCCGCAGCCAGTTGCCACCCCGTACAGAAGCAGCAACCTCTACGCCACGGCTCCAGACGAGTCCAACATTCCGAGCGCTCCAGAAGACGGGACTCCTCGGAACCGCCACGATCTGGTCCCGCACCCACATCGTAAAGGCATCCGCCCGCAGCCTCATCCAGTCGGCAACAGCCCACTCCACCCCAACGTTCCAGGACTCCGTGCGCTCCGGCCGTAGGTCAGGGGAGCCGAAGTTGAAGTAGTACAGCTCGGCGAAGCTCGGGGGGCGGAAGTTGTGGCTCCATTGGACACGCAGGCGAAGGGTCTGCCAGGCGTACTGCAGCCCTATCAGCGGGCAGAATGCTGGAGCATACTGCCGGTGTGCCTCCCAGCGAAGAGCAGTCAAGAGCTCGCCACCCCAGAGACGCTGAAGCAGCGACGCTGCCAGCGTAGCGCTCCAGCGCCCCGCCTCCGACCGCCCTTGTGGACGTAGCAGCGTTCCTTCAACCATCTCTCGGCGGAGCTCAGCCTGGAGCCAGCCCGACGTCGGGGGCAGAACCGTCCCGTGCCATCGGATCGCCGTGACGGCCTCCCAGGCAACCGCATCGTCGTAAGCCCCGCGTGGTCCCCAAACCCGCGCCTCAGGGTCTCGATACTGCAGGAAGCCATGCCGTACGGCCGAAAGCCACTCCAGTCCAACCCGTGGCAGGGAGAACCGAGCTGCAACGAAGCCGTCTGCCTCTTCCAAACGGGCCTGGGCGAACTCTATTCGGCCCTGGACGACTGCACCCGGGACTCCTCGGAGAGCGCGCAGCCAGAACCCCTGCAGCGACGCTCGGACATCGGGCAACGAATGCTCCACGGCGAAGAGTCCCGTCAATGCCTCATAGTCTCCATTCTGCCGTCGTTCCGTCCGCAGCTCCCCGAACTGGTGGGTCTGGAAGGGGTAATCCCCGCGCGACCTCAAATACTGGAGCCCGACCTTTGCCGCTGCTGCTCCCCCTGCCACCACCCCTTGGAACGCCGCCCGCCACTCGCCGAACGAGGCTGCCCCCAAGAGCGCCCGGAGGTATGGGAACGGTTGCCTCGGAAGTGTGTGCACCAAGACAGCCCCTGAACCGGCATACGCCCCCACCAGTGCAGAGGCTCCGCCAGCAACGAGCACGAGCTCCTCGGCGAAGGACATAGGGAGATTCCCCACGTCGTAGACGCCGTGCAGCGCCGTATTCAGGCGGACGCCATCCAGCAAGACCAGTGTCTGCACGGCCCCAAGCCCACGGACGGAGATAGTCTTCAGCCCACCAAGTCCGCCGTAATCCCGGATGAAAACCCCCGGGAGCCCCACCAAAGCCTCGGCACCCTGCCAGACGATCTGCCGGGCAATCTCTCGAGCCGACACGGCGGTCATCGGCGCCGCCACGAGCTGCTCGGCTGCGGGGCGCTGTGCCTCTACAGCGAACGGCGGGAATCGGTAGCGAGCCGTGTCAACACGTGTGGTGTCCTGGGAAACTGCTCCAGCCGCGCCACTCCATAGGCAGCAGAGCCACAGTAGGCTGCTCCCGCCCCGCATCCCGCTATCCTGTCCAGGCCCGCACCTGGCTGGCAATCTCTGCTAACGTCGCAGGGACGAAGCCACACCGAAGAGCGCAGTCGGTGACCCGCAACATCGTATCGACGAAGCGCTGGCACTGCTGCCGCGTGGCGAAGTACGGGTTTGCACCCGGTCGGAGTTCGCAGCTATGGAGCGTCATCACAAGCACGACGTCATGTCCGCTGCGCTCAGCCAGTTGGGCATACCACAGCACCGTCCTCAAGAGGTCCCGCAACGGTGTGAAGGCAGCGTAGAAGAGCCGGGGCCGCATATCCCAGACGTAGCGATTCCACCGCCGCCATAGCCATGCTACGACCGGATGGTACGGATTAAAGCGCTTCCGCCATGCTGCCGGTATCTTGTCCCAAATCCCCGGTAAGACGCTCACTGGCAATTCCAAGACTTGCCCCTCCGGGCCTGGCTCTGAGATGTCGTGTGGCGAAGGGTAGTACGGAAACGGCGGAGCTGTCATGAAGCGGACCTCTGGAGCCCACCACTTGTACGGGGTGACGCTGCTGTCAACGGTGTAGCCCAGCGCCGCTAGCATCGGGATGGTACGAGCAGCGATGCCGTAGCGCCCTGCACGGAAGCTTCGAGGAGCTATCCCAAAACGCTCCCGGAAGAGCTCCGTCAGGCGCCGGAGCTTTGCCCACTCCAGCTCAGCCGGATAGGTACACTGCATCGTGTACGTGCCCTCGGCATCCCACTGCGGCTCAGGCTCCACGTACTCTCCGTGGAGATGGGTTCCCAACTCCGGTGCCCCAGGAAGTCCACGCAGCACCTCCGATGCTTCCGCATCCTGGATGACCTCCGGGCTCAGCAGGTACGTTGGCCGCACACCTAAGTGCCAGAAGGGCTCATGGAAATACCGTGGTACATCCTCCACCACATTGCGGCACCGGATCGGGCGCTGTGTTCGCCACCCTGGCCCTTTGTCACACTCCGTATCCACAGTGATTGCCAGAAAGCGCCGTGCTTCCTGCATCCGCTTAGCTGCCATCCCACCAGACCCCTCTACCAGAACGGACGCGCACCAAATATCCCCCCAGCCGCCAGGTGACAACGCGGCTGACACTAGCAAACCCTGCCCGCTGGAAACCGCGCAACGACGGGAGATTCCGCTCTCCCACCAATGCATACGCTTGCCGGAAGCCGTGGCAGGCTAGCCATCCACAAGCAGCCGCAATCGTCCGGCTATGCAGCCCCCTGCCCCGGTACGGTGGCAGGGTGTAGCACGTGTGCACGTACGCCTCGTCCGGAGCAAAGTACCGCTGCACTCCCAGCTCCTCTATCCACAGGAGCCCATTACTCGCGAAGCAGTAGTAAGCCACTGGCGTCCCTTCGGCTGCGTGAGCAAAGACGAGCGATCGCGGTAGAGCAACCCAGAGCCTCCCTAATCGCTCGGCCAACTCCTGCGGCAGGGCATCTAGGAAGGCCCAGCGCTCGTCGAACGTGTAGACCCTTATCCCCTCAGGCATCCCCGCCCGCCGAGGGACCTCAGCAAGTGATAGCTGCAACCACAGGAAGCTTTCGCGCGAGAACAGCTGACGGCGATAAGCACGCAACCTTCGCCTCACACTTCGAAGCCATCCTACCACCGATGTCGGAACCGCCAAAGGTTGAGCCATCGAGCCAGACCGCGCCACCTCGGTAGCCGAAGACGGTAGAACTGACGCCATCGTTTTGCCCAGTGCCGCTTGTACTCCGTGTCACCCCCCATGAAGTTGAACTCCTGCCACTGCTCGCTGAAGGCACGCTGTAGGACGTGCCACAAGAGTACCTTCGTCGGAGCCAGCCGCTCGTACTTGGGATCAAACCCCTGCAGCCACCAGTAGAAGACTCCGCCGTACAGGAAGCCTAGGATGAAGGCCGCCGTTTGCTGCTCAATCCGGAGCGCGAACAGACGAAGCCATCCCAACCGAGCACTCTCAGCGAGAATTCGCTCCAAGAAGTCCAGATAGCGCCGGTTAGATGCAAACAAGGACGTCCGGCCCTTCCGACGTTGTGAAGCAGCATGGAGTCGGACGACGTCGCCAATAATCTCCGCCGACGGGACCCTCAGCTCCTCAACGCCCCAGTCGAGCTGCTCGTACACTGCAGCTCGGCGCCGTACCCCACGGATGACGAACTCACGTCCCGCTTCCTCGCAGAGGTACTCCTCCCACGTACGCCCAGCAATTCGGATGTACCAGCAAGGCTCGTACGGGGCCAGCTCTCCCCCAGGCCATCGCTGGGCCAGCTTAGCGTAGGTGCCCACCCGCGGAGAGGTCTCGCTGATGTAGTGTCCGACAAACTCCACCCACCCGTGCCACTGCTGCAATGCAGAGAGTGCCGCTTCTACTATCTCTTGCTCCTCCGCCGGAAGCACGAAGTCGGCGAATTCTGTCAACTGCGCTCCTAAGAAGTGGAATCGGGACAGCCGAATGGCAAAGCGGGTTCGACTCTGCACCCGCACCAGCGGAACGTAGCCTAAGCTCTGCCTTCCATCCCGTAGGCGTAGGATGAGTGGCGTCCATCCTGGAGCAGCGAGCGTCTCAGCAACAGCGCAGAGCCACTCGTGGCGGAGGAATGGGGTATCGCTCCCGGAGCGCGCCACCAAGACATTCCATTCCTCCCGTAGAGTCCTGAACTCATCAAGCCCGACGGCCTCCAGCCTCATCGCTGGCGGCGAGCCTGAGCAAGCATGACACGCCCCCACGCGTAGCTCCACGGCACCGCTTGCACTCCCCAAGCTATCTTCCAGAGGGTCGGGGGTAGACGATTCCCAACACGACTTGGCGGGACAGGGGCCCCGAAGAGGTGCACCGAGGAGAACCCTGCCTGCCGAAGGAGGCGGCGCAATTCCTCAGGCGTGAAGCGCATTCGGAAGGAACCGCCGCGGTCTCGCTCGTCACTACATTTTGGGATCCCCCGCCATCGGTCTCGGAGCGTGTAACGGGCCACCAAGAGCCACAGCTCCCCATCGGCCAGGAGGCCTTCTGCAAAGCGATGCAGAGCCTGCAGCCGTAGCGACTCCGTCGGAATGTGCTGCAGAACCTCCGTACAGAGCACCCACCGGACAGGGTGCGGGGGCACCCAACGGGTGATGTCAGCTTGGATGCACACAATCCGCTCCTCCACTCCACTCTCACGGGCCGCGGCCTCCAGGAGGCGGAGGCTTTCAGCAGAAAAGTCCACAGCGAAGATGCGAACGAACGGGAATTGCCGGGCAATCGCCAGCGAGTAGAGTCCAACTCCGCAACCGGCATCGTAGAGCCATCCGCCTCGCTGTAGACCCATTCGGTGTAGCAGGAAGCGCTGCACAGCATACCACCAGTACGCCCCCCGCTGGGCTACGAGGGCAACATACTGTGCCGCCATCTGGTCACGGAAGCGGACCTCAGTCACTTGCTCTGGATTCACGTCGGGCCCGCCACTGCTCCCAAACCGCTCGGTCATAGGGGCCCAGCCCAATTCGGACTGTGGCCCCAAAAATAGCTAGTCCTAGGAGAGCCCCCAGCCAGGGCTCCACAGAGCTCCCGAGGAGGGCAGCACCCAAAGCCAGCGCCACAACGGCTGCCGCCCGCCCAAGCGGCCCCTCCCAAGGATGGAGCCGCAGAATCCACCACACCTGCCCCACCCGCACGAATGCCATTCCCACATTGACAAGCGCGTACGTCAGCGCCGCTCCCCACATCCCCAACGGAGGGATGAGGAACCAGAAGAGCGCTACATTGAGCACAGCCGTAATGACGCCGTTGAGTAGGTTCACCTGCGGTCTACCCGCCATATTCAGCACATAACCGGCAACTCCACAGGCAGCCCCGATCCAGGTCCCCACACTGAGCAACGGGAGTATTGGCGCTGCCGCCTGGAATTCCGCCCCAAACACGCTCAACACTGCCGAAGGCACAATAGCGCAGGGCAGCACTAACGGAAACGTCAGCAACAGAGACCACCGAACCACAGTGCTGTAGACGATCCGCAATTGCTCCCACTCCCCACGGGCATAGAGCCCCGCAACCACAGGATTGAACGTCTCCCCGAGCGCATACGTCGGCAGCGCCAAGAGCGGCTGGAGACGGACCGCGGCTGCATACATCCCAACCTCTGCTGCCGTCCGAAAGAGCCCCAACACGAGGATGTCCAGTTGGAACGTGTACCGGTAGAGTAGGCTAGTTGCCAACAGAGTCGCAGCATACCCAAGCAACTCCCTCCATGCTACCCGCGGCTGAACTTGTGGCAAGCGTAGCTCCGGAAAGACCCGCAGCACGAACAGTAGGCTTACCCCCAACACCACGGCATCCTGCAGCAGACTTGCTCCCAAAGCAGCATATACCCCCCATCCCATCCCGAGGAACACCAGCAGCGCGAGCAGCTTGGTAATGTTGCCGACGACAGCATAACTGAGCTGTACCAGCCGCTGCTGCTGGAAGCCCGTGAGTACGGCCAGCATGACGCCGTAGAGTGCCGTCAGCAAGATGGCAGGAGCATAGAACCGCAACGCTCCCGCTGCCTGCTGGTGGTGTGGCATCAGAAGAGAGCTCAGCGGCTCTGCTGCAGCGATGACGACTCCAACGACGACCGTGCCGATGAGCCCCACCCAGCCAATCCCTGCCCACACCGCCCCTTTGAGCCATTCAAGACGCCCCTGCGCCCGATAGACGCCGACAAACCGCACGATTGCCGCTGCCCACCCTGCTTTGACGACTTCTGCCAACAACGCACCCCACTGGACCAGTAGGGAGTACAGACCATAGAGCTCCGCCCCCAAAGCCCGAGTCGTGATAACCCCAATCACAGGCCCCAACAACTGCCCAAAGAGGTTGCCCCCGCCGGCAATCGCCGCATTCCGTACAATCCGGTAGAGGTGCTCGGCAGACTGCTCCCGAGAACTTTCGGACTTGCGTCCCTCACCTGACTGCATCCTCCGGCGCGCCCTCTACCTGGATTGCCTCCGGACGCGGGAGTACACGCCAGAGTACGGCTGTGCCGACAATTGCTGAGAGTGCCGAGCCGAGTAATACCCCAAGCTTTGCCTCATCCAGAGTCAGCAGCGAATCCCCGTACGCCAGCCCAGCAATGAACAGCGCCATCGTAAAGCCAATCCCTGCCAAGAGCGACACCCCATACACGTGGCTCCATCGCACTCCCGCGGGGAGCTTCGCTACTCCCAAGCGAGCAAGGAGATAGGAAAATCCGAAGACACCAAGCTGCTTGCCCAAAAAGAGCCCCAACGCAACACCCCAGAGCACCGGTGAAGTCAGCAGCATGCCGATCTGCTCCACCTCTACCCTCACTCCCGCATTCGCTAACGCGAACAGCGGCATGATGGCGTACGTTACCCACATATGCAGCCCATGGATAGCACGCTGCAAAGGGGACATTGCCTGAATGCTCGCCCGCTCTACGTGCTCAACGAGCGTCATGACGTACGTCTTCGGCATCCCATCCTGGCGAGTGGACTCAGCCAACAACTGCAAAGTCCCCTTCTGGAACCGCTCCCATGGCATCCGAGGCTGGAGGGGGACTGTCAGCGCTGTCAAAACTCCCGCAACCGTCGGGTGGACACCCGACTTCAGGAAGGCCATCCAGACCACCACACCAATGACAGCATACACGGCAAGGTTGTAAATCCGCAACCGGTTGAAGCCCCACAGCACTCCTAAGCCCACTATACCGACTGCCAGTGCACCAAACGACAAGTCCGCTGTGTAGAAGGCGGCGATGATAAGCACAGCCCCGATATCATCAGCAATCGCCAGGCTCAGCAGGAAGACCCTCAAACCATGCGGGACTCGGTGCCCCAAGAGGGAGAGGATTCCTACGGCGAAGGCAATGTCCGTGGCGGCAGGGGTTGCCCACCCGCGTAGAGTCGGCTGTCCATAGTTGAATGCAGTGAAGATCAAAGCCGGAAAGAGCATTCCGCCGATCGCAGCAACAACTGGCAGCGCAGCCTTCTGCCAAGTCGAGAGCTCCCCTTCCAGAATCTCCCGCTTCACCTCGAGCCCCACGAGGAAGAAGAAGAGTGCCATCAGGCCGTCGTTGATCCAGAAGACCAGCGGCTTTGAGAGTGCTACGTCGCCATAGCCCACGACAAAGTGGGTGTAAAAGAGCGCCGTGTATGTGTCTCCCCAAGGGCTATTGGCCCACGCGAGCGCGACGATCGTGCACAGCACAAGCACGATACCTACCAAATAAGGGCGCTCCAGCAGCGAGTACACCATATGCTGGAAGCGCTCTACCGGTGTCAGCTCGCAGGCATAGTACCGCTCCACCAACTCCACTCGCATCGCTCACACTTCCCTGGTATACTCAACAAGCTCACCGGAAGAAGAGTGGGTAGCGGCGTGGATCAGCCTCGTGTAGGACCATGTACGCTGCCTCGAAGACCTGCTCTGCGTTCGGCTTGGACCAGTAGTCACCATCCGTCCCATACGCAGGCCGATGCTCCTTGGCTGGTAGAGTCTTTGACGGCGAATCCAGCCAGCGGTAACCGTCCTGAACCTCCAACACCTGCTGCATCATGTACGCCGTAGTCCCCCCAGGAACATCCTCATCCACGAACAGAATGCGATTGGTCTTCTTCAGCGACTCCACAATCCGATGGTGGATGTCGAACGGCACCAGTGACTGGACGTCGATCACCTCCGCGCTAATCCCGACTCGTTCCAGCAGTTGGGCGGCTTCCAGCACGATCCGACAGCAGGCTCCATAGGTCACGATGGTGATATCTGTGCCCTCCCGCAGGACCTCTGGGACCCCGACTGGTACGGTGAACTCGCCGATGTTGGCTGGCAACCGTTCTTTGAGCCGATAGCCGTTGAGGACTTCCACAATTAGTGCCGGATCGTCGGAGCGGAGGACCGTGTTGTAGAACCCCGCTGCCCTCGTCATGTCGCGCGGAACCAGCACGAGCATCCCCCGCACGAGGTTGATAATCCCTGCCATCGGGGAACCGGAGTGCCAGATTCCCTCCAGCCGATGCCCGCGGGTACGGATGATGACGGGTGCCCGCTGCATCCCTTTCGTCCGCCACTGCATCGTGGCGATGTCATCGGACATGATCTGCAGGGCGTAGAGCAGGTAGTCCAGGTATTGGATCTCCGCTATCGGGCGCAGGCCGCGCAGCGCCATCCCGATGGCCTGCCCTACGATTGTGCACTCCCGGATGCCCGTATCACTGACCCGAAGCTCCCCATAACGTGCCTGCAGTCCTGCACACCCTTGGTTGACATCTCCTAACCGCCCGACGTCCTCACCAAAGATGATGACGCGGGGATCACGTCGCAGCGCCTCGTTGAAGCAGGCGTTGATGACTTCAAACCCGTTCACTAGCGGTGAGTCCTCCGTGTACACTGGTGGAATCTCTGGCACGCGCAACGCCGAAAGCGGCGTTTGACTGTAGAGGTGCGAGCTGTAGCGCTCCGCTTGCTGCTCCTCCAGTGCCCAGCGCCAGCGCACAATCCGGTCCCGCTGCGGGCTCGGCTCAAAAGCCACAGCGATAAGGGCACGGTTGACCGCCACCATCAAGTCCTTGCGGACGGGCTCTCGAACAGCAAGCAGCTCCGTCCGCACCTGGGCTATCTCCTCAGAGCGTGAGCTGACGCTCTCTAACTCCTGCAGAAGGGCTGCAAGCTCCGCTCGCTCCCGCAAGATGGGCTCCTGGTAGGCTCGCCAAGCTCGCTCCTTCGCTTGCCGAACAGTCTCAGCAGCCTGCCGCTCAATTTCATCGAGCTCCTCTGCCGTCGCTATCCCTTCCTGGAGGATCCACTGTCGCATCCGCACCAGGCAATCATGCTCATGCTCCCACTGCAACCGCTCTGTCGGCTTGTAGCGCTCGTGGCTACCGCTAGTGGAATGCCCCTGCGGTTGCGTCAGCTCTGTGACGTGGATGATGGCAGGAATGTGCTCGCGCCGTGCAAGCTCGGCAGCGTGTTGGTAGACCGCAACTAGTGCTGGATAGTCCCAGCCACGAACCGTGTAAATCTCAAACCCATCACGCTGCCCTGGAGTCCGCCGGAAGCCCTCGAGCAGAGCCGAAATGTTGGACTTCGTCACTTGGTACTCGTTCGGAACGGAGATACCGTAGCCGTCGTCCCAGATAGAGATGATTGCCGGGGCTTTGAGCACGCCGATTGCATTGACTGCCTCCCAGAACATCCCTTCGGCACACGTAGCGTTGCCGATCGTGCCCCAGGCAATCTCATTCCCATTGTCCGATAACTCGCGGAACTGCCGCAACTCCGGCAGCTCCCGATAGAGGCGCGATGCATACGCCAGCCCCACGAGGCGGGGCATCTGCGATCCCGTCGGCGATATGTCGGAGGCGATGTTCACGCGGACAGTCTGGGGCAGCCAGTTACCATTGCGGTCAATGAGACGCCCGCCGAAGTGGCAGTTCATCTGCCGTCCTGCCGAATGGGGCTCAGCCTCCTCATCAGTATGGGCGTAGAGCTGGGCGAAGAACTGCTCCAGCGTCAACAGCCCCAGAGCCATCAGGAGCGTCTGGTCACGGTAGTATCCTGAGCGCCAGTCTCCAGGCCGAAAGGCCTTGGCCATCGCCACCTGGGCGACCTCTTTGCCATCGCCGAAGATGCCGAACTTGGCTTTCCCCGTCAGGACCTCCCGCCTCCCCAGCAAACTGGCATGGCGGCTCTCCCAGCAGAGGCGGTAGTCTCGGAGCACCTCTTGCGGTGTCACCCACTCCGGCAACCGCCACAGTCCATCAGCCGAAACCGGCCGAACTTTGCGATGTCGCACCGTTGCCATAGGGGCTCCTTGGAGCATGCAGCGCCAAAATTACGAAAAGCCCAAAGGGCCGTTGCTGGCGGTACCTACGATAGGGTGCGCCCCTTCCAGCGTACACGCGGCTGTAAGAAGACGAGGAAGGGCAGCACGAGCTCGACGACGGCTAATGTCAGAATTCCCAGCGGGAGAGCCCAGAGGAGCTGCCACCGTCGCAGAGTCCATGTAGCCAAGACTCCTAACGCACCATCAGCTACCAGACGACACCCTACTAGCCCAAGAGTCCACAGCCACTCCCCCGCCAGCAAGGCGGCAAACACCGCCCCCCAGAACAGCACCGTTGTCATCCCGAACCCCACTGCCCACCCCCCTAATAGCAGTCCCCCTCGCCCCCACCGCTGGAGCTGACGCAGCCGGTCCCAGACGGTGGCAACCGGTAGCGTGCTAACCATCCCCTCTGGACCAAAGAGGAAGCGCATCCGCCACCCACGGCGGTGGATTGCCTGCTGCAGCGAAAGGTCCTCCGTGACGGAGAACGGAATACGGGCATATCCACCAACGTCCCAGTACGCCCGGCACCGTACTGCCATGTTGTTGCCGTAGCAGCCCAGCGCTTGTCTCCATCCTACTCCCGCGCCTCCAGCCGCTCCAAGGAGGAGCCACTCCGCCGCTTGGATACGGTCAAAGAGCCGTCGGCCGCTGACTACCGTCAGCCCAGCTACAAAGCCAACCTCTGGATGACGGAATGGGGCAACAACGGCCCGCAGCCATGTCGGTGGCACGATACAATCAGCATCGGTGAAGGCAGCAACCTCGCCACGGGCCTGTTCCATTCCGCAATGCAGGGCCCCGGCCTTACCTTGGAGGTTCCGTTCCCGCGGTTCCTCCCTTCGATGGATGACACGGAGACGTTCTCCGTACCGCTGCTGCAGCTCCTGCAGTACCTCCGCGGTTCGGTCGGTTGAACGGTCATCCACAACGATGACCTCAAACCGGGGATAGTCGGAGGCCATGACCGACTCAACGCAGCGGGCTATGGTCTGCTCCTCATTACGGGCGGGGATGATGACCGAAACACTCGGTAACTCCCCCTCGGGGGCTACTCCCTTCGCAGCACGGTCCCGTCGCCACTCCCGCCAAGCCCCAAGCACGAAGAAACTCCCCCGCACGACGTAGCTTGCGACACCAAGGAGGCAGAGCCACTCTACCCAGCTCATGCCGATGGTGCCGAAGCTCTGGACACAGCACTACGCTCGAAAAGGTAACCAACGTTGCGGAGCAGCCTTTCAGGCGCCAGCAACTGTGCAAGTGCTTCTCGAGAGCCCAAGTGTTCGCGAACTTCGGGCTGTTCCCACAATGTCTCCCAGAAGGGGTGGCCAGTCTGCCAGGTTTCCATAGCTGCTCTCTGGACTACGCGGTATGCCTCCTCCCGACTCATGCCCCGTCGGACCAATTCCAGGAGGACCGTCTGCGAGTAGATGAGGCCTTGGGTCAACTCCAAGTTCTGTCGCATGCGCTCTGGGTAGACCTGGAGAGTCTTCACCAGCTCCGTTACAAGCCCCAGGATGTAGTCTGCCACAATCGTAGCATCGGGCAGGACTACGCGCTCCGTGCTACTGTGGGAGATGTCTCGCTCATGCCACAGCGCGATGTTCTCAAAGCCCACGAGGGCGTAGGAGCGCAGCAGGCGGGCTAAGCCGCAGATGCGCTCAGCATGAATCGGATTGCGTTTGTGCGGCATGGCCGAGCTCCCGCGCTGGCCTTCGGAGAAGAGCTCTTCTGCTTCTCGCACCTCTGTGCGCTGCAAGTGGCGCACCTCAGTGGCAATCCGCTCGCACATGCCGCCGATGAGCGCTAAGGTAGCCAGGAAATGGGCATGGCGATCACGCGGTACGACTTGCGTCGCCACTGGCTCCGGCTTCAGCCCCAGGCGCTCGCAGACGTACGCCTCCACTTCTGGAGGCAATTGCGTGTAGGTCCCAATCGCGCCACTGAGCTTCCCGTAGCTGATACCATCCACAGCTACCCGAAGGCGTTCCCAATTCCGGTGGCACTCTTGGAACCAGCTCAACAACTTCAGCCCAAAGGTCATCGGCTCGGCATGGACGCCATGCGTCCGCCCGACACAGAGCGTCTCCCGAAATTCCTGCGCCCGCTGCCACAGCGCATCCTCTAGCTCCTCGAGGTCCGCTAGCAAGATGGTCCCCGCCCTCCGCAACTGGACTGCTAGGGCTGTGTCCACAATATCGCTGGAGGTTAGCCCAAAGTGGAGGTATCGCCCCTCCTCGTCGAGCTGCTCTGTCAGGCTACTGAGGAAGGCGATGACATCGTGCTTCACCCTTTGCTCCCACTCCGCAATCCGCTCTGGGAGAATACGCACCTTCTGCCGAATGCGTTCCGCAACCCCTACAGGGATCCACCCATACCTCTCCAGCGCCTCGCAGACCAGAAGCTCAATCTCCAGCCAGATGCGCAGCTTCTCTCCCTCCTCCCAGACCGCTGCCATCTGCGGTCTACTGTACCGCGCAATCATGCCCGCGCACTGCCAGTTCCACAGCCGCAAAAATAGGGGGAGAGCATAAGGGCACTGCTGAAGGGCACGACAGTCCGCCACGTTCCACAAAGCTCACGTGGCTTTACTCCATGGACTCATCGCGCCAGCTCACAATTCGCCACGGCTGATCGGGCTGGGAGCGTCGCAGCCGAAAGGTAGCTCGCCCGCCAATTCGGACAACATCCGTTGGGGAGAACGCAATCTCTAAAGCAAAGCCTCGCGAGACGACGCACTGTACCGAATCCCCGTAGAAGGCCACAATCTCATGCCAGACTAGCTCGATGTGCTGCGACGCACGGAACAGACCTGCTGTAGCCCGCATGTCTTCTTGGCGACCCCACACCACGTCCACCCCCCGCTCGTAGTTGCGGTAGGAGAACGTGAACGCTGAATCCAGGAGCTGCCCATAGAGGAGGGTATCGCGCAAGACGTAAGCGTAGCGGAACTTCTGGAAGAGCCCCGTAACCGTCCGCTGGTCCGCTATCGCCCCGTGTTCAGTCACCTCCTCAGCGAGTCGGGGCGCGAACGGGTTGAGGCACCCTCCAGTCATTACGGCCAGCGCTGCCACAGCAGCCGCCCTCATAGTCGCCAGAGTGCTTTGAACACGCTCCAGCTAATCGCTGCCGTATCTGCGGCGTCCAAATCAGTCCACCGCTGAATCACCCAGAAGCCGTTAGGGAGAGGAACGAGCGTCCACCGTAGCATTCCACGTGCTGTCCCCGGCACTCCTGGCTCCCGATGGGGAACCGACAACCGATACTCCGCCCGGAAGACCGCCGAATCCGGTGTCCGTAGCTCGAAGACCGGAGCGATGAGGATCAGCTCCGGTGCTGCCCCTGGCAGTATGCGGCTCAGCATTCCCAGGAAGCTCTGCCGCTCTGCTTCACGATCCCAATGGGCAAAGACAGCTCCATACCGTGCCAGTGCCTGCCCGGAAGGCTCAAAGCGGTAGCTCCTTCCCGGCGCTTCGGTGCTGTCCAGCAAACACCGCAGGAAGGCAACCACATCCTGCCGGGCAACTGCATGCTGGAAGTTTTCCACCACTGCCGCTGGTGTTGTGGGTTGTTGGTACTCCTGGGTACCCCCGTACTCTGGCGGTTGTGGTGCCCGCGGACTCAACAGTCCACACCCTGCTAGCCCTACCGCTACCAGCACTCGCCAGCTCATACCGTAGCTCCCTGTAGTATCCCCGCCTCCCGCAAGGCACGCTCTAGCAGCTCCCGATGGTGCGGCTGCAGTGGTGTCAGCGGTAGCCGGTAGACCTCCTCGATGAGTCCCATCATCGCCAGCGCTGTCTTCACCGGGATGGGGTTGGATTCAATGAAGTTGAGTCGCATGAGTGGGAAGAGCGCGTAGTGCAGCGTCCTCGCACGCTCCCATCCCCCCGCAAGGGCTGAGCGAACGCACTCCCCAAACTGCTGTGGAGCATAGTTTGCAATGACAGATACCACCCCAACACCCCCGCACGCAATCAACGGCAACGCTAGCGTATCGTCCCCAGCCAAGACAGCGAAGTGCGGTAGGGCATTCCGGAGAATCTCCATCACCTGCTCTAGATTGCCCGATGCCTCTTTGGTAGCCACAACTGTCGGAAATTCCTCTGCCAGCCGGAGCTGCGTTTCGGCCGTCATGTTGACAGCAGTTCGCCCTGGAACGTTGTAGAGAACAATCGGGATGGGGACCGCTTCCGCCACGGCTCGAAAATGCTCGTAGAGTCCCTGCTGGGTCGGCTTGTTGTAGTACGGACAGACAATCAGCGCAGCATCAGCTCCTACCCGATGAGCCTGCCGCGTCAGCTCGATTGTCGTCCGAGTATCGTTTGTCCCTGTGCCCGCTACCACTGGCACTCGACCGTCCACCCATTCAACGACTCGTGCAATGATCTCGACCTTCTCCTCAAAGCTCAGCGTTGCGCTCTCCCCTGTAGAACCGACCGGGACTAAGCCTTCGACCCCTGCCTGGAGCTGGAACTCCACAAGCCGGCGCAGTGCAGTCCAGTCAACCGAACCATCGCGTTGGAACGGGGTCACTAGAGCCGTCAACGTCCCACGGAGCTGCACCATCGACTCCCTCCTCCTGCCCAACTACAGTGGCAAAAATAGGGGATAGCAGAGCTCTGCACTGTCCTGGGACTTACTGCAGATAGCCGAGCAGGCTATCCGCAGCGCCTACCCGAGGAACCCCAACGTAGAAGCACAACGCGTCGGGCCCAACTCCTTCCGCACTATCGACTCCCGGCAGCCACGTGGCCAACAGCCAGGCGGCGGGGACCTCCTGCCGATACCGCTCCCATCGCCGGACAGCCTGTGTCCAGTCCCGCAAGCTATCCACGAGCACGAAGGCACTTCGCTGTCCAACGTAGACCCCCCAACCAGGAGTAAACCCCAGTACCTGAGCCGAATCTCGCGGCGGTAGGTACGCAGCAATTCGTACCGGATGCAACCGAACTCCCAAGGTCCTTGCCGCTGCCCACGAGAGATCGATGATTCTCCGGCGCACGAACGGCCCCCGGTCAGTGATCTGGACCACTACGGCAGAATCCACATCCGGCAGGCTTACCTTAACGAGTGCCCCAAACGGCAGCCAGCGATGAGCGGCTGTAAGCTCGTACATGTCGTACCGCTTTCCCGAAGCCGTTCGCCGACCATGGAACCCCGGCCCATACCACGTCGCTAACCCCTCCTGAACCGCGAACGGAGTCCATTCCATGAACGCCGGCTGCCCAGCTATGCTAGAGTCCGGCTGTAGCCCTCTTTCGTCCCCTTCCGCGCGCTCTTGCGCCTGCACGAGTATGGTAACCGAGAGCACAACGACGAAGACCCCCCAGAACACAAGCCATCCGAGCGGTGACCATTGCCGAAACCGGTTAACGGGCATGCTTCTACCGCGGACTTCTTCTACCCTCCCTGGCTGACAACAGCGTCCAGCGGACGCTGCTTCACTCTTGTCTTGTCACGCCCCAGAGGTAACCGCAAAAAAGGCGGAAACCGCTGAAACTCTGCTAAACGAGCAATGACAGCGAATTCACAGAAGCCCGCCTATGTCCCCGCCTCCGTCCACAAGGCGGCACCAAGGAGCCGGTGTATTCCTGCCTGGATTGCCGAAGCTGCTTCCAAACCCCTGCGGGAGCGCTCTACCCAGCCCGCCCCCACTACAATGGCAGCCGCAAGCTCAGCACGAAGCCCCCGAAATCCCGAATAGGCCGTCCGCGAACACTCTCCAAACCTGCGCCGCCGAAAGGGATGGCATAGTACCGCAGACCAATCCCTAAGAATCCGCGACTCCCGTAGCGGACATTCGCACCAATCCCCACATGTCCCCCCAGCCGCAGGAAGAATCGGGCATAGCGAAACGAACGGAAGAACTCCTCCGCATACGGCGTAGAGAGGATGAGGGTCGGCACTACGCCCACAGAGACAAGTGGTGCAAAGCTCTCATCCAGCGACTCGCTAAACGGAAAATATGACAGGCTGAGGGAGAGCGGAATGAGGAACAACCGATTGACCTTACCCGGAACGTACACAGTGCCGGAGTAAGGATCATAGACTTCAAACTCGTCAGAGTTCCGAGCTCCGGAGAGCGTCAGTTCCGTTGACCAGGCATGCTCCTTCCCGAGGGCCTGCTGGTAGTAGATACCTCCACCGAACCCGTTGCCAGAGAATGTCGCAATGAGTCCCCACGTGGCGGGTAGAGCTTCCTCTGACGAGATCAGTGGGTGAGGCGACTCAAAGACAAAAAGGCTATCGGGAATCTCTGCAGTTTGCTCGCCTGCAATCTGCGCTTGGAGGGTAAGTACAGCCGCACAGCCAAGGAGTATTACCCATCGCATCAGCATCCTCACAGCTCTTTCGCTCGACGGAAGACGTAGAACGGGGATTCAGTAGCGTCCCCTCAAGAGAAGCATGCTACACGCAGTCTGGCTCACTACCCAACGTTCACCCAATCATACAGCGCTGCCGTCGCATGTTCTCTTGCACCCCTGCCCTTCACCTTCTCCCGCAAAGAAATCTCCACTGCGAGTCTTCGCAGCCACACAACTATCCTACGATGCCACCTCACCTTCTCTCGGAAGTCCTGTGCCCCGCACTCAAAGCGCTACTCTTCGTACCCGATGAGGGCCTTGTATGCCGAAACATCTAAGAGCTGGCCGAGTTGTTGCGGCTCCTCTAGCTGGAGCCGGAGGATCCAGCCTTCCCCGTATGGATCTTGGTTGATGAGCTCAGGCTTCTCTGAGAGCAGCGAATTCGTTTCTAGCACCTTCCCACGGACCGGGGAATACACATCGGCAACGGTCTTGACTGCTTCAATTGTGGCCACGACTTGGCCAGCCTCAACTACCTGCCCAACATTGACGGTGACATCGACGAACACAATATCCCCAAGCTCACGCTGGGCATGGTCCGTAATGCCGATTGTACCAACGCCGTCCACGACCCGCAGCCACTCGTGATCTTTCGTGTACCGGAGCTCCTCAGGAAAGCGCATCGCTGACCTTGACCGAACTGTTCGACTACGCTACAGGCGCATACTGACGCCAATCGTGTTCCTCCAGATACCGCGTATCAAACTGCCCGGCAATGAAGTCAGGGTTGTTCATCATCGCCAGGTGGAAAGGAATCGTCGTCGCAATACCTTCGACAACAAACTCCTCTAGAGCCCGCCGCATGCAGGCAATTGCTTCCTCGCGAGTTGGCGCCACGGCAATGAGCTTAGCGATCAGCGAATCGTAGTACGGCGGAATGGAGTAACCCTGGTAGATGTGAGAATCTACCCGCACGCCTAAGCCTCCCGGAAAGTGAAGGCTTGTAATCACTCCAGGCGAGGGACGGTAGCCGTTGAAGGGATCCTCGGCATTGATGCGGCACTCTATGGCGTGGAATCGTGGAGGGGTGGGACGCAGCGATAAGGGCTCGCCAGCCGCCACCCGAATTTGCTCCTTGATGAGGTCAATCCCACCGATGGACTCCTCTGTGACAGGGTGCTCCACTTGAATGCGGGTGTTCATCTCCATGAAGTAGAAGTTGCGGTCCTTGTCCACCAGGAACTCCACTGTCCCTGCATTGACGTAGCCTACAGCACGGGCTGCTCGGATAGCAGCCTCCCCCATTGCCTGTCGGAGTTCCGGCGTCATGATCGGGGAAGGAGCCTCTTCGATGAGCTTTTGGTGTCGGCGCTGGATGGAGCACTCCCGTTCATTGAGATGGATCACCGTACCGTGGTAGTCCCCGAAGACCTGAAACTCGATGTGTCGGGGCTGCACGATGAACTTCTCGATGTACACATCGGGATTGCCGAAGGCTGCCTCTGCCTCATTGCGCGCCAGAATGAAGGCCCGCTCCAGTCCCTCCTCGCTCTCTACAAGTCGCATTCCTTTTCCCCCGCCCCCAGCCGCTGCCTTCAGCATGATCGGATACCCAATTTCCCGAGCAACCTCCTGGGCCTCCTTAAGAGTACTGACAACCCCGTCGCTGCCGGGGACAACGGGAACGCCTGCAGCTTTGACTGTCTCCTTTGCCACGGACTTGTTCCCCATCTTCGCTATCGCTTCGGGACTGGGGCCGATGAAGACGAAGCCACAATCACGGCAGATCTCGGCGAAGGTCTCATTCTCCGCCAAAAAGCCGTAACCTGGATGAATCGCGTCAGCGTTCGTCACCTCGGCTGCCGCGATGATGGCAGGGATGTTGAGATAGCTCTGCTTACTCGGCGGTGGCCCAATGCACACTGCCTCATCAGCAAAGCGCACGTGGAGGGAGTATCGGTCTGCCTCTGAGTACACGGCAACCGTCCGAATCCCCATCTCCCGGCATGCCCGGATAATGCGGAGGGCAATCTCCCCGCGGTTTGCAATCAGAACCTTACGAAACACGGCACTAGCGAAGCCCTGTACCACACTCCGCGCGCACGAAATTACAAACCCCATTCCTGTTTACTCGGAAGGCCCTACTTTTGCCCGCACCACGGTGCCCTGCCGGGGAGCCCAGGGATGGAGAAGCTGGTCATCACTGGTGGACGGGAACTACGAGGACAGGTCCGCATCTCGGGAGCTAAGAATGCCGTCCTAGCCTTGGCTCCTGCTACCCTCCTTGCACCCGGTATCCACGTTCTCCGGAACGTCCCCCGGCTAACCGATGTCTTCACGATGATGGAGCTCCTGGAGGCCCTTGGTTGCTCCTGCCGTTTGCAGGGAGACGAGCTCTGGATCGACACTCGCAATGTGCGCTCCTTCCGGGCACCGCGGGAGATCGTAAGTCGCATGCGAGCCTCCTTCTACGTCTTAGGCCCCCTCCTTGCCCGATACGGTTACGCCGAGGTGGCTCTTCCTGGAGGCTGCGCGTGGGGCCCTCGACCTGTAGACCTCCATATCTGGGGCCTACAGCAGTTAGGGGCAACGGTAGAACTACGCGACGACTGCGTGTATGCGCGGGCAGAACGGCTGCGCGGGACGACCATCCAACTGCGCTTTCCTAGTGTCGGAGCGACGGGCAATCTCCTCATGGCCTCTGTGTTAGCCGAAGGCGAGACTTACCTGCACAACGCTGCAATGGAGCCCGAGATTGCGCAGCTGGCAGAATTCCTCTGCCAGATGGGCGCCCACATCGAAGGAATAGGGACCTCAACGCTGCGCATCGTCGGACCTGCCAGCCTACGTCCTGCTGCTGTTGAGGTCATCCCGGACCGAATAGAGGCCGGTACATTCCTAATCGCTGCTGCTGCTACACGAGGCGAGGTCACGCTGACCCACGTCAATCCAGAGCACATTCGAGCAGCAATAGAGTCTCTACAGCATGTTGGAGCCTCCCTCCACATCGCTCACAACACCATCACGCTCCGCATGGAGGATCCTCCGAGAGCAAGCACTATCCAAACGGCACCGTATCCCCGTTTCCCGACAGACCTCCAAGCTCAGTGGACTGCCCTAATGCTCCAAGCACCGGGCATCTCCAGAGTTACAGACACCATCTACCCCGACCGCTTCAAGCACATCGCTGAGCTCCAGCGGCTTGGGGCAGCGATAGAGCTCCATGGAAACACAGCCGTAGTCTACGGTGGCCGTCCACTCCGAGGTGCCAGCGTTGTCTCTAGCGACCTCCGGGCTAGTGCAGCGCTGGTCATCGCTGGCCTGATTGCTACTGGGCGAACGGAGGTCTTTGGGGTCCACCACTTGGATCGAGGTTATGAAGCCATTGAGCAGAAGCTGCAGCAACTTGGGGCAGCGATTGAGCGGGTCCCGGTGGCGGAGACTGATTAGACCGGCCTTTGCGTTCTGCCTTGCTTTCGCGCTGGGATACCTCCC
This sequence comes from Chlorobiota bacterium, assembly GCA_039630485.1. Classification (GTDB taxonomy): domain Bacteria; phylum Bacteroidota; class Ignavibacteria; order Kapaibacteriales; family HRBIN21; genus HRBIN21. The sequence continues at coordinate 20,332 of JBCNUX010000008.1, read as the reverse complement.
TTCGCCTGCCAGCGCCAAGCCAGCAGAATTGGAGCGCTATCGCCAGCGCCTCAATGAACTCCAGCGTTCAATTGACCAGCTCCGACAGCAGCTCCAAACCGAACAGCGCCAGGAACTTTCCCTGCAGCAGCGGGTAGAGCGTCTACGCCGCTACCGCCAGCTCCTACAACGCTCCATTGTAGCCATCGGGGTACAGCTCCGGCTCATAGACGACTCCTTGCGGCTCCTCCAGCAGCAGCTCGACCTCCTGCGCCGTCAGCATGACACCTTGAACGAGCAGCAGCGTCAGCTCCTTCGCCGATTCTACGCCGTATGGATACGCACTGAAGACCCCTTACTCCGATCCCGGTTACAGCACTACACTGCGGCACTCTTCTCGCACTACGCAGCACGCCAACAGGACGTAGCAGGGCGCTATGCAGTCATGGCCCAACTCCAAGCCCGGCTTGCCTCGCTCTACCAGCAGCGCCAGCAATGGCTCCAGCGTCGCGAGGAGCAGCAGCGAGAGCTAACAGCTATGCTCTCTCGGCAGGAGCACCTCCTACGGCAGACCCGGGAACGCCAACGACAGCTCCGGCTCCAGTTAGAGAAACGCCGGCAGAGCGCTCAGCAGCTCCGACGGCTTATCGAGCGGCTCATCGCCGAGGCTCGTCGACGCTCGTCGCCTCCACCTCTGCCAACGTCTCCCCGAACCTCCTCCCCAACAGCGCAGCTCTCCTCCCCAACTCTCTCCGGCCGTTTAGAACTTCGCTGGCCCTCCGTCTCCCGAAAGCTCCTTCGGGGATATGGTCTCCATCGCAACCCAGAAACAGGCGTTAGCTGGGAGAACCCCGGGGTTGACATTTCTGCTCCTTACGGAACTCCTGTGCGGCCAGTAGCTGCCGGCACCGTTAAGGCTGTCCAGTGGCTGCCGACATACCAGTACGTCGTCATCGTAGAGCATGCCGGCAACTTCCGCTCTGTATACGCCAACCTCAGTAGCGTTGCCGTCAAGCCCGGGACGAGCGTCACACACGAGACCGTACTCGGCTTTGCCGGCAACACGCCGGACAGCGAAGGGTTTCACTTCCAGCTCTGGCACGGGCGCCGGCTTCTCAACCCACTCGACTGGCTCAAGTAGGCCCTCACTTCCCAGCCTTGCGGACCGCCGCAACTTCCTCAGGCGTCACAATGCCGCCCGGATTGCCAAAGCTGTTGTACACGTAGGTCAGTACTGCTGCGATGTCTTGATCGTTGTACGGGGCCGCAGGCATAACCCCATTGTACTGCTTCCCATTGACTACAATCGGCCCCGACAGCCCGAAGACTACTGAGTGGATAGTCTTACGCTTGTCGTTCAGGTAATCGGACTTCGCCAGCGGAGGGTAGACGCCAGCGATCCCCTGTCCGTTCGCTTGATGGCATGTCTTGCAGTACGAGTCGTAGATCTGCTTACCGCGCTGCACAACCTCCGCGGGAACACCTGCAACACTCGGGACTTTGGCAGCCTGTTCCATCGCCGTGCTTTCCTCCACCTTAGATGGTTCTGGCTTCTCCGCGGGGCCACAGCCCAGCAATCCGAACGGAAGCAGCATGAAGAGTACTCCAAGCCAGCGCATTGGGGTTTCAAGCGATTGTGAGACTTGAACACTCAAGAGGAGGAACCCTTTTCTTGACAAAATTCTCAAGAATCCCCAACCTTCCGGCATGACCTACATCACCATCCGAACCGCCGGTTTTCAGCTCTGAGCGAAGCGGCGCAACAGGCCGACGACCTGCCCTACGACGACGACGTCCTGATCAGAAGCATGGAAGCGTAGCGGTGGCACAGAGCGCTCGGAAGCCCGCAGTTCCCATCCACGCGGAGTCTGATGTAAAAACCGCACCAAGAGGGTACTACTGACCCAAGCCACGATGAGTCCTCCAGGAACCAGTTCCCCAGAGCGGACTGCGATGACGATATCACCACTCAGAATCCCGACCCCTTGCAGAGCACTATCTGGAACGATAAGAGCGAAGAGCTCTTCCTCAGGGAACACAAGGGGATCCAAGAATAGGTAGCCAACAGGTGCCCGGAACACCTCAGCTGGATCCAACACTACTCCAGAGCGCAGCACCGGAACTACATGCCCGTGGTGCTTCTGAGAACGCAGACCTATTCCTCCAAGAGCTCTCTCCGTTAGCTGCAGACTTCGAGCGCGTCCCCTACCGAGGCGACGGAGGTATCCTTTCACCTCCAAGGCCTTGAGGAGACCGTACACAGCATTGGTAGAGCGACATCCTAGTGCGTGGCACAGCTCCTGAATGGTTGGAGGGAATCCCCGCTCTGCGATACTCTCAGCAATACAGCGAAGAGCTTGGAGCTGCCGACGGCTCAGTCCGATTCCCCGTCGCTCCACCATCTTCCTTTGAGTTGGTACGGCGACCACAAAGCTAGTGAAAATCTATTCAGTCCGGCACACTGATACTGAAAATCTGTTCAGTAGAACTCTACCTGATGCTGCCCGCCACGGGAGGACTTGAACTGTAAACGCACAATAACGGCGATAGATGTATACCAAATACACGATTTTTGCAAGAAAACGCTCATTTTGAGGCTCATAGCCCTACCCCGTCCCCCTACTACCAAGAGTAGCAAGGGGCGATGGAGCACGTCCGCCTTTTTTGCAGACAAGGTAGTGGGAGAAAGTGGGAGATTCTCCCAGCGCGTCCGTAGCAACTTCATGTAGCAGACCGTGGCGTTCTTCAAGGGACAAGAGACCCACTCCCTAGATGCTAAGGGCCGTGTGAGCCTACCGGCCAAGATGCGTCGAAGCCTCTCTCCAGAGGCACAAGACACGTTCATTGTCACTCGCGGAGTGGACCGCTGCATTGTAGCCTATCCCTTGGACGAATGGCGAAAGTATGAAGAGCGGTTCGCCCGCCTCAACCAGTACGATGAGCAAGAGAGGTTCTTCCTCCGAATGATCCTGGCATGGAGCGAAGAGGTGCAACTAGATGCCCAGCAACGCATTATGCTCCCCCGCCGCCATCTCGAGTTCGCTGGGATCAACTCCAAGGTAACCATTGTCGGGGTGGTAGACCACATCGAGTTCTGGAACCCAGAGGAGTTCGAGCGCTACTTGGTAAGCTTTGCCCGGTCCTATGAAGAGGTTGCCGCGCATGTTATGCGCTCTCCATGAAGCTACAGTCTGCCGGCAACGGACCGTACCACGTACCTGCAATGCTGCAGGAGGTTGTAGCGCTATGGTTCCGCTCGCCAGAGGGCATCTACGTGGATGGAACGATCGGCGGGGGTGGACATACGGCAGCACTACTCGAGCGCCTATCGGCAGGGTACGTGATTGGGATGGATGTGGACCCAGAAGCATTGGCATACTGCCAACAGCGATTCGCGCAGGAAATCCAGGAGGGGCGCCTCCGCCTGCTGCGGGCGAACTTCCGGGACGCATGCACGTTACTGACCGATGTAATGGGGAAGGTGCAGGGCTTCCTGCTGGACCTGGGGTTGTCGTGGCATCAGGTGGACACTCCCGAGCGGGGCTTCACCTTCCGAGCGCTGGCGCCTTTAGACATGCGCTTCAACCCCGACTCTCCCCAGACAGCGGAAGCCCTGCTGGCAGCAGCATCGGAGGAAGAGCTCGCGTCGCTCTTTCGCCGCTACGGCGAAGAGCCTCGAGCCCGGGCGATCGCCCGCCGGATCGTACAACGCCGGCGGAGTGCGCCCCTACGGACCACAGCGGATCTTCGGGCGGTGGTAGAGGAGGTCGTCCCACCTCCCCACCGCCTGAAGTCGCTGGCCCGTATCTTCCAGGCCCTCCGCATCGCCGTCAATGACGAGCTCAGTGCCCTTCAGGATGCCCTTCAGTGCGCACCGAAACTGCTGGCACCCTACGGACGCCTAGTCGTGCTCAGCTACCACTCACTGGAGGACCGAATTGTCAAAGACTTCCTTCGGCAAACATCAACAAGTTCCGTGCCACTCTTCCGCATCCTTACCCCAAAGCCTTTACGGCCATTAGCAGCAGAAGTGCAGCAGAACCCTCGCTGCCGGAGCGCACGGCTCCGGGCCGCCGAGCGTCTGCCCTCATCGCTCAACGGGTCCTCCTGAAAGTACCCATTCCCAGAATCCCCCAGCATACTGGCGCACCCGGAAGCCATACCGCTGTAGTAAAGCAGCCGCATACGCTGAACGCTCGCCGGATTGGCAGTAGACTACCAGCTCTGCGTCCTTCGGCAACTGATCCCAGTGTTCGGGCAGTCGTGCATAGGGAGCGTGGAGCGCGCCTGGGATATGCCCAGCTGCGTACTCGTCGTGGTTGCGCACGTCCACCAACACGACGGAATCGGGCCGTACCGAGCTCAGCTCGTCCACAGTTACGGTAGGCAGCGACTGCAGCAAGCCGTCAGCTGCTGAAAGATGGTGCGGTTCAACGTACCCCACGATCCGGTCCACCCCGACACGCACGAGTTGTCGTACGGCCTCCGGGAGGAGAGACTCTGGAAGGATCAAGACGACTGGGGCATCTTCTGGTACGTACGATGCCACCACCGTCGGGAAGGCCCGCGCCAACGGAGCGAAGATCGATCCCTCGAGATGCCCTTTCTGGAACTCTCCCCATGGCCGGGTATCAACAATCCAGACCTCCGGCAATAGGGAACGAAGTTCTTGGAGCGTCAGCCGCCGTGGCCGTGGCAAGTCCCCAAGGATTGGCACTCCGTCCCGATTGAGGCGCTTCATCCGCGCAAAGTACAGTGGTGGGTCAGGCTGCCCCTGGAGGACGAACTCAACGAACTGCGCACGATCCGTTATCTGCAAAGCCGGGTTGTAGCGGCGCTCGTAGCCAATCGTTGATTGCGGGATTGCTCCCAACGCCTTGCCGCAGGCGCTACCGGCACCATGTCCAGGCCAGACTTGGACGAAGTCGGGCAGCGTCTCCAAGATGGCAAGTGAGTCGAAGAGCACCTCCGCCGACTGCCGAGCCACTCCGCGCTGTCCAACAGCGCTTTCCAAGAGGTCCGGCCGCCCAACATCCCCGACGAACAGGAAATCCCCCGTGAAGATACCCACTGGATGAGTTGCTCCTACGCCTCGATCCGTCAGAGCGAAGCAGAGATGCTCGGGCGTATGCCCTGGGGTGTGGAGCGCGGTAATGAGCAAGCGCCCTACACGGAAGGCATCCCCGTTCTGAAGCAGTGTTACCTCTTTCGTCGCCCAGCGGTACTGCCAGTCTGGAGTTCCCGCACCAGACAGATAGACCGCCGCTCCAGTCCGCTCTGCAAGCTCCCGAGTACCCGACAGGAAGTCAGCATGGATATGGGTCTCGGTAACAGCCGTAATCTGGAATCCATGCCGTGCTGCTAACTCCAGGTAGCGGTCTACATCTCGTGTTGGATCCACCACTAACGCTTCGCCTGTGGCTTCACACCCCACGAAGTAGGAGGCTTGCGCCAGAGCCTCGTCGTAAAGCAGGCGGAAGAACATTGCTACATCCCCTTAGCCGTTCTACTCCACCAACGCTCATATTCGCGATGTAAGAGTTCAGCTTCTTCCGGAAGAAGCTCCTTGTGGCGACGTGTCATCGCACGACGGGCCACTTCGAGGGCCTTCTCGATGGCATAGGGCTGAGGCTGGCAAGCATCTCCCCAGCTGAAAGAGGGAACTAGCCGAGCCCCCATTCCCCCCGAGAGGACATTTGTACAGACACCCACTACAGCCCCTGTCCGCAGGCAGGTACCTATTGCCGTCTTCGTATGGTCACCGCAGAGTGTTCCGAGGAACTGCATCCCGGTATCCCGTTCACCGACGGGCAAGCGTACCCGCACAGTGCCGTAGGTGTTTTTCAAATTAGACGTCGTCGTACCAGCCCCAAGGTTTACCCACTCGCCGAGATAGGAATGTCCGACGAATCCCTCATGCTGTTTATTGGCATAGCCGTGGAAGACACTATGGGCAACTTCTCCGCCAAGGCGGCAATGCTCTCCAACGGCGGTGTAGGCGCCAATTGTAACGTGGGCACGGAGTAGAGAATGCTGCCCGATGCTACACGGTCCAAGCAGGACTGCATGGGGCTGGCAGACGACCCTGTCTTCTATGATGACTGCCCCACCTCGTGCATCAATGACAACCCCAGGAGCAAGTTCAGCCGTGGGAGCAATGGCAACCCGTTCGGGAGCGAGAATCCAGACCCCACGCCGTTGCCACGGCTCCAGATCCACTCCCAAAGGGAGCATGGACTCCGCTTCGGCAAATGCCTCCGGCAGTGTTGCAATGAGCCCCCATAGTGAGTGCAGCAGTGGCAGTGATTGCTCAACGTGCGGTATCCGTTGACACCACTCCGCCGCCTCTGGTAGCCACCGCCCCTTCCCCAGCCCTACTACTTCGTCTGGAAGCGTTGGAGAGTCTATCCACAACGCTGCTATCACTCCCTTAGTCAGAACGGCCCACACTTTGTGCTCTGCAGTCATGTCTCGCCATATCCCAGCAAGAGTATGGAAGGTACGGCGCAGCGGCAGAAGTTGTGTATTCACCACCAGAATCGGCCCTACAACCCCGCCTTCGCTTACTGCTGGTGTCCTTGCCAGGAAGGAGCGGCGCCATAGTTCGCGCTCAGGCGGGACGGCCACGGTAACGCGAGCCATCGGAAAGAGGCGCTGCCACCACTCGTAGAGCCGGAAGGGCCCCCAGCGGAGCTCCCAAAGACAGTGCAGACTACTGAATGGGAAGAACTCCTCTATGGCGGTAGCCGACAGCTCCGCAAGGATTACTGTCCTGGGCGTCATCCAGTTACCGCCGCTGGCACCAGTCCTTGCCGCGCCTGACGATAGCGCAACGCTGCCCGAACGAACTCCACGAACAACGGGTGGCCGGTGGGAACGCGTGACTTGAACTCTGGGTGGAACTGTACCCCGACGAACCAACGATGATTGGCGAGCTCCACGATCTCCACGAGCCGCCCGTCCGGTGAGCTACCGCTGACGATAAGTCCATGCTCCTGAAGTGCCGGCAGGAAATCGGGATTGACCTCGTATCGATGCCGATGCCGTTCGTACACTAGTTCCTGCTTGTACGCCTGCCATGCCTTTGTCCCCTTACGAATGATGCACGGATAGGCTCCTAAGCGCATCGTTCCCCCTTTTTGTTTGACCTTCCGCTGTTCCGGCAGAAGGTCAATGACGTTGTACTCTGTTCGGGCAAATTCCGCTGAATGGGCTTCAGGCCAACCGCAGACGTTACGCGCAAACTCGATAACAGCACACTGCATCCCCAGGCAGATACCGAAGTAGGGAATGTTATGCCGCCTAGCATACCCCGCAGCCGCGATCTTGCCTTCTACTCCGCGGACCCCAAATCCAGGAGCAACCAGGATACCATCAACGTCTGCCAGAGGATTCCCCATAGTTCCGTTGAGCAACAGCTCCTCAGCGCTCACCCAACGGATGTTGACTCGGGTATTGCTGACAGCACCGGCATGGACAAGCGCTTCCAGGATGCTCTTGTACGAGTCCCAGTACTGGGTGTACTTCCCTACGAAGGCTACCGTAACGCTATGGCGAGGATGCTTGACGCGTCGTACGAAGCTGTTCCACCACTCCATCCGAAGGGGCCTCCCTTGGAGTCCAAGCTTCCTCAGCACGATCGTGTCAAGCCCCCGGCGACTGAAGAGCTGCGGCACTTCGTAGATGGTCTCCACATCCAGGGCCTCAATGACGGCCTCCTCCTCCACGTTACAGAAGAGCGCGATCTTCGAGCGGACCTCACGGCCCAACCGCTGCTCCGTACGGCAGAGGAGGATATCTGGTCGGATCCCTGCTTCCATCAACGCCTTGACCGAATGCTGGGTTGGCTTTGTCTTGACCTCCCCGGCCGAACGAATGTAGGGCACATACGTCAAGTGCATGTTGAGCGTATTCTGTGCTCCCCGTTCCAGACAGAGCTGACGGGCAGCCTCGAGAAACGGTAACGACTCGATGTCCCCAACCGTCCCGCCGATCTCGATGAGCACGATGTCGTACTGCCCATCGAAGATAGTCATTCGGCGCTTGATTTCATCAGTGATGTGCGGGACGACTTGGACAGTTTTGCCCAAGTAGTAGCCTTTGCGCTCACGCTGGATGACTTCGTAGTAGACCTGTCCCGCTGTTGTGTTGTTGAGCCGCGAGGTCGTAATGCCCATGAAGCGCTCATAGTGTCCCAGATCGAGGTCGGTCTCAGCGCCATCATCCGTGACGTAGACCTCTCCGTGCTGGTAGGGATTCATCGTGCCGGGATCCACGTTGATATAAGGGTCAAACTTGAGAGCCGTCACGCTGAATCCGCGTTGCTTCAGGAGTAATCCTAGAGACGCAGTCGCAATTCCTTTGCCCAGCGAGGAAAGCACACCACCCGTGATGAAGATGTACTTCGTGACCGGCATCGCATGCACCCTACCTGACCACCCTTCCCCGGTATATCGCTGCCGCGAAATACACCGAGCACGGCCCAAACTTAGAGAAAAGCTCCTACACGAGGTGCTTAGCCCTCATCCGCTCACAACCTCCAGAGGGGCGTAGAGGACAGGTTTGCTGGGACTGGCATCGCTGTCAACGTTGAGGATCTGGAACTGGAGCAGGTACTCTCCGTCGGGCAATGCGGGTGGGATGGAGAGCAGCTCTGTGATTGTCGCCTCCACTCTCGGTGCATGAGGATACTGCCAAAAGGCACGGTGTGCCCACAACGCCCCGCCGTCCTCTTCCCGATCTATGGACGGCAAGTCGGTCAGCAAGTGGAGGATGCCGTGGCGCGCTAACAGTTCAGCAGCCTCAGGAGTGAAGTACGGAGGGTTCGTCCCTGAGAAGTCCTGCCCTCTCGAGTCTACACCGACCGTTCGCACAATCAGTGCTTCCGGAAGCGGGCTCACGAGCACGGACTGGAGCTGAGCTGCTGTGATCACCCGGTCGCCATTATCAAGAACCTGAGGCTGTACAGTCACCAACTGTGCCCAAAAGAGATAGCGGCGCAGGCAATGGTAGAGTGGGATACGCTCTGCTGTGATATGGCCGATGCACTCAGTATGAGTTGTGTGTCCATGGGGGATGAGCTGCAGATAATCGCAGTTACATGGTCCACCAGCAGCAACTGAACCTACAAAGCTCCCTTGCAGAACAGGCACAATCCGTGGCTGTTGGAGCCCAAAAGCCCGAGGGACCTGTGCTTCGTGGATGATCGGAAAGGCTAGCTCTATCGGGGAGTTCGGGTCTACAGCTACTCGGCGCCCAGGCAGTTCAACCCATATCCGCATCGGAAGCCTGCCCAATGCGAGCCTCAGCAAAATTAGGGCCGCCAAGCTCCCCCAGGAAGCCGCCGAGTAATTTTGCAATGCTCCGCAACCCCTTGGAGGACAGCAGCATGGAGCGTCTGGTCCAAGCAGTCGAGCGTGTACTGCGTGGAGCTGAGTCAGTGGCTGCCCTCTGTGTTTTGGTGCTCACCCTTTTGGTCTTCGGGAACGTCTTAGCACGGTACGTCTTCAACGTGAGCGCTATGGCTCTGCAGGAGCTGCAGTGGTACTTCTACGCACTGACGTTCCTCCTAGCTATGGCACCAACGCTACGTATTGGCGGACACGTGCGAATAGACGTCCTCTACGCCCGATTCCCTGAAGTGTGGCAACGGCGGATTGACATCTTCGGCACTCTCCTCCTTCTCCTCCCCTTCACCGGAGTCGTGCTCTGGGCATCGTACGATTTCGTCGCGTACTCATTCGCCATCCGGGAAGCTTCACCAAACCCCGGAGGACTACCAGCAGTATACGTGTTCAAGGCTGCTATTCCACTCAGCTTTGGACTTCTGGCCACGGCAGCGCTCGCGCTGGTATGGCGGAGAGCTCGGGGACAAGACCACGCAGCGGCTAAGGAGCAGAGGCTATGATTGGCATCCTGCTCTTTGCGGCGGCATTCGTTCTCTTGATGCTCGGCTACCCAGTGGCCTTCACCTTCGCCGCCGTCGCCATTGCCTTTGCAGTGCTGACCGGGCAAGTGGAGCTCTTCGCAATGCTGCCAGAGCGGATCTACGCGCTGATGACAAACTTCACCCTCATGGCCGTCCCGCTCTTCATCTTCATGGGCATGGTCCTCCAGCGTTCAGGATTAGCCGAGACGTTGTTGGAGACAATTGGGATGCTCTTTGGACGCCTGCGCGGAGGAATAGCGATTGGGACAATCCTCGTTGGGAGCATCTTGGCCGCTTCTACTGGAATTGTGGGGGCAACGGTCGTTGCAATGAGCCTGATCGCTCTGCCGGTGATGCTGAAATACGGCTACAATCGACGCTTCGCTGCTGGCGTCATCTGCGCAGCGGGAACGCTTGGGCAGATCATCCCTCCCTCTATCGTGCTCATCGTGCTGGGAGAGGTCCTTCAAGTTCCCGTGGGAGACCTATTCCGAGCAGCATTCATGCCGGGCATAGCACTGGCCCTACTCTACGTCGTCTGGACTATAGCAGTAGGCCTCTTGCGACCCCAGTGGCTTCCTCCTCTCCCCTTAGAGCACCAGCCATCGTGGCAGAGGATTGTCTGGGCTGTAGCGCCGCCAGTGTTCCTCATCGTCCTCGTGCTGGGCTCCATCTTCGCCGGGATAGCTACCCCGACAGAATCGGCCGCCGTTGGGGCAATTGGTAGCGTTGGTCTATCTCTACTTCACCGGCGCTTTTCCTGGCAACTACTCTGGGAAGCAGCTCGCGAGACGGCCCGCATCTCTGCGATGGTCTTCACAATCCTCATCGGCGCTACGGCATTCTCTATGGCCTTCTCTTACGCCGGTGGAGAGCAGGCTGTCTACGACTTCTTTGAAAGGCTCCCCGGTGGCCCAGCGGGTATGCTTGTAGTTGCGATGCTGCTCATCTTCTTCCTCGGCTTCTTCCTAGACTTCGTCGAGATTAGCTACATCGTTGTCCCAATTATTGCCCCTGTCCTTGTTCGTGCCGGGTTTGATCCGCTGTGGCTCGGAGTCGTAATTGCGATGAACCTGCAGACCTCGTTCCTGACACCACCGTTTGGGTTCAGCCTCTTCTACCTGAAGGGAGCTGCTCCGTCCATGGAGACGCTGGACATCTACCGGGGGGTGATCCCCTTCATCTCCCTGCAGGTACTCATGGTCTGCGCCCTGGTGCTAGCTCCTGAGCTCTTCGGGCTTCAGCGAATGTTGAGGTAGTAGTGCTCTGAAATAGCTGTCCACTGACGGGCATCCTCCAGGAAGCGCTGCTGACTCTCCCACACTTCCCGGAAGAGGGGATCTCGAGCCGCGTACTCCTCAAGGAGTAGCCGTGTCTGCCGCTTCAGCTCCGCGATGACTTCGGGGGGGAACTGCATGATTTTGACCTTCGGGTACTTCGTACGGAGCTCCTTCAACGCCTCCACATTATGAGCGAAGAACTCGCTGGTTACATCCAGAGCAGTCTCCTTCATCGCCGTCACCAGCATCGCCTGGAACTCCTGAGGAAGCTCTTCAAAGCGGCGCTTGTTGACGAGATATTGGAGTTCTGCTGCCGGCTCGTGCCAGCCTAAGTAGTAGTACTCCGCGATCTGCTGGAAGCCCATCGTCAGGTCTATTGCTGGGCTCACCCACTCCAGGGCATCAATGACGCGCTTCTCCAGCGCTGTGTAGAGTTCACCCGCCGGCAGAGTAATAGGCTCAGCTCCCAAACGGGCCAACACTTCGCCTCCAAGTCCAGGGATACGAATCTTCAGCCCTCGGAAATCCTGCACAGAGCGAATCTCCTTCCGGAACCAGCCACCCATCTGCATCCCCGTATTTCCGCCGGGGAAAGAGAGCAACCCATGCCTACCGAACACTCGCTGCATGAGCTCCATCCCGGGGCCGTAGAAGAGCCATGCGTACTGCTCCAGAACGTTCATTCCGAAGGGTACGGTCGTGAAGAGCGACATCACTGCCTCCTTGCCCTTCCAGTAGTAGGCCGCCGTATGCGCCATATCGTACGTTCCGTTGCGGACCATATCGAAGACCCCAAACGGTGCTTTGTGCTTGCCTGCCGAATCGACCTCAAGCACGAACCGCCCTCCGGACATCTTCGCCAGCAACTCAGCCAGGCGTCGAGGACCATGCTCGAAGACCGGAAAGTTGGGAGGCCACGAAGTTGCCAGGCGCCAGCGAACCTGCGTCTGTGGTACCACCGAGGTAGTAGACTGTGCTGGCCCCTTCCGCTGACAGGCCCAGCCAAGTAGGGCAACGCTACCGACAATGCCGTACTTCAGGACTTTACGTCGTTCCATGACCCATCGCAGCTACCACTACCGAACGTGAAATTACGTAACTCGTCCTACCGTCTTCCCCCCTACATGCGCCATCCAAGGGCAACCAGAGTTCCCGAAAAAGCTGTATCTTTGACAGCGCTCGTGTCGTACTGCTAAGCGCAGGAGGGAAAGGCAATGGCGCGTTATGGAGTCACATTCTTGCTTGGGCTCAGTCTGTGGAGCAGTCTACTAGCCCAGCAGTCCCCGAAGCGGTACGTGCTCATAGAGGAGTTCACCAGTGCAACGTGTCCTCCGTGCGTCCAGGCATCGGAGAAGCTCAACGGCATGGTCCGCGTAGACCGGGGGCTGCTCTCTATCCGCTACCACATGAACTGGCCAGCTCCTGGCGATCCCTTCAACGTGGCGAACCCAACGGAAAACCAGGCGCGCCGGCAGTACTACAGTGTCAACAGTATCCCCTTCGCTGCCGTTATGGGAACATGGACAGGACACCCTGTCACTAGTGCCTTTGACAATGCCGTCCAGCAACAACAGGGCCGCCCCGTACGGCTCCAGATTACGGTCACAGAGTCTCGCCAGAACGCTCCTAACATCAGCGTCACCGTACGCATCCGCAATGTCGGTTCCCAACCCCTGTCGCTGAATGGGCACGTGCTGCACACAGTCGTCGTCAACCGTCGAGTAGACCTCCCCGACCTCCCACAGCGCCTCCAGAGTTCGAACGGCGAAACGGTCTTCTACGACGCCATGATGAAGATGCTACCGAGCGCGAGTGGGATGGCTCTGTCGGGTTCCCTTGCCCCAGGGCAGGAGCAGAGCTTCGGCCCGTTTGTCTACCAGCTGAGCAGTGGAGAGCTCTGGCCTCCAGGCCAGGACTACGTCATCGCGTTCGTCCAGAACAGCTCTACAAGGGAGGTGATTGATGCCGGGACCAATTTAGAGGAGAAGCTCGTATACGTCACAGTCCAACTCACGGCTCCAACTCCTCAGTTCTCATACATACCACGCAGCACAACCGTTACGCGGACGGTAACTCTGCGCAACTCAAGTTCTCAAGCTTACAGCTTCCGCCTGGTGACCGACCCGAACCGTACTGTAGTCCTACAGAATTTAGGCTGGAGTGCAACAATCTCCCCAGACTCTGCTTACTTGGCCCCTGGGGCATCTCAGCAATTCACCATACGGATTACCTCGCCGAGCGACGCAGGGTATGTACGGCTGGCGTTGAAGCCCGAGCTGCTTACCCGGACGAGTGGAGCGATCATAGAGCTTCAGGATACGAGCGTTGTTATAGGCCTGCTTGCGGAAAACTCTCGGTACATACTCTACTACGGCATCACGCCCTGGTTCGCTACCGCCTACCTCAACATCGCTTCCCAAATCCCCGCACTCCGAGGGGATGTAGCCTTTTTACCGCTCCTTCCAGAAGAGATGGCAGCTTTCCCCGTGCAAAGTTTTCGGCTTGCGGTCTTCCCAATGGGAGACTATCCCCTCCACACTCCAGGGGGTGAGTTGGACCATATCTTCAATGCTATCCAACAAGCCCTTAACGCTGGCACACGGGTGTGGCTGATTTCCCAAGCAGGGATGTATTGGGCCTTTGATCCCCAATCCCAGTACCGCACCTCTGCAGCTCGGAGCTTCTACACCAACGACCTGGGTCTCCAGTATACTCGGCTCCAGCAGCGCTTCAGCGGCAACACCCTCGTCTCATTCCCGATCGCGGGGGTAGCGAACGATCCCATCGGGAATGGCTTCTCTGCAACTGCGAACACTAGCGTCAACGCAGGCTATAATCTCTACACGGACATCTTCAGTCTCCGCTCGGGCAGCGCTTCGCAGCCTGTCTTCTACTACGACAACACGCCGAGCTCTCTCGGGGGAGTGCGGAGAGAGCTCAGCAACGGGAATCGAATTGTCTACACGAGTTTTGGCCCTGAAGCCATTGCCAGCGCTAGCTTACGGCAAGACTTGTGGAACCGGGTTGTGACGTGGCTCCTGGGCGGCGGCGGACAGCAATCTCAGCCCCGCATTGCCCTGAGCACATACTCACTGCGGTTTGACTCAGTAGAGATCAACACGACGCGCTCGCTGACGCTAAGCATCAGCAACTCAGGTAACGCGGAGCTGCGCATCACACAGATCCAGCTTAGCGGAGCGGATGCTAATGCCTTCAATGTCCCAGAAGCTGACCTCGTGCCGATTGTTCTGAACCCTAGCGAGGAGACGACACTTGAAATCCAATTCCGTCCAACTCGAAGGGGCTCCCACACAGCACAGCTTACCATCACCTGCAACGATCCTACGGAGCCACAAGCTATTGTGCTCTTGTCAGGGGTCGGGCGTCAGGCTACAAGCGTTGCTGAGGTCCTACCACAAGCACTGCATATCAGCCCAATCCCTGCTACAGAGGTCGTGCGAGTACGCTTGCCTTCCGACCTAACCTACCCTGCAGAGGTAGAGCTCCGCGACCTTCAGGGCCGGGTTCGGATACAGCGCTCAGTTGGAGCTGAGGTAGGCGAACTCGTACTACCAGTCTATTCATTAGCTGCCGGGACATACACCCTGACTGTACGGAGCGGTTCCCAGCTCTTCCGGTCTCCCGTGCTCATTGTTCGGTAGCGCTAGCGGTATCGGCGCAGATCAGGAAGTCCCTTCCCTGCGGCGGACCTTTTGGGAGAGCTCACGACGAGCCTTCCGGCCTCACGGCTGGCAACGGGAGGTCAGGGAAATCCTGGGGGAAGTCACGGTAGAGCTGTAGCAGTGCGTCCCGCAGCTCAGCGGCTCGCTCAAAGTCCAGCTCCAGCGCAGCACGCCGCATCTCTGCCTGAAGTTCCTGCGCCAGTTGTCGCCGCTGCTCGGCAGTCATGTAAGCGATGAGCGGATCGGCTGCCACTGGAGCTGTGAGGTGGGTAGTAGCAGGAAGATCCCGCCACCGCCGCTGTTGAATGTCCGCAATAGCTGTCGTCTGGAGAATCTCCTCCAGGCTCTTGTAGACCGTACGCGGGTTGATGCCGTGCCGACGGTTGTACTCTATCTGGAGCGCCCGGCGACGGTTCGTTTCGGAGATCACCTTCTGCATCGCCTCCGTAATCTGGTCAGCGTAGAGGATGACCAGACCCTCTGCATTCCGCGCTGTGCGCCCAGCAATCTGCAGGAGCGAGCGGTAGCTGCGGAGGAACCCTTCCTTGTCAGCATCGAGGATCGCGACGAGTGAGACTTCCGGCAGATCTAACCCCTCGCGAAGCAGATTGACGCCAACTAGCACGTCGTAGCGGCCTAGGCGGAAATCTCGAAGGATCTCCACCCGCTCCACTGCATCGATATCAGCATGGAGGTAGGCCACGTGGATCCCGAAAGCACTCAAGTATTCTGCAAGGTCCTCAGCCATACGCTTTGTCAGCGTTGTAACCAAGACCCGTTGCTTCCGCTCTATCCGCCGGCGGATTTCTCCCAGCAGGTCGTCTATCTGGTGACGAGTAGGACGTACCTGAATCTCTGGATCGAGAAGCCCCGTGGGACGGATGATCTGTTCAACGACCACCCCCTGGCTCTTCTCCAACTCATACTCTCCCGGCGTCGCACTCACGTAGATAACTTGATTGACGAGCTCCTCAAACTCCTCAAAGCGCAGAGGACGGTTGTCCAGTGCTGAAGGTAAGCGAAAGCCATACTCAACGAGGGTTTCCTTCCGTGAGCGGTCCCCGTTGTACATTCCCCGCAACTGAGGGATGGTGATATGGCTTTCGTCAATGATGAGCAAGTAATCGCGCGGGAAGTAGTCTAGCAAGCACCAAGGGCGCTCTCCTGGTTGGCGACCGGAGAGATGGCGCGAGTAGTTCTCGATGCCAGGGCAGTAGCCAATCTCCTGGAGCATTTCTAGGTCAAAGAGCGTACGCTGTTCCAACCGCCGGGCTTCCAATTCCTTCCCTTGAGCACGGAGTTCGCGTAGTCGCTCGGCCAGCTCTTGTCGGATGGAGACAATCGCGCGCTCTAGCTGAGTTCGTGTTGTAATGAAGAGCTTTGCGGGATAGAGAGTCACAGCCTCTACTCCCTCTAGCACAGCACTGCTGATGCGGTCTATCCATGCTAAGCGGTCGATTACATCGCCGAAGAGCTCAATCCGAAGAGCGTTCGTGTGCTCATATCCAGGAACAACGTCAATGACATCCCCGCGGACACGGAAGGTACCACGCGTCAGCTCCTCGTCATTGCGGGCGTAGTAGATATCGACTAACCTTGACAAGAGCTGACGCCGTCCCATCCGCATCCCCACTCGGAGGGGCAGTAGCGTTGCTCGAAAATCCTCAGGCTTTCCGATGCTGTAGATGCAGCTTACGGAAGCAACTACGATGACATCCCGACGTCCCTCCAAGAGAGCACTCGTCGCACGCAACCGCAGCCGGTCTATCTCCTCGTTGATGGCAACCTCCTTCTCGATGTAGGTGTCCGTCGCTGGCACGTAAGCCTCCGGCTGGTAGTAGTCGTAGTACGAGATGAAGAACTCCACGGCATTGTGAGGGAAGAATTGGCGAAACTCACCATAGAGCTGGGCTGCCAGGGTCTTGTTCGGCGAAATGACTAGGGTCGGCTTCTGGATTTCGGCGATGACGTTGGAGATAGTGAAGGTCTTCCCCGATCCAGTAACACCGAGCAGTACTTGGTGCTTTACACCGCGTCGGAGATTTTCCACGAGTTGGGCAATCGCTTTGGGCTGGTCTCCAGCGGGTTTGTATGGTGCAACGAGCTGGAATCTACCTCCCGCCATTCAGCCTTGGCAAGGACTTCAAGTGTAGTAAAACTAACGAAATCGGCAGGATTTACGTCACGTATGCTGTACCATCAGTACGATACGGCGCCATGTGGGGAGAGATGCTCTTACGGACGAAGCTGTCCGCGTTTCGTTACTCTTACCCAAAACAGGCAATTGCCCGCTTTCCTGCAGATCCACGCGACAGCGCCCGCTTGCTGGTTGTCCATCGTGATTCTGGAGAGCTGGAGCGCCGGACCTTTCGCGACATCGTAGGCTATTTCCACAAAGGTGACTGCCTAGTTGTCAACGACACATGGGTCTATCCAGCCCGTCTCATCGGGAAGAAAGAGCGGACATATGCCCCAATTGAGGTCATCCTGGCCCGCAAACTGAGTCCCGAGGCCAACATCTGGGAAGTGCTCGTGGAGCCTGCTCGAAAGGTGCGGATCGGCAACAAAATCTACTTCGACAACAACCGCTTCTACGCCGAGATCATAGACAACACGACTTCGCGCGGGCGCATTGTCCGATTCAGCTACACTGGTGACCTGTACAAGGTCATGGAACGGTTGGGGAGCGTTATCCTCCCCGACTACATCCAGCGACAGCCGGAGGAAAGCGACAAAGAGTGGTACCAGACCGTCTTCGCCAATCCAGAGCGTATCGGGTCCTTAGCTCCTCCGACGGCAGGCCTTCACTTCACGCGAGAGTTGGTGCAACAACTGACTCAACGCGGAGTCCGCATTGTCCCGATCACCCTCCACATTGGGCTGGGAGCTTTTGAAACCATCGAGGTAGAGGACCTCAGCAAACACACGATGAGCTCGGAATACTTCGAGGTCAGTCCACAAGCAGCGGAGGTCATCAACCGGGCATTACAGAACCGGAAACGTGTCTGCGCTGTCGGCTGCAGTGTCGCACGTGCTCTGGAATCCAGTGCGTTGACCTCGGGCGTCATCAAGCCCACTCGGGGGTGGACCGACCGATTTATCTACCCACCGTACGAGTTCCGCATTGTACAGAGCATAATCACCAACTTCCACCCACCGACCTCGCCATCGCTACTGGTCGGGGCGGCACTCGCAGGACCTGAGCTCATCATGAAGGCATACCGAACGGCAGTAAAGGAGAACTATCGCCTATTCGCATACGGTGACGCGATGCTCATTCTCTGAGGGAGTTGGATGCGCCTGATAGCGTCGTGGCTGCTTAACACTGCCGTCATCGGTCTCGTAGCCGCTGCACTGCCAGGAATCAGTATCGCCAACGTATGGTCGGCACTACTAACAGTTCCTGTGTTAGGGCTCATCAACGCTGTGGTGCGCCCTTTGCTGGTCCTGCTGACGCTCCCTGCTGTAGTGCTCACGTTCGGGCTCTTCCTCTTCGTTCTGAATGCCGTCGGGCTATGGCTGGCAGCAGCAATTGTGCCAGGCTTTCGGATTGATGGCTTCGGCAACGCCTTGCTCGGCTCGATTCTCATCTCTGTGCTCTCTTCTTTTGGACGTTGGCTACTGCGCTTGTAAGCTGCAATGTGGTGTGTACTTACGCTCCTTCTGGTGGCGAGCTCTTCCTTAGACGCCCAGCCGATCTCTGCCCAGCTCTCCGAACGGCACCTGACGATCTACCAGAACGGTATGGCCTTTGCACGCGAGCGATGGACTGCCCGCCTCACCGCCGGACAAACCTTGGTTGCCTTTCCCGGCATTTCCTTAGCTGATCCCACGAGCGTAGAGATCCAAGGACCAGAGCGAATGAGGATAGCATGGCACTCCGTTGCTCAGCCCCCTTCGTCGGGGGAGGAAGCCTTGAAACGGCTCCAAGGTCGTTCCTTGCGATTCATCAGCCCAGAGAAGGAGCAAGTCATCACCGGCACGCTGGTGAAAGTACTCCCTAACCATGCCCTCGTCCGCACGCCAGCCGGACTCCTCCTGCTCCCTTCACCAAACGAATTCCGAATCCTGGTCGAGGAAGAGGTGCCAGAGCTCACGACTCCTATCTCACTGACGGCGCTGGTAGAGACCGATCGCTCCGGCGAGGTCCCGCTAACGGTTGCCTACCTCACGGATGCGCTTCGCTGGCAAGCTGTTTACACTCTCTACGTGCCCCCCCGCGGAACCTCGTTGCGGCTGTGCGGCTTTGCGCATGTGGAGAACTCGTCTGAGAGGAACTACGACTCTGCTTACGTCAGCCTTGTCGCCGGTTACGTCCCACAGATGAGTGCTATCCCGGAGCCATTCCAACGGGCTCAGCTCGGTGAAGCCCTGCTCGCTAAAAGTCCTCGCGAGCCCTCGCCGACTGAGATGCGTGGCGTTTACCGCTATACCCTGCCCCGCATTCTCTCCTTGCCTGCGAATAGCTCCATACAGGTTCCACTGCTACCCTGTACCGACAGCCGCAGCCAGTGGCTCTACATCGTCGAAGCCTTTGCCGATGGGAGTGGGTCCCTTCCCGTGCTCCGCCTACTCCGCATCGCCAACACATCTCAGAATGGGCTTGGACAACCATTGCCTAAAGGCATCGCTAGAGTGTTCGTCTTGTCAGGAGATACCCTGGAGCTCCTCGGGATTGTACCGTTCCCAGAGACCCCCACTGGAGACACAGCAACCATAGAGCTCGGACCAACCTTTGAGCTGAAAGCCCGACAGCAGACAGTAGAGCGCCGAGAGCTCGGCAGTGATCTCGTGGAGGAGAGCTACGCGCTAACACTCCTCAACGGCGGGCAGGAACCGGCTACCGTAGAGATCCGGTTCCGCCTCCGCTGGGATCAGCAGAACTGGCGCGTAACGAGTACAACCCATCCGCACCGGCGCATCGATGCCACTACCGTGGGATTCCGTCTAACCGTGCCCGCAGGCGCAGAGAGCTCTCTGCGGTTCACACTCCTGAGCCAGCGCCCACCGCGGTAATCCCACGCTACCGGTCAATCCTTAGCCACCAGCGCCTCTTCAATGGTAAGGTAGCCTTGCCGACTGATGGAAGCTGCCACTCCAAATGGCAAGGCCCAGCGTTCGCGGATATGGCCATACGGTAACCCAGAGAAGCAGGGAAGCCCTATCCGTCCAGCGAAATCCCGAAGCAAGGACTCCAGCGAAGGCTGGGGCAACCGCTGCTCCGCAGAGGCAGGGAGCGAAAAGTCGCCAAAGACGACTGCTGCTGCTTCCCGCAGGCCTGCAAGGAGGAGCTGCGTAACCATCCGGTCCAGCCGATAGGCAGCTTCCCCAGTATCCTCAAGTACCACGATAGCGCCAGCCAGCTTGGGGAAGAACGGGGTCCCACAGAGAGCACTCCACAAGGAGAGCGTACCGCTCAAGAGAACCCCCTTGACTCCTTTCGATGGCAAAGGGGAGAGCGG
>JBCNUX010000079.1:428-675 GCA_039630485.1 Chlorobiota bacterium | reverse complement strand
GGCAAGAAGCGATAACGAGAATGCAATTGTTTGCCTTCAAGATTTATCTCCCAAAGATTTTCGGGAGTAAAGGTTTCGTCCACCATTCCAAAGTCTTGCCACTCCTTCACTTGCTCGGCAAAGCCAGGGTGGGCGATGAGTCGCTCCACCAGTTCAGGGCGACGCTCGTAAATTCTATCCAGTGTGATTACATAATTTGAGCGCAGGACAAACTTAGGCTTGTTCCAGATTTTGACCAATTCATCTT
>JBCNUX010000079.1:0-418 GCA_039630485.1 Chlorobiota bacterium | reverse complement strand
TCAATGACACGGTAAGCGATGCGCTTGAGAGCCTGCAATTGCTTGATGCGCTCTTCTGTCCACTCCGTCTGCGATTCTTCACCCGGCTTGCCAAAAATATATTGCCACATCCAAAGATCAAATTGCTCTCGAAGGAAAGATTTGGCATCTTTGCAAATAAAGTAGTCAACCTCGCTCTGTCGCTCAAAAAGTTGAAAGGCTTTCTCTAATATCTCCTCAGCAGGCACTGCATCTGTGTAATTTTTCAAATCCAAAGCATCTTTAATAGCTCGGCGGATTTCTTGAATATTCGTCTTGCTACCCCTCTCTGAGTAAGTCACTGTGAAGACAAAAACACCATTGCTTCGTCGCTCCTTGAAAGTGAAAACCAACTCCCGTTTTTCATTTGCTTTCTTGTGCTCCAAAGTGGAGACATCAA
>JBCNUX010000078.1:0-687 GCA_039630485.1 Chlorobiota bacterium | reverse complement strand
GCTCCGCTCAGCGATGCGAGCCGAGCTCGCCGCCTTACAGCGTACCTTAGGGATTACAGCCCTCTACGTCACCCACGACCAGACAGAAGCACTATCGCTGGGCGACCGAGTTGCAGTACTCTCCGGAGGACAGCTGCTCCAGGTAGCGCCACCAGCCGAGCTCTACAATCGGCCTACATCGGTTACTGTCGCTCGCTTTATTGGCTCCCCACCAATGAACCTCCTAAGGGCCTACGTCCAAGGGGCACATCTCTGCTTTCCGGACAGTGAAGGCCGTGTTCCCTTACCACTTACGCTGCCTGAGGGTTCGGAGTGGCTCCTGGGTATCCGCGCCGAAGTGCTCACCTTTCGTTCACAGCCAGGTTGGTACCTACTTGGGCAAGTTCGCGTCGAAGGAGTAGAGTATGGCGGACATGAACTCGTTGTTGCCGTCTCCCACCCGGCAATTGCCACACCTCCGCTCTTGGTGCGCCTCCCGGTTCGTGAACCCAGCCCACGCATTGGAGAGCGGCTCCCACTCTATCTCCACCAGACCACATGGTGTCTATTCGAGCCACTCTCGGGCCGTCGGGTCTTCCCCGTCTAGAGCCGCACGGTAATTCCAAAAGTCGGCAGAATGGGTAACATCCGGACGGGACGCTCTTCAATCGCGAGCGTCTCTGGGTTGACACGGTAACCAATCGCTAG
>JBCNUX010000077.1:0-776 GCA_039630485.1 Chlorobiota bacterium | reverse complement strand
TTTACAACGCGACGACGAGACGCCGTCGTACCGTAGGAGCGCGGTTCTCGTGCCCCTTATAAACGGTCGTGCACAGTTTTTTTTCTTACACTTTAGACGCCGTCACTACTGTAGCGTCCGCGTCTCGCGGACGACATGCGTCGGCGTCCCCGCCGACGCTACGCTAACTCCTTTCGCTGGTGGCGACGACTTCCCAGTCGTCGCCCCACGCTGGCGCGACGGCTTTCCTGCCGTCGGGTAGGGGCAGGCATAGGGGTCTGCCCCTACGATCGTCGTCTTGCGAATGGCACTCGTCGGCGCGGACGCCGACGCTACGGGAGACACAGCCTTGCGAATTGCAGAGAGGTATACTCTCTCCATCGACGGAGGCGTGGCATGGTCAACGGCAATTTGCGCAAAGGGCACGCAGTGGTGCTAGGCGCAGGCACGATGGGTAGCGGGATTGCCGCGTTGCTGGCAGGCATCGGCTGGCGCGTTCACCTGTTAGATGTTGAGGAGGTCGCCCACCAAGCCCTCGAACGCTTAGCCCAATCGGGCACTCTCTATCAACCTGATGATGCGAAGCGCATCGCCCCTGGCAACGTGGAGCGCGATTTGGACTGCGTAGCCACTGCGGACTGGGTGATAGAGGCAATCGTAGAGCAGATAGAACCCAAGCGCACCCTGTGGCGCGAGGTTGCGCAGCGTGTGAACCCCGACGCGGTGCTAAGCACCAACACCTCAGGGCTGGGGATTGCCGAAATCGCCCAAGCGTTGCCCGAGCCGTTGCGTAAACG
>JBCNUX010000076.1:0-837 GCA_039630485.1 Chlorobiota bacterium | reverse complement strand
GGCTTCCGCATCTTCCATCAGATCCGGTGAGGGGCCAGGCGCCCCCTTTCCCCGTCTTCAGGGAGTCGAGACCACCGCGCCATATCGCTCCCGTAGACGCCGGGCCGTCCAAACCATGTTCCGCAGTGAGGGGATCACCTCTTCCCACCGCCGCGTCTTAAGGCCGCAGTCCGGGTTCACCCATACGTTCTCCGCCGCGATCACCCGAACGGCCCGCTCGAGGATCGTTTCCATCGACTCCGGTGCCGGGACGGCCGGCGAATGCACGTCGTAAACCCCCGGGCCGATCTGGCGCTCGTATCGGTGCCGCTCAAAGGCGCTGATCACCTCCCCGCGGCTCCGCGTCGCCTCAATGCTGATCACGTCCGCGTCCAGCGCATCGATGTATTCGATGATCTCATTGAATTCCGAATAGCACATGTGGGTGTGGATCTGGGTCTCGGGCCGGGCCCGGGAGGCCAAACGGAACGCTTTCACCGCCCAGTC
The DNA here is from genome assembly GCA_039630485.1 of Chlorobiota bacterium. Lineage (GTDB taxonomy): Bacteria > Bacteroidota > Ignavibacteria > Kapaibacteriales > HRBIN21 > HRBIN21. Next base: position 351 of record JBCNUX010000076.1, on the reverse strand, counting down.
GAAGTATTCCGGCCACCGCCGTCGCTTCAGCGGCGCCCGTTCCCGGAAGGCCGGCTCGTCGATCTGAATCACCCGGATCCCCGCCGCCTCCAGATCCCTCACCTCATCCTGGATCGCCAGGGCGACCTGAAAGGCCACCTCGCGCACCGGGATGTCTTCCCGGATGAAGCTCCAGGCCAGCATGGTCACCGGCCCGGTGAGCATCCCTTTCACCGGCTTATCCGTCAGGGATTGAGCATAGGCGATCTCCTCTACAGTCATCGGCCTCGGGCGGCTCACATCCCCATATAGAAGCGGCGGCCGATACACCCGCGGGCCGTATGAGAGAATCCCGCCATGCTGGGTGAAGGC
>JBCNUX010000075.1:0-838 GCA_039630485.1 Chlorobiota bacterium | reverse complement strand
GCCTCCACCATGTCTACATACTCGCCCCGCAGCACATCGTAGCCGATGTTCGGGTTGTTCCGCTCCTTCTGGAGGCGGCGCACCATCTCCGCCACTACCGCGCCGTCCTCGCCCGCGTTCTCGGCGATCCGCCGGAGCGGCTCCTCCAGGGCGCGGCGGACAATGCTGATGCCCGTCTGGACGTCGCCCTCGGCCTTGAGGCTATCCAAGGCCTTAGCGGCATTCAGCAGGGCCACGCCGCCGCCAGGGACGATGCCCTCCTCCACCGCCGCGCGGGTCGCTGAGAGGGCATCCTCCACGCGATGCTTCTTCTCCTTGAGCTCCACTTCGGTGGCCGCGCCGACGCGGATGATGGCGACCCCGCCGGCCAGCTTCGCCAGGCGCTCCTGTAGCTTCTCGCGGTCGTAATCGCTGGTGGTCTTTTCCATCTCGGCCTTAATTTGCTCAATGCGGCCCTTGATGGCCTTCGGGTCGCCCCGTCCGCCGATGATGGTGGTGTCATCCTTGGTCACCACCACCTTATCGGCCCGGCCGAGGTCCGCGATGCGCACCCCCTCCAGCTTGCGGCCCAGCTCCTCGCTGATCACCTGACCGCCGGTGAGGATGGCGAGATCCTGGAGCATCGCCGTGCGGCGCTCACCGAAGCCCGGCGCCTTCACCGCCACGGCGTTGAAGATGCCCCGCAGCTTGTTCAGCACCAGCGTGGCCAGGGCCTCACCATCCACATCCTCAGCGATCACCAGCAAAGAGCGGGTCTCGCCCTCCTGGAGCACGCGCTCCAGCACCGGGATGATGTCAGCGGCGGCGGAGATCTTCTTGTCGTGGATCAGAATGTAGG
>JBCNUX010000074.1:0-854 GCA_039630485.1 Chlorobiota bacterium | reverse complement strand
GGAATCAGACGAGGAATTTGTTATGAAAACATTTGCGATGTTGTTATAACTGGAGATTCGTATGGAATGCATCTTGCTATTGCTTTAAAAAAGTTCGTAATCGCATGGTTTGGGCTAAGTTCATGGGTTGAAATTGATCTTTATGATAGAGGTATTAAATTAATCCCGGAAGGGCTTGAATGTGCACCGTGTTGGAAAAAAGTCTGTCCATATAATCTTGAATGTATAAAGATGATTGATCTTGACAAAATTGAACAGGCAGTTTTAGATTATAAAAGAGAATTCCTTTATGCTTGGTCTGAAAGAGATAAAGTTGAAAAGGTTTCTAAAATTTAGTAAATTTTTAATGTGGTTGGTGTTTGGTGTTCTTTCAAAATTTAGATTTAGGTAAATGGTGCTCTGCCAAGCGAGTTTGTGAGAGCGCTCGAGATGGTAAAAGTATAGATCTCCTTGAAGATCTTTTAGAGTTGAATTTGGGCAAATCAAGCTCGGGACGTAGCGCAGCCTGGTTAGCGCACTACCTTGGGGTGGTAGGGGTCGCGGGTTCGAATCCCGCCGTCCCGACTTTATATTTTTAAGACAAAAATCGCGAAAATTTTATGAGTTGTTCTTTTAAAAACTTGGGAAATAGTGCAGTTTGTTTTAGGTATCTTATTGTAGATTTTACTGGTTTTCCCCAAGCTGAGGTTTTGGGAAGAATCTTGTGGTTTTAACTTCCTTCTCGTCCAAACTCCGAAGCACATAGATTTATAAATTTTTGAATCTTCCTTTGTTTAAAGCACCTACCCTTTAAATAAATCGGGGCAAAATTAAAAATTTTTTTAATGCCCATGAATATAGTCATTGGCTCACTA
>JBCNUX010000073.1:0-892 GCA_039630485.1 Chlorobiota bacterium | reverse complement strand
GGCAATGTGCGAAAGCCTGACCCCGCGACGCCGCGTGGAGGAAGAAGCCCTTCGGGGTGTAAACTCCTGTCGGGAGGGAAGATGCTCACAGGGGTGAATAATCTCTGTGGGTGACGGTACCTCCAGAGGAAGGGACGGCTAACTACGTGCCAGCAGCCGCGGTAATACGTAGGTCCCGAGCGTTGCGCGAATTCACTGGGCGTAAAGCGTCCGCAGCCGGATGGGTAAGCGGTTCGTCAAAGCCCACCGCTCAACGGTGGAAAGGCGTACCGAACTGCCCATCTTGAGGCACGCTCAGGCAGGCGGAATTCCTGGTGTAGCGGTGAAATGCGTAGATATCAGGAGGAACACCGAAGGCGAAGGCAGCCTGCTGGGGCTGTCCTGACGGTCAGGGACGAAAGCCAGGGGAGCAAACCGGATTAGATACCCGGGTAGTCCTGGCTGTAAACCATGGGCGCTAGACGTCGTCCGCAAGGGCGGTGTCTCAGCTAACGCGTTAAGCGCCCCGCCTGGGGAGTACGGGCGCAAGCCTGAAACTCAAAGGAATTGGCGGGGGCCCGCACAAGTGGCGGAGCGCGTGGTTTAATTCGATGCTGACCGAAGAACCTCACCTGGGCTTGACATGCTAGTGGTACTCCGGTGGAAACACTGGAGGACTCCCTTCGGGGAGAGCTAGCACAGGTGCTGCACGGCTGTCGTCAGCTCGTGCCGTGAGGTGTTGGGTTAAGTCCCGCAACGAGCGCAACCCCTGCTCTTAGTTGCCAGTAGTACCCACGTGGTAGCTGGGCACTCTAAGAGGACTGCCTCCGATGAGGGGGAGGAAGGAGGGGATGACGTCAAGTCATCATGGCCCTGACGTCCGGGGCTACACACGTGATACAATGGGTGGTAC
>JBCNUX010000072.1:0-897 GCA_039630485.1 Chlorobiota bacterium | reverse complement strand
CGGCGTGCCTAACACATGCAAGTCAAGGGGTGCAGAGGTTCATCCTCTGCTGCCACTGGCGCACGGGTGAGTAACACGTAGGTAACCTGCCCTCAGCCCTGCCATAACCCCGGGAAACTGGGGCTAATAGCAGATGAGGTCGGAAGGGGAAGGGCCTTCCGATCAAAGGGGCAACCCGGCTGAGGATGGGCCTGCGTCCTATCAGGTAGTTGGTAGGGTAACGGCCTACCAAGCCGACGACGGGTAGCTGGCCTGAGAGGGTGGTCAGCCACACCGGCACTGAGACACGGGCCGGACTCCTACGGGAGGCAGCAGTGGGGAATCTTGCACAATGGGCGAAGAGCCTGATGCAGCGACGCCGCGTGCGGGAAGAAGGGGCGTATGCCTTGTAAACCGCTGTCGGGGGGGAGGAAAGGAGGAGCACATCTCCTCTGGGACAGTACCCCCAAAGGAAGGGCCGGCTAACTACGTGCCAGCAGCCGCGGTAAAACGTAGGGCCCGAGCGTTGTCCGGAATCACTGGGTGTAAAGGGTGCGTAGGTGGGCGTGTGCGTCCGGGGTGAAAGGCTCCGGCTCAACCGGAGACATGCCTCGGATACGGCACGTCTTGGGTGCGGGAGAGGGCGATGGAATTCCTGGTGTAGCGGTGAAATGCGTAGATATCAGGAGGAACACCAGTGGCGAAGGCGGTCGCCTGGCCCGCTACCGACACTGAGGCACGAAAGCGTGGGGAGCAAACCGGATTAGATACCCGGGTAGTCCACGCCCTAAACGATGCGCGCTTGCTGTTGGGCTGCCCTTGGGCGGCTCAGTGGCGGAGGTAACCCGTTAAGCGCGCCACCTGGGGAGTACGCTCGCAAGGGTGAAACTCAAAGGAATTGACGGGGACCCGCACAAG
>JBCNUX010000071.1:0-945 GCA_039630485.1 Chlorobiota bacterium | reverse complement strand
TGAGGTCCTCGATGGTCACCTCATCTCGTTCCTCCCAGCGGTCGATCAGGTAAATGAGCGCGTCGCAGACTTCGGCGAGGTTGTGGGGGGGGATGTTGGTCGCCATCCCCACCGCAATCCCCGACGTCCCGTTCATCAACAGCTGCGGCGCCTTCCCCGGCAGCACCACCGGCTCCCGCAGCGTCCCATCAAAATTCTCCACCCACCCCACCGTCTCCTTCTCCAAGTCCGCCAACAGCTCCTCCGCCATCGCCGTCAGCCGCGCCTCCGTATACCGCATCGCCGCCGGCGGATCCCCGTCCACCGACCCAAAGTTCCCCTGCCCCTCCACCAGCGGATACCGCATCGTGAAGTCCTGGGCCATCCGCGCCAGGGCCTCATACACCGCCATATCCCCGTGGGGGTGGAATTTCCCCAGCACCTCCCCCACGATGCGAGCCGACTTCTTGTAAGGCGCGTTCGAACGCAGGCCCATCTCGTGCATCACATACAGGATCCGCCGCTGCACCGGCTTCAGCCCGTCCCGCACATCCGGCAGCGCCCGCGCCACAATCACGCTCATGGCGTAGTCGAGGTAAGCAGCTTTCAGTTGCTCTTCAATCCCCACCGGGATCACCTGTTCCACCGACATCGCCTCCATCCCTCTTGATCTTTGAGACAGGGAATGAACGACAAACCAATCGCCTGGGCCCAGCGTGCGTCCCAGCGCGACAACGCGATCTCCCAGGCGGCGATGGTTGCTGGCGGAAGGGGCTTTCGCCTCGAACAGGGAGATTCTATCCGGAGGCGGAGAAAAGCGCGAAATCCGGAGAAGGCAGGGGGCCAGCTTTAGGGTCCCCGGTCTGGGAAAGGGACGTTCGCCTACGCACTGAGGTCTGGGGGCCTGGCCACCCTCTCAGCTGGAGCCGCGCGATCGATCACCACATAAGCCGCAGAGCACTGCCC
>JBCNUX010000070.1:0-969 GCA_039630485.1 Chlorobiota bacterium | reverse complement strand
AGAAGGCCATGCGGGGGCTGGAGATCGGGGCGAAGGGGTTTGAGGGCTTCCCGCCGGACCGGCGGCCAGCGGATCTGCGCCAGGCCCTTGCCTGTCCGAACCCCGATCGCCTGCGGGCGGTCCACGACGCCTTGATGGAGGGGATGCCCGTCGAGGAGGTCTCCGCCCTCACGGGCTACGATCCCTGGTTTGTCGTGCAGATGGCCGGGCTGGTCGAGCGGGAGCGGGAACTGCGCCGCTATACGCTTTCCACAGTGCCCGCCGCCCTGCTCCGCTCCGCCAAGCGCGAGGGCTTCTCGGACGCCCAGTTGGCGGCCTTTTGGGGATGTTCCGAGACGGAGGTCCGCCGCCGCCGCGAGGCGGCCGGCATCCGGCCGCGCTACGCCCAGGTGGATACGTGCGCGGCGGAGTTCGAGGCCTACACGCCGTATCTCTACAGCACCTACGAGGAAAGCGATGAAGCGCCCCCGACGGATCGTCCGAAGGTTGTGATCCTGGGCAGCGGCCCCAATCGCATCGGGCAGGGGATCGAGTTCGATTACAGCTGCTGCCAGGCCGCCTTCGCCCTGCGCGAGATGGGCATCGAGTCGATTATGGTGAATTCCAATCCGGAGACGGTGAGCACGGATTACGACACCTCGGACCGCCTGTATTTCGAGCCCCTTACCTTTGAGGACGTCCTGAACATCCTGGAACGGGAGCGGCCCCTGGGGGTGATCGTGCAGTTCGGCGGGCAGACCGCCCTCAACCTCACCATGCCGCTGCATCGGGCCGGGGCCCGGATTCTGGGCACCTCCCCGGACGCTATCGATCTGGCGGAGGATCGGGGCCGCTTCAGCGCCCTGCTCCGGGATCTGGACATCCCACAGCCGGAGCATGGAACGGCGACTTCAGTGGAGGAAGCTCTGGATGTGGCCCGACGCATTGGCTATCCCGTCCTCGTCCGGCCCAGCTACGTGCTCGGCGGAC
>JBCNUX010000007.1:46600-59989 GCA_039630485.1 Chlorobiota bacterium | reverse complement strand
CCCAGCTGATCCTGAAGGGCTCTAGCCATGCCCTCCACTACTGGGTCTACTGCTTCTAAGTGGCTGGGGTTGGAGGCCAAGATGAGCCGCAAGCTTTGCTCTGTTGTGGGGTGCACGTAGAGACCACGAGCCCCTAAGTGGTACTTAACATCACCGGAGCCGTGGAATGAGAGCGGATCGGCTTCCCCTTCAAACTCATCGAAAATTCGCCGGAAAGACTTCCCAACGATATTGGCTAATACGTTGAGCCGCCCTCGATGGGCCATGCCAATGACAGCATACTCGACCCCTAACTCCGTAGCCCTTTGAAGAATCGTGTCCAGCAGGGGGATCAAGGACTCTCCACCTTCCAGTGAGAAGCGCTTGTGTCCAACGAACTTGCGATGTAAGAACTGTTCAAAAATCTCTGCCTCCAGGAGCCTCTGGTAGATGCGACGTCGCTGCTGGTCCGAAAGGTGGATAGAATGTCGGAGCCGTTCCATCCGCTCTTGTATCCAGCGGCGGCGTTCGGGATCCTGGATGTGCATGAATTCTACTGCAATGGGACCACAGTAAGAGTCCCAGAGCAATTCTAGAACCTGCCGTAAGGTTGCCTTCTCGTACTCCCCTACTCCGCCAGTGTGAAAGCGGCGGTCTAGGTCCCAGATAGTGAAGCCATAGTGTGCGGGGTCAAGGTCTGGATGGTAGTCCCACGTATCGCGTAGAGGGTTTGTTTGCGCAATTAGATGTCCACGGACACGGTACGAGCGGATCAATTGGGCTAGCCGTTCCTCCTTGACGCCAGGCTCTACCGCGGTGTCCTCTGCCCAACGGAACGGAGGAGTGGGTAACCGGAGTTCGCTGAAGATGGAGTCATAGAAGCCTTCCGCCCCCAGCAGAAGCTGCTCGATGAAGGCCAGGAACTCTCCAGATTCTGCACCCTGGGTAATCCGGTGATCGTAAGTGCTTGTGACGACTAGCACTTTGCCGAGCGTGACCTGTGCAAGGATTTCTGCGGGAGTTGCTCGCAGCTCTGCTGGGTAAGCGATGGCTCCTGTAGCCACAATGAGTCCCTGCCCTTCTAACAGCCGTGGTACCGACATGACGGTGCCGAGCATACCGGGGTTCGTCAGTGAAACTGTGGCGCCGGTAAGCTCTTCCACCGTTAAGCGTCCTGCCCGTGCACGCTCCACAAGCTCGTCATAGCGGCGGACAAACTCCGAGAACGAGAGACTCTGGGCATCTCTAATGACGGGAACAAGCAGGGAACGGCTACCATCCTTGCGGACAACATCAACGGCAATACCGAGATTGAGAGAGCGACGGCGGACGCGGTAGAGCCGGCCTCCCACTGTGGCACAGGCATCGTTGAGATGCGGGTAGCGCTTGAGTGCCTGGACAACAGCCCAGGCTAGGAAGTGCGTAAAGCTCAGCTTGGGCTGGGAGCGACGCTGCAGATAGCGATTTGCCAACCACCGATTCTCCTCCAGGAGCTTGACGGGGATAGTGCGGAACGAGGTGGCTGTTGGTACAGTGAGGCTTCGCGCCATGTTCTGGGCGATCCGCTCTGCAACGCCGTCCAGTGGGAGAAGCTCATCCGTCGGCAGAAGCCAGGATGGACGGTCTGAAGGTGTGGTGCTGACTAGCCCTGGTTGTGACTGGGCTAGTAGGCCAGCTCGGCCGTTAATTTTTTGTGTTTCGAAGTGTTGGCGCCACTCCGGGGGCACGGAGTCAGGGTCTGCTAGGTACTGGAGGTATATCTCGCGGATGTACGCGTCGTTAATGGAGCCCATCTCCAGGAGTCTCATCACTACTGAGTTGACAGTTCCAGCATAGCAAAGGTAAAAGACGGATGTTGCCAGAGTGTAGTCCTAGCATGGCGTGTACACTGCTGCCGGAGCTCCTAACTTTGTCGAGGAGTTGGTGGAAGGAGTTCAATGGTGGTGGCTGTTGCTGTTATCGTTGCGCTAGGGTGGCTCGGGGGAACGGTGCTACAAGCCCAAATATCCATATCCCTCCGCGCAGCTCTTCTTCAGACATGGCATGCTGCAGAGCTCAGAAGTACCTCCGGCATCGTTGACTGCGGGACCTTTCGGTCCGGTTCAGGACAAGGTTGGGGTGCTGCAGTTGGGGTAGAGTTCCCTGTCCTCTCCCCGCTGCGAGTAGAGCTTTCCGCCCTGCTGAGCCAGCGGGGGGGCACACTGGTTACCCAGACCACCTTCCCAATACGGGATACGGTAACGGGTGATGTCCTTGATGTCACAACCGAAGCCCAGCTGGAGAGCCGATGGCTTGTCGGAGAGCTCCAGCCAGCCCTTGTCCTCCCCATTGGAAAGCGTTTCCGAGCAGTTCTTGGCGGGCGCATCGGGCTGCCGCTCGTTGCACGCTTTCGCCAACTTGAGCACATCCGATCTCCGGATACCGTGCTGTTTCTGATGCCCGATGGACGACGTCTACGGACTCGGCTCCTTGCAGAAGGAACCTTCTCTCCCCTACGCATTCCTCACGTAGGATTGACGGCCGGGTTGGAGCATTCGGTCTCCATCGGAGCAAGTATCCGATGGCTACAGCGGGCCGTCGTAGAGTACAACCTCACCAGTTTCCTCCCTGATGCACGATGGCGGTCCTGGTCAGCGCGAGCAGAAACTGGGATCCGCCTCGAGATTCCCTTACCGTCCTCCCCGCCTGTACCCCCTTCTCCTTCGCCACCGCCTCCTTCTCCACCTCCACCTCCTCGCCCTGAGCCGCCGTTGTTGTCGCTCCAGCCCACAGAGATTACAGGTTCCATGCGGATGGGATATGAGTTATTGGCTACGCCACCGATAGTCACGGCAGTCTTCTTTGAGCACGACTCTGCCCGTGTCCCGGAGCGATACGTACGGCGTAACACCCCGCTAGAGGAGATCTTCAGCCTAGACCCACTGACAGCACACCGCTACGTGCTCCCGTACGTCGCGGAAGTCTTGCGCCGCAATCCTGCGGCTCTGGTGGTGCTGGAGGGTGCAACGTCAGCAGAGGATGAGTCCGGAGGAGAGGTGCTTGCTCGACAGCGGTGTGAGGCCGTCTCACAAGCTCTCCAGGCTCTCGGGGTTCCTGCAGGGCGGATCAGCATGAGGTGGCGCCTGCTGCCGCGAGTTCCTTCTAACCCCGCATATCCAGAGGGTCGGGCTGAGAATCGGCGGGTGGATGTCGTCATCCAGAATGCTGCCTCGATAGAGTATGTGCGACAACAGTTATTCAGCGAGTTCATAGGGGTGGCACGCCTCCGTGTTGCTTGCCGCGGCCTCGATGAGAGAGCCACCCTTGAGCTTCGGGCATCGTGCAGTGACACTCTGCTACGCCTGCCATGCCGTTACGGCGTCGTTGAGCTTCCCCTACAGTGTCGCCTTCCTGCCGAGAGTCCGGGCCTACCACTCGTTGTCTCAGCCACAGTTCCATCAGCAGGCACTGCCACAGATGCCCATATGGAGCTAGCGCTACAGGAGTATCCTCGCGATACTGTCCTTCTCGACACACGGCGCTTTCGGGCAATCCTCCGCTTTGACTACAACAGCTCAGTCCTAACCTCGGAGGTAGAGGAACGTTTGAGGCAACTGGTAGCCATCCTTCCTCGACAGGCCCGCGTGAGGATTTACGGCAGTAGCGACGCGCTCGGCACAGAGCGCCGGAATGTCGAGCTCACGGCCGAGCGTGCTCAGCGAACAGCAGAGTTCCTCCGCCGCCTTGCTCCGGAACTGCAGGTCCAGACACTGCCGCTGCCGGCGGCTCGCAAGTTCCCAGAAGACTTCCCCGAGGGGCGTTTCCTGAACCGCTCTATTTGGGTAGAAGTCGAACTGTGAAGCTAGGCAGTTCAGGGATGGAGTTTGTTGTAGAAGTCCCACGGAGATACATGGAGCTCCGGATTGCGTTCTCTAAGGCGAGCGGTGGGCCAAAGTACAGAAACTACGTCGAATGGCTCTACCGGGTGATTCCTGAGATGGTGGCTGTGGATGTTTCCGCTGTGCAAGACCCCGTAGAGGCTTTACAGAAGTGTGCTGGGCTCGTGTTGACTGGGGGGCCAGACATCGCACCCCACCGCTATGGCCGACCAGAATACGCTCCGCTGTGCACGGAGACGCCGGATGAGGAGCGGGATGAGCTGGAGCTGAGAGCCATCCAGCAGGCAGTTGAGCTCAAGATGCCAATCCTGGCTATCTGCCGCGGAGCTCAGGTCCTCAACGTCGCCTTCGGCGGGACCTTGATTGCTGACCTACCAACCCAGCGTCAGACCCCGGTTACCCACTGGAAAGTGGAGGGCAAAGACTCTATCCACGACGTCACCGTGTTGCCGGCAACGCTCTTCTGGAAGTACACTCGCATTGAGCACTCCGAAGTTGCCAGTGCCCATCACCAAGCGATTGAAGAATTAGCTCCTGTCTTTGTGCCCTCTGCCCTTGCTCCGGACGGGGTTGTAGAGGCCTTCGAGTGGGCCAATCCAGAAGACCGAGGCTTCCTAATTGCTGTGCAGTGGCATCCGGAGCGGATGCCATGGGAGAACCCTCTATCGTCGGCCCTTGCGGAACGCTTTGCGCTGGAGGTAGAGAGCTATGTCCGGCTCTTCCGCTGCTGATCCCGATAGGGATGTCGCGGGTATGGGTCCGGCTTTGTATTTTTGCGTCCGACGAGTGAATGCGGGAATAGCTCAGTTGGTAGAGCACGACCTTGCCAAGGTCGGGGTCGCGGGTTCGAGTCCCGTTTCCCGCTCAGCGACGCGAGTCGCCACTTCCTCTCTATGCTGCATGCCTTGCCATCGCCTTCCCCAGATGGCAGGGCATTTCTTTTTACACGAAGCCTACAGCTCGGTCGTTTTACGAAGCCGGCAAAGTGAAACAGCCGTGGGTGGAGTAGTGGGCAACAGCGACGGTGTTCGATAGCCTCTCTGCCCTCCATGCGATATTGGCCGGTATGGTGGTGTGCCATCCTCTTCACCGTGGGAACTAATGCCGGAGGACAGCATCCGGGTGTCAAAGTCATCCTCTCCTCGGCAGAGGAGCTTTGGTTTACCTACCACCCAGTGCAGGGGGTTCCAAAGCAAGGCATTCCGGCATTTTTGAGCATCCAAGCGGCTGAGCTGCGTGGGAGGTCGCCGGAGGATTGGGTGGTTCCGGTCGTTGAGTTTCCGATCACAGTTCCGGGGCCAGATGCACTTGGCGGTATAGAGATACTCAGAGTTGAGAGCTTACGCTGCCAAGGACTACCGCCAACAGTTCGTGAACTAGCCCTACGCTGGGGCGGAGCACTGCCGACGGGTCCCGTGCCGGAGCGGTGGGCAGAGCTCGTTTACGGCGGCATAGCTCGGGACCGACATGTGGGGTATGTCCGCCTACGTTGCGCCCTTCCCATTCCTGAGCTTGGGGTGACGGAGGTCCTTCGGGGTATAGAGGTCCGGGTTCGGTTCCTTCCTGAGCGTGCTGTCCCACCACCGAACTGGTTGGGGTTGAGGGAACGCCCAGGAATTCAGTGGACGCTGAATGATAGGGTTGCTCATAGCTGGTATGCCAGCGTAGCTGTTCCGCAAGGGCAACGAGTCGTCCTACGGGGGTGGGGAGAGCTCTCCTCTGGGACATGGCTTCGAGTTAAGGTGCGGGAGGAGGGAGTCTACCGAATTACGGCCGAGCAGCTCCGTCAGCTCGGCATTCAGATTGCTCCAAACGACATCCCGACACTGAAGCTGTTCGGTACAGGTGGGGAACCGCTACCGGAGGCTGTTGCCACAGCATTGGAAGAGCACGTTGTGGAACAGCCCATTGTGGTCCGCACAACGGCTGATGGCCAGCTCTCGGAGATCATCTTCTACGGGGCACCGCCATCAGGCTTTCGGTACCGAGCCGGAGAGTTTGAGCACTTCGTGAACCCTTACACTGACGCCAATGTCTACCTGCTGACCTGGGGCGGACGGCCAGGATTGCGTGCTACACCCCTCCCACCCCCTGCAGCCGACAGTGTCTATCGCCCCAGCTCCTTTACTGCTCGACTGTTTCGAGAAGAGGAGCTCTATAACCCCTTTGCACTTCCATCAGGGCGGGACTGGTTCGGGCAGATTGTCGACCCTTCACTCCCAGTGGTCCTCACTACCCCATTGCCGGGATTGGAGCGCTCGGGGAAGGTGCGCTATCGGTTCGTCGTTGTCAACCGTGCAGCGGTACCGGCCCGGTTCCGCGTCTTCGAGAGGGAGCGGATGCTGTGGGAAGGGAGCCTGCGTGCCACGGCTGGTTATACTGAAGCTGTAGCCACCGCTCCTGTCACGGTGGAAATCCCAGCGGAGCTACTGACTGGGGAGGGCCGCAGTGTGCTTCGGTTCGTCTATACTCCACAGTCAGGCTCGGGCTTTGGGCACATTGATTGGGTTGAGATCCACTACCCTCGCCGCTTCGCTGCCCACAACGATGTTTTGGAAGTCTTCACTGAGCCTCAGTGGGAAGGCGTGATTGAGATTAGTGTCCCTGGCTTTTCTGACAGGGAAGTTTGGGGCTTCGATGTCACAGACCGGCGCCGTCCACTCCTACTACAGAACTTAGCCCATTCCTCCGGTACCTTCGTCTTCCGGACCTCCCAAGAGCGCGACCAGCCACGCCGCTTCTTTCTGAGCGCTCGGTTGCTGAGTCCCGAAATCGAGCGGGCACAGGTCGCGGGATTGCGTGACCGTCGTCAAGGAGTGCCACTGGTGATCATCACCCACCCCGCCCTCCAACAATCTGCCGAGGAATACCGACGCTACCGTGAAGCTACTGGGCTCCAGGGGATTGTCGTCACCGTGGACGCCATTGCCAATGAGTTTGCAGCAGGGATTGCTGACCCAACGGCTGTGCGGAACTTCTTGGCGTTTGCCCTAACTGCATGGCAGCCTTCGCCGCTCTTCGTCCTCCTCTGGGGAGACGGCCACCACGACTACAAGAACGTCTCAACCCAACAGCCCAACTACGTGCTAACGTATCAATCCCACATCCCTCAGGCCGGTTCGCTCGATGGACAAATCGTCTACAACGCTATCTTGAGCTACACCACGGACGACTACTACACCTGGCTTGTAGGTGAGGACCCGTTACCGGATATCGCCTTGGGCCGAATCCCTGTGGCTTCCGACGCTGAGGGTCGGTGGATGGTGGATAAGATCCGGAGCTACGAGCAACGTTCAGCCCAGGGTATCTGGCGGACTACCATCACGCTCGTTGCCGACGACGGACCAACTAGTAGCGGTAGCGACTACACGCTGCACACCGGACAGAGCGAGGACCTCAGTCGTCAGTTGCCAGCCTTCCTTGTCCAAAGGAAGCTCTATCTCGCAGAGTACCCAACGGAGAATGTCCCTGGCGGACGCCGTAAGCCCAGGGTGACTCAGGACCTAGTAGCAACGGTCAACGCCGGCACGATCCTCCTCAACTGGATTGGTCATGGCAACCCTCGCCTCTGGGCTCACGAACAGGTGTTAGAGCGAGAGACGACCATTCCACTCTTCCGGAATGCAGACCGGCTCTTCTTCTTGACAGCCGCGACGTGTGATTTTGCTCGCTTCGACAATCCGCAGGTCCCGAGCGGTGCAGAAGTGATGGTACTGAGCCGCTCTGGTGGCGCCATCGGAGTATTTGCTGCATCGCGGCTGGTCTATCCTACCCCGAACGCTGCGATTATGAGCCATTTCTACCGGCTACTCTTCCAGCGCCAGCTGGACAGTTCCTTCGCCCCTCTGGGGCTCGTGCACATGGCAACGAAGCTGCAGCAGTTCGATGCCCTCAATGACCGCAAGTATGTCTTGCTAGCGGATCCCACGCTCCGGCTCCTCTTCCCCACCGGCTGGCTTTCTGTCGACTCTGTCAACGGGAGAGCCATAACCGACTCGCTTCCACCAGTGGCCGCCTGGTCTCAGCTCCGCCTCAGTGGCCGTGTCCTATCACCAGCGGGGCAGCCAGCCGAGCAATTCTCAGGCACGCTCTACCTGCTCTTGACTGATGCACCGGTTTCCGTAGCTGTGCCGGAGACCTTCGGCGGGTACACAACCATCCACTCGTTCACGAAGCTTGGGGGCACATTGCACCAGGGCATCTATACTGTCAAGGATGGGCACTGGACGGCTTCATTCGTGATACCGAGCGAGCTGAGCTTCTCTGAACTGCCCGGGAAGTTGTTCGTGGTTGCCTTTTCCCACGACGAGACAGCTTCTGCAGTCGGGATTTTCAACGGACTCCGGTTCGCTGGATTCGAAGTACCAGAGGAGCGAGACACCACAGGTCCCAACATTCGCCTCTACCTAGATGATCCCAGCTTCCGCCCGGGAGATATCGTTCGCACTGTCCCAGAGCTTGTTGCGGAGATATGGGATGAGTCAGGGATCCATACTGCGGCAACATTAGGACGCCGCATCGAGGCATGGGTGGATGAGAGCCCATTCGCGATAGACCTCACCCCGCTCTTCCAGCCAATGATCGAGCGACCAGGAGCTGGAGTTGTTCGCAAGCCTCTCGTCGGGCTGGCTCCTGGCCTCCACCGCGTGCGTGTTCGAGCCTGGGATGTCTACGGCAATCCTTCAACAGCGGAGACAGTGTTCCGGATTCCTTCCCAACCGGGCTTAGAGGCTGCTGACGTATTCCCGAATCCTGTAACAAGCTTCCCCATACGGTTCAGCTTCCTCTACACTGGTGTAGAGCCACAACAAGCTGAGCTCCTCATTACCGACTTGCAAGGGAGGATCCTCTACCGACAAGCCTTCCTTGCCCTACCCACCCGGCGGGTGGAGATTTTCTGGGATGGGCGCACGAGCGACGGTATACCCGTAACGACGGGGACTTACGTCTATAGAGCACGCTTGCAGCCTCCGGCAGCTGGTGAGACAGTCCGGATATTCCACGTCATTCGATAGTCCCACAGTGCAGAGACGGCAATGGTCCGCAGGATTCTTGTCATCGCCCTGCTCATAAGTAGCAGCGTTGCGGCTTGGGCACAGGCAGGAGCAGCTGCAGTCCCCTTCCTCCTCATAGCTCCCGATGCCCGAGCTAGCGGTATGGGTGAAGCCGGCACAGCACTGGCAGACAACATCAACGCCATCTACTGGAACCCAGGAGGTTTAGGCTTCCAGAAGCGGCGCCAGATTGCCTTAAGCTTCTCTCGCTGGCTTCCCCAGTTCAACGCTGACCTCTTCTACAGCTACATCACCGCTGGGCAGTACTTCCCACAGGTTGATGGCACCGTGGCTGTCAACTTCATCCTGATGAACTTGGGCGAGTTCGTTCGCACAGACAACCTCGGGAATGTCCTTGGGACCTTCCGCTCGAACGAGTTCACGTTGGGCGTCTCCTATGGCACCCTGATTGCCGATGATGTCGGAGCCGGCATCCAGCTCCGCTTCATTCGCTCCAACCTGGCACCAGCAGCTCCCGGCGAGTCTGTGGCAGGGGTTGGAACAAGCGGTAGCTTTGACCTTGGACTGCTGTGGAAGCCATCGCAGCTCTCGGTGGGTGGCATTGACCTCGGACGGCGGATTTCGCTTGGGATCAACATCCAGAACATCGGTCCGAAGATCACCTACCGTAACGAAGCTGATCCCCTGCCGACCAATCTGCGGCTGGGCCTAGGGGTACAAGCTGTGAAGGACGAGTTCAACGACCTAAAGTTCGCCATGGACATCGCTAAGCTCATGGTGCGCCGGGATAGCCTAGGCTCCGACGCTCTACCAACTTCCTTCGTCACTGCCTGGCGGAATCCTGGAGTTGAGCTCGCAATGGGAATGGAGTACTGGTATCAGCAGACCGTGGCGCTACGGGTAGGGTACTTCACGGAGCCCTCTCGGCTAGGTAATCGGCGCTTCGTGACCTTCGGAGCAGGCGTCCGATACGACATGTTCACACTGGACTTCAACTACATCAACACCATCGAGGAGAATCACCCACTGGCGGGGACGATGCGCTTCTCCCTACTGGTGGACCTCGGGAGCACAGCAGAGGAAGCAGAGGAGTAGGGCTTTTAGGGCGTGGGAGCTTGTGCAAAGACACGCGCTCGGAAATCGCTAGCGCTCTGGAGATCCTGCTCCGTAACTACAAAGGCTACGTGGTCCCATGGAGTGCAATCGTAGAGCACCCTCACCTGAGTGAGTGGGCGTGAGGTCAACGGCGGAGCTGTGCCTGCCATTTCTGGACTCCAATGGCGTTGCAGGAGCTTTTCCCCGCAGCTCACAACCCAGAGAGGCCGGTGTTCTAACCACAAGATGTAGGCCAACAGTGCAGTGCCGACCTTGTGGATGACGCCGTCATAGCATAGTGCATCTGAGCCGATGAGGAGGAGGTGCACTTCAGGGATAACAGCACTCAGTTGAGACTCGGCCAGTAGCACGACGGGAAATCCTGCTGAGTGGGCCCATTGGGCTAATCGAACCCCTTCTCTACCTGGCTCTGAAAGCGTGCAGAACAAATGTAAGCGCTTGCCGAGCGTCTTCGCTTCCTGCAGGAGGAGCCGAACCTGGGAACTGGCCGAGTGGAGGAGGAGCGTTGAGCCGTTTGGGAGAGCGGCTGCTCCGATACGAGCTGCTTCTCGAATGTGCGACTGAACCGACTGGTAGAATTCCGAGGCTGCATGGACGAAGTCCGTAGCTCTTGATCCAGAGAGCTCCTCAAAGCGGAGATAGAGGTTCCAGAAGAGCGCCATCGAGGCATGTGCTGTAGCCAACCGATGTGCTGCGTGCCGGAACTCCTCTGCTGAGGCCCCCTCTGCCGCCATCTTTCGGCATAGGGCGGTAAAGCGCTGGAGGAGCTCCGTAGAGCCATGTCGGCGGTCATCGACGAGCGCGGAGAGCGCAGAAGGCCACTTCATCGCAGTACCTCGCCTGTCTCCAAACTCCACCAGAGCAAATCCAGTGCTGCTGGTAGAAAACCTAGCTCGAAAGCAATGCGGCAGAAAAGCCCCTCTGCCTGCTCGTACCCTTTAACTGAGCCCGATAGGCGTACAGTGTAGCCTAAGCGCCGCATCCAGCGTACGACATGTCGGTCGAGGACTGCTAAGTGCCTCTCCCCAGTGTTTCGCAGGAAATGGGAAGCCTCCTTCATCCCGAATCCGGGTACCTCCGCCACGAGTTGGCGCCGCAGTACAGTGGCTGGCTGAGGTGTATGACGCAGCTCCCAGAGCTTCGGAAAGAGCCGGTGCGCTAGGAGAAGGCGGCAAGCTTTCGTGCGATGGAAGCGGATGTAGTGTGAAGGATCCCGAAGGAGACCCTCTATGTCCTCTAGCGGTAGCGGGTAGCGGTAGAAGTCGCACCGTCGGAGTTTCTCTATGGCAGCAATCGCATGGCTTGCTTTCGTCAGAGGTGTGCAGAGGCAGTAGCAGAGCTCGTAGAATGTCGCCTCAGGCTGTTGGCCGACGGCAGCAAACTCCTCGAGCCGCTGCTCAATGAGGTGGGCACGCTCAGCGTAGGCCTGCTGGAAGAAGGCTACAAGCTGCCTTGGTACCAGAGACGACATGAGGGAGCTGGTCCGTCAAAGACTCCGAGCTCGGTATTCCACGGTGGCAGCAGAGACATGCTCATTGGGTTCTACAAGCCGTACGGGGTGCTCTCTCAATTTACGCCCATCTCGGGTTCTCGCTTCCGGACTCTCGCAGAGTTTGGATTCCCTCCAGAGGTCTATCCAATTGGTCGGCTGGACGCGGAGACCGAAGGACTGTTGCTGCTAAGTGATGAGCCATGGCTGAACCACCGTCTTCTCCATCCACGCTTCCGCCATCGACGCGTCTACTGGGCGCAGGTAGAGGGTATCCCCACGGATGAGGAGCTGGAACGGCTACGCCAAGGTGTCCGGATTGCCGGCGGATACCGGACCCAACCGTGCAAGGCCTGGATCCTCTCTCCCCCGCCTCCTGTACCGCCCCGAACTCCTCCCATCCGTTTCCGCAAGACCATTCCAACTAGTTGGATTGCCCTAGAGCTTACAGAGGGCAAGTACCATCAAGTCCGCCGAATGACCGCTGCTGTCGGACATCCCACCCTTCGGCTCCTGCGGGTACAGATTGGAGACTTTCACCTCTGGACGCTCCAGCCTGGAGAGTGGCGCATCCTGACACCAGCTGAGCGAGCAGCCGTGCTGGCCCTTTGAGCTACAGACCGAGAGCGACCAAGAGCAGTACGGACAGGTATCGTTTCTGCCCTTCTCCGCTACTCCGCCCTACGAGGTTGGCAATCGCATACCTAGCCTCTAGACCTAGTCCAACAGGCCCGAGTTGAGTTCCCAGCCCTATCCCCGCATCAACCCCTATCCGATGTTCGTTCCGTGTGCCAAGAACAAGTGGCACGGAGATTTGCCCCCTTTCCAGGTCGGTTGAAGAGTTGAGAATGGTGTAGCTCAGTTGGGTGCTCAAAGAGAGCCGTACGGCGTATGGTAGGGGAACAAACTCTATCCCCAGACAGATGGGGACGAGGTTCTGCACAGAGACGAGCACCACGAGCGTATCTCCTGACTGAGGGTCGGTGACATACAGACGGCTGGTCGGGAAGCGAACAAGAGAAATGCCACCGAGGAAGCGGAAGCGCTCCGAAAGGGCCACGCTCGTGCGAACCCCAAGCTGATATCCCAGGCGTACGGCTTCCCGCACCAACGACCGTAGTGTGTCCCCAGAGCGGATGTCACGCGTATTGTACACATCGTTGATCGCCTCGCTAGGGGTTGCCAATCCACCTAGAAAGGCGACTTGGGTCTGCGGCAGCAACGTTGTGGTTAGGAAACAGAAGCTGAGGGCATAGGCTACTAACCGCATTATCCCGCTACTGCTAGTTGGACTCTATCTTCACCGCTGCTGTAGTGCAGCCTCTAGCATGTCCTGGAGACTCCGAAAGTACGCTGCGGGATTGGTATACCCTACCGTCCGGAACTGAACAAGCCCATTGCGGTCAATGAGGACCTGGGTTGGAACAGCGGTCACTCCTAAGCCGACAGGTATGGCGTCGGTTGGGTCTATGTACACAGGCAGTCCGTCGTAAGCTCCGTCTTGGAGGAAGTTGCGGACCTTGGCAGGACGATCCGGCGATGGCTCCCAGACATTAACGGCGATGATGTGGACATCTGTCCGGTCTCGGTAGAGCTCCCAGAGCTTCTGCAGGTACGGAAGCGACTCCTTGCATGGACGACACCAGGTCGCCCAGAAGTCTAGGAGTACGGTCTTGCCACGCAGCTGTGCCAACGTCAGCGTGTCTCCCTGCAGGGAGACCAGCGGAGCAGTAGCGATGGGAGCAGGAACGCTCCATTCCAGACGCTCGCTCCAGAGCAGTTGGCGGCGACGTGCTGCAGCTTGTTCTTGCAGGCGGAACATTTGGTCTTGCAGCTCTAGAGAATCCCGGCGGACGAGCTGGAGGAAGAGCTCCCGGAACTGGCTCCAGAGAGTATCGCTGTCACGGGAGCT
>JBCNUX010000007.1:0-46500 GCA_039630485.1 Chlorobiota bacterium | reverse complement strand
GCGCTGCTGACTGAAGGCTTGGCGCATCTGACGTACCCACTGCTCAGCTTCTTCGGGTCGATTCTGTTCCAGCCAGTAGTTGGCAATCTCAGCATAGGCAGCGGCGGGGGCACGAGGAAATTGTCGGGTTACGGCAGCGGCGCTGTCTGGATGGTCGTGCTGGAGGAACGCTCGGACGAGAGCGAGGTACATCTCCTCGTAGCCGGGCTCTTCTGGCGGGTACATTCGGAGGAAGCGCTGGGCAGTAGCTCTGTACTCCTGAACAATAGCAGCGCGGTTGAGGCGGACTGCTAAGATCTCACGGCTCAGTTCCCACTGTGGAAACCGCTGGAGGACACGCTCTTCCAGTAGCTCCATCCTCCGCCGTTCGCGGAGGCGACCCAAGGCCCAAAGAGCCGCTCGGACGTCAGCAGGGCTCGTCTCGGAATACGGCTGCTGCAAGAGCTCCCGGAGTCGTTGCTCTTGACTTTGTGCACTGATCCGACCTAGCCGTCCCTGGACAGCAAGGAGCCAGACCCGAGCAGCAAAGCTTTCCGGGAGGCGCCGCACAGCTTGCTGAAGGAGTCTCTCCGCTTCCCAAAGATTCGGAGCCCGTCGCCAACCACCTTCTTGCAGCGTACCAAAACGGGTCAGCGCTGCCTGCAGTAGGGCCCCATGGAGGGGTTCTTCTTGCTCGTAGACGAGGATCTCCCACAGCCGTCCCTGACGTGTATCGAAGAGCTGTTCTGTTCCGACTTTGCAGAGCGCGAAGACGGTTGCTGTGTCCAGCCGGAAAGCAGCAATGTGCTTCTTTGTGCTGTGCTGGTATTCCAGTGGGACCTCCCGGAGGAAGGGATAGGCTTCCCCATCCCGGAACTCGTATACGTACAGCCAGAGATACTCGCCAGGAGCGAAACGGCCAGAGTCAGGGGTATACTCAACAGAGATCGAACTACCACGCTGAGGCTTCTCTGGCGTCCAGCGTAGCTCTCCCGCAGTGCTAACCAGGGGGAATGCAAGGGAGCAGAGCAGGAGTACCCGCATAGCCTTATCCTTCTTCGCCGTTCTACGGTGCCTGCTCATATGGCGCGCCGAGTCCGTGTACGGTCCGCAGATGCTCTTGGAGGTAGGTGAAGGCTTCCTGCGGAGAGTTAGCGTACGTTATTAGCTTCAGATCTTCCGGGGTGATTACCCCTACTTCTGCCATGTAGTCGAAGTTGATTACCTTGCGCCAAAAGTCCTCCCCGTACAGGAGGATGAGTAGTCGACGGCGAATCTTCTGGGTCTGCACGAGTGTCAATGCTTCCATGAGCTCGTCCATAGTTCCAAAACCGCCCGGGAAGAGCACCATCGCCTTAGCTAAGTAGACGAACCAAAACTTCCGCATGAAGAAGTAGTGGAACTCAAAGTTCAGCTCAGGAGTGATGTAAGGGTTGGTAACCTGTTCGTGTGGGAGACTAATCCCTAGACCAATCGAAATGCCTCCTGCTTCATAAGCACCACGGTTCGCTGCCTCCATAATCCCTGGTCCTCCCCCCGAGCAAATCACGAAGCGACGAGCTGGAGGGAGAGTGAGAGACCACTCAGTTAGCATTCGTGCCAAGAGCCGGGCTTCTTCATAGTAGCGCGTCAGTATGTGGAGACGCTGAAGCTCTTGGAGGCGCTTTTCCAAATCTGTCGTGTCGCCTCTGCGCCATTCCCGCTGTGCTTGCAGGGCATTCCATTGATGCTGAAATTCCTCTTCAGACAGGCAACGTGCCGATCCCCAGAAGACAACAGTGTTGCGAATCTGGAACTTCCGCAGGCGCTGCTCTGGATAGAGGTACTCTGCAATGATCCGCAATACGCGAGCGTCCCGGCTGCGTAAGAAGTCTGGGTTCTGGTATGCCTTCGGAGGACGCTGACCCGTAGGGATACGGTTGTCCATGCTCATCGCACCAAGTGATACCCACCGTCTACAATCAACCATTGCCCAGTGATGTATGAAGTAGCCGTAGCGAAGAAGTAGACGGCTTCGAAGACATCGCTCGCATGCCCGTATCGCCTGGAAGGAATGCGGTCAACAGGGACGAACTCTGGGTCTTGGGGATCTATCTGAAGCAGGCCAGGGCATACAGCATTGACGGTGATTCGTGGAGCCAGTTCCAATGCTAAGTTCTTCGTTAGCTGGAGGAGAGCAGCTTTGGAGACATTGTAGGCTGTTCGGTGTCGCCAAGTCCTGAGTCCACCAAGGGAGGCTACATTGATGATGCGGCCTTCCCCCTGCTGGAAAGCAGCAAAGGCTTGGCTCGTATAGAGACAGGCGGTGAGGTTTGTGCTGAGCGTCTCTTCCCAAAGTCCCGGGGCAAGGTCTGGCAATGTGTGTCTGGGAGGAAAGACCGCAGCGTTGTTGACCAAGACGTCTGGTGGACCAAGCTGCTCCGCTGCTTCCCTGAATGCATGCCACACTTCATCCGGCTTTCGCAAGTCTGCCTGGATTCGTATCGCCCGGATCCCGTACCGTTGTGGCAGTACTTGCTCTAACTCCAGGGCTGCCTCCTCAGAGCGGTAGTAGTGGATGACGACATTCCACCCTTGCTGTGCGAAGCTTTCTGCGAGGGCTTTTCCTAGTCGCTGTGCTCCTCCTGTGATGATGGTTGTTGGCATTTCAACTTTGCAATAACGGTATTTTCGTTGTTCCCAACCCAAAATGCCCTTTCCTGGCTCCACTCTCGACGCACATATCCTAACCCTGCCCAAAGCTGACGCCACGGAACAGCCACCGAGCTTGTGAGGACACCAACCTGCTGCTCTTTTACCATGACCGGGGCTGGAGCTACCAGGGGATCGAGGCTTTGAAAACAGATGAGCTGCCGCTGGAGTTTGCCGTAAGTATCTATGCGCGCGATTACCTCCTGCCCAACGTAGCATCCCTTGGAGAAGCTGATGAGTTCGTTCAAGCCAGCCTCCAGCGGATTGTAGTCCTCTGTCCACTCCGTACCATGGCGTCCAATGCCCGCCAAGATCCGTAGGGCCTCCTGCTCTACTCCAGAGAGTGGTGGTCCCAGGATGTCCTCAAGGGCTCTACTGAGAGCAGATGCCATTGTGTCTGACGCCACGATACCGTATGCAGCCCTGCCAAAAGGAGGAACACGCAAGCACACCATCTCCTCGCCCTGCCATACTCTCAATGCTCCTGTGCCCCATGAGGAAGCATCCGTCAAGGGCTCTATGCCTAACTGCGCTAGCACGGCGGACGCGGAAACTCCGTGGACTTCAACACTTTGGCACTGTGTTGGCTGGGAGAGCCGAACCTCCTCTAGTACGAGAAACTGGCGGAGCCACCGATAGAGCGTTACCCCGTACGACTGGGCACAGATCAGTCCCAGACGCTCTCGCTGATAGCAGACGACATAAGCAACAGCCTTGATTCGCCCTTTCTCGGTGGTGAACACTGTTGCCTGTACCTCTCCTGGAGTCAGTCGGAGCAGATCGGCAGTACTCATCCGGTGGAGAAAGTCCAGCGCATCGGGGCCGAGGACCTCGATGTGGTCCAATGTCACGGGGTACCAGACAACATGGGTAGCGACCAGGGTCTCTGGATCAGGCCTGATGTTCATGGTCTGGGCGCACAACACAGGCGTTCGTCAGAGTGACGGTCATCACCGCCACACCATGGCTTGCTGCAACCTGGAAGGCCGAGCGGAGTGCATCCAGCACTGCATCCAAAGGACCCGAGAGCTCTGTATGCATTGGCTGAACGTCGACGTCCAAACCCGAAGAACGCAGAGCTTCAATTGCCGCCTCGATGGCACGGTAGTCCTGCTGGCGCAACGGATACACAGCAACCGTGGCGGCAACAGTCATGGTTTCCTCCACTGGAGAATGACCATTGCGGGAGGATTGCCCGCACGGAGCCCAGCTGCATCCGCCTCCTCGTACGGTGCTTGGGCCCCCGGAGCACAGTAGACTGACTCGGCCTTGGCTTCTGGAGGGAGTCCGAGAAGCTGTTCTAACTCCTCCGGTGTGTAGAAGCGGGCATAGCTCCACGGCAACTCGCCTCGGCGTCCCAACCAGCAATAGAGAGCAGCCCAGGGACTGTGAGCGTGAAGTATACCTAACAGCAGCACCCCACCAGGTTGCAGGACGCGCAGGGCCTCTCGTAAGGCCCATAGTGGCTCCGCAATGAACTCCAGGGTAGCGAACATCAGGACGGCAGCCTGGGAATTGTCAGAGAAAGGCAGCAGTGAAGCGTGGGCAGCAACCCACTGGACCGACAGACCAGCCGTACGCTGCTCGCCATACCGGCGCATTGCTGAAGCCGGCTCTACAGCGATGACTTGGAATCCGAGCTGTGCCAACCACGCTGCAACCCGTCCTGTGCCAGCACCGACTTCGACGATGGGCTGATCACGCTCTAACCTCTCCACAAGCCGTTGGAGTGCTGCTAGCTCCTGAGCCTCTACAAACGCACCCAGTGGCGATTCATACCATTGATCGTAAGCCGCTGCCAGTTCTTCTCGCTCAAATGGGTTGTAGTTCGCCAACATGGCCCCATAGGAAGCCTGTCAGTGCACAAGGACGACTGAGGAGACTGCTCGGTGTTTCCCAGCAACGACGACTGCCACGTATGTCCCTGAAGGAAGCCCGGAGAGGCTCAACCGCAACGTGGAGGACGAGACATCCCCCTGCCATCTCCAGATACGCTTTCCAAGCCAGTTGTAGAGCTCTACCACCGCTGGCCCCTCGCTCGGAAGCGCTACCTCTAGGATGCCATCCTGGCTTACTACCCCCTTCCCTATGTGTTGCAGAGCAGAACTGTTCGGCAGAGGAACGTTGACGACGAGTCCGAGGTCGTCATCCTTACGGGGAACGAGCTTGTAGTTACCGAAGCTGTAGAAGAGGATGCCCCGGAGATACTCCAGCCGCTGGCCGCGCTGGAGGACTGTCTTGCCGTCGGTCCCGCGAGTACCATATCGAGTCGCACCATCGTCGGTTTCCACACGCAACCGTGCTGTTGCCTCCTGCGGAGTGCCGAAGAGTTCAGCATCTACAACGAAGAACTCCCCGAAGTTGGAGGGAGCATCGGCGTTGGTGTCTGTGACGATGACGTTCCTCAACTCAACGAGCATACTCTCCCACCCTTCAGCCGGCATCTCCCCTTGCCGTTTGCCAGCAATGGAGCGTGTAGAGATGAGCACCGGTGGGATGGTGTTGCCGCTAGAGATGAAGCCACCGTCGCCGTTCTGGTCAACCAACGCTAGTGCCGTTAGCGCCGTTACATGGCGGTCCTGGGCTCGAGCACCGAGTTCCGTGACAATCCCCGAGACCCGAATTCTGTCCCCGCGCCGGAAGCTACGAATCGGATCTGTGGTCGCCGTCGTGTGGAGCCAGATACCGGAGAATGCCGTGGTATCGTCCTGCAGGTACATCCGCGGAGCAGCATTGTTGGGGATATCCGAAGTGTCAGCCGTGATGACTCCCTCCACAGTGACGCGGAATCCAATGTAGCCGGAAGAGCCATCTGGGTTGAGCGTACGCCGGACGTCGGCAATCCGTGGAGCTCGATCCAACACCGTGTAGAAGTACTCTCCCCGCAAAGGCATCCGAACCTGGGTCCCGGCGGTATCAGCAGCCTCAACCCAGTAGCGTACGAGGGTCTCAGGCGGATACGGCGGAATGGTGGCTACGAACATCGTGTCGGATCGGCGAGCGGCAGAGATAGTACGCGTCTGCCCGCCTACATCTACCTTCAGATGGACGTAAGCCAGCGGGAAATCTCCCTGTCGCAGCCCGATCGTGATCGGAACGGAGTCGGTGGAACGTGGAAACGGCCGAGCAGGATCGCGTGCGACCGACGTGATAACGGGAGGTGTCGTTCCCAATTCTACGTCCTCCGGGTACACGGGCGTAATCATGAACGACTGTGGTTGCCCACCGACTGTGCTTGCCGTAATGTAGCCGCGCAGACGCCGGATGCGCTGCCCGATGGGATAAGGCGTGAAGTTGCGCAGTCGGTGGCCACGAGTCGTGAAGTATCCAGACTGATCCCGCATGTACATCTGGTTCCCCTCAGCATCAGCAACAACGATGATGGGCTGGTTGGCAACGACGGTAACATCTCGCAGCTCCACGAGCATCCCCACGTATCGAGACCCCTGGCTAATGTTTGGCGTCGCATTCCCGACCGGGCCGGTGTAGAAGTCAGAGATCTGCACGGGTACAGGGTCTGGTAGCGGCACACCGAAGTCCAAAAACTCTACGGGGCGAGTCGTTATAACCTCAGCCTGCGTCGGACCCAAGCGATTCCGAATGGGATCGGAGCTCGTGGGAAAGTTCGTGATGCGCACTAGCACCTCCACATAGTCGCCAGGCCGGATGCGGTCAAAGTACGTCGTCTGCACTGTAGTGTCCGTCTGCAGGATGTTGATGCCAGCATATGCCCGTAACTGGGGATTGGAGTCCCGCAGGAAGCTCACCCATCGTGCCCCGGCCCACAGCAGAGGACGCCGATCCGAAGCTGGATCGAGTACTGGTGGCACTGTGACAATCCCGACAAGCAGCACCGTATCCCCTAGGAATGGCGAGAGCAACGAACCGACAGCGATCGAGTCCGGTGGCAGTTCCATGATCTCGTGGACATGAACCCGCCGGTACTGCCCTATCCCATCCAGGAGGAGCAAGCACGAGAGCAGAGCGATGGAGAATGGACGTCGCATTGGCAGACTCCCCTTGACCTACTTGGCGACGAGGAAGTACCCCACCCGAATGGCTGAGGTCTCTGCATCCTCGGCAATTACCAGGTACAGCCCCGGAGCTATCGGTTGGTCAGCCTTACTGAGCAGATTCCAAGCGTAGAAGCCACCGCTGACTTGAAGCCCTGGGATACCGCTCGCTGGAGACTGCTCGCCTTGACTGCTGCCGTCATGCCAGAGGGTGGCAATCTCCTCCCCTGCAGCATTCCAGATGCGGATACGACAGCGCGGTGGGAGGTTGTAGAAGTAGACTCTGCGTCCGCGCTCGGATCCCCCAGACTCCCAACTGGCCGAGAGACGGTAAGGGTTGGGGACTATACCTATGCGCTGGACGCTGTCGCTTGGCACAGGACGGCGTCCCGGGATGAAGAAGACCTCCGTGGAAAGTGGACTAGACTCCAACGACGGAATGCCGTTGAGCTCGTCGGGAGAGCTGAAGGCCGTCAGAGCGATTCGGTAGAGCCAGCCGTCCAGAAGGTTCGCCACGCGGTAAGCGTAGGTGTAGCCCGTTGTATCTCCGGGGAAGTGGAGCCGGATTGGACGTCCTTCGTGGTCCCGAAGACGGATGGAGGCGAAGCCGTTATCATACCCGACTCCGTTGGCTGGCAAATCCCACTGCCGCAGGAGCTGTAGGGTGTCGGAACTGCCAACAGAGGGTCCAGCAAACCACAGCCGATAGCCCTCAAAATGGCGCCGATTGGTGAAGATATCCCGCGAGCTTTCAGCATTGTCGCTCCAGTAGAGTGTTGCCTCTCCACTCCCAACCTCTAACCGGAGCCGCGGCACCTCTGGAGGCGACGGTAGCACGAAGCGCACAATCTGTCCATTGCCGAGCAGATCGGGTTCATCGGCGTCTAAACGGCCATTGCCATTCCAGTCGGTCCCGTTGTATGCCCGCTGCGCCCACCGGGCGTAGCGAAGGAGGTTGACCCGTGTGGCATCGTTGTCGGCCGTCGGTTCCCCCGGCTTCTTTGCGCAGATGACGGCAAAGGCAACCCGCAGGGAATCCCCCGGAGCCAGCGTGGCAAAGGGCCCCACAGAGAGCAGAATGGAACGGTTGCTGGGAATTCGCAGCGCTTGACGAGCGTACTCCAACGAGACCTGCCCCAGGAAGCTACTGGAGAGCCGTCGGTAGCGAGCAAGGTCATTCTGCGGGGACTGGGTCCATTCGTCCCCAGTGGTATTCCGGAACTGCCACGAGTTGAAGAAGTAGCCAGGGGCAGCCGGTTCGCTACCCAGAAACTTCAGTGCAAAGTAACTGTCGGCCAATCCTCGGTCCCCCGCAGCATCCCATTCGTAGATGAGCGCTTCCTCAGGGAGGAGTCCTTCAGCTCCGGCGCTGTAGAAGGAACTTCCTCGGGGCGCGACGAGCCGAGTATTGCGGACTACAGCATCGGCCCACAGCCCAACGTAGAGACTTTCAATCGGAGTCCCGGAGACGTTGTAGAGCGTGTACCACAAGATGACGAAGGCATCGGCGAAGGGATAGTCCCAAGCATAGGCCTCCAAGCGGACGCGCAGCCCTAAGGGAACGGTGTGACCGGGAATCTGTTGGCCCGTTCCCGGCACCACCCTGTTGGTGTCGGTGAACTCCACGATGATGTCTCGGTGGCTGATAGCCCGCGGAGTGTAGTACGGGTCCGTTGCAAGCGTGGAGCGCTTCTGGACCGGAGTCAGGGGCGTGAACTCGAAGCCTTCACTGGCATAGCGAGCTGAAGCGACATCAACGGCAGCTGTGGAGACAGCAATGAGCTCCTCTCCACCCCTGTAGACCCGCCCTCCTACCCACAGCCCGCCAATGAAGAGATGCTCTATCCCGCTGCCCCGAGGGTACTCGCACGAAGGCTGCGTTGGCCAATTGGCGAACCCTGTACCCAGGGTTCCAAAGTTAGAAATCGTCAGCCGTATGTTCCCGACATCAGTGTACTGTGAGGCATCGTCGGGGACGGTCGTCTGCGCCCAGCCACCGTAGAGTGCTATGAGCAGCAAAGGCCACATGGCGGCCGCAAAATTACACCCCACACTCCGAGCTATGCCATGCAGGACTCCTACTCTTCACGTAGCGCTTCGGTAATCTGCTGCCGCCCGGCCCGCCAGGCAGGATAGGCACTAGCAAAGAGCACGAGTGCAAAGGCAACCCCAATGATGAGCACAACGTCCCAGGGCTCGAGGAAGACCGGCAGCCGCGATAAGATGTAGCGCGAGGGGTCTAAGCGAAACCACCCGAAATGCTGCTGTCCCCAGTAGAACCCCAGTCCACCGAGCATCCCTAGTCCAACACCAACCACCCCAAGCACAACTCCCTGCCATCGGTACAGCCGCTGGATATCTCGAGCTTGCAGGCCCAAGGCGCGCAGAAGGGCTAGTTCACGGCTTTTCTGGACGACACTCATCCAGAGCGAAGCCGCGACGTTGAAGACCGCTACTACCACAATCAAGCTCAAGACGGCGAACGTTCCCAATCGCTCCAAGCGCAGCACATCGTAGAGCTGCCGGTGGAACTCGTACCACGGAACCGCTTGGAGTGAGGTCGGGAGCATCTGCCGAAGAGTCTCCACTGCCCAATCCGTCTGCTCCGTCTGTGGTAGCCAAAGGGCAATGCTACTCCACGTCTGCGGCGGGAGCTGGAGCAGCCGACGTCCAAAGGTAGCATCCACATAGAGGGCAAAGCTCTGCTCCTCCCCTGCAGGCGCTTGGAAGATGCCCACAACTTGCATAGGGGCACCTTGGCCCCAAGGGAGCCCCATGGCCATCTGCTCTATCATCGTCGGGCTCCAGAGCCTCACCGTATCACCTGGCAAGAGCCGCAAACGTTCAGCAATCCCAGCACCAGCGACAGCCGTGGGCAGTCCATCATGCCGAAGGTCGAACTCCCCCACGAGGATGCTCTGCTCGATGTCCGTAGCTTCCCGTAGGGCCTCCTTTGGAGCCGCAATGAGGACTGCCGCGGCAAAAGACTCCCCGCGCTGGAGGAGGAACTTCTGCGAAATCATCGGCAAGACTGCTCGCGCCCCTACTGCACGGGCATATCGCTGGAGCGTGTCTTCGGTAACGCTGAGCCACTGCCCACGAGCCGGCAGAATCCGAAGATGCGGCTCATAGCGGAGAAGCAGCACCTGCACTGCCTGATGAAACCCCTTGAAGATGCTCAACACGCTCAGCAACGTTGCTGTCCCAATCCCGATCCCAACGACTGACAGGGCAGCGATTATCTGGATGATCCCCCACCGCCGGCGCAGCAGTAGCCACCGCCATAGCAAGAGCCACAGAACCGCTCGAGAAGCCATCAGTACCCTATAACGACCACAGCCTTGGCTTCGTAGCGACCGGCCCCACCAGCCTCCTGCGCCTCTACCAAGACAACGTAAGGTCCTGGCGGCACCAGCTCCCCTCGGTCACTCCTCCCATCCCACGCTACATGGCCATGGGCCGCAGAGTATGCAGCCAACAGCAACGTCCGCAGACAAGCCCCTTCGTCGGAGAAGATCCGAACTGTCACCAGCGCCTTCTGGAACGGTAAGCGATACGAGATGACGCAGTACTGGCGTTCCGCGGCAGAGAGCCGGAAGGGATTTGGAGAAGCCGTTAGCTCGCCGTCGGGCAAGGATGGCACAGCGATGCTGTTTGGAGCTCCAGGGGTTGCTCCTACGGGAGCCGCACAAGTGCTCCATGAGCTCCGCTCAGATGAAGGCAGGAGTGGATGGAGCTTCTCCAAGCTCCTACCACGCCGTGCGCTCCCTACGGCAGGGTCATGCCACGTGGGGTCGTAGGAGACTGAATCCACCGCAACTCCATTCGGATCACGAAGCACGATCCCGTCGCCCGCATTGTTCAGCGTGAGGGCTGGAGTCCCGATGTACACGCTCGAGCTCCCCTGTAGCTCCGCATAGGCCACCAGAAGGGAGCTATCCCACCCCAGTACAGCAAACTGATTCGGGGCTAAGCGCAATGCGGTACCAATCCGCAGCGTATCGGAACTGCTGCCTAGGTCATGAAGCAACCACCCCTCCAATGTGACTGTGTCCTCCCCAACGTTGACGAGCTCAACGAACTCTGCCCCATTCGGCAGAGGGTCGTAGAGGATCTCATTGATCCGGACCACCGAAGACCCCACCGAACGATAGAAGCGCCGCCGAAGGGTATCATTCCACCGGCGGACATCCCCAGGCAACTCTACTACGAGCTGCAGCACGTACCATCTCCTAGGAAGCTCCCCCCAGAGACCCCCTGCGGGAATTCGTTCCTCCCATCTCTGCCCCGGCTGTAGTGGCGGAAGGGATCTCCGCAAGCGTAGCTCCGCAGGAGAAAAGCTAGAATCACCGTCACGATCCAGCCACACAGTATACGACGCCCCGCTTTGGGCAGTTGTCCCAGCGTTGATGACTGCTACAAGAAGCGTATCGCTTGACAGCAGCCGAAAATCGGCACAGGCATAGTCTACGGGGACGGGGGTGACACTATTCACATCGCCAGCCGTTGCTCCTGTCGGAGACCGTGATGGGAGAAGGTTTTCTGGGGACCACGCCGGTAGCTCTGCCCGAGCTCGCTCCAACGACACCTCTGCCCTGCCCCAGCTCATGGAGTAGTACACTGAGTCCACCAAGGATGAGTCAGGAGCGCGCAGGGTGATGACGTCGCTCGTGTTGTTGAGGGTTGGGAGTCGGAGTTCGACCAGCACGGCCGTTGCCGGCAGACTTCGGACCTCGCGGAGAGCTGCGGTGTCACGGCATAGGACGGCATAGCCCCGAGGAGGGAGCACGAAAGCCGGCAGGCGGACAGCTATTCGCGAATCGGTCAGCCACCAATTGGAGAACGCCACCGGTGTATCCGCAGCGTTGAAGAGCTCCAGCCACTCTGGCTCCCCTTTCGGTGGAACGGGCATGAGTTCGTTGATGACTGGCTGAGCTGCAGTCACTGTGCCCCAGACCACAGCAAGGCCAATTAAGAGCCTCCTCATGGCACAATACCAATCGTAGGACAGAGCTCGGCTCACCATCGGTAGTACCGCTGGAGCCGCTTCAAGTCTGAGCCTGCAATGAGCCGATGGACAAGCTGCTGGATACCCTGCGCATCCTCTTGCATGAAGCGATCCAGCCAGGGGCTATCGAGGTCAATGACGCCGCAGAGCACATCCCCCGCCACCATTGGAACGACAAGCTCTGCTCTGGTCTCCGGACTGCAGGCAATGTAGTCTGGAAAGGCGGAAACGTCCGGGACAATGATTGGCTGACGTCGTAGTGCAGCTTGACCACAGACACCTCGGCCGATTGGAATCCGCTGGCATGCTGGTCTCCCCTGAAAAGGCCCCAAGAGCAAGTCGTCGCCGTCGCGCAGATAGAACCCTACCCAATTCACCTCTGGCAGTCGCCAGAAGAGGAGCGCAGCCATATTAGCGGCGCGGACGAAGAAGTCCGTCTCATCTGACCAGAGTGCTGTTAACTCTTCGCCGAGCTGCTCGTAAGCCCTGACTGCCAAGGGTACCTCCCGTCTCATCCTCCCTCAATGTCAATCTGCGCACGCTGCAGCCGGCCAGAGTAGTCAATGTAGACGGTCTTCCACTCTGTGAAGATGTCAAAGACAGTCCAGCCACCCTCACGGTGTCCATTCCCCGTTGCTTTGATGCCACCAAAGGGCATGTGGGCTTCTGCCCCAATCGTCGGTGCATTGACGTACGTGATTCCAGCCTCTAAGTCACGAATTGCGCGCAGGGCTGCTGCAATGTCCCGTGTGTAGATGGAGGACGAAAGGCCATACTCGCTGTCGTTGGCCACAGCAATCGCCTCCTCTAACGAATCCACCACCGTGACGCAGAGTACTGGCCCGAAGATCTCCTCCCGGAAGATGCGCATCTGTGGCCTCACATCGGTGAAAATCGTCGGCATGAAGAAGAAGCCATAGGCATACTCTCCATCGGTAAGGCGCTGTCCCCCAACTAGAAGCCTCGCTCCTTCCTGGAGTCCGATCTGGACATATTGCTCTATACGCTGGAGCTGCCGGGCATTGATGATTGGCCCAAGGTTGACATCTTCACGCAAGCCATTGCCGACCCGTAGGGCCTGAGTGCGCTCGCAGAGCTGCCCCAGGAACGTCTCGGCAATCTGGCGATGGAGGATCAAGCGGGAGGTCGCTGTACAGCGTTGTCCTGAGGTGCCAAAAGCTCCCCAGAGGACTCCTTCCAGAGCAAGCTCAAGTGGAGCGTCCGGCAGGATGATCAGCGGATTCTTCCCACCCATCTCCAGAGAGCACTTCTTGTTCAGCGCCCCACAGAGGCTGGCAATCTGACGTCCCACTGCTGTAGAGCCAGTGAAAGCGATGAGACGCACGTCAGGATGGCGCACAAGTGCTTCTCCAGCTTCAGCGTCTCCGTGGACAACGTTGAAGACCCCTTCAGGAACGCCAGCCTCTATGAGCACTTCCGCCAGCAGGTTCGCACACCACGGGGAGTCCTCCGAGGGCTTCCAAACAATCGTGTTTCCAGCTACGAGGGCTGGAAAGATCTTCCATGAGGGCACGGCAATTGGGAAGTTCCAAGCCGTAATGAGCCCACAGACACCAACGGGCATGCGGAAGGAGAGATTCACTTTGTTGGGAAGCTCGCTAGGAGCAGTGTAGCCGAAGAGTCGTCGCCCCTCGGAAGCAGCGTAGTAGGCCGTATCTATGGCCTCCTGGACGTCTCCACGAGCTTCCACCAAGGGCTTGCCCATCTCGCGGGTCATCGCACGAGCAAGCTCCTCCTTGCGCCGGCTTAAGATATCCCCCGCCCGTCGGACAAGCTCTCCACGATAGGGTGCCGGAGTCAAGCGCCACCGCTCATATGCTGCCTTCGCTGCTGCAACGGCTTCCGCTACGTCGGCAGCCGAAGAGAGCGGAAAGAGACCAATGCAGTCACGCGTATCCGCAGGATTACGCTTTTCAAATCGCCGTCCGCTCTGGCTTGGGAGCCATTGCCCGTTGACGAAGTTGGTGTACTCCATGAGCAGCAACAGGCCCCAGGAAGTATGACCTTGCTCTATTCCACAAACTTATGCTGAAGCTGCCGAATGCACTCTCTGCCTGACGATGAAAGAACTATCAGCAACGTTTTGGCTTCCTTTGCCCTCTTTTTGGGACCCTTTTCACAGGGGATTCATGCTCCCGTCAGAGGCTTGACGGTAGTTTTGCCATCGCGGTTGAGGTTATGTTCAACAACCTTAGGTTGTCCCATGAAGCGCCTCCTGGTAGTGGCGCTGGCTCTGATCACGAGCGGCGCCGTGATTGCTGCAGCGCAGCAGACAGCTGCTCCCACGCAGCAGATGACGAAGCCACAGACGTCGACACAGCACGCCCCCGCACCTGTGAAGCACACTGAGACGAAGCACGAACAGAAACACGAGGGGGTAGGAAAGCGTGAGCAGAAGCACGAAGAGGGAAAGAAGCACAAGCGTGCAAAGAAGCGGGCACAGGCTAAGAAACACGAAGCGAAAGGGTCAGCGCAAACGGAGTAGCAGCCTCGCTGATAAGCGCAAGGGAGTAGTGTACGGGAGCGCCGAGGTCGACCTCGGCGCTCCTTTTTTATGTTGCCGAAGTGAACTGCAGCATGCTATATTGTGGGCGGTGTCCTCTTGGGTCCAGCTTAGCGATGCGGTTCTACGAGAACGTTTTGCAGCTCATCGGGAAAACGCCTCTGGTTAAGCTACAGCGCGTGACGGCCGGTATCGCTGCTACGGTCTTGGTTAAGCTAGAGAATCGCAATCCTGGAGGTTCGGTGAAGGACCGGATTGGGATCGCGATGATTGAAGCTGCGGAACGTGAAGGTCGTCTACGACCAGGCATGCTGATCGTGGAGCCTACAAGCGGTAACACCGGCATTGGGCTAGCTTTAGCGGCCCGACTGAAGGGATATCAGTGCCTCTTCGTGATGACTGACAAAGCCTCGCAGGAACGTATCCGGTATCTGCAGGCACTGGGCGCTGATGTCCTCATCGTCCCTTCGGCCGTCGGGCCTAGTTCACCGGACTACTACTTCAACGTTGCCCAGCGTCTAGCTCGGGAGCTGCCGAACGCTATCATGCTGAACCAATACGACAACCCTGCCAATCCTGCTATCCACGAGCAGACAACGGGACCAGAAATCTGGGAAGATACCGAAGGGCGCGTCACCCACTTTGTTGCTGGGATTGGAACTGGCGGCACTATCACCGGCGTGGCCCGCTTTCTCAAGCGTATGAATCCCGCCATCCGCATCATCGCCGCTGACCCTGTAGGTTCGGTGATTAAGGGGTACAAGGAGACGGGCCGTGTCGGCGAAGCCCTCCCCTACTTAGTGGAAGGCATCGGACAGGAACGGATTCCGGCCAACTTGGACATCAACCTCATCGATGAGGTGATCGCCATCAGTGACCGAGAATCCTTCCTTATGGCACGCCGTCTTGCACGAGAGGAAGGCATCTTCTGCGGCGGCTCTTCGGGAACGAATGTAGCAGCAGCCCTCCATGTGGCTCGCCTACTACCGGCCGACGCAGTTGTCGTGACAATCATTTGCGATACCGGCGAACGCTACTTGACCAAGCACCACTCTGAAGAATGGCTGCGCCAGCATCGACTACTGGATATTGGCGACTTCTCGCTGAAGAGCGTGCTTCAGACGAAACTAGCCCGTGGACGGGTTCCCGCTCTCGTAGCACTGCCTCCATCGGCCTCTGTTCAGGAGGCACTGCAACAGATGAGCGCTTACGAGATCTCCCAGCTTCCCGTCATTGAACAGCGCCGGGTCCTCGGTACAGTCCGTGAGAGCCGCCTCTTGAAGGCATTGCTGGACAATCCTGCCTCCCTCTCTGAGCCGCTCCAACAGTTCACGGAGGATCCCCTCCCCGTGGTTGACGCCCATGCCTCTATCCAAGAGGGAATCCAGGTTCTGCGAGAACACCCGGCAATTGTGCTCTCTGAGTTCGGCCACCCAACTGCTGTCATCACACGGCATGACGTGTTGGACTACCTCTAAAGGTACGCCAGCCCTGTAGGGTGCTATTTTTGCGGCTTCGGGTGCTCGCAGCAAGGAGAGCCTATGAAAGCTCTTGTTACCGGTGCTACAGGGTTCATCGGGAGCCACTTAGTGGATGCGTTGCTTCGCCAGGGGATCGAAGTACGTTGTATCGTCCGGCGCCAGAGCAACCGCCGCTGGCTCGTCGGCAAGCCCGTAGAGATTGTGGAGGCAAGCCTAACAGCACCGGAAACACTCCCGCCAGCCGTCAAAGGTGTAGACATTGTCTACCACGTCGCGGGAGTGATAGCCGCACGGAGTGCTGCAGAGTTCATGAGAGGGAATCGGGATGCCACAGTGAACCTGCTTCAGGCTGTTCTCCGGTACGCTCCAAGCCTTCAGCGGTTCGTTTTCCTCAGCAGCCTGGCAGCCGTTGGGCCTTCCCGCTCGTTAGCAGAGCCAGTGACTGAGATCTCCCCTTATCAGCCCATAACGGCATACGGTAAGAGCAAGAAAGCTGCAGAGGAAGCTGCGCTAGCGGCAGCCGAACGTCTACCGGTGACAGTCATTCGGCCACCGGCTGTCTATGGTCCGCGCGATGCTGCTACGCTCCCCTTCTTCCGGGCTGTCCGGCTGGGAATTGCACCTCTCATTGGCTTTCGAGAGAAGTACCTGAGCCTAGTGCATGTCGAAGACTTAGTCCGAGGCATCCTGCAAGCAGCCGCTTCTGAGCGTGCTGTGGGCCAAGTCTACTTCATCAGCTCCGAGGAGTACTACACCTGGGAACAGCTGGCGGAAGCAGCACGCGTAGCGTTGGGACGGCGTTACATCTGGCGACTTCGAGTCCCCCATGCCTTCATTTTGGGCATTGCTAGCATTGCGGAGGTTGCTGGCTGGATTATGCGCCGTCCGCCAGTGTTTGACCTGGAGAAGGGCTGGGACATGATCCAGCCCTACTGGATCTGCCAGCCTGCAAAAGCTGCTGCCGAGCTTGGGTACAGACAGACGGTGGGGTTGGTAGAGGGGATGCGGAAGACTGTCGAGTGGTATCGCGAGCATGGCTGGCTTTAAGGGATGTCGTGGCGCTTCATGCTCTCACTGCTGGGTATTGCAATCGTCGTTGCACTCTCCCTTGGGATTGGCGGTTGGCTCTTCTTCTCACGCTCGCTACCGGTAGAGTTCGCTACCGTTCGGGCGGCTGTTCAGGACAGCGTTGTTGTCTGGCGTGACTCCTTCGCGATTCCGACAATCCGTTCAGCACGCACTCCCGACGCCTTCTTTGCACTTGGCTATCTCCACGCCGAAGACCGCCTCTGGCAGATGGATATCCTGCGCCGAATTGCCTTAGGACGGGTTGCCGAGCTCGTCGGTGAAGAGGCACTGCCCTTAGACTATCTCATGCGTACTCTCGGCTTCAGTAGAATGGCTCAGCGGTTGTGGGAGAACCTCCACCCGATATCGCGCTCTATCCTGCGGCGGTATGCTGAGGGGGTCAATGCTTGGCTACAACAGAATGCCCGCCGACTGCCACCCGAGTTTCTCATCCTTGGCTACCACCCCGAACCCTGGACCCCACAGCACTCATTGGCAATAGCCCGCCTCATGGCCTTTGACCTGGCATTCTGCTTCTGGAGCGACATCGCCGTTGGAGCCATTGCTGAAGAGATCGGACAGGAGAAGGCCTGGGACCTCTTGCCTGGGTATCCGAGTAGTGCCCCTACAATCGTTGGCGAGGGTCCAGCGAATTTTCTCCCGTCGCCTAATGGCCTGCGGAGTCAGCATCCTACATTGCCGGCACCACCCTACGGCTTCTCAGAGCTAGCGTCGCTCCGTACAGCACTCCTCCCATGGCTACGCCCAGCGGCTGGCCAAGGAAGCAACGCATGGGCTGTCCGCACTCGCACAGGAGCTGTACTGGCAAACGATCCGCACTTAGTCCTCGGACTACCAGCACGCTGGTACCCTGTGTGCATTCTTTCGCCCGACTACGAAGTCGCCGGTCTTGCTCTGCCCGGGCTCCCATTGGTGATCATTGGCCGCAATCGCTCCATCGCCTGGGGCGTGACGAACCTGATGGCCGATGAATCCGATTTCGTGCTGGAGCAGATTGACTCAACAGCACCAACCCGCTACTGGGATGGCAAGCAGTGGCGCCGCTTCCAGCGACAACGCGATACAATCCGCGTCCGCGGAAGACCGCCCGTGGTCATCGAGATTCTACGCTCGCACAACGGCCCGATCATCTCCGACGTCCATCTCTTTGCAGCCCCTGCTTTCCTATTCCGCCGACGTTCGGATACGAACACCAACCTCCTGCTTCGGCGCTATCGCCTCAGCTACCGATGGGCTGCTGACACGGTTAGCGATGAGGTCTTGGCTGCCTACCGGATTGGCCAAGCTCGCTCGCTGAGCCAATTCCGTAATGCCCTTCGGACGTGGGCAGCTCCCGTACTCTGCTTCGTCTACGCCGACCACCGCGGTACCATCGCAGCCCAAGCAGCTGGGCTGATCCCTGTCCGAGATAGTACAGTGCCAGAACAGACGTGGGCATTCCCACTGAAGGGCTGGGATCCGCAGTACTGGTGGCGTGGACTCCTGCAGGCTCTGGAGCTACCTTCAGTTGCTAACCCCAAACAGGGTTTCGTTGTGAGCGCCAATAACCAACTGGCACCCCAGCTCCCCTTCCCACTGACTTATATCTGGGAGCCGCACTCTCGTGCGGATCGTCTGACGGAGCTCCTCTCACAGTACGGCGCTGACTATACTCTCATTGATGCCGAGCGCATGCAGATTGATGTCGTTTCGCCGTACGCCCGGGATGTCCTCAAGGTTGTGCTACCGTTGCTGGAAGAGCGACAACCACGATCTCGCATGGAGCAACAGGTCCTCGATTCGCTCCGGTCCTGGAACTACCATTTCGGGCGCTCCTCCGTTGGAGCAAGCATCTTCACCATCTTGCTGCAACGCCTCCTGGCAAATACCTTTGGTCCACACCTTTCACCGCCACGCTTACGGGAGTACTTCTTCCTGAGCAACCTCGCGTTACGACGGCTCTGGGAGCTCCTCCCTGCCCTCTATGCAGCGTTCTTCGACGACCCACGAACTCAGCGCCGCGAGACACTCCGCGATGTACTGCATCGAAGTTTCGTCGAGGCGATCGATACCCTCCGCCACCGATTAGGGAATGACATCAGCTCATGGCGCTACGAGCGACTCCATCGGCTCCACTTGGAGCATCCACTAGGGCTCCATCCACTGCTTCGGCCCCTGTTTTCACGCGGACCGTACCCGACGCCAGGGGCTCCAACAACGGTCAATACTGGCGAATGGCGCCTCTGGGAACCATTCGGACAGACGCTTGGAGCTTCTGCTCGCTTCGTAGCGGACCTCGCTGATTCGACATGGGCTGTCGCACTTCCTGGTGGGGTCTCAGGCCATTTCCTAAGCTCCCACTACACCGACCAACTCCCTCTCTGGCTCCACGGTGTCACCGTGCGCCGTCCTTTAGGGATCTCCAAGAAGGACCGACTTAGCCTCGTGTTTGTGCCCTCCCGTTCCGTCCCTCCGCCCGTGAGTCAATAGTTTTGCGCCAGCGATGCATCGCGCGCGTACCGACACCAGCCTAGCTACAGAGATCCGCCCCCAGTGTGCGGTCGTTGGAGTCTACAACCATCCCCAAGCGGCCCTGATTGCTTACTACTGCCTGCATGCGTTGCAGCACCGAGGGCAGGAGGCTACGGGGATTGTCTCCGCCTACTGGGACCAGAAGCATCGCCGACGTTTCATCAGCCACAAGGGTGAAGGACTCGTGCTCGATGTCTTCACGCCAGACGTTCTGCAGAACGTCCTCAAGGGTGATGCAGCGATAGGACACAATCGGTACTCTACAACCGGTAGCCCTTCGCCAGCCAACATCCAGCCCTTCCACATCACCTACCGGATGGGGAACCTCGCCCTGGCACACAACGGGAACCTGACGAACACTCGATCCCTGCGCCAACAGCTCCAGGAGGAAGGTGCAATCTTCCAGAGTACCACCGACAGCGAACTCTTCCTCCACCTCATAGCCCGC
The DNA here is from genome assembly GCA_039630485.1 of Chlorobiota bacterium. Lineage (GTDB taxonomy): Bacteria > Bacteroidota > Ignavibacteria > Kapaibacteriales > HRBIN21 > HRBIN21. Next base: position 26,756 of record JBCNUX010000007.1, on the reverse strand, counting down.
AGCCGCCAGGCAACACAGCTAGAGCAGATCCGAGAAGCACTTCGGATCGCGCGTGGCGCATACTCTTTGGTCATCCTAACCGACACCGCCCTCATTGCCGTCCGTGATCCTTATGGTTTCCGCCCCTTAGCGATTGGTCGTTTACCGGTCCGCGATGGACAACGCAATGGACAACATGCATACGTTGTGGCTTCGGAGACGTGTGCCTTCGACCTCGTAGGGGCCGAGTACGTCCGGGATGTGCGCCACAACGAGATCGTGGTCATAGACCGAGACACCGTCCTGACTGGGGAGCTGAAGAGCTACCCCGTCGTAGAAGTTACCCCCGAGGCTCGACACTGCATCTTCGAGTTCATCTACTTCTCCCGTCCTGACAGTACCATCTTCGGCCATAGCGTAGATGCAGTCCGCCGGAGACTAGGAGAGAGCCTGGCAAAGGAAAGCCCAGTCCTTGCAGACTCCCCTGATGATCCCGTTGTGGTCATCCCAGTACCGGACAGCGGCAACACTGCTGCTGTTGGGTATGCTCGTGCCAATGCTGAACAGGGCATTCCAACGCAGTTCGATGTCGGCCTGATTCGCAGCCACTACGTCGGACGCACCTTCATCGCCCCAGAACAGAACCAACGAGAGCTCAAGGTGCGGACAAAGTTCAACACCGTCCGTAGTGTCCTGTCGGGCAGGAAGGTGGTCGTTGTCGACGATTCCATCGTTCGAGGCACAACCTCTAAGGCGCTAATCCAGCTCATCCGCCAAGCCGGTCCCCGTGAAGTCCATTTGCGCATTACCGCACCACCGATCCGGTACCCATGCAAGTACGGTATGGACTTCCCCAGCTACGAGGAGCTGATTGCCAACCACTATGAAACCGAAGAGGAGATTGGTCAAGCCATCGGGGCCGACTCTCTACACTACCTTTCGCTGGACAGCCTACTCCTCTCGGTTCCCCATGAGCCGGGAATTGGTTACTGCACTGCTTGCTTTACTGGTGAATACCCTGTTGCAGTAGAGTCTGAGCTCAACAAGCGTGTTGCAGAAGAATAACACCGTGAGACATCTCTGCAGCTGGTCTCTCGGTAAGTGCCCTCTTGCTTCTATCTACATTGACACCTGCATCTCCCAACTTGCATCGTGGTTGGCATCAGATTTCGGTACGCTCCTACGAGGAACAAACATGGTGGTTCAGCCATGCTAGACCTCACACAACACGCTCAAGTTCGGATGAATCAACGTGGAGTACCCTACGAATTCGTCGTCCTACTATACTTGTTTGCAGAGCCAGCACATTGCCGGGACGGCTATAGCTTCTCGTTAACACGCGAGCAATACCAGCAAATTGTGGAGCTTTTCTTCAAATGTGCTCCTGAACGAGTGCCAGCAGAGACTGTCTGAGGGCTCTGTCAACTCCTAGGATGGAAGGAGGATGAGTTCGAGATTCTCCACCAGGAGATTGCAGGGCTACTTCGTCAAAAAGGGTCCAAGCTCACTCAGCTATACCTCGTGGTCGGCTCTGACGGCCACATTGTCACCGTTGCTTATCGAATGTCTCGGCTGAAATACGACTAGGCCACAATAGGTGCAGTGGGTTCGTGGAGGATGTTTCAGCAACTTTGGCTGCTTCCCACTCTTCTACTGTGTATTGCCGGAGAAGGCTAACGCTGTGCTCAGCGACGCCGAGGAGGAGGATTTCCTCGCCTACCCGGACGGCACATAACATTGCCTTTGGCGTCATAGGTAGCTGGGCCAACAGCCGAAACCGCGGCCCGTTTGTATTCCTTCCGCTCAGTGCCCACCGGCGGATCCCGTATGCGGCTGCTCCTAAAACTGCAAAGAAGCCTACCAAGGTCAGCACTGTGCGAATCAACATCCCCTCGTCCATCCTTTACCTCCGCAGGCCGTGCAACCGTTCTGCGGGTTCCACTAGAGTTGTAATCCGAATGCCGAAATGCTTGTCTATGACAACTACCTCCCCTTCGGCGATCTTCTTGCCGTTGACGAGCACATCCACAGGATCCGTGATGAGGCGCTCAAACTCTATGACTGAGCCACGTCCCAAGCGAAGGATGTCGCGGATGAACATCATCGTGCGGCCAAGCTCCACTGATACTGGCAGCTGAATGCTGAAGAGAAGCTCTAGCTTGGGATCGTGCAGAAATTCTTCAGCTTTGAGTCCCCGTACTTCTCCACCCGGTTGAGCACTCTCCTGGGGGGTGAACCCCTCCCTTGGAGCTTCTCCACCAGTAGAGGGCTGCACTGTCCCCGACTCAGGGATTTCTGGCGCGATAGATTCTTGCTCTACCATTGTCCACTACCCTCACATGATCTCGCTCGGATCGATTGGGCGTACGATCTGAACAGCCCGTCGGCCAGCGACACTGCCTGGCCGCACCCACAGCTTAGGCTGCTCCTGAATGAAGAGCATCAACAAGTCTGTCGTCTGTGTGTCCAGCCGCAGAACATCTCCGACGCGAAGCTGCAGTAGCTCTTTGACAGTAATGGTAGCAGTGCCTAACTGTACAGACACTTGCAGTGGCAGGGTCAGTAGGTGTCCCAAAATGGTAGCGCTGTTGGCTTGCTGCTGTTCCGGATGTGCGGCATGGGTGACTTGTTGGCGTTCCAAGCGGCTCAGGACATCTTCTAACGCGAATGTCGGATAGCAGAGGCTCATCATGTAGGAATGAATCCCAATGGAGACTTGGAGACTAACGACGACCACAATTTCAGAAGCAGAAGCAATTTGAACAAAGTCAGGCTCCGTCTCCATTCGGACCAGACGAAACTCCAAAGGCGCTGTCGGCGCCCAGCTCTCCTCCAGCACACGGCACATATGCTCTACTACCCCTTTGAGCACCGCCTGTTCAATAGGCGTAATAGAGCGCGTCTTTGGGGGCGGAGTAATGCCCTCTCCACCGAGCAGACGCTCTACAATGACTAATGCCAACTGTGGGCTCAGTTCCAAGATGATGTGTTGCTGAGAGCCCACGACCTCTGCCACATACAAGCACCCCGGACGAGGTAACGACAGCAAGTACTCGGAGTAGAAGAGCTGGTCTACGGAGGTTACACTCAATGAAGCTAAGGCTTGGAGCCGAGACAGTAAGTGGTAGGCCACCGTCTCAGCGAATGACTCGTGGATAGACTGGAGCGATCGCAATTGGGCTTTAGAGATACGGTTAGGGCGACGGAAGTCATAGGGGAGGACTTGCTTCGGAGCTTCCTGGAGTAAGGATTCCACTTCTACCGTCCCGCTAGAGATACCCGACAGGAGGGCATCGATCTCTTGCTGACTCAGAACGGGCGGCATTCTGGAGGTAGCTTACTGGATGACAAACTTGGAGAAGTAGACATTTCGCAAGCGAATCCCTGGCAGGAGTGGTTCCAGCTCCTGGCGGATTCGCACCCTTAGGCTATCCCGGATCCCTACCGTCTGGAGTTCCTCTACTGAATACGAGGACACAACCGACATGATGCGGTCACGGACGGGAATCATCAGCTCCTGTCGGAGACGCTCTCCCTCTTTAGGATGTGCAACTTCTAGGCCAAGTGCTACGAGAACGTAGCGAGAAGAGGAGCCACGCGGGTTGACGACCAGATCGTCTACTGGCACAATCACGCCGGTTGGGACGTTGGCCGTAGCCTCAGCGGTGACCTCTTTGTGGCCATGCTGCTGGAGGGATTGCCCCGACGGTGGAGTCACAAACATTCGGAGGACTACTACCAAGACCACTACCTGCAGCACTAGTGCTCCGACCATCAGCCCGATAATCACAGGAAGACTAAGTCTTTTGGAGCTCCCCTCCTTGCTCTCGACCTTCGATCCCGCCATGGCCACTATGGGTGTCGTCACACTGGTACCACGTGCTACATTATCGGACGTCCTGTGGAGAGCCTAAGGGGTAGACCGAAGGACGCCCAATGCTATAGTACTCAAAGCCAAGGCGCAGCATCTCTGCAGGGGAGAAGAGATTGCGTCCGTCAAAGATGATGGCCTGCCGGAGGCAACGCCGGAGGTGATGGAAATCCGGGTTGCGAAATTCTGCCCACTCGGTAGCAATGATGAGGGCATCAGCCCCTTCCGCACATTCGTAAGCCGATGAAGTGTAAGTGAGTCTCTCTCCGTAGAGCCGACGAAGGTTGTCAAGCGCCTGCGGATCGTAGACCCGAATCCGCCCCCCATCCTGCAGCAACGCATCAATCACGTACAGTGCTGGAGCTTCGCGGATATCATCCGTATTTGGCTTGAAGGCGACTCCCCAGAGGGCAAGCACTCTACCGTCTATGGACCCGAATCGATGACGAATCTTCTCAACAAAGCGCCGGAGCTGCCGCTCATTAACCCTCGCCACTGCCGGAATCAGCTCCAAGGGGCTCTCCACCGAACGCGCCGAGTGCATCAGAGCGCGGATATCCTTCGGTAGGCAGCTTCCTCCATATCCCAAGCCAGCAAAGAGGTACCGCTTTCCAATTCGGCTATCGGCTCCCATTCCGAGACGGACCTGTTCTATGTCCGCGCCAACCGCCTCGCAGTACGCGGATAGCTCATTCATGAACGATACGCGCATTGCCAGAAAGGCATTGGAAGCGTACTTGGTAACCTCAGCACTAGTCTCGTCCATCACATAGATTGGGTTGCCAGTCCGCACAAAGGGTTCGTAGAGGGTCCGCAGCACCGTAGCAGCCCAAGGATCACCAGTACCGATGATGACACGCTCTGGCTTCATGAAGTTCTCTACGGCAGAACCCTGGCTAAGGAATTCAGGGTTGGAAGCGACGGTGATCTGGACAGTAGGAAGCTCTCGGTGGAAGAGCTCTGCCAATTGCCGTGTTGTTCCGGGAGGTACTGTACTCTTCGTCACCAGCAAGCGGCGCCCTTCCGGTGGGACCCGTCGGTAGTACTCTATGAGCTCTCGAGCTACAGCGAAGACACGCTGAACATCCGCAGAGCCGTCCTCCTGCGAAGGAGTCGGCAAGCACAGCATGAGGACATCACAGTTGGCGGCTGCTTCGGACAACTCAGTAGTGAAGCTGACACGCTGCTTCTGCAGGTTTCTGCTCAACAAGGCCTGAAGGCCAGGCTCGTAGAAAGGGATCTCACCACTCCGTAGGCGTTCAATCTTCGCAGCGTCCACGTCGACACAGATGACTTCGTTCCCCGTCTCAGCAAAACAGAGTCCCGTAACCAGCCCTACGTACCCCGTGCCGATAATCCCAACTCGCATCAGAGGCTCTTCATCGCCAGGCTATTCCAGCTCAAAGGCAAAGGTGATGATGCCGACCATCTCCATCTGAGTTGACAGCGGATTGAAACGCCACTGACGCAGTGCCTCTACAGCTGCCCGCTCCAACACCGGATCCGTGCGCTGGACGGGGATGATCGTTCCGACGGTACCATCAGGCAGCACAGTAAACCGCAGACGCACTCTCCCTCCAACGTTGTGTCCCCGCGGGTACTGCGGCAAGACCCTGTAGACCACAATCCGGTTACCCCCACCTCCCCACTGAATATCGAACCCTAAACCTCGGCCACTCCCACTGCCCTGGAGCCCCAGTCCAGAGCCTTCGGCCGACCTTTCTGGGACACCGGCTGACCCTCCCGATTCTCCCGGCGAGTTCGTAGCAGCTTTTGTCGTCTCCGGAACAGGTCGTGGTATGGCATGCATGGACTCCGTGACACCCCCGGCTCTCTGTGTGGAACGAGAGGCTATCTGAGCATCCTCCAACGGAGAGCGTGCTGGCCGTGCCCTCCGCGCCGCACCTTCTGGCGATAGATTACCACCGGCTGGTTTTTCGCCTTCACCCCACCCAAGGGTCAAGAGCTCCACAGGAATGCTGCGAGCCTCGAGTTGTCGTGGGGGCTCAGGAATCCATCGTACGTTGAGCATGAGGAGGAAGATGCAGATATGCAGCAGGAGCGACAGCAGAAAGGCACGGGCAGTGATGCGGTCCCAAGGAATTCGTACAGTTAGAACGGTTGTCCGCTCATAAGAGGTGCGCATCTTCACTCACTGGACCTTGACAATCCAGGCACTCGTAGCTCCAAAGCGCAGAGCTGCCTGCTCAGCTTGTAGACGAGTTGCATACGGCCCAAAGCGTACGCGCCACCAGGTCTGCCCTCGGATGTTCACAGCACTGACTACGACAGCTGGAGCCCCTTGTCGGCGGAGGTGCTCTGCCACTTCCTGAGCATCATCCAGGGAAGGCGAGGCATAGACTTGGACAGCATACCAATCCTGGGACTCTCCTCGTGCTAGCGGAGCTGGAAGATGCTGAGGTGCTTTTCGTAGCACCGCTGTCGTAGCTCTCATAGGCCTGGGGCTTTTGGGGCTTAGTGGCCGGTTTGTTTTTGCTGGCTGTGTTGTTGTTGGGGAACCGTCTTGCAATAACGGCGAAAAGACCTCGACCCTCACAGGATCTACCCACACCACCTCTCGAAATGGAGCACCCACCGAATGCTGTTGCCCGTACTGCTGTTCAATGCCCTTGGGTTCCACTTCCCCGAGCTCTGTTCCTCCGAGAGGCACAACATCCCATCGGCGTGCCGTTCCGAGGTGCCAGAGAAGAGCTCCTCCACCCAGGACAAGGAGCACGAGGAGGAGGTCTACGAGCACAGCACGACGTCCCTGTGCATCTTTCTGTGGCTTTGATGTTGTGGTCGGGAATTCCTCTAGTGCCTCCTTCTGTACGACAATCGGTCGGACCTGAGAGGGGTGTTTCGGTAGGTCCCCAAGGTCTATCTCCACAGGCGTAGCACTGTGGGACACTGGACTGCTCAGAGGTGCAGGGATTCCAGCCGCAGAATGCACTCGGTGCTGGTGTACAGAACGCTGAAGTTCTTCCTCCAGGATCCGGCGTAGCTCCTCATCAAGCTTCAGTGCCTCTCCAGGCAATGGCTCAGCGCTGCGTGCGAAGAAGCTCCTCTCAACCTCGCCTACATCCTGGAGCTGCCACGGAAGGCTTCCTGGGTAAGGAGTGTTCTCTAGCACAAAGCTCTCTCGATCTGCTCCAGGCTCGAACCCCGTTGCTTCCTCCGGCCGGTAGTCCTGCCTCATTGCCATACCCACCGCAGCATTGCACCAACGAAGACGCCACGTTCCGAATAACCCTGCCACTGCACAATCTCTGCATTGAGGGCATTGTCCACGAGCAGAGTTAGCTGCAATCTTGGCATGATTGCGTACCGGAGCTCACCCCACAGTCGAACGTACGCTGGCAACTCCCCGTTGGGAGCTACCTGTCGTGAGCCTACAATCTCTATGCCAAGAGTGCTCCACAGTCCTGCACGCCATCGTCGATCATACCGTGCTCGGAGTTGGAGGGGAGCGTAGTATGCTACCAACCCTTCTGCCTGTGTTCTGGCACGACCAAGCAGCACCGACCCGCCAGCGAAGTCAGCATCAGAAATCTGCGTGAGCGCATGGGCTGTCAGCTCTACCACCTCCACGGGGATCGTCCAAAGGAGGAACCCAACGCTATCGGGACGCCAGCTCCACCACCGTCCTACCGAACGAGCACGTCCCGAGACCTCCACACTCCAAAGAGCCGACGGACTCCACTCTGCCCCTATGCTGATCCCCAGGCGTTCATGTGGGAATGCTGGCATGCTACTCACGCTAGCGTACGGATTCACCTGCCATATCTCCCGCCACCCCCCTGAGTGCATACGCGACCACCCTCTTGCCAACAGCCGCCAGCCGTCACTAAATCGGTACTGCATTGTGCCCTCTAAGACTGGGAAGAAGAATGAAGCCCCTGTGTATGCTCTTGCTAGCTGCGCTCCCGCAACTCCCTGAAGGTACAGGGTCGCCTGTGGAGCCCATGCTGCTGAAAGACCAAACTCGCTGAAGATTTGCGTCTCCTCTCCCCATAGTCGCAGATCCAGCAGGCTTCGGATCCCAACGTTCGAAACCGATGCTGATGGGTAAAGAGCCTGGAGCTCTACTCGAAGCTGCTGCTCACTCTGCCCCACGCTAACCTGGGAGAGCGAAGCCACGAACAACTCTGCCCCAACTTGGTACCGCAAATCCTCTACCCTACCACCAAGCTCTCCCCTCCCGCCCAAACGGAGCAGCGACCGGCGCACCGGAAGTGAATCCCCAAAGAGGCGATAACGATTCCAGTGAGCTGAGAGGTCTACCGTGGCGGCCACATTTTGAAAAAGCCACGATGCTGACGGTAGGCGAAACCGCCCCTGCCCCCTGAGGAATACACCAGTCGAATCCGCTAATGCCACGTGCCCTCCCGTGGTGCTCCCATCAGCTACCACTGTTACCTTCCCTTCCCGAAGCTCCCATTGGCCAAAAGCCCTAATGCCAATGGTCGCGTACTGCCCTAGCCTTCCTTCAATGAAGCCGCGGACAATCGAGGGCAAAGCGAGGACGGCTGGGAATTCGAGCTTCGGAAAGAACTCCATGAGGGTATGCTTTGCAGCCGGGTTGAGCGTGTCCAGAAGCTGCCGTGGAAGGGGATTTGGAGGTGCAGGTGGTTGTTTGGCCCCACCCGGGATACGGCGTTCCTCCTGTCCAACAATCACAACCTCCGGAAGCTCAAGCGGAGGAGGCACCTGGGCAGATAGCACCAGCCCCAACATCAGCATTCCCCCAAAGCCCAATAGCAGCCGCATCACGGGCTCTCCTGTCCGGCAATTACAACCTCCGGAAGCTCGAGTGGCGGAGGCACCCAGGCAAATACTGCGATACTAGGATTGCCCCAAAGCTCAACAGTAGACGCATTACGGGTTCCTTCGCTGTATCCGGCTAAGACGGCTCCGTGCAGTCCGACCGTACTCATCATCTGGCCGAAGGGCCAGCAAGAGTCGATAGAGCTCCACAGCTACCTGCGGATTTCCTATCCGCTCGTAGCACTCGCCGGCCTGTAAGAGGCTGAGGGAGTACCAGTTCTCTTTGCCCTGGTGGTTGGCTTGGAGTTGGCGAAATGCAATAACGGCACTATCGCAACGCCCCTCTCGCATCCACGCTTCTCCGACGTAGTAGAGGGCTTCCGCCCCCAAGTCATCGCTCCGCAGCGCTAATGGCGTTAGGTAGCTCCGCACAGAGTCATACCGTTCGCGGCTCCGCCAGTAGAGTGCCACTTGATACCGTGCTTGGGCAGAGACTTCCGTAGTCGGATACTCTGCAATGGCTCGATGCCAGAAGCCCAGCGCAGCCATGGTGTCGCCACGTACATACGCCAACGTCCCACGACGGAAGACCGCCTCCGCACGTTGTACACTGTCCCCCCTCTGCTCCACGCGCTGGTACAGCCGATCAGCCACCACAGGGTCACGGCGTGCCTCTTCGTGAGCCAGCTCCAAGAGACTCTGCACAGCGTGCCAGAGCTGAGGGTAGTTCTGCTGGAGCTGCTCGCTGAGCCGCCGTGCTGTCTCTAGCTCACCTAACGCGAGGGCGCTGCGGAAAGCCCAGTAGAGCGCTTCCGGAGTCCGCTCGCTGTATGGATATCGCTGAGCAAAGTCCCGATACTCCTGCAGAGCAGCACCGTACTGTCGCTGAGTGAAAAGGAGCTCTGCTCTCTTCAGTCGGGCTTCTTCTTCTAGGCGCGTTGCTGGATACCGCTGCGTGATGAAATCGGCCCAGCGATATGCCTCCTCGGTCTGGCCCAAGGCCAGTAGACAGTACTGGACGCTCTTGACAGCCTCAACGGCATACGGACTACTGGGGTACCGTTCGACGACAGTGCGGTATGCTTGGAGCGCTTCGTGCCACTGCTCCATGTTGTAGTACGCATTGCCGATGGCAAACCACGTCCTCGCCACCAACGGCGAATTTGGGTAGCTCTGCAAGAGGTTCCGGAAACGCTCAATCGCTTCTCCATACTGTTGCTGCTGGAAGGCCAGCCACCCAAGGAAGTAGAGCGCTTCGTCAGCCAGAGAAGACGTCGGATAGGTCCGCGCAAAGTACCGGAACGCCTGTTCCGCAGCTGCATAGTCGCGGAGGCGGTAGAGGACGTAGCCATACTGGTAGGCCGCATACTCCCCCTCGGGAGTCTTCGGAAACCGCTGTGCTAGCTCCCAATAGACTGTGGCTGCCTGACGGTACTGCCGTAGCAGGTAGAGTGCGTCGGCGCGACGAACGTACGCTTCGGGTGCATAGCGTGTCTGAGGAAATTCGCTGAGGAGGCGCTCGAACCAGAAGGCAGCACGCTCCATCTGCTGCATCCGAAAGGCACACCATGCTGTTCCATATAGAGCCTCCTCTCGACGTGGACTCTGCGGGTACCGCAGCAGAACGCGCTCAAACGTCTGGAGAGCTCGCTCTACCTGTCCTACCCGATAGTAGGCTTCCGCCAACCAGAAGAGAATCTCATCGGGCTGTAGTGCCGTGATAAGGTCCTCCCCGACGAGCCGCTCCAGCGGTGCTATGGCTTCCCCTGGACGATGGAGCATAAGAAGTGATGTTGCCGCTCCCAAGAGGGCTCGCTCTCGGTATGCTCGCCACCTCGGCACCAAGAGGGTATCGGCTTGTTGAAGCATTTGCTCTGCAGTCCGGAACGTACGTAGGGCCTGCTCCCACTGTTCCAGTTGCTGATACACCGAGCCAAGAAGGACCAGGACCTGGAGCGTTGTCACCGCATCGGTGGCCTCCCGGAGAGCCTGCTCTAACTGGAGCCGCGCATTCCGGTACTGGGCTGCCTCGTAGCTGAGCTGCCCCAACTCCAGCAGGACCCTCGCCGGATACGGGAAGTCCCGCTGCAGGCTCAATTCTAGAAGCTCCTGCCGAGCTGCTGCGGTATCTCCGAGAGCCTTGAGGGCTAGCGGTACATAGAGGCGAGCGAGAGACGTCACGAGCCGATCTGAGCTACCGCGCAGCGCTTTCAACTGCTGAAGTGCCTCTTCCGATTTCCCTCGTCGCAGGTCGATCCACGCCCTCTGAAAGCGGGCACGGTCCACCAAAAAGCCCTGCGGATAGCGCCGCAGGAGCTCGTCAAAGTACTGCTGAGCAGCCTCCCACTGCTCACGCTGAAGGTAAGCTTCTGCTCGAACGTATAGCAACTCTTGCTCCGGGACTTCGAAGGAGCGGAACGGCTCGCAGCCTCGCTGTACAGCTTCCCCTTTCCGCAGGCGTTCGATGAGGAGCTGGAGGCCTTCTGTCAACTCCAACGCCTGGACGAACTCCCGAAGGACAAGCCGCACGTACGCCTCACGGGCAAAGGCAGTCAGAGTCGCGGTATGACATGGATACATCTGTCGCAGCAATTGCAGTCGCTGAGCCGCTTGGCGGTACTGTTGTTCCAGCTCTGCGAGGAATGCCCAGAATAACAACACATCATCGGCAAACTGTGACGATGGATAGCGCTGCACGTATCTTGCTGCCAGGCTGTCGGCTCGACGGTACTGTCCTAGATGGAGGAGGGCAAGGAAGTACCAGTACTCCACCGTAGACATCAGCGACAGCCGCAAGGCCGTGTCAGGAACGCTCTGGAACCCAGCCAGCGCAGAATCCCACCAACGTAGTGCCTCCTCGTACTGCCGGAGGTGAAACGCTGCAATCCCGGCCCATTGCAGCATCCACGGCCGCAGTGGAGAGAGCGGCGCTTCCACCAGCAACGTTGTCAACGCCTCGGCCCCTTGCTGCCACAATCCTTGCCGCAGTAGACCTCTGGCCGCAACAAACCTTGCCCATTCACGTACGCTGACGGCCGCAGGGTCAACGGATCGCACCAACTCTTCCGCTTGCCAGACAAACCCTTGCGCCTCTTCCACTAATGCCCGCTGAAGTCGCTCGCGGGTATCTTCTTGCAGAATCCACCCCTGCCCCCGAGCAACGAATCCCCCTGTGAGTAGACCCATAACTACGATAGCCAACCGGCAGCCCATGCGGAAGGGCGTACTATTGGGCAACATACAAAGTTACTCGGAGCCGCTCCGATGCAATCCCTGCCCTTCACCAGGCGTCTTATCGCACGCGTGTGAATCACTCCACGAAAGCCGAATGGCGCAGACCTTTGAGGATCTCTTCGTCCCCGAAACAACAGAAAACGTCCTGAAACCCTCAGAGATTCCAAAGCCCCTGCCTGTCTTACCGCTACGGGACATCGTCATCTATCCCTTCATGCTCTTCCCTATCGTGGTTGGCCGAGCACCGTCGGTCCGGGCTGTAGCGAAAGCGCTGGAACGGAAACGCGTCCTCCTGCTAGTCGCCCAACGCGATCCGATGGTGGAAGACCCAGACTTCGAAGACCTTTACTCCCATGGTACCGTTGCCCGCATCCTCCAAGTCCAGCGCCTCCCTAACCAGCCGATTCTGAAGGTACTCGTTGAGGGCCTCTACCAGGCCCGCATTAAAGAGCCTTTCCACAAAGGCGAGTACATGGAGACGAACGCCCGCATTATCACCCCCCGTATCCCTCAGGACGACCCAGAGTTCCAGGCAATGGTCCGCCGCGCTGACGAACTCTTCCAAGAGTACCTTCGAATCTCGCAGCAACCTCACGAACTATGGGTGGCCTACGAGAACTTGGAGAACCCTGTCCACCGACTCTTCTACGCCGCTGCCCACGTCCAGCAGAGCATCGAGGTTAAGCAGCGCATCCTAGAGAAGGAACGCCTGAAGGACCAGTACTTCGAGCTCTTGGGTATCCTGACGACCGAAGTGGAGGTCCGGCGCCTTGCTCAACAGATTGACCAAAAGGTACAAGACACCATCCTTCGAGCCCAACGACGCTACATCATCCAAGAGCAGATTCGTGCACTCCAGCGTGAGCTCGGTGAAGAAGAGGAAGTCCTTCCGGAACTGGCCGACCTCCGAGAATCCATCGAGCAGGCCGGAATGCCGGAGCACGTTCGGGCAAAGGCCGAGGAGGAATTCGAACGTCTCCGCAAGACCCCACCTATCTCGCCGGAGTTCACCGTCATCCGCACATACCTAGAATGGCTGACCTCTCTGCCGTGGTCCCAGCGCACCGAAGACAACCTGGATATCGAGCACGTTCGCCGCATCTTGGAGGAAGACCACTACGACCTCGAGCGTCCCAAAGAGCGGATTCTGGAGTACCTGGCCGTTGCTCGCCTGAAGGGATTGGTACGCTCCCAGATTCTCTGCTTCGTCGGCCCTCCGGGTGTCGGGAAGAGCTCCCTGGCCCGCTCTATTGCCCGTGCGCTAGGACGTCGGTTTGTGCGCATCTCACTGGGTGGGGTCCGCGACGAGGCGGAGATTCGCGGACACCGCCGCACGTACGTTGGCGCAATGCCTGGGAGGATCATCCAGGCCATGCGGAAGGCTGGTACGATTAACCCCGTCATCCTGCTAGACGAAGTGGACAAGATGTCCATGGACTTCCGCGGTGATCCCTCGGCAGCCCTGCTGGAGGTCCTCGACCCGGAGCAGAATCACGCCTTCAACGACCACTACCTAGAAGTCGACTACGACCTGTCCCAAGTGCTCTTCATTGCCACGGCCAACGTCCTCTACGACATCCCGGCCCCTCTGCTGGACCGAATGGAGGTCATAGAGCTGCACAGCTACCTGGACGACGAGAAGCTAGAGATCGCCCGCCGCCATATCATCCCGAGGCTATTGGAGACGTATGGGATGACGCACTTCCCCATCGAGTTCACCGATGAAGCCCTCCTTCGAGTTATCCGCGAGTATACCCGCGAAGCTGGAGTTCGGAATCTCGAACGGCAGATTGCCTCCATTCTCCGGAAAATTGCTCGCCGCCTCGTCGAAGGCTTCTCAACTGCAGAAGCACAACAGAGCAACCTCGCTGACTCCCCAGACTTCCAGAGCTACCTCCAACAGCAGCGCATCATTGTGGATGCGGAAGCTGTCCCGAACTACCTGAAAGCCCCACCGTATTCTGAGCGCCGCCATGACCTTCGCGACAAGGTTGGGATTGCGTTAGGGCTTGCATGGACGAGTGTAGGAGGAGAGCTCCTGCCTGTAGAGGCAACCCTCATGCCTGGTACGGAGAAACTAACCTTGACGGGCAAGCTGGGAGAAGTGATGAAGGAATCTGCCATGGCTGCATTCTCGTATGTCCGCTCCAATGCAGACCGACTCGGTATTCCCACTGATTTCGCCGCCGGGAAGGAGATCCACATCCATATCCCAGAGGGAGCCATACCGAAGGACGGTCCCTCTGCAGGCGTTACGATGACAGTTGCTCTCATCTCGGCCGCTACCCAGCATCCTGTCCGAGGAGATGTCGCCATGACCGGAGAGATCACTCTCCATGGTGATATCCTGCCTGTCGGAGGCTTGGCGGAAAAGCTCCTTGCAGCACGGCGAGCAGGGATTGCCACCGTCATCCTGCCAGCGGACAACCGCAAGGACCTCGTAGAACTCCGGCCTACCATCGTTGAAGGGCTCGACATCCGGTTCGTGCGGCACGTAGAGGAGGTTCTGCCGATTGCCTTCCGGGACTTCCCGTTCACCCGACAAGGCACTCTTACTGATCACTCCACGGCAGTATCCGACTCACTCACGGTGGTGGCAACGGCCTCTGAGGAGGCTCAGGCTGCTGCTGACGCAGGAGTAGTGGGGCTGGAGCAATGACTGGAACCGTGTCGGGCTTCTGGCGAGGCTTTGCTACCACTACCGCAGGACGCTGCTCAACATCCCTCTTCTGAAGGTCGCCTTGGACCCAGGATGGGGTAGCAGAGCTCCAGACCGAATCCGCGGTAATTCGTACAGAACGGACGACACTCCCCGCTGGCCCCAACGGCGGTAATCGCTGACTATTCCGCCAGAGCTCTACACCGCCCGCATTTCCGACAGAGAGCATTGCTATCCTCTCCACAAACCACTCCCGCTCCTGTCCGGGCTGAAGGAGCGTTTGTTCGCTCTGTCTGCCATCTACCACGATGCTCAACCAGACCGTATCCCGTGCTACAGCGCGCAGTCGCCAGATGGTATCCTTCCGGTCCACTGTTGGCACAGACTGCACCGGCTGGACGATGACTTCCTCAACCCTACCCTGCTGTGCCTGCTGCTGCGGCTCTGCTGGCTGGAAGAAATAGTAGACCACAGCTACCACTATCCCCACCAGCCCACCATAGATGAGGGCTTGGGCTATCCAGAAACGGCTTTGTCGGCGCGCAGTAGAGGATCTCCTGTAGCTCCGGGGAGGCTGTTCTGAACGAGCGATCCCTAGTGGGCCGAAGTGCTGTTCCAAGAGCTGCTGGAGCTCTTCGGATGGAATGTTCAGGAACTCACCGTACCGACGCGCAAACTGGTGCATGTATACAGCGGGCAGAACCGATAGTTCGTTGGCCTCCAGTGCCTGCAGGATTGGCAACCGGATTTTGGTGGTCTGGCTAATTTCGTAGAGGCTTAAACCAAGCTCTTGCCGGCGCGCGCGCAGCCGCTCTCCAAGGCTGCCCATACGGCGTCTACATGGCTGGGGTAGGAGCAATATTACGCAAAACTGCCAGCTCCAACATCGGACACCTTCGCTGTTCCGGAAAACTTCGGTACTGCTGCACAGCCCTACAACCAACCCATGCGCTCCCCGATTCGCATAGCTTCTGGTCAAGGGTTTTGGGGTGATTGGCTCTCAGCTCCTCTCCTGCAGGTAACTCGCGGCCCGATTGACTACCTCGTGATGGACTACCTGGCCGAGGTCACGATGTCCATCCTCCAGAAGCAACGGCAGCGTGATCCGCGGCTTGGGTATGCACGGGACCTTCTCACAGTCTTCCGGGACATCGCCCCCTACCTGGTAGAACGCAACATTCGGCTCATCACCAACGGCGGCGGAGTCAATCCCATGGCCGCCGCTGAGGAGTTAGTCAAGATCGCTCACTCCTTGGGGCTACGGCAGCTCCGCATCGGCATCGTCCTCGGCGACGATTTGATGCCCCGCATTGACGAGCTCTTGGCCACCGGCTACGAATTCCGTCACTTGGAGACTGGACAGCCCTTGCACGAAATTCGGGACCGTCTCTTAAGCGCCAATGCCTACTTTGGGGCCTTCCCTATCGTCGAAGCCCTGCGCCAAGGAGCTCGAGTAGTTGTCACCGGACGCACTACTGACACCGGCATTACCCTGGCACCGATGATCTACGAGTTCGGCTGGAAGGAGGATGACTACGATCTCCTCGCGGCTGGTGTCGTAGCAGGGCACATCATAGAGTGTGGGGCTCAGGCCAGCGGAGGGAACTTCTTGGGAGACTGGGCGTCCTTAGACCTCGTGGAACCAGGCTTCCCAATCATAGAAGCGTACCCAGACGGCAGCTTCATTGTCACGAAGCATGAGGGGACTGGTGGAGCTGTCACTCGTGAGACCGTTACTGAGCAGCTCCTCTATGAGATCGCGGATCCGAGAGAGTACATCACACCCGAGTGTATCGCGGACTTCACCACAATCCAGTTAGAAGACTTAGGCAATAACCGCGTCCGTGTCTTCGGAATCAAAGGACGCCCACCGACGCCCTTCTACAAGGTCTCCGCTAGCTACGCTGCTGGCTACATGGCTGTGGGAACCTTAGTGTACTCTGCCCCTGGAGCGCTCCAACGGGCACAGGCGGCAGACGCCATCCTCCGCGAACGGCTGCGCCGCTTGGGACTCCAGTTTGAGGAGATCCGAACGGAATTCGTTGGCTACAATGCCTGTCATGGCCCTCTGGCGAAACCGATAGAACCCAACGAGGTTATGCTCCGAATCGCTGTCCGCTCGCCTGACTATGCAGCAGTCGATCGCTTCACGCGAGAGTTAGCACCGCTCATCCTCACTGGGCCACCTGGCGTGACAGGTTTCTCCGGTGGCCGTCCTAAGCCCAGCGAAGTGGTGGCCTACTTCCCCACCCTCATTCCGAAGGAGCTCGTCCACCACGAAGTCCGCATCCTGGAGGTATGAGCTGCTGCCTCTTCCTCACTCTGGCCCTGTCACTGCCGGTAGCAGCTACACTTGACTCTGTCCCTCCCTCGGACACCCTCGCACCATTACGGAACCCATCCCCAAGCCCTACGCAGAGCGCTCTGCGTTACCCCACTGCTATGCTAACCTTCGGAGGGTATCCCCGAGCGACGCTAACTGGTGGGCTCCAGACCGTTTCTGGCCCTCCAAACCCGCAGATGCTAGCGGCGCTAGGTACAATCTACGCCGGCACCATGGTGGCACTCCACATCATCCAGCACAACGCGTGGTGGAAGGTGCCGGGCCCCTTCCAGGTGGTAGAGGACTGGAACTACGCCCTCCAGGTCGACAAGGCAGGCCACATCTACGGCGGGTACTTGATGTCGTACCTGTGGGGGGAATTCCTCCTGGCAGCCGGAGTAGAGCTGCCAATGGCCGTTCGATGGGGAACGCTTCTGGGGTTGCTCTACCAGACGTACGTGGAAGTCGAAGACGGCTTCAGCCGCGATTGGGGCTTCAGCCCAACCGATGCCCTCGCCAACTTCATTGGGGCCTACTGGTACTTAGCCCAGCACTACTGGAAGCCCCTCCAAGCCTTTCAACCCCGCTGGCAGTATATTCCCGCCCAATGGACCGGCGACCTACCCCGACGCCATAGCGGTACCTTCATTGACGACTACAATAGCTCTACGTTCTGGCTCTCCATCAATCTCCATCAGCTCCTGCCGGAGCGCTGGCGGCGGTACTACCCAGCGTGGCTCATGCTGAGTCTCGGTTATGGTGCCCGAAATGTTGACACCGAACTTCCCAAGCAGCGCCGAATCATCGTCGGCCTGGACTACAACCTATATGCTCTCCTCCCCGAGGGTCCACCGCTGTGGAACTGGCTGCGGCAGAGCCTCGCTGTGATTAAACTGCCGGCGCCAGCGATTGAGTTCGGGCCCCATTCGCCACGATTTGCGTTGCTCTATCCCTTCCGCCTCCAGCTCGGTGCACTCCGTCTATAGCCAAGCTCCCTGGTGCGGTTGTATTTTTGCAGCGTCTCGGTGTACTGTTCTGGGAAGCGCCGATGGCAGAACTCTTTACGCCCGCTGAGTTGGAAGAGGTGGAACGAATCAAATCGCTCTACCCAGAACCCCAGGCTGCTCTGTTACCCGTGCTCTGGATGGTCCAGCGAAAGTACGGCTGGATTTCGCTGGAGAACATCCGAGCAGTGGCCGAACTCCTACGCCTCCCATATGCCCACGTGCTTGGTGTCGTGCGTTTCTACACGATGTTCCACACCGAGCCAGTCGGGCAGTATCACATCCAGGTATGCACGAACGTTTCGTGCATGCTCCGCGGTGGAGAGCGTGTGCTGGAGTACATCTCTGAGAAACTCGGCATCCGGCACAAGGAGCGTACGGCCGATGGCCTCTTCTCGCTGGAAGAGGTAGAATGCATGGGCGCCTGCGGCGGTGCCCCAATGATCGCAATCAACGAGGACTACTACGAGAACATCACGCTAGAGCAGGTAGACCACCTGCTGGAACGCCTCCGACAAGAGAGCACAGCCGAAAGCAGGCATGAGAGTCTACCAGACGGAGTCCCCAATGAAGAACTCGCGCCGTGACTTCCTCCGCCGATTAGCAGCTCTCACGGCTGCGGCCGCTGCTGGGGCACCAGCAACCGCACGGCTCTTACCAGAGCTACTAGGACCTGATCGCCGACTCTGTGGGCGGCTCCGCATCCGCTTGAGTGACTACCCTGCACTCCAAAGTGTGAACGGCTCGGTGAAAGTCAACGTTCCCGGTGCTACCGGTGCCGTTCCCGAGCGGCTCATCATCACCCGAACTGCTACAGACACCTTCGCGGCTGTGGATGACATCTGCACGCATGCCGGTTGCCTTGTCAATGTCTACCAGGCATCGCTCAGAGCGCTACCGTGCCCTTGCCATGGCTCGCTCTTTCGCGCGACGGGTGAGGTCATCCGTGGCCCAGCAACTCGTCCGCTACGGAGTTTCCAGACCTTCTACGAAGCCGGTAGCGACTTCGTGGAGGTAGAGATCCCAGGCTACACGTCTGTCCGTGAGCCTGGCGCTATTTTCGACGTGACCGTCACTCCCAACCCGGCAACGGAGTTCATTACCATCTCCGGAACTCTGAGGGAGAGTGCTGTCCTGTCCTTCCGCATCCTCTCTGCCCGAGGTCAGACAGTCGTGGAATGGCAACAATGGCTATCAGCAGGCCCATTTAGCCTTCGGTATCCTCTTGACGGCTTTGCTCCCGGAACCTACTGGCTGTATATCTCCGGCCGCTCTGCCCCCAGTATTGTGCAATCCTTCACCGTGGTCCGCTGATGCGAAGGCGCTGTCTTGGCTTCTTGCCCATCTTGCTCCTCGTCCTGTTTGGCCTCTCGCTATGGGGCTGCGAAGCTCCGGGCGTTGGAGAATTCGGCAGCGATGCACCACTGGAAGTAACACCGCGAGAGGTTGACTTCGGCAATGTACGGGTACGGCAGACAGCCGAGCTATGGCTCCGCATCCGCAATCGAGCAGATTCAGCCATTATCTTGGCCCCTGCTATCACCGGAGCCGATCAAAGTGCCTTCAGCATTGTGCGACAACCCAGCGGGGCGCTTCGCCCTGGCCAGACTGATAGTCTGCTACTCCGGTTCTCCCCAACCGAAGCCCGTGCGTATCAGGCAACGCTCCTCCTTGGTGGAGACAATCCTCTGAGCATCCCTCTGCGCGGGACTGGTACAACAGGGGATCGAACGGAGCTCTTGGCTGTCGTTGCCTCAACACCGCCGGAGATCGATGGCTCTGCTTCCGACGCTGTCTGGAATGCAGCTCCGCCACTCCAGCTCCGGCTCCTCCAGGTAGAGCCTACGGCCAACGATCCTCGGACCTTCTCGGCAACACTGCGAGCTGCCGTGGATAACGAGTTCCTGTACCTACTCGTGGAAGTTGCCGATCCGACCCCTCACGAAACTCCCAACATCTTCCGCTTCCGCGGTGGGGACCCTGCCTCTGACGCGAATTGGACGCTGACCACAGAGGGACAAGATGGTCTCGGCCTCATCTTCCCCATTGGAGACCCACAGAGTGTTCGAGGTGACAGACCTGGAGAGACCTTCGCTACCATCGGCTGCGCTGTCGCCTGCCATCCTACCGCCACCACGAACGCCTACGAGGGCGGTAGCTACCCAACCTATGGGCGGATTGACCTCTGGTACTGGAAGGCAGGGACTACAAACCCCCAGGGCTACGCTGACGACTATGTTGCGGAAGGGCGCGATGGGACGGCATTTCCCGAGGAGCGTCGTGGTGACGTCGGGAATACGTTCGAAGAGCCCAACTACCCACCCCGCGGAGCTGGCCCACTCCTGCCAATCAGCATGGCTGGCGGCGATAACGGCGGATTGGACCGACGCCGCTTCCTCTGGCAAGCCACCTCTGTACCCTTCAATCCCCGAGCTCCGAATCCAGCAACTGGACGCCCCTGGGTTGCCGGTGATGTAGTTCCAGGCTGGGCCCTTCGAGACCAAGAGCATCCCTTCTCCAGCCGTGGTGATGTCCACGCCCGCGGACGCCATGCTAATGGCCGCTGGATTATCGAGCTACGACGGCGGCTCTCCACTGAGAAGGATGACGACGCCTCATTCGAGCGCGGGCGCTCCATTCCCTTCAGCCTGGCATACTTTGACAACACGCGCAAGTATGCCATCTTCGAATACCTCAACCTCACCTCAGCCCCTCGCCCAGGCCACTTTGGCCCTAATCCTCCGGTCATTTGGCTACGCTTGCCGTAAGCCCTCTATCTCCGCGCTTTTCGGTACTTTGCGCGATGGATAGGGCGTGCATGTTCCACAATGCTCAACCGTCGTCAACGATGCTCCAGACTGTAGAGTATGCTACCGTACAGAATGGATACGCCGTCGTCCAGAACGGGCTGACCTACCTTTCGGGCTTCGGCAACGAGTTTGCAACTGAAGCGTTACCGGGAGCGCTTCCGAAAGGCCAGAACTCCCCCCAGCGCTGCCCGTATGGGCTCTACAATGAGCAGCTCAACGGGACTCCATTTACGGCCCCACGGCTCCTCAATCGCCGCACGTGGCTCTATCGGATTCATCCATCAGTCGTGCATCCCCCTTTCCGGCAGACTCACCACCCGACGTGGAAGAGCACTCCTTTCAATGAAGTCCCCCCACCACCGACCCAGCTCCGTTGGAATCCTCTCCCCATTCCTGACTCCCCAACCGACTTCATTGACGGGATTATCACCTACGGTGGGAACGGAGACCTGACAACCCACACTGGCTGCGCAGTCCATCTCTACGCAGCCAACCGTTCTATGGAACGGCGGTACTTCTACAATGCTGACGGCGAGCTCCTCATCGTTCCTCAGCTCGGCCGGCTGCGCATTCATACGGAGATGGGCATCCTGGAGGTAGCGCCAGGTGAGATTGCTGTCATCCAGCGCGGCATCAAGTTCCGAGTCGTACTCCCTGACGGGCACGCACGTGGGTACATCTGCGAGAACTACGGCGCCCTCTTCCGGCTACCGGACTTAGGTCCCATTGGCGCCAACGGATTGGCGAACCCCCGTTTCTTCTTGACGCCCGTGGCGGCATACGAAGACCTTGAGGAGGAGTGCGAGCTCGTTGCTAAGTTCCAGGGCAACTTCTGGGCAACGACGTTGGACCATTCTCCACTGGACGTCGTCGCCTGGGCAGGCAACTATGCCCCGTACAAGTACGACCTGTACACCTTCATGTGCATCAACACGGTCTCGTTCGACCACTGTGACCCCTCTATCTACACCGTGCTGACCTCGCCTTCGGAGCTACCAGGTGTGGCGAATGTGGACTTCGTCATCTTCCCCGAGCGCTGGATGGTTGCTGAACACACCTTCCGTCCGCCGTGGTTCCACCGCAACTTCATGAGCGAGTTCATGGGACTCATCTTCGGCAAGTACGACGCCAAAGAAGAAGGGTTCGTTCCTGGCGGAGCTAGCCTCCATAACTCCATGTCTGGTCACGGCCCTGACTCAGCGACCTTTGAGAAGGCCATCTCAGCCGAGCTCAAGCCGGAGTATCTCGCCAACACGTTAGCATTCATGTTTGAGATGCGCTACGTATGCCGACCCACTCGGTGGGCTCTGGAGACCCCACTGCTGCAGACGGACTACTACAAAGCCTGGGAGGGGCTGCACCGCCGGTTCGACCCAACGAATCCAAACGTGTAACGCTGACAGAAGCTGCGCTACCATCGGAGTCCGACAGACACGCCGCTGTCGGTGACCGACGGAATCCTCCCTCGGCTTCACTGCTGAGGCACGGCCCAACGAGGTCTGTAGAGGGAGCTAGTGGGGGAAATGCGCGCGGAAAATGGCAGCACAGCGAGCTTTAACCTCTGTCATAGGGAGCTGCTGCCCTAGCTCCCGTGCCATCGAGGTTACAGTCTTGTCCGCAATTCCGCAGGGGACGATGTAGGCAAACTCCTGCAGGCGATTGTTGACGTTGAGTGCGAAACCATGCCAGCTAACCCATCGGGTGACATGGAGACCGATGGCGCAGATCTTCCGAGCCCCATCAATCCATACGCCCGTCAGCCCCGGGATACGGTGCCCAAGAATCCCAAAGTCCGCCAGCAGTTCGATAATGCACTGCTCTATCTCTCGCACGAACCAGTGGAGGTCCTCGCGGTACTCCGAAAGCCGAACGATGGGGTAGCCAACGAGCTGGCCAGGATTGTGGAGCGTCACATCCCCGCCGCGCTCTACTTCGTAGACTTCGACTCCACGCTCGTGCAACAGTGGCTCCGGTAGCAAGATATGACGCCGTGACCCTGAGCGTCCAATCGTGATAACCGTCGGATGCTCACACAGGACTAGCGTATTCTGCGCCTGCCGGCTCTGTACCTGCTGCAGGAGCTCTTTCTGACGCCGCCAAGCCTCAGCATATGGGACACAGCCCCAATCTTCCACTTGTAGCATCGCGCTACCGATGCCTACCGTAGTGGGCTTTCAATCCCCGTACTACCGAATCCACCACTCCCTCGCTCCGTCTGAGGCAGCTCTGGGACGAGCTCCCATTGGACACGCTCGTACCGTGTCACGACCAACTGCGCAATCCGGTCCCCTCTCCGAATCCAAAATAGCTCTCGGCCAAAGTTGGCCAGGATTACACGGATTTCGCCACGGTAGTCACTGTCAATCGTGCCAGGAGCATTTAGGGCAAAGACCCCATAACGGGCCGCAATCCCACTACGAGAGCGGACTTGGCATTCATATCCGGGAGGCAGCGCAATAGCGATACCCGTCGGGATGACTACGATACCGCCAGGAGGAAGCTCTACTGGCTCCGCCACTGCCGCATAGACGTCCATACCAGCAGAACCCTCCGTTGCATAGGTCGGTAGTGGCAGATCTGCAAAAGCGGGATCTGTGCGCTGGATCTGAACGACCAGCATCTGCCTGCTCAGCTACTCGTCACCAGCTGTGGTGCGGTGTAGCCGACTTCGCGGAGTAGCTCCCGAGCAATGATGATGTGCTGGATCTCAGAGGTGCCTTCGTAGATCTCCGTGATCTTGGCGTCGCGCAGGTACCGCTCTACCTTATACTCCCGAACGTAGCCATAGCCCCCATGGATCTGGATAGCCTCTAGGGCTAGCTCTACAGCCGTCCGAGAGGCAAAGAGCTTTGCGTGGGATGCCGCCTTGATGTACCGCCCGCCTTGATCCCGCAGCCATGCTGCTTTCAAAAGGAGCAGTCGGGCAGCCTCCAGCTTGACGGACATATCCGCCAGCTTCATCTGGATAGCCTGGTGCTCGCAGATAGGCTTGCCGAAGGTCTTCCGCTGCTGGGAGTACGCCAGCGCCGCTTGGAAGGCTGCCTCAGCAATCCCAACTGCTTGCGCTGCAATCCCAATTCGCCCGCCGTTGAGGGTGTTCATCGCAATCCGAAAGCCTTCGCCGATGTCCCCCAACACATTAGCGTCGGGCACGAAGACGTTGGTGAGCCCAATGGAGCAAGTGTCGCTGGAGCGGATGCCGAGCTTGTCCTCCTTCTTACCAGGGACGAAGCCCTCAGTGCCCCGCTCGATCAGGAACGCCGTGATTCCCCGATGGCCTTTGGAGCGGTCGGTCTGGGCGAAGACAACGTAGACGTCGGCCGTAGTACCGTTGGTGATCCAATTCTTCGTGCCGTTGAGAACCCACCCACCATCGCCACGGACGGCCATCGTATGCTGACGTGTTGCATCAGAGCCAGCCTCAGGCTCGCTCAGGCAGAAGGCACCGAGCTTGCGCCCTGTGGCTAAGTCACGGAGGTAGCGCTCCTTCTGGTCTTGAGTCCCGTATGTCTCAATCGGCCAGCAAGCCAGAGAGTTGTTGACCGACATGATAACACCAACGCTCGCATCCGCCTTGGAGATCTCCACCAGCGCCAGGACGTAGCTAATGGTATCCAAGCCGCTCCCGCCCCACTCAGGCGAGACCATCATTCCCATGAAGCCAAGCTCTCCCAGCTTGCGCACGATCTCGTAAGGAAACTCACCCGTAATGTCTCGCTCGATGGCCGTCGGCTCTATCTCTGTCCCGGCAAACTCCCGTGCTGTCTGCTGAATGAGCCGCTGCTCTTCTGTAAGCTCCAAGCTGAACATTTCTGCCACCGCTGCAGGGAAAACTTCAGCGTTGTTTGCCAAATTACGAAATCTCAACCCGGAGCGCTTCCTCAGCAACCTCTACACCGTCGTGCAGCGCAGGGCTACTCCAAAGCGCCAGCCACTCAGCCAGCACCAGGCATCCCCAGAGAAGGTGCGCATGGTTTGCTATACCCCGGCGATGCTCCTCCAGAAGACGGAGCACTTCCGCTGCATTGAGGTACTCCCGATGGAGTCCAGGCTGAGCAGTATACCACCACTGCAGGCGCTCCCCCAATGCTCCTGCCATCCACGAGATGAGCGGTGTCATAAACGGGGCTTTCGGCCGGTAGAGGACCCGTTTGGGCACGTATGCCTCTGCAGCCCGCTTCAGGAAGTACTTCTGCTGGAAGCCGCGGATACGGTACCGGTCGGGCAATCGAAAAGCGAACTCCACCACCTCCACATCCAGCAACGGCGGCCGCGTCTCGACAGCCACTGCCATAGAGGCCTTGTCTGAGTACAGCAAGTTGAGGCCCGTCAGGAACAGCTTGGTGTCCAAGTAGGTCATCTGGGCAACCGGCGAAGCTCCGCGGACTCGTTCGGCCGTCTCCCAGTACCGACGTATCGGATACAGCTCCGAATATGTCGGCAACGGCTGCAACCACAGCCGGCGCAGTTGCTCTGGCGGGCAATAAGCGAAACCGTAGATGAAGGCCTCCAGCGGTCGGAGCTGTATCGGGAAGAGCATCCGTGCCAACCGCCGCAGCGGGCGAATGCGTGAACGCACCCATGAGCTCGGTAGCGTTCGGAGAACGGGTTCAACAAGCCCTTTCCGAAACCACTGCGGCAGCCGATGGTAGTAGGTCAGCAGTAGCGTTGCCAACTGCTTCCGGTAGCCAGCGAAGACTTCATCACCCCCCATCCCGTTGAGTAGTACGGTTGTCCCGTTCGCTCTGGCATGGTGCGCAATGAGATACGTATTGATCGCAGCTCCGTCGGCAACGGGGTCGTCCAAGTGCCAGAGGACCTTCGGTAGCAGAGCATTGATGGCCGGTCGGATTCGGATCTCCCGATGTCGCGTATGCAATTGCTGTGCAACGAGGCGAGCGTAGGCAGGATCGTCTGGTTGTGCCTCTATGCGATGGTCTTCATGCGTAAAGGCGATGGTGTACGTTGCTAAGTCGGCATCGGGGACAGCACGTCGCATGAGTGCTACGACGAGCGAGGAGTCCACCCCTCCGGAGAGGAAGGCCCCGACGGGAACGTCCGCAAGCATCTGCCGAGCAACGGCTCGCTCCAAGAGACAGCGCAAGTGCTCCACATACTCCGACTCGCGGCGGTAGCGGAGCTGCCCCTCCGGTGTTGGAATCGGCACGTCCCAGTACTGGGTGATCTCCAGCCGCCCATTACGGAAAAACGCGTACGAACCGGCCGGCAGCTTGTGGATACCAACGAAACCAGTCTTCGGCTCAGGCACCCACAGGAGAATGAGCGTACTCACCAACGCATCCGTGTCCGGCACGCACGCTACATCGGGCAGTGCACAGAGTGCTTTCGCCTCTGAAGCAAAAGCGAGCATGGAGCCTACTTGGACGTAGTAGAGTGGCTTGATGCCAAGATGGTCGCGGGCTAAGAAGAGCTCGCGCCTCTCCGTGTCGTAGATCCCGAATGCGAACATCCCATTGAAGCGGCGTACACAGTCCGCTCCCCACTCATCGTACGCTGCCAGGATGACCTCCGTATCCGTCCGTGAGCGGAAGCGGTAGCCCCGCCGTTCCAGCTCGGCACGGAGTTCCCAGAAGTTGTAGATTTCGCCATTGTAGGTAATCCATCGTGTTCCACGCCCATTCGGCATTGGCTGATGTCCGGCAGCGGTCAGATCCAGAATCGCTAACCGGCGATGTGCCAGCCCCGAGAGATGTTCTGCGAACCACTCAACTCCCCAATCGTCCGGTCCGCGATGGCGCAGCCGTTGGAGCATTCGCCCCAAGGCTTCACGACTACCCCCGTTGATGATTCCCGCGATACCGCACATGGTTTATGAAGCGACGCTAGCCTCAGCTTTCTCAGGTTCTTCAGTCTCCTGATCTTCGTCGAAAATTGGCTCCGAGAGAGCTCGGGACACAACGGCCTGGACTGTCCAAAAGAAGAGCCACAGCGGGAAGACTACACGAGTCACCTCCCACCAGTTATCTACGAACCCCAGTCCAAAGAGGTAGACAGCTCCCATCAAGGTAGCGACAGCGACTGGAAGGACCTCGGGCACGTGTTCACGGGCTAGCCGAACGAGCTGGTACGAGCGACGGAGAAGGTACCC
>JBCNUX010000069.1:0-2619 GCA_039630485.1 Chlorobiota bacterium | reverse complement strand
GGTACAGGCCATTTGCTCCTGCGGCAGCGGAGCCAGTATGGATGCGAGGCCCTCAGTGATACCTTCCGGACGGTCGTCTATCCGTTGCCGCAGCCTGTGGTAACAGTCGTCGGACGCGCGGCCTTCTGCGAAGGCGATAGTACCGTGCTGGAGGCCCCGGAGGGGTATCTCTGCTACCGCTGGAGTACTGGTGATACGACACGTCGCATCGTCGTGCGGAGCGCGGGGACCTACCGCGTAGAGGTTGTCTCTGCTGCAGGCTGCAGAGGGACTTCCGATGCGGTGACAATTCGGGTCCATCCGCTGCCGCCGAAGCCGGACATTGAGCGCCGTGGCGATACGCTCATCTGCACTCGGGAGGCAGCGGCTTACCGCTGGTATCTCAATGGGCAGCCAATCGTCGGCGCAACAGAACGCCGCCTGGTAGCACGACTCTCGGGGAGCTACGCCGTGGAGATCACAGACAGCAACGGCTGTCGGAACATGTCCGATCCGGTAGAGGTCGTTGTCAGTGTAGCTCTGCAGCCTGGAGGGATGGTGCCGTGTTTTCCGAACCCTGTTGGTGATTTCCTCTGGGTGGAACTGCCGGAGGAGGTTGAGATGGCTCAGGTGGTGCTGAGCGACGTCCTCGGTCAGACAGTGTGGAGCGGGACTGTGCAGAAGATGGGGAAGCAGTATGCCACTGTGCCTGTCCGGTCGCTCCCTGCAGGGGTCTATGCAGTCCGCATCAGTGGGTGGCGGGAGCAGATTGTGTGCTACGTTGTCAAGTACTGATGGAGAGTCGTCCCCTCCAGAACCGAATCGCTGAAGCCATTGCCGAGTCCATCGCCGTAAAGCGTCGGCTCCTGGAGGAGTGCAGTCAAGACATCCAGCGCTGTGGGGAGCTGCTCATAGCGACCTACCGCCGTGGAGGGAAAGCGTTGCTCTGTGGGAATGGAGGCAGTGCTGCCGATAGCCAGCACCTGGCTGCCGAATTGGTCATACGGCTGCGAGGACACGTCAACAGAGCCGCTATTGCTGCCATAGCGCTGACTGTGGATAGCTCCATCCTGACAGCAGGCGGAAACGACCTGGGTTTTGAGAATGTGTTCGCTCGTCAAGTGGAGGCATACGGGCGCCCTGGGGATGTCTTGGTTGCCATTTCCACCAGCGGCAACTCGGAGAATGTACTCCGCGCTGCGCAGCAGGCACAGCGACAGCAGATGAGTGTCATCGGGCTATTAGGCGCAGGTGGTGGACGAATCCTGCCGTACTGCACTGCTGCTGTTGTGGTGCCTAGTCACGTGACCGCGCGGATTCAGGAGGCCCACATCCTCGTGGGGCACATCTGGTGTGAGATGCTGGAAGAGGCACTCTTTCCGGAGCTCTTCGCGTAGGCTTGCAACACTCTGATGGACCCTTCGTCCTTGGCCCCTCGTCAAAGCTGCAAGAGTTGAGAGAGATGCCAACGAAGCGCGAGTACCTCCGTCCAGAAGCCGCTGTGGAGCACTTTGACATTACGCGCTACCCCGACATTGCTCCTCTGGTGGAGGCAATGGGGCGCATGGCGTTCCAGGCTCGGAACCTCCACCGAGCTGCACGTATCTACGAGCAGATGCTACAGGACGAGCGCTGTACGGTTATCCTCTGCTTGGCTGGCTCATTGGTCAGCGCAGGGTTGCGACGGGTGATTGCCGACGCCATCCGTTTCCGGATGGTGGATGTCATCGTCTCTACCGGCGCCATCATCGTGGACCAAGACTTCTTTGAGGCTCTGGGCTTCCGACACTACCAAGGTTCGCCGCGGGTGGACGACGACGAGCTGCGGGAGCTCATGATTGACCGCATTTACGACACCTTCATCGATGAGGAGGAGCTGCGGGTGTGTGACCATACCGTCGCTGAACTCGCAGAGCAGCTTCCTCCAGGCGTCTACAGCTCGCGGGAGTTCATCGCTGCGATGGGGCAGTACTTGGTTGCGCGAGGGATTGGAGAGGAGTCCATTGTGCGGACGGCGTACGAGCACGGCGTGCCCATCTTCGTTCCGGCCTTCTCTGACTGTTCAGCCGGGTTTGGCCTAGTACTCCACCAGCATCGCCACCCAGAGCGGCATGTGGCGATTGATTCCGTGAAGGACTTTCGGGAGCTCACCTACCTGAAGATCCGAGCGGGTGAGACAGGGTTAGTCATGGTGGGCGGCGGGGTGCCGAAGAACTTCGCGCAAGACGTAGTGGTCGCGGCAGATATCTTGGGACATGCCGTGCCAATGCACAAGTACGCCATCCAGATCACAGTCGCTGACGAGCGTGATGGAGGGCTTTCGGGCTCTACACTCCGAGAGGCCAGCTCATGGGGGAAGGTTGCGGGAACATACGAGCAGATGGTCTTCGCCGAAGCTACATTAGCCCTTCCGCTCCTGGTAGGCTACGTCTACCATCGGGGTGTGTGGAGGCAGCGGCAGCTACGGCGCTGGCTGGATGCCTTCATAGCTCCCGAGGCCTTACGCCCCGCTGCGCTCTCCCTGCCTTAGGTCCTCAGGAAGGG
This sequence comes from Chlorobiota bacterium, assembly GCA_039630485.1. Lineage (GTDB taxonomy): Bacteria > Bacteroidota > Ignavibacteria > Kapaibacteriales > HRBIN21 > HRBIN21. Next base: position 96 of record JBCNUX010000069.1, on the reverse strand, counting down.
TCCGGAGCAGATCGAACTACGATGACGCCGACGATCGGGTCGTTGGCGTGGTGGCGCAAGAGGCGCTCCAAGAGCTGCTCTGTGATGACTGTCCCC
>JBCNUX010000068.1:1100-2914 GCA_039630485.1 Chlorobiota bacterium | reverse complement strand
AAGTGCCGGCGGAGGGATTCGAACCCCCGACTCGCGGATTATGATTCCGCTGCTCTACCAGCTGAGCTACGCCGGCGGGCCAAGTGCAAAAATAGCAGGCTCAGGCCGACACCCTACTGCGAAGAGCGCTGCATGAGACGACGGATCTCGTCCCGAATGCGAGCAGCCCGTTCGTAGTCCTCTTCTTCAATTGCCTTCTGAAGCTGCTGCTGTAGGCGCTGGAGCTGATCCTTGGGCTGTGCTGAAGAGGCCTTTGCCTCTTCCGAGCTCCGCTTAAGGCGTTCAAAGAAGTCCTGCTCCTCCTCTTCGGCTTCTTCTTCCGCTGCACCCTCTTCCATGGAAGAAGGCGATAGGGCCGCCTCCTCCATCACATCCTCGGCAACATAGATAGGACTCCCGCAACGCAGTGCCAATGCAATAGCATCGCTGGGGCGAGCATCCACCTCCACCTCTCCATCCTCTAAGAGGAGGTACGCGTAGAAAGTACCGTCACGCAGGTCGTGAATACATACCTCCACCAAGTTGCTGTCCAGAGCCTCTATGACGCTTTTGAGCAGATCATGGGTCATCGGGCGTGGAGGGCGCATATTCTCCAGCTCCAGGGCGATAGCCTGTGCCTCAAACGCCCCAATGATGATCGGTAAGCGGCGCTCACCGTCTACCTCCTTCAGGATGAGGGCATAGGCGCTGTTGCTCTCCGTGGAGGCAAGCCCGACGACTTCTACCCGTACCTTCTTCATCCTTCGGCCCTCTTGGCGGCATTGACCTTAGCGCTGCTGGTGTAGACGACGAGGGCTATTCCTCAATTGCTCTGCCCCACCATATGCCGAAAGCGTTCCGGAAGAGGCTTCCCCAGGAAGCGGGCAAGTTTCACAGCCAGGCGCGGCAACACGTCGAAGACATCTCCGACAATCCCGTAGTCAGCTACTTTAAAGATTGGAGCCTCCGGATCCTTGTTGACAGCCACGATCACCTTCGAGGAAGACATGCCAGCCAGATGCTGAATAGCACCCGAGATTCCGCAGGCAATGTAAAGGCTTGGGGACACGGTCTTGCCAGTCTGCCCAACCTGTTCGCTATGAGGCCGCCATCCAGCATCTACGACCGCCCGAGATGCCCCCACGGCACCACCTAAGAGCTGGGCTAACTCTTCAATCATCCAGAAGTGCTCCGGCCCTTTCATCCCGCGGCCACCAGAGACGATGATGTCTGCCTCCAGGACGTCCAGCTTCCCCTCAGTGCGGATGACACGCTCTACGATCGTCGTACAGTCCTCCGGTTGCAACTCCGGCCGGAAGGAGCGAATGGTAGTCTCCACCACATCTGCTACTGGACGAGCAGTGAAGACGTTGGGACGCAGCGAGTACACTCCTCGAGCCGTTCTCAAACGCACGGTTGCCATAACCTTTCCGGCATAGACAGGGCGGATAGCCAAGAGCTGTCCCTGGTGGGACCGTAGCTCTACGCAATCGGGAGCATATCCTATCCGGAGCTTCGCAGCCAACCGCGGGGCTAACTCCTTCCCTCGTGCATTCGCAGCGACCAACACAATCTGTGCATCCTCTGCTTCCACGAGTTGCGCTACTGCTGCTGCCACCCCTGTCATAGAGTAGGAACCCAACAGCTCATGCTGGAGGACGATCCCCTCGGGGACCCCGTAGGCGCCAGCTTGACTGAGAGCATCAGGAGGACCTGCTATGAGAACTGCAGCAACGCTGCTGCCAACCGCTTCACCAACAGCCCGCGCGGCTGTCAACACTTCCAGCGAAGTGCGCTTGATCCCCGCAGCATCTGTCTCAACAAGGGCCAGAACC
>JBCNUX010000068.1:0-1091 GCA_039630485.1 Chlorobiota bacterium | reverse complement strand
ACAGCCCGCGCGGCTGTCAACACTTCCAGCGAAGTGCGCTTGATCCCCGCAGCATCTGTCTCAACAAGGGCCAGAACCTTCGCCATTCCCATCCTCCACGCTTAAATGACCTTCGCCTCTTCGTGAAGCAGCCGGATGAGCTCGTCCAGTTCCACATCAGATGGTCCTAAGATCTTGCCCGCCCGCTGCCGCTGCGGCAGTGTTAGTTGCACGACCTCGCTGAGCGGCTCCACTTCAGGAGGGGCTATCTCATCTATCGGCTTAGACTTCGCCTTGATGATGTCTGGCAGCCGGGGATATCGTGGCTCGTTAATCCCTTTCTGGACACTGATGACACACGGCAAGCGCGTGCGCACCACTTCCTTGCCTCCCTCAACATCTCGCTCAGCTATCACAGCTCCGTCATCGGCAATCTCCAAGCGCGAAACGACGGCAACCGATGGATACCCCAGAAGTTCACCCACCGTCGAGGGCATCTGGAAGGAGTCCCAGTCAATGCTCTGCCGTCCCATGAGGACGAGCTCGGGTTGATATTGGCGAGCAACCGTTGCCAGCGCAGTTGCGACGCCGAAAGAGTCCAAAGTCCACTCGTCCCGCACCAGGAGCGCCCGGTCAACCCCCATCGCTAAGGCCGTCCGTAGAATCTCCTTCGCCCCTTCAGGTCCAACACAGACCGCAAGGACTTCGCCGCCGAAGCGTTCCCGAATCCGCAGCCCTTCCTCAATCGCGTACTCGTCGTAGGGATTGAGGATGAACTTGACGCCGGCACGTTCAATTTGCTTCCCGTCGCTGGCAATCTGTGGACGTGTTGCCGTATCCGGCACGTACGAGATGCAGACTAGTATTCGCATGTAAAGCCTACGCCAGCTGTAATACCAGGCACGTGCAAAGCTACGGACTATCTCGTAACATGCTTCTGTACGGGACTCACATAGAGTCCCGCCATGTTACAGGCTTAGAGCTGTACCGACGTTATGATGTCCAGGGTGGTGTCTGGCGGAAGTTCCGTGTAGCTGAGCACAGCCAGCATGGGGAACGTTGTTCCTAACAGATGGGCAACGTAAGGACGCAAAGGCGTGGAGACGAGGAGG
>JBCNUX010000067.1:0-3824 GCA_039630485.1 Chlorobiota bacterium | reverse complement strand
CGCTGACGTGCACCAACCCCTCCACGCCAGGCTCTAGCTCAATGAAAACGCCAAAGTTGGTGATGTTCCGCACAACCCCCTTGTGGCGGGACCCAACAGGATACTTCTTCACCAGTTCCTGCCATGGATCGGGCTGGAGCTGCTTGAGTCCCAAGGCCAACTTCCGCTCCTGCTTATCAATGCTCAGCACCATCGCCTCTACCATCTGCCCCAACGAGAGCACTTGGGAGGGGTGCTTGATGTGCTGCGTCCATGACATCTCACTGATGTGGATCAGCCCCTCTATGCCCTTCTCAATCTCGACGAAGGCTCCGTAGTCCGTAATGCTGACAACCTTACCGCGGACGATTGTCCCTGGCTGGTACTTGTCACCAATCGTCTCCCACGGATGCGGCGTCAGCTGTTTGATACCAAGGGAGATCCGCTTCTTCTCCTCGTCAAAGTCGAGGACGACGACTTTGACTGTCTGGTCAAGAGACACAATCTCGCTGGGATGGTTAACGCGCCCCCAGGAAAGGTCTGTGATGTGCACTAGACCATCCACCCCACCCAAGTCCACGAAGACTCCAAAGTCCGTAATGGCCTTCACTGTGCCCTCCAACACTAGCCCACGCTCTAGCTGGTTCAGGATGCGCTGGCGCTGTTCAGCAATCTGATCCTCAAGGAGGACCTTGCGGCTGACCACAACATTCTCTCCAGGCTGATTCAGCTTCACGATCCTCACCTCTATCGTCTTGCCAAGCCAAGCGTCAAAATCTCGTACCGGACGGATATCTACCTGTGAGCCTGGCAGGAAGGCTTCCATTCCCATGAAGTCAACAACGAACCCTCCCTTGACCCGCCGCATGATCGTGACGGAGACGGTCTGCTGCTGCTCATAGAGCTCTCGGGCTCGCTCCCACGTGCGTAGGAGTTCTGCTTGGCGCCGCGACAAGATGGCTCGTCCTTCCTTGTCTTCTGCCTTTTCCACGAAGACCTCTATCTCCTCCCCGATTTTAGGATCGCTGCTGAACTCACGCCGTGGCACAACCCCCAAGGACTTTGCTCCAATGTCAATCAGCACCTCATTCTTGGTGGTACCTACCACCCGCCCCTTGACAACCTCGCCCTCTCGCAGCCGGGAGAGCGTGCCTTCGTAGAGCCTAGCCAGCTCAGCGTCGTCAACAGTCATCGGTACGGCTCTGCCTTCCAATAGCTCTTCTAGAAGGCGCTGTCGCTGATACGACGGGGGCGTTGTGCCTGTCAGGCTCTCCATGCACTACAACCTTCGGCGATTAGTGGTACACACAGATTGAGAACGCAGCCTGTTCCTCAAGGCTCTAGGAAAAGCAACGCAAATTAAGCTTTTTGCGCCAAAGCCCAGGTATCACCGAATCCGAACTTCACGCCGTTCCCACTCCATATCGAAGATCGGAAGCCGCTCTACAAGGCGCTCTAGCCCGAGTGCCCGCAGGAGATACGGTGGAAGTGCCCGGAAACGGAGACGGACCGAGACCTCCAAACCACGATCGCGGCGCCATCCCCCTGGTGGAGGAGCGATCGTGTAGACGGCCGTCCGCGTGTCGAAGGCAGGGATAGTCCGAAACTCCACCGCATGGGCCTCCCAGAAGAATGCCGGTTTGCCATTCCGGAGCGCCGTACCGTTGAAGAGCACCAGACTCGTATCCAGAGGTGCGCGACCATTTTGGACGTCCAGACTATGAAGCGTCCGCAAGTCTCCATAGGAGTCTAAGGTCCCGCTCTCGTACACTACCCATCCGGTCGTCGCTTCGCGGACAATGACTTCTAGCCACATCTGCCGCATGAAGATGGAGCCAGTGGGGATATCATGGCCCGTGATGTTATTCGCCAGCACAACACGGACGCGCAGCACACTATCTGGATGGAGCTCTGAGGGAACCGTCAGCAGCATCCGAAGAGCATTCTGGAGCATATACTCGACGGCTTCCATCATCTGCTCCCGCCCTGGGAAGTCCGAGAGCGGAACGTCCACTCCGGGCATCAGGTGACTGTGGCGACGACGCGTGGGACCATCTGGTACAATCGGCTCGGATGTCCAGGGCATATGGCAGACCTGGCACGTAATTCCTCGGCCGGGGTACGTGCTCTCACGCCACTCCGTGTAGGTCCGCTCCACCAGTACCCCCAAGGGGTTGATGACATCATGGCAGGGCGCACAGGCCTCAGATTGGGACAGTCGTGGCTCGTACTCAGAGCGGTGGAAAGGATTGGGCAGTGGGTCCGGAACGTTCCCAATACGGGCTCCATCCAGACGGAAACGCACGACACTCCGCCCCGGTGGGTGAGGGAGCGCCATCATGTGACAGACATCACACGTAACTCCCTGCCGGGCAAGCTGAGAGAGCTGGTCCTTCCGTACTCCCGGTGACGTCTCCCCGAAGAGTGAGCCGAACGGAGTATGGCAGCGCATACAGAACTGGTCATCAACGAGTTGTTGTCCTCGGAGCATCAGCTCATTGAGTGCATGGAAGACGGGGTCTTCGACTGCATAGGCATGCATGGAGATACGCCATTCTTCATAGTGCTTCGGATGGCATGGCTGGCACTGCTCCGCTACAGCTACCACTCGACGTAGAGCCTCAACCGTATCGGACTGCCCCACAGGGCGCTGAGGAGCTGCAGGCTCTTGCTCTCTCGAGCACCCGTTCCATAGAACTACCCCCACCACGGCCACAATGAGCCATCCGATCATATTCGCGACCTCACTAGACGAAACCCTACCGCTGGTCCACGGTACCACGGAGAGAAAGGCACACGCGCAGCCGAACGCACGACAAAGCTCCCTGTACTCCAGGCTCCCCCACGTACAACCCGCCGGTCTCCCAACGGCGGCCCTGCTGGATCCTGAGCCGGTGTAGAAGCATACGCTGTGCTACTGTACCAATCCCAGCACCACTCCGCAACATTCCCAAGCATGTCGTAGAGCCCGAAGCCATTCGGCCGCTTCTGTCCCACAGGATGCGTTCGGTCGTTGCTGTTCCGGCAGTACCACGCAAGCTCTTCAAGGAGCGGTTCTTCCTCGTCGCAGCCGCCCCAGGGCTGGCGGAGGTCACCTGCGTATGTATCGGTTGTCGTACCCGCACGGCAGGCATATTCCCACTCTGCTTCGGTTGGGAGGCGATAGCCGTTGGCCGCGCGGTCCCATATGACGGAGTCACCACTGCGGAGATAGCAGGGGCGTAGACCATGCCGCAGCGACAACCGATTGCAGAAGTCTACGGCCTCCCACCACGTAATGTTCTCCACCGGCCGCCGAGGGTCCCGAACCCAGCTCGGATTGTAGCCCATCACTGCTGTCCAGAGCTCCTGGGTAACCTCAGTAGTACACACCCAGATCGGGACCGTCAGCTCTACCTCCCGGACTGGCTGCTCAGCAAGGTCCCGCTGGGAGCCCTGTTGGAAGCGACCCCCTGGAAGCAGCACCATCGCCGGCAGAGGCGGGGTCGGACGGATGTTCGCTATCAGCGTACCCACAGCCCAGAGGGCTCCCGTGCTCTGGTCGAAGAGGCGAGCTACCACGGTGTATGTCCCTGCTCCAGAGAAGCGATGGCGTGCCCGGTCGCTCCCAACGACGACGAGTTTCGGAGATCCATCTCCGAAGTCCCACTCAATCCGCCACCATGCAGGCCGGCGGGCTGCTACAGCGACGAACTCATACTCCTGCCCCGGTTCTCCCTCCGTCCCTCCCAGCAGTGTCGTCTGGAGGATGAGGCTCCGCTCTGGTGGGAACCAGAGCTCGTCTACCGTGCTTTCAGCGCAGCCGGCCAAGTAGCCAAAGACACCGAGAACAATCCACCACATCA
>JBCNUX010000066.1:0-4213 GCA_039630485.1 Chlorobiota bacterium | reverse complement strand
CTCCTTGGGAAGCGTGTGGACTACTCTGGGCGTTCCGTGATTGTGGTCGGTCCGGAGCTACGGCTCCACGAGTGTGGCTTACCGAAGGACATGGCGCTGGAACTCTTCAAGCCTTTCGTGATTCGCCGGCTCATCGAACGTGGTTATGCCCGAACGGCAAAGCGCGCTAAGTTGCTCGTGGAGCGGAAGGAAGAGGTGGTGTGGGATGTCTTAGATAGCGTCATTGATGGGCACCCAGTACTCCTGAACCGTGCTCCGACCCTCCATAGGCTGGGCATTCAGGCCTTCCAGCCGCGTTTGGTAGAAGGGAAAGCCATCCAGCTCCATCCACTTGTTTGCACCGCATTCAATGCTGATTTCGACGGTGATCAGATGGCGGTCCACGTGCCGCTCAGTCATGAGGCACAGATGGAGGCGCTACTGCTGATGTTGGCGCCCCATAGCATCATGCACACTCAGAATGGGGAGCCGATCGCCGTCCCCAGTCAGGATATGGTGTTGGGGCTCTACTACCTGACGAAGGTCCGCCATGGTGCTCTCGGAGAGGGCAAGTTCTTCGCTTCTCCCGAAGAGGCTATCTTGGCGTATGACTCCGGGCATGTGGAGCTCCACGCCAAGGTCAAGGTACGCGTCAACGGGCAGCTAATAGAGACCACCGTTGGGCGCATCATCTTCAACCAGATCGTTCCGCCGGAGTTAGGGTTTGTCAATGAGCTGCTGACCAAGAAACGGCTCCGCCAGCTGATTGGACAGGCTTTCCGAGTTGTTGGGTTGGCTCGAACGGTAGAGTTCCTGGATGCCCTCAAGGACATGGGCTTCCGCTTCGCTACGGAGGGAGGGCTGACTGTGAGTATCGACGACGTCATTATCCCGCCCGAGAAAGAGGTAATCATTCGCACTACCCAGGAAGAGGTAGACAAGATCAACGAGGCTTACATGATGGGGATCCTTTCCCCGAACGAGCGATACAACAAGGTCATCGATGCGTGGACCTCAGCAACGAATCGGGTAGCGGATCACCTCTACCGTGAGTTGGCTCGCCACCAGGATGGGTTCAACACGTTCTGGATGATGTTAGACTCTCAGGCCCGTGGCTCCAAGGAACAGATTCGGCAGCTCGGCGGACTTCGGGGTTTAATGGCGAAGCCGCAGAAGACGGCTCTTGGGGCCGCGGCAGAGCTAGCTGAGAACCCGATTATCTCCAACCTACGCGAGGGGCTATCGGTGCTGGAGTACTTCATCTCCACTCACGGTGCTCGGAAGGGACTAGCTGACACAGCCCTGAAGACGGCCGATGCGGGATACCTAACACGGCGCCTCCATGATGTCGCGCAGGATGTCATCGTAACGATGCATGACTGCGGCACTATCCGCGGGATAGAAGTGAGCAGTATCAAAGAGGGTGAGGAGCTGGAAATCTCTCTCTACGAGCGAATCTTAGGGCGGGTGGCTCTGGGAGACATCGTCCATCCGCTGACGGGTGAGGCGATTGTCCGCGGAGGCGACATCATCGATGAGGAAGCGGCACAGGCGATTGCCGACAGCCCAATAGAAAGTGTTCCGATACGATCGGTACTGACTTGCGAGGCTCCTCGTGGGGTCTGTGCGAAGTGCTATGGCCGCAATCCTGCCACAGGGCAGTTAGTGGAGGTTGGGGAGGCCGTCGGGACGATTGCCTCACAGTCTATCGGGGAGCCGGGGACGCAGCTAACTCTGCGGACATTCCACACTGGCGGGGCAGCCCTCTTGGCGACAGCGCAGTCTGTCATTACGGCGAAGTTTGGAGGCATCGTCCGGTTCCACGGCCTACGGTCGGTTCCACAACCTGGGGAGGATGGGGAGAATGTCCATGTCGTGCTGGCTCGAGGAGCCGGCCTTGTTATCGTGGAACCGGAAGGCAATCGAGAGCTTGTGCGGTATGATCTCCCAGTAGGAGCCCGTCTCTATGTGCGGGAGGGACAGTTCGTCCAACGAGGAGAGCAGCTCTACGAGTGGGATCCGTACAATCTGCTGATCTTAGCCCACGTGTCCGGGCAAGTGCGGTACCGCGACCTCAAGGTTGGCATCACCTTCTTGGAGCAAGTGGACGAGCAAACGGGCCACCTTACCAAGGTCGTCATCCCCCCACGAGAGCGTGGTTTAACCCCGCAGATTGAGATCTTGGATGAGGCTGGTAAGGTCCTCCATGCAGAGATCATCCCTGCGCGGGCCTATCTCCTTGTGGAAGATGGCGAGAGAGTGGAAGCGGGCGAAATCCTAGCGAAGATCCCACGTGAAATCCGCCAGCTCCAGGACATCACCGGTGGGTTGCCACGGGTTATCGAACTCTTCGAGGCCCGCCGACCGCAGAACCCTGCGGTCGTCGCGGAAATAGACGGTATCGTCTCGCTCCGGTTGGGCGAAGGACGAGACCAAGGGAAGCGCGTCATTAAGGTCACCAGCCATGACAGGCTGACTGAGAAGGAGTATCGAGTGTCGGCCACCCGGCATGTCCTCGTCCAGGACGGCGACAGCGTCAGAGCTGGTGAGCGATTGACGGAGGGACCGATCGATCCACACGACATCCTGCGTATCCAGGGTGTGCAAGCGGTGCAGGAGTACTTGCTGCGCGAGATTCAGCAGGTCTACCGAATGCAGGGCGTTAACATCGCCGACAAGCACGTGGAGATCATCATCCGGCAGATGCTGCGCCGAGTCAAGATCATTTCCCCGGGCGATTCCATGTTCCTGGAAGGCGACATAGTGGACCGCCTCGTGTTCCAGCAGGAGAACGAACGGCTCAAGAACAGCGTCGTCATCGTCGATGCTGGCGATTCCAAGTTCCATGTAGGTGAAGTTGTCCCCCGACGCAAGTTCCGCGAGTCAGTCGTAGAGCTCCAGAAGAAGGAGAAGCGACCGCCGCGAGCGCGGGACGCTGAGCCAGCAACAGCAGAGCCGATCCTGCTGGGAATCACCGAAGCGGCACTGAGCACGGATTCCTGGCTCTCTGCAGCCTCTTTCCAGGAGACCATCAACATCCTTACCGAAGCAGCCCTCGCTGCTCAGGTAGACGAGCTCCGAGGCCTCAAGGAAAACATCATCTTTGGGCAGCTCATTCCAGCAGGAACAGGGCAGCGACGGTATCAAGACATCCTCGTTACAACGACTGCGGAGCCCGTATTGGCCGAAGTAGAGACGAGAGCCGTGGGACAGCACCAGGACGGTGACCAGCGGAGACTAGTTCCTCCAGCGGCTGCGGAGCCCCTGGGAAGAAGGGCGCTGTAGTGGCGAGTGCTAGACGAAGTGTGCCCTGTTGAGCATAATCCTCCGCGGAAAAGGGTGCAAAGTACGTCTTGGACTACTCCAAGCTGGTGGAGCCCTCTTCAATGCGACGCGTCCGGCGCTATACGGAGAGTCCACTGTACTCACAGCCACAGCTCCCCCTGCAGGAAGTGCGTCGCTCTACAGCCTCTCTTTCCGCAGTAGTCTGCCCGTATTGCCACTACGTAGGGCCGCTGGTCTGGGTCCATGGCCACGGGCAGTGTCCCCAGTGTAAGAGCGTCGTGGAGGAGTGCTGCAGTGGAGAGCAAGCAAGCCCAGCATGGCGAGAGTGAGTGGCAGCGGTTGCAGGAGGAGATTGTAGCGTGCGAGCGTTGTCCGCGATTGCGGAAGTACTGTCAGGAGATCGCTCATCGCAAGCGTGCGGCCTACCGGGGGTGGGAGTACTGGGGACGCCCTGTGCCCAACACTGGCTCTCCAGACGCCCGGCTCCTCATCGTCGGGTTGGCTCCAGCAGCCCACGGGGCAAACCGAACTGGCCGGATGTTCACTGGTGACCGCTCTGGCCAGTTCCTCTATCGGGCTCTGTACGAGACGGGCTTTGCAAACCAGCCGGAGTCGTACCATCGTGACGACGGTCTGGAGCTGTACGGTGTTGCCATCACAGCGGTCGTCCATTGTGCTCCGCCACAGAATACCCCGACTCCTCAAGAGATTCAGGCGTGCCGGCCGTTTTTGAAGCGCACGGTTGAGGCGTTGCTGCCTCACCTTCGTGGGGTTGTTGCCCTCGGCGGCATTGCTTTCCGGGAGTCGCTCCGCCTGTTTCGTGAATTCGGCTGGATTCAAACGCGAGTCCGGTTTGCCCATGGGGCACTCTACTGGCAGCCCCCAGCGCCATTCTTGCTCGGCTCATACCACCCTAGCCAACAGAACACCTTCACCGGACGGCTAACGT
>JBCNUX010000065.1:0-4389 GCA_039630485.1 Chlorobiota bacterium | reverse complement strand
GTCGGTTACCGTCGCGCAGCCGCCGAGACTAAGGGCGAGTGCACAAAGCCCGAGGAGGGCTTTCATCGCTGCAGTTCCAGAATCTCTACCACTTCCACACATGTCCCGACACCACACGTTGGGGTGCAGTCAGGGCGCAGGACACCTCGGATACGGGCCCGAAGGTTCTCCTGCTGCAGACGCTGTAGGATTCGATCGGGTCCGCGAAGCTCGTAGAATGCTTTGTCCCGCATGCCGCCGGTCTCTAGAACCCAGCACACGCGGGAATCGAGTCGCAGAGGGTTGATGACGCCGTAAAGTTCAATGACACTGCCCTGGGGACGGGCGCTAGCGCAGCCATCACAGAGAAGGACAACGGCGACGAGAGCTACCCAACACCCGAGGCTAAAGCGAAGCGACATGGGCATACTCGCGCAGGAATTCCACCGATGCTAGGATTCCGCGGAAGAAATTCTTCAGGTGGAAGTGCTCATTCGGAGCGTGTGCTCCCTCGCTCTCTAAGCCCAGCCCCATGAGCACCACAGGGGCGCCCAAGAGCTCCGTGCACCACTCCACGACTGGGATGGTGCCACCTTCACGCACGAATACTGGAGGGCGTCCAAAAATGCGCTCTAAGGCACGGGCCGCTGCCTGCATTGGAAGGCTCTCTATCGGGATGAGCACAGGATTCGCTCCGTGAAGTCGGCGGACTTCTACCTCTACTGTCGGCGGGGCCAGAGCTCGGATAGCAGCCTCCGCCTTAACGGCGATATCGTCTGCCCGCTGATTGGGCACAAGGCGCATGGAGAGCTTCGCTGATGCAACGGCTGGCAGTACCGTCTTGGCTCCGCTCCCGGTATAGCCTCCGACAATGCCGTTCACATCCAGCGTGGGACGCAGCCAGCGACACTCGAGAATGGTATACCCTGCTTCCCCAAACAGCATAGGGGCACCAAGCTCCCGCTTTACAGCGTCTTCCTCGAAGGGCAACGCTGCGAGCCGTTGGCGTTCTTCTGGGCTCGGCTCGACGACGTCATCGTAGAAGCCAGGAATGGTGACGCGTCCGTAACCGTCGCGGAGCCCGCTCAGAATGCGAGCTAGTGCGAGGATGGGATTGTCCACAACACCGCCGAAGACCCCAGAGTGCAGGTCCGCGGACGCGGCGCGGACAGTTACCTCCAAGTAGCACAGCCCGCGCAGGCCATAGCAGAGCGTAGGAAGGTCGTCTCGGTACAACGCCGTGTCCGAGATCAGGACAGCATCGCACCGAAGCATCTTCCGGTGCCCTTCCAGAAACGGGCGCAGGTGGACGCTCCCGATCTCCTCCTCCCCTTCTAACAGGAGCTTGACATTGAGTGGGAGGCGCTCGTCGGAGTTTAGGAGGGTCTCTATGGCCTTCAGGTGGGCGAAGAACTGGCCTTTGTTGTCCGTTGCGCCGCGAGCGTAGATGCAGCCATCACGGATGCTCGGCTCAAAGGGTGGGGTCTTCCAAAGCTCGATGGGATCGGCTGGTTGCACGTCGTAGTGCCCGTAGATCAGCACTGTCGGGGCGTTCTGGTCTGTCTCCCAGGAGGCATAGACAATAGGGTGCCCTGCCGTTGAGATGAGTTCTAGATGTGTTGGAGCAAGTGTAGCCAAGTGCTCGCGGAGCCATTCGGCACAGCTTCGGACATCTTCGGCATGGCTTGGATCCGTGCTAACGCTCGGGAATCGAAGCAGAGTGCTCAGCTCCTCGAGAAAGCGATCCCGATTGCGCTCCACGTAGTCGGCTGCAGAGGACATCACTTAACGGAGCTCCGTAGGGTACTGCGGCGCTTTTCGGAGTCGGTGTAGTAGTGGTAGTACTTGTAGTACCGGTAGTAGCGGTAGTACGAGCCGTACGTGGTGGAGATGTCGAACTCGTTGAGCACAACGCCGATGATACGGGCAGAAACACGCTCCAGGAGTTCCTGGGCTTTCAGCAGGGCGTCAATCTTCGTCTCGTTGGCTCGAGCCACAAGGAGATAGGCATGTGCGAGAGGAGCAAGAACTAGGGCATCGGTGACGGAGATAACGGGCGGTGTGTCGACGAGAACGATGTCGTACTGCTGTCGGAGCTGCTGGAAGAGTTGTCGTGTACGTTCTGAGCCTAGGAGCTCGGAGGGATTCGGGGGAATAGGCCCGCAGGTTAGAATGTCTAGGTTCTTGATCCCCGTCGGTCGGCAGGCCTGGTCTACGGGCAGATCTCCGATTAGGACGTTGACTAGCCCCGGTTCACGCCCGAAGCCAAAGATGTTGTGAGCAGATGGGCGGCGTAAGTCTGCGTCGATCAGTAGCGTGCGGTATCCTGCCTGGGCGAAGGTAATTGCAGTATTGACGCTTGTGGTCGTCTTTCCCTCCTGCGGCACAGAGCTTGTGACAACAACCAGCGGATGGGGAGTATCTACCGTAGCGAACTGGAGAGCGGTACGAACGGAGCGATAGCTCTCAGCTATTGGGGACTTCGGGCTGTAGTGCGTAATCAGGTGAGGCGGAACCACTTGCTCGGCGGGGAAGCGGGAGTAGAAGGTGACGTCCTCTTCTGTTTGGGCAATCATTGCCGCATCCTGGGCAGTCAGTTCGGGCGGAATCCGAGGAATCGCTGCAAGGACTACCAGCCCCTTACTCTCTAGGTCTTCTGGCGAACGGATGGTGGTGTCGGAGAGGACTCTGATTAGAACGAATCCGATGCCGAGCAAGAGGCCAACGATTGTCGCTATCATCATGTTCAGGGAGCGATTCGGGCTGATCGGACGCTTGGGGGGTACTGCCTTTTCCAAGATGGACACGGTTGCAAACACCGACTGTTCGGCGATGATCGCTTCGTTGAGCTTTTCGGAGAGGAGCTCATGAAGCTTCTCCAAACCTCCAGTGATGCGGCGGAGTCGAGCTAGCTCAATACTCTGGGCTGGCAGTTGGCGGAACTCTGCCTCGGCTCGCTGGCGAGCTTGTTCAGTCGCTTTAAGGCGTGCCTCCTCTGCTTGGAGTTGGACGCTGAGCTCAAAGACCTTCTGTCGTAGGTGTTGCAAGGCTGCTGTTGGCCCGCCTCCCTCAGGAGAGGCAGGGAGGGTTCCCAGCTTGGAGCGCTTCAGCTCTTCGGTCCGTTGGCGCAGCTTCTCTTTCAGCTCGGCCAGCTGCTCTTCTAGCTGCTGCATCTGGGTCTGGAAGTAGACGGGACTCGCCACCAAGGGCTTGCTGGCGACGATGAGGTCCCGCTGAACCTCCAACTGAGCAATCTGCTGCTGGAGGGTCTCGATGTAGGGCGAAGACACAGTAGCTAGCTCTTCGGCTAGTCTCGGCTCTATTTCGCGAAGCTGCTGCTGATACTGCTCCAGTGCCTGCTTCAAGGCGTCACGGGCGATCCGCGCTTCACTGGCTTTGCCGTCCAACTCGGAGAGCTGAGTGACGAGCGCATTGGCGCGGGCATCCAACTCCATTGCGCCAGTGCGGCTCATGTAGTCTTGCAGCATCTGTTCGGCTTTCGCTAAAGTGTCGCGCGTCCATTCGTACTGTTGCTGTAGAAACTCCCGCACACGGCGAGCATTCGCGCGGTTGTTGCGTTCGTTGACCTGAACATAGACCTCGGCAAAGGTGTTTGCAATCAGAGCTGCTTCAGTTGGCTCATTCGTCCGCACTCGGATATCCACAATGTCAGCGTCCCGCGTAGGGATGAGGCTGACGACGCTACGGATGCGGCTCGCTACGGCTGCTACACTGTCTTCCCAGCTACGAGGTGAAGGGGAGTTTGGCTTTGCAAAAGTGGTGATACTGAGGCGGTGGCCAGCGCGTGCTTTCTGGAGGAGGGCTTCCGCGACGGCCTGCATGGTCTCATGAGCATTCATCTGCATGAGCTCGTTACGGAGCATGCGTTCGTCCTGTCCTGCGAGGCCGACAAGGACAATCCCTGTCGGAGGACGACTTGTGTTGACCAACAGGCGTGCTGATGCCTCGTATACGAAGGGTCGAGTCCAGGTGTAGTAGAATGCCGCCGCAACGACGACGCCCGTGATGCTGAGGATCCACCACTTTCCTTGCCAGAGGAGATGGAGATAGTCCACGAGCGTGAAATGGCGCTGGAGTGAAATGTTAGCAAGTCCGTTGCGCTGGTAGGTGTTGCGCTGCCTTGCCGGGGTCGGCATCGTGAATCCTCCGTGGCTAAATGTAGGCGACGCTTTCGTGTGGGAGCGGGTATTACCAAAAATACGGCTTTTGCCGCAAGCCTCTTGCACGAAGCCACTTCATTGGTCGTTACTTTGCTGGCAGGGGAGTTCCAATGTGGTGGATTGTTCTCAGTGTTTTGGGCTACTTGGCAGGCTGCGCTGAGAGCGCAGTGGACGAGCTCTGGCTGCCACCGGACCGGAGCCTCATTCTCCAGACGACGCTGCTGGGAGG
>JBCNUX010000064.1:0-4546 GCA_039630485.1 Chlorobiota bacterium | reverse complement strand
ACTACGAGCTGGGACAGCGAGAGCTGGAGCGGGTTCGTGCCACCGTGGAGGTCGGTCGGCAGCCAGTGACCGTCCGCTACGCCCAGGAGGCAGAAGTTGCCAAGCGGGAGGTGGAGCTCCTACAGGCCAAGCAGCAGCACGAACTTGCCCTTGCTCGGCTACGCCACCTCATCGGGGCAGAACCGACGGACCCAATTGTCCTCGTCGACCCCACGCTGCCGGACTCGCTCACACCAGAGACTGCCCAGGCACTACGCCAGCAGTGGGGTGCCTTCTCTGACCTACTGCAGCGGGCACTTCAGAACCGTCAGGACTACCGCGCTGCCCAGCGGCGCGTGGAAGCTACCCGTGCTGCAATTGCCGCGGCTCGCAGCCAGTACTTCCCCATACTGACTGCCGTCGGAGGATGGAGCTGGGCCAACTCCGCACTGCGCGACTTCGGGCAACTAGGGCGTGCTTTCGTTGGACTCCAACTCACTGCCACCCTCTTCGACAACTTCCGCACAAACGCTCAACTCCAGGCTGCCGAAGTCCAATACGTCCAAGCCCAAGCAGAACTGGAGAAGCTCCGACAGGGAATCGCTCAGGAGCTGCAGGAATCTCTGCTGATGCTGGAAGCGATAGCACAGCAGTTGGAGGCAGCCTATCGCTCGCTGCGCTCCGCAACGATGTACGCCCAGAATGTCCGCTCGCGGTACGAGCTTGGGGCAGCAACGAGCGTGGAGCTCTTCGCAGCAGAGGCTCAGCAGACAAGCGCCTCAGTTACAGTCGTTACCCTGAGCTATGACTTCCTGGCCGCCCAAGCGCGGGTTCGGTACGCTGTTGGGCTCTTGGAACCGTAAGTCGTTCAACGAACCGACATGCCATGCCCACGAAACGTCGTCGCTGGCCTTTCGTAGCCCTTGGTGTGCTCCTGATAATCATCCTCGTGCTCATCTTCGCCTCTCGGGGTGAAGAGGCGATTGCCGTCACTGTTGAGCCCGTCCAGCGGAGGACGATTACGCAGATTGTCAGTGCTGTGGGTATCCTGCGGCCGGAGACGGAAGTCAAGCTGAGCTCAGAGGCCAGCGGGGAGGTCGTTGCCCTATTCGTCAAGGAGGGCGATACGGTGAAGGCGGGGCAACTGCTGCTTCGCATCCAGCCCGATATCGCCCAGACCTTCTTAGAGCAGAGCGCCGCAGCCGCTGAAGCAGCCTGGCGGATGATGGAAGCAGCCAAAGCCGAATGGGAGCGGACACGCACGGAGCTGGAACGGGTCACCGAACTCTTCCGCCGGATGGCTGCCTCCCAACAGGAACTCGATCAGGCCCGGGCAGCCCACGAACAGGCCTTCAACCGCTACAATGCTGCCATTGCCGACTACGAACGAGCCCAAGCCGCCCTCCGGCAGGCACGGTATCAGCTCTCCCGCACTGCCCTCTACGCCCCTATCTCCGGCATCGTGACTTCGCTGTCGGTTGAAGCGGGAGAGAAGGTGGTGGGGACGGCTCAGATGCAGGGCACGGAGCTCCTACGGATTGCCGATTTGAGTCGCATGACCGCCGTTGTGGAGGTCAACGAGAACGACGTCACCCTCCTCCAGCTCGGTGACACCGCAGAGGTAAGCGTTGACGCGCTACCGGACCAGGTCTTCCGCGGAATCGTCGCCGAGATCTCCCACTCGCCCAAAGTCGGTCGCGCCGGGACTCAGGATGAGGTCGTCAACTTCGAGGTGAAGATTCTGCTGCTCGAGACCGATCCACGGCTGCGACCTGGGATGAGCTGCAATGCGGATATCCGAACGGAGACCCGCTATAACGTCCTGGCAGTCCCCTTACAGGCCGTCACCGTCCGGCTCGAGAAGAATGACACCACACGGACTGCCACACGCCGCCGCCCGCCAACTGTAGTCTTCCTCCACGACAGAGGGCGTGCCCGGATGGTAACGGTGGAGACCGGCATCAGCGACCGCGACTACATCGAGATTCGGAGCGGGCTCACCGAAGGAGCTCAAGTCATCACCGGGAGCTTCCAAGCCATAACCCGCCTGCTCTACGACGGCGCACCAGTGACCCTGCAGCAGCAGGAACGGCAGGGAGCCACGAGGGACGGGCAGACACAGTGAGCGCGACACAGAGCGATGGAATCCCCGCTGATTGTGCTGGAGAACATCACGAAGGTCTACCGCCTGGGAGCAGAAGAGGTCCATGCCCTTCGAGGCATCTCGCTACAGATTGACCGCAACGAGTACGTGGCCATCATGGGGCCCTCGGGCTCCGGAAAGTCAACCCTGATGCACATCCTGGGCCTTTTGGACAGGCCAACCTCTGGGCGCTATTCCTTCCGAGGACAGGATGTCAGCCAACTGAGCGACGACGAGCTAGCACGGCTCCGCAACCGCGAGATCGGTTTCGTGTTCCAGAACTTCAACCTCCTCCCTCGGGCAACGGCACTGAAGAACGTAGAGCTCCCGCTCATCTACGCCGGCTTGCCTGCAGAAGAGCGCCGCCAACGTGCCCGAGCAGCATTGGAAGCAGTCGGCTTAGGAGACCGCCTCCACCACCGCCCAAACGAGCTCTCCGGCGGGCAGTGCCAACGGGTTGCGATTGCCCGAGCCTTGGTCGTTAACCCCTCCCTTATCCTCGCAGACGAACCGACGGGGAACCTGGACACGGCCACCAGCGAGGACATCATGCAGCTCTTCAACCAACTATGGCAGCGCGGCAACACCATCGTGCTCGTCACCCATGAGGAGCATATCGCCCGTCATGCCCAGCGCATCATCCGGATCCGCGATGGGCGCATAGAATCCGACACGCGCTACGATGTGACCGTTCAACGACAGCCCACCGGAGGCTTGGAATGTCTCGATGGGTAGAGCTGTCGGAAGCGCTCGCCGTCGCGATTGATGCTATCAGAGCGAATGCCTTCCGCTCGCTGCTGACGACTCTCGGAATTGCCGTCGGCAGCCTCTTCGTCTCGCTCATGGGCTGGTTCCTCTACGGCTTGGACACCACACTGGAGCAGACCATTACCCTGCTTGGCCCAGACATGCTCTACGTTGACAAGTGGGACTGGAGTGGGCAGACACGTTGGGAGGAGGTCCGCTCCCGCAAGGACATCACCTACCGACAGGCCCAGGAGCTGATCTCGTCCTTCACCGGAGCCGAGGTAGCCGTGCCCCTCGTAGATGCTTTCGGCATAACTGTCTCCGTGGGAGGGCGCACCACAAAGGACCTCGCTGTCGTTGGCACTCTCAGCACCTACGGACAGACGCCTCTTGGCACCGTACAGTTCGGGCGTTTCCTCTCCGCAGTAGAAGACCGCTATGGCGCTCCGGTCGTCGTCCTCGGTTACCTGGCAGCCCGTGAGCTCTTCCCCAGAGAGAACGCTATTGGGAAGACCGTACGAATCGCCGGCCACCCCTTCACGGTCGTGGGAGTCCTGGAACAGCAGGGCACAACCCTTGCTGAGTTCATTGACAAGCAGGTCTTCATTCCGCTGCTGACGTTCCAGCGCGTGTTCGGCTTTGCAAAGCGCTCGTTCACCATCGCCGTCAAAGCCGGCTCAGAAGAGCGGATGGAGCAGGTTCGTGCCGAGCTACGAGCTCTGATGCGGCGCATCCGCGGATCGCCCCCTGGGGCACCGGATGACTTCTCCATTAACGAGACCCAAGTCTTCCGCGATCAGATCGCTGGGCTGCGGCAGGCTGTCTGGGGAGTGGGGATTGGCATGTCGATGCTGTCCTTCATCGTTGGCATCATCGGGATTGTCAACATCATGTTCGTTTCGGTCGTCGAGCGCACGCGCGAGATTGGGATCCGCAAAGCCGTTGGAGCCCGCCGCAGCTCGATTGCACTCCAGTTCTTGCTAGAAGCCGCACTACTGTGCGTCGCTGGAGCGGCGATCGCCCTCGCGGTGGGGAACGGCATTGCAGCCCTCATCGTCCTCGCTGTCCCACAGGCAAAGTTCCTAACCCCCTACATCCCCCCGCAGCACATTGGGCTGGCACTGCTCATCGCTTTCACTGCAGGCATTATCGCTGGCTGGACTCCCGCCCTGCGAGCTGCACGCTTGGACCCTGTACAGGCTCTCCGCTACGAGTAGGAGACTCCCCGCTACATACTTGCTTCAGAAGCCTCCGCTACGAGTTCGGTCTCAGGAACTTCATCCCACCAAGCAGAGATGACACCACCCCCAAGGAGTTCATCGCCATCGTAGAGCACGGCAGACTGGCCCGGAGTAATTGCGCGTCGTGGCTCATCGAAGCGGACCCACAGCCGCCCGGTATCGTCTTGCCAGGCCGTGGCAGGAGCTCCCTCGTCCTTGTAGCGAATCTTCACTGTGCACCGGATCCCTTCAGCGAGCAGCCTCTCAACGGCAATGAGATTAGCTGAATCTGCAACCAGCCCCCAATGGTAGAGATGCTGCTGAGGACCGACGACGAGAGCATTCTGCTCTGGCAGAATCTCCAGCACGTACAGGGGCTCTGGCGCTGCAATCCCCAGGCCTCGACGCTGCCCGATGGTGTAGAAAGGATACCCCTCGTGGTGCCCAACAACACGAC
>JBCNUX010000063.1:0-4727 GCA_039630485.1 Chlorobiota bacterium | reverse complement strand
CCAGAGTATCGCCAAGAGTGGGAGGAGTTCGTTGCGCGCTCCAATAACGGCACGATGTTTCACCGCCTCCAGTTCCTGGACTATCATGCCCCGGGAAAGTTTCGTTTCCATCATCTACTCTTCCGCAAGGGCGGGAAGCTTGTTGGAGTAATGCCTGGTGGCTTGACAGGTGACGGAAGCATACTCTGGTCCCCCGTTGGAGCAAGTTACGGCGGGATCGTTACGGAAGATATTCCTTTCGCGCTGGCATTGGAACTGGTAGATGCACTCTTGGACTATGGGCGCCGCATCGGTCTCCGCGAACTCTTCCTCATCCCGGCACCGTTCATCTACAGCCACAACTACTCCCAGAACCTGGAATACGCCATGCTCTATCGGCGCTTCGACTTCGAATACCACTACATCTCGCACGCCATCCATCTACGGCACGGCACCAATTTCCTCCGTTTCTTCGATAAGACCGCCCGCAAAACCATTCGCAAACTGCTCCGAGAGGGCCGCCTACGGGTTGAAGAGAGCCAAGACTACGATACGTTCTACCGCATCCTTGTAGAGAACAAAGCCCGGCACGGAGCAAAGCCGACTCACTCGCTAGAGGACCTCCACCGGTTACAGCTCCTCGTCCCCGAGCACTTGCGCTTGCTGATGGTCTACCACAGAGAGACACCGATTGCTGGCTCCCTCCTGTTCCTCTGCAACTCCAAAGTCGTGCTGTGCTTCTACAACATGATGCTCTACGAGTACCAACACCTGCGCCCCATCTACCTCCTCATGTACGAGATCGTCCGCTGGGCGACAGAACAAGGCTACGAGTGGGTCGACATCGGCGTTTCCCAGGACACGAAGTCACCCGACCCGATGACCCCTGCGCTCAGCCTCATTCGCTTCAAGGAGCGCTTCGACAGTCGCGGCATCCTTCGCAGCACGTTTCACTACCGCTTCTCGTAGTATGCCCAGTAACTGGGATGTCTGCATCGTGAGCATGTCGGAGGTGCTCTACGATGCCCGCACGTTGAACGTCGCCCTTAGCATTGCCCAGGAAGGGCGGCGGGTATGTCTAGTAGGCTGGGGTACGGCAGAGGCCACGCAGCGGCTGCAGCAGCGAGGAATTGTAGCCCTCCTGCGCCCACGGCCAAGCGTACGACGGACATGGCAGCAGTGGCTCCTACTCATGCTCTGGCTCCTGCGTCACGGGAGACACCTCCGCGCACGGCTCTACTGGGCAGCGGACATCTATGGGCTTCCAGCTGCTACGCTCTTAGCCAAGCGCTATCGTGCTTCCGTCGTCTACGACTCCCGTGAGCTCTTCTTCGCTTTAGCCTCGCTGCGCAACCGTCCGGTGACGCAGAGAATCCTGCAATGGATAGAGGCCTCCTTCATTCGCAAAGTTGACCGCTGCGTTGTCTCAGGACGACTGGACGCGGATGAGCTCCAGCGGCGGTACCGCCTGCGCCATGCTCCCGTTGTGCTCCTGAATGTCCCCCGGTACCGCGTCCTACCCCGTTCCGACCGGCTACGACGCATCCTTCACCTGCCCGCGGAAAGTATAGTGCTGCTCTACCAAGGCGTCGTCACAGAAGGACGTGGAATCGAACAAGGCATCCGCCTGCTCTGCCGTCTTCCGACAGCCGTTCTGTGCGTCCTAGGCGGAGGTGCCTACCAGCACAGGCTCCAGCAACTGGCACAGCAGTTCAACGTGAGTGCTCGTGTACACTGGTTAGGCTGGCGTCCTTACGACGAGCTCTTGGAATGGACTGCTTCTGCCGATATCGGGCTAGCACTCATTGAACCGCTCAGTCACAGCTACGAACTGGCCCTTCCCAACAAGGTGTTCGAGTACTGCATGGCAGGGATCCCTACGATTGCCACCGCCCTGCCGGCGCTCCGTGCGCTCTTTGAGCAGTATCGCATTGGCATCCTCTTATCGCAGGACTACTCGCTCGAGGAACTGGAGCGCGCCGTTAGAACCCTACGAATTCCCGACGTTTGGCAACAGTACCACCAACGCTGCCGCGAAGCAGCCCCACATCTCTGCTGGGAAGCCCAACACCACAAGCTTGCCGAGCTTCTCGCGACGCCCTCCTGCTAATCCTCCAGCAGGCCATCGGCTCCAGCACCCACTTGGTCGCTCAACACGCCCTCCACCAGCTTTCTCCAGAGACCGCGCTGCTATGGCGCGGGTTCTTCGCTGCACTCGGGGCTGCTCTCTGGCTCCTTTGGCATCGGCACTGGAGTTGGCTACTCTCGGCTTTGACTCTGCGTGAACGCCTTCTGCTGCTCCTCCTCGGTGCCCTTGGGGTCCCGCTAAACCAGTGGTGTTTCTTTGCTGGAGTGCACTGGACTGCGGCAGCCAATGCTTCGCTCATGTACGCTCTCACGCCAGTGTGGGCACTCCTCCTAAGCTGGGGATTGCGGCAGGAGCGACTGAACCTGCGGAAGATCTTCGGTATTGGGTGTGCCTTCGCAGGCGTCGTAGCCGTGCTGTCGGAGCGAGAGTTCGCCTTCGGAGCAGAACACGTCCAGGGGAACCTCCTACTCCTCTGCGCTAGCGTGGCGTGGGCCGGATTCACTGTCCTCAGTCAACCCCTCTCGCTCCAACACGGGGCACTCCCTGTAACGGCTTCCAGTATGCTCGTTGGCTGGCTCCTCTACGTGCCTTTCTGGGCGCTGCTTGACGGCTCGCTGGGGTGGGATCGAATGACGCCTATAGTCTGGGGGGAGCTTCTCTACATGGGAGTGGTCACATCCGGTATCGGCTACCTGCTATGGTTGGTAGCACTGCGCCACATGGAAGCGAGCAAGGTAGCAATCTTCTCCACCCTCCAACCCGTTCTGACCATCCTGGCTTCTCTTCCGCTCTTTGGGTTCGTCCCGTCGCTGGCTTTTCTCTTCGGGACACTCCTTGTCATCGCTGGCGTTGTTCTCACTCACACCGGCTAAATACCAGCAGCAAACCTGGGACTCCGTATTTTCGGTTTCGGTGCACTCGAGAAAAGCTCCCGCCATGGGAAGGTCACTCTGCCCTCTGTGGTTAGCCGCACTTTCCGCAACAGCCTGCTTCTCGGCAGTGTGGTGGGAGAATACCGGTTACTTACGTCGTAGCGACGGACAGCCCTGTCCGGAGGTCCTGTTCGCCGCCGAGGGTTCAGGAATTCGCATCTTCGTCCGAACGCAAGGCCTAAGCTACGTCTTCGTACAGACGCTCTCTGCAGCGGACCACCGCTACCGCATCCTACTGCGCCGAGTGGACGTTGAGTGGATCGGCGCCAATCCCTTCTTCTCCTGGACGGGGGAGGAGGCCGAGTGTGGGTACCGCAACTTCTACCGTCCAGGCATTGCTGCCGTTGGTATCCGGGCCTATCGCTCCATCACGCTGCATGAACTCTTCCCTGGCGTTGCACTACGACTCTCGTGGACAAAGCAGGGGATGAAGTACGACCTCATTGCTCAACGAGCCGAAGCCCTGGCCTCTGTCCGCTTCCGTTACGTTGGTGCCACCAGTGTTACCTTAGAAGCCGACGGGAGCTGCCGCATCACAACGGAGCTTGGCCAACTGCGGGAACTTCCTCCGATTGCCTACCAGAGCGGCCGTCCACTAAGGGCTGCCTATGTGCTCCAGGGTGATACGCTCAGCTTCGTGGTGCCAGAAGCCCTTCCTCATCTCCCTCTCGTCTACGACCCCGGCGTGGTCTGGTCCACGTACTACGGAGGTAGCGCTGCCGAGGAATTCGCTGGGGTGGCTACGGACAGGGCCGGCAACGTCTACTGTGTCGGCTACAGCATTAGCCCTGACTTCCCCGTACTGAACGCCTTGCAGTCTACCTTGGCGACCACCGTTGCCTCGGACGTCGTCATCGCAAAATTCTCACCCGCAGGGCAGCCCTTGTGGGCAACGTACTACGGCGGGGACAGCATAGACATCGGAAACGGCATCGCTTGCGACGCCAATGGGAACCCCGTCGTCGTAGGCACCACGACTAGCCCCAATTTCCCAATCCAGAACGCCCTACAGAACTCGCTCTCTGGAGCGAGTGATGCCTTCGTGCTTCGACTGAACTCTGCTGGACAGCGGCTATGGGCAACCTACTACGGCGGCAGCGGGATCGAGGCGGCCTTCAGTGTTGCCTATGACCGGTCAGGGGGCTCGATCTTCGTTGGGGGCTCTACGAACAGCACCAACTTCCCCGTCGCCAACGCGCTCCAGAGCACCTACGGTGGAGGTAGCTCCGACGGCTTTCTGCTGAGACTATCGGCCGCCGGGCAGCGGCTATGGGCAACCTACTATGGGGGCAGCGGAGAGGATGCCTTCAGAGGCGTTGCTGGCGACAGCACCGGTGCAGTTGTGGCTGTAGGCTCCACGAGCAGCACCGACTTTGCCGTTCAGAATGCCCTCCAGCCAGCGTTTGCCGGTGGGACCTTGGATGGCGTTATCGTAAAACTGAACGCTGCCGGCCAGCGAGTGTGGGCAACCTACTACGGTGGAAATCAGCAGGACATCATCAACGCTGTAGCTGTCGATAGTCGAAACTGCGTTGCTGTGGGCGGTGCCTCGCTCAGCGATACCATCCCTCTGCTGAATGCCATCCAGGCCCGCCGCGCCGCTGCTCTGGATGCCTTCCTGAGTAGTCTCGACAGCCTAGGGCGCCTACTCTGGGGCACCTTCTACGGCGGCAATGCCATGGAGGAAATCCGCGGTGTAGCAATCGCTCGTAACCGCTCGGTGATTG
>JBCNUX010000062.1:0-4932 GCA_039630485.1 Chlorobiota bacterium | reverse complement strand
CGGGACCAACGTAGTCTATGACGGCATCAATCCCCTCGGGGAAGCGTTCCTGGATAGCTTGCAGGACAGCCTCCGGCGGGAGGGTTGGCAGGACCCAGTCGGCCCCCCAGGAGTGTAAGAGTTCGGCCTGCTCCATCCTGCGAGTGGTGGCAATCACGTAAGCGCCTCGGTATCGGGCCAATTGGAGTAGGAAAGTGCCCATACCTCCGGTTGCTCCCCAGATGAGTAGTGCGCTGCCTTCACTGACGCCAGCCACCTCTATGGCATGGTAGGCGGTGAGACCGGCGACGCCGAGGCATGCCGCTTCTACATCCGACAGGTGTTCAGGGAGAGGGATGCAGCAACGCTCTGGGACGGCAACGTATTCGGCATACCCACCAGCCCGGTGCATGCCGAAGTACTGCCACCGGAGACAGAGATGTTCCAGTCCCTTGCGGCAGAGGGAACAGGTGCCACACCACACGATTGGGTAGACGAGCACCCTCGTCCCTTCCCGCAGCGACTGCACGCCCTCGCCACAGGCAACGACGTCGCCAACGATATCGCCACCGAGGATGTGTGGGAATTGCAGTGTCAATCCGGGATAGCCGCGACGGATGACAGTATCTACTCGGTTCAGCGAGGTTGCCCGAACCCGTAGGACTACTTCGTCGGCGACCGGTGTTGGCTCGGGGAGGTTTACCCGGTAGGTGAGGGCCTCGTGCGGCTCGCCATGGGCTTGGAGCACGACAGCACGCATTCTCACTGGAGTGGCAGTAGGACAAACATCAGCACGTCCCAGAGGGCATGGGAGATGATGCCTGGGATGAGGGAGCCTGTCCAGAGGAAGAGTGCACCCCAGGCCATCCCAGCGACGAAGGCAGCGAGTAGTAACGGCGGGTTGCCGGCCCAGATGTGTACCAGTGTGTAGAGCGCTGTGGCGACCAGCAGTCCCCAAATGGGCCGAAGCCGCGTCTGTAGGTAGCGTTGGAGGATGCCCCGCCAGAAGACTTCTTCCGCCGGCCCGATCCACACCGCCAGTAGGAGAGCAATGAGCCAGGCAGGGGCCTCGGCACGTCGGGTGTAGACAGCATTGACGAAAGCGCTCGCTTCGGGAAAGAGGGCAACCATCAGTGCGTGGCCGACCCAGAAGAGGCCGTAGAGTGCGAAGGCTGATCCGATCCCGAGAACGATCCATCGGACCTCTACTCGGAAGAGAGGCCGCCACTCTCGGCGGAGGACCCAAGCGCTGTAGCCGAGCAGTGTCCCCGTGGCCATCGTCATCCCCAGCCAGAAGGAGTTCTGTGGTGCTGTCCACGGGGAGAAGAGCACAAACCACCACGCTACTGCCAGAACGACCCCGCCGAACGGAAAACCAGCCAAGGAGAGGCCCATTCGATCACCACACCACTGGCACGAGTCGCTGGAGGATCAGCCCTGCGATGACGGCTAGCGAGAACAGCAAGTGGAGTTGGGCCGTCAGCAGGTCTAGGAAGCTGAAGGCAACGCGGGCATGGTTGAAGGCCACCTGGACGTTACGCCACCCGACGGGTAGTGTCAAGAGCGCCACGAGCGACCACACTGGGAGCAGCTTCAGGCCAACAAGGAGCAGAAGTGACACATATGCCGCCACTACAAGGACAGCGTAGTAGTATGCCGAACCTCGCGGCCCCAAGAGGCTCGCTACCGTGTAGTACCCGGCTGCTCGGTCCTCAGCGATGTCGCGGTAGTTGTTCCCGTGGAGGATGCCGATCGTCAGCAGGCCAAATGGGATGGAGAGCCACACAGGGAGCCACTCCAACTGCGAGCTCTGCACGTAGTAGGCGCCCAGCGCCATCAGAGGGCCAAAGGCCAGGAAGACAGCGATGTCCCCAAGTGCGCGGTACTTGAGCCCAATTGGCGGGACGGTGTAGAAGATGCCAATCACAGCCCCCGCTGCCATTAGGTACCAAATGGCCGGACCGCTGAGGGATGCCAGAATGGCGCCAATGATAGCAGCCGCTACCATGAGGATGATTCCAAACCGCAGGTGGGTCTGCGGTTGCATGAGGCCGTCCACTAAAACGCGGCTGGAGCCGAGGACCTTCCAGGTATCTGCCCCACGCCGCCAGTCTACGTAGTCACTGATGACGTTTACCCCGGCGTGTGCCAGGAGTGTGCCCAAGAGGGTCAGCAAGAACAGGCCCCAGTGGAAGACCGGTGCAACGAGCGAGCCGAGAAGGACCGGCGCCAGCGTGACCGTAAACGAGAACGAGCGGACAGCCTTCCAAAAGACAGCTGCCTTGGAAGGCTCGTCTCGAAGCTGGGTGCGGAAGTGGTCCAGGACGGCGTCGGTGACCTCTACAACGGCTCGCGGCTTCCATTCCCGAGTGAAGTCCGATACGAAGAGCCGAGTGGGGCGAATCCGGAAGAGTGTCACTCCGGGGATGAGCTTGGCGAAGAGCACCAGCTCCAACGCCTTGCGGAAGATGATGCTGCGCTCCGGTCGCTCTGTGATAGGCCCCAAGGGTTCGGCTACCCCTTCGCCTTGGATGAAGCGGTCGGGGACGCCGCGCTCGATCACGAAGAAGACACGCGGGTTCTCGATGACGTTACGGTAGTTCCGGCCCTGCTCCAGAGCGACGTAGAGGTAGCCGTCTTGCTCGCCGAAGTAGGCCTTACCGGCCCACAGCCCATCGCTACCGTGAGTGACGAGCGTCAAGGCTTTGTTCTCACGGAAGACCTGCTTGGCCGCTCGCAGTGCCTGGATGTCCATCGGGAGACCCCAAGGCATAGTTCGACTGACCAGCCGGTCGGCAAAAATACAAACCCGCCACTTCCAGCATGCTGGCGATTTGGCAGGGGTGCGGGGACGAGGCTCTGGGGAAGCCTTCCTTGAGCGGAGTGCCCCCTGGGAAGTGAGCGCGGTAGGGGAGAATCGAGCAATATCGTGGTATCGGCATCGTCACCTCAGCTTGCGATGAGGTGGACGCTCCGACATCGGTACCGAGCGCTCAGCTGTATCCTCTTGGGCCTCTACAGCAGCATGACTCTCGTGTTGCCGCTCATCCTCTGTTCCCGCCTGTGCCTGACGGAGCCCTGCACGCTCCCGTCCCTCCACATCCAGGCAGTGCCGTCAGCGGAAGAGGAGGCTAGCTGCTGTCTCGCTGCAGAAGACTGCTCCGAGCCGGCCCCGGATGAGCTGCCGCCGTGCTGTTTTGACGGGCACTGTTACGAGAGCATCACTGAACTCATTCCGCAGGGGCTGCCGGAGAAGGGGAAAGACGGGCTCGTGCTGCCGACCGCTATCGTTAGCCACCTGAAGCTGGCCCTTCCTATCCTCCGGAGCTGGCAAACTTGGACCTCTCTGAGAGGAACGCACCACCGGCCTTCACCAGACCTCACAGCGCTCTGTATCCTCCGGTGCTGAGACCTCCAGCGGGAGTGGGTCTGTAGGGGCAGCCTCCCTACGGGGCTGCGTGTACGGGTTACAGCACCCGTTCCGTGCTGTGCAGGAGTGTGTCCCACAAACGCTGGAGGAGACAATGCTTGCCCGCATGGTTGTGGGCATCTGGTCTGCTACGCTTGCTGTGCTACCGGCGGTGGCGCAGCCGTACGTTGAAGGGATCGTCTACGGCGAAGAGCCCGACGGAACCCGCCGCCCGCTGCCCGGAGCCCGCGTGCAGTGGGCGCAGAGCGAGATTGATGTGTTGACAGATTCCAATGGTCGCTTCCGCCTCCCGCGGCCGGATGGCGTGGATACCCTGCGGGTAAGCTCCGTTGGGTACCGCGGTCGGGATACCGTCTTGCCGGCTGGGGTGACGGGGCCGCTGGTCATCGTGTTGAGGGCGGGCTACGAGGTCGGGGAAGTCGCAGTTGAGGCTGCAGTCCCGACGATCGCTCCGGAGCCGGTGAAGACGGAGCTCATCAGCATCCGGCAACTGGAGCAGTCCGCCTGCTGTACACTGGCGGAATCCTTCGAGAAGAGCCCGACGGTGGAGGCCACCTTCTCCGACCCGCTCACGGGGCTGCGGCAGATTCAGATGCTGGGCCTGAGCGGGGCGTACGTGCAGACGCTCGTGGAGGCGGTGCCGCTCTTCCGGGGGCTTTCGCTCCCGTTCCAGTGGGAGTACATCCCGGGGCCGTTCCTGCAGGGGATTGCCATCTCCAAGGGAGCGACCTCTGTCGTGGATGGCTACGAAGGGCTTACCGGAACGATCTGTGTCGACTACCGCAAGCCGTACGATAGCCCTCCGCTCTTCGCCAACCTGTTCGCCAGCTCTGCTGGGCGGCTTGAGCTGAATCTGGCCTCAACCCGGGCATTATCCCACTCGTGGCAGGGTATGGGCTTCCTCAACGGCCGGTGGTCAGGGTGGGAGCGGGATGCCAACCGCGATGGCTTCATTGACATGCCCTTGGCGCGACAGCTCGGGGGTATGGTGTGGCTATTGCACTCGGAGGAGCCCGAGCTCCAGGTCTTTGCGAAAGCCGTGGTGGATGAGCGCCATGGCGGTACGCTCCGGACGGCAGTCCCGGAGCGGTCGTATCTGCTCCACATCCTCGGGCGTCGGGGCGAGCTCGTGGGTAAGGGTACGGCGAGGCTCTCCGACATCACTCAGTTCGGGGTGCGAGCAGCGCTGGTGGGGCAGCAGGTGCGGGCGACGCTGGGGCGCTATCCGTACGAGGGCACGCAGTCCATGGGAACGTTCGCCGCGCTCTTCGTCAGCGAGTGGGAGGACGGGACGCGCCTGCGCTACGGAGCGGACCTGCTGGTGGACTCCTACGACGAGCGGTTCGCCGATACGGCGTGGAACCGGCGCGAGCTCGTCCCCGGGGCCTTCCTGGAGGCAACGCTCTATCCCCGTTCTGACCTCACAGTGGTGGCTGGGCTTCGGGCGGATTGGCATAGCCAGTACGGGGCATTCCTAACACCGCGGGCCTACCTCAAGTGGCAGCCGTGGGCTGGCGTAACGG
>JBCNUX010000061.1:0-5028 GCA_039630485.1 Chlorobiota bacterium | reverse complement strand
CTGACGGAGTATTTACAGACAGCCTACATGCTCTTCTACTTCCTGCCACTGCTCCACGGAGTGGAACTATTGACCTCACGGCGGTTTCAGCAAGTACAAAAACTAGCTCGGTCCATGGCATTCGGCTTCTACTTCTCGTACCTCTGCTACTTCGCTCTGCCAGCTATAGGCCCTCGGTTTACCCTCCATGATTTCTCACAGCTAGACAGGGAGCTGCCAGGACTCTGGCTGACACCCACATGGCGTCAATATGTCAATGCAGGTGGTGGTATTCCCGAAGGTAGCTCCAATCCTGAACAGCATGTCCACCGCGACTGCATGCCCAGTGGACACACGATGATGACACTGGTCAACCTCATCCTGGCTTTCCGTTTCCACTCCCGTACCCGCTGGCTGCTAGCAGCGATCGGAGGAAGCCTGATAGTGGCAACTGTCTACCTACGCTATCACTACGCAGTAGATGTTCTTGCCGGAGCTTTGTGTGCGCTCTTCGTGCTTTGGCTCGAGCCGAGAGTACGCCGATGGCTTGTCCAGCGTGGATGGGTGCGGGAGAAACTCTATGCCCAATTGGAGAGTAGAGCGGTGTAACCTTCGTCGTCAGACGGTAGCTTTACTGCCGGAGCTCCTTCAAGTGGCCGAAGAAGTGCTGCGGAGTGGGGTTTACATCTTAGGACCACAGCTGGAAGCATTTGAGCACGAATTCGCCCAGTTCTTGGGGGTCCGTTATGCCGTCGGAGTTGCCTCGGGCACTGAAGCCTTAGCTTTAGCCCTAGCAGCGGTCGGAGTCAAAGCAGGAGATGAGGTTGTCACTACGCCTTTCACCGCCATCCCGACGATTGCCGCTATCGTCATGGTAGGAGCACGTCCGGTCTTCGTGGATATTGACCCAGAGACCTATACCCTCAACCCCGAGCTCCTCCCGCAAGTTCTCTCTCCGAGGACTCGGGCAATCCTCCCTGTTCATCTCTTTGGACACTGCGCAGAGATGGACGCTATCTTAGAGATCGCTCATTTGGCAGGGCTTCCTGTCATCGAGGATGCTGCACAAGCCCATGGTAGCCGCTACTACGGACGCCTCGCCGGTACGATGGGCACAATGGGCTGTTTCAGCTTCTACCCCACGAAGAACATCGGCGGATACGGGGATGCTGGAGCAGTCGTAACGAATGATGAGGAACTGGCCGTGAAGTTACGGTTGCTGCGCAATTACGGCCAGACCTCTCCTTACCGTAGTATCCTCCCTGGCTACAATAGCCGGCTCGATGAACTCCAGGCTGCTTTCCTGCGCATCAAACTGCGCCACGTAGAGCGCTGGAATCAGCAGCGTGCTGAATTGGCAGCACTCTACCGACAGCTCTTAGACATCCCCGAAGTGCAACATCCCATAGTGCGCCCAGGCCATACTCCCAACTGGCACCAGTATGTCATTAGAGCCAAGCGCCGCGACGCGCTGTGGGACTACCTGACCTCGCAAGGAATCCAGGCGAACGTCTACTACCCGCTCCCGGCTCACCTACAGAAGGCCTATGCATACTTGGGCTATCGGGAAGGGGACTTCCCTGAGGCAGAATCGGCAGCACAATCTGTGCTCGCACTCCCCATGTTCCCTGAAATGACTCCAGAGGAGGTAGAGCTGGTCGTAGCCGCCATTCGCTCTTTCTACGGACGCGCGTAGCACCGACCATCCGGAAACATGCGTTGGGCATTCCTGTCACAAGTGTGGCCTGAGGAACAAGACACGATTGTCTCTGGTTCCAGTGTGCAGGTCTACTACATCGCTCGCGAACTGGCCCGGCGCGGAGAGTCCGTTCTCGTCCTACTCTCTGGACATCGGCAGCAATGGGAGCGATACGAAGGTACTCTGCACGTGATGTCGTTACCTGCCGTGAGCAAAGGCCTCCGCGGCTGGCTACATCCAAGCTGGGTGCGGCGAGCAGAGGGTATTCTCAAGGAGTTTGGGCCCGACGTTGTCTACCAGCGTGGCAAACTACCGGAGACCATCTTAGCTGCTCGCTATGCCCGCCGCTACAGCACACTCTTCGTGTGGTGTAGCAACGCCGACAACAGTGCTCTGCGGTGGAAGTTCGTCCGCAAGCGCTTACAGTATCGTCGTCGCCCCCTATGGTTGCTCCCCGCCCGCATAGCCGAGGCCGCAGTTGCCGACTATATGATCGAGCGGTCGCTGCGGTCTGCAGGACTCGTCATTGCCCAGACTCACTACCAACAGCAGACACTCGCTCTTGCTTTAGGCAGAGAGCCTGCAGTTATTGGCTCTGGACACCCATTGCCACCTCCTCCTTCACGGGATGCAGAAACTGTCCCAACTGTTCTGTGGCTAGCAAACCTAACACCTACGAAGCAGCCGCTTTCCTTCGTACGCTTAGCCCAACGTTTGCAACACACTCCTGCACGGTTCGTTATGGCAGGAGCTGCCCCCAATCCACAGCTCCTTGCCGATGTCTGCAGAGAGGCTGAAGGTCTCCACAACTTCGCCTACATAGGAGCCGTGCCATTTGCAGCCACTTACCAGATCTTCGCTCGTTCTCATCTCTTTGTGCTCACCTCACTGTTCGAAGGCTTACCGAATACGCTCATCCAGGCTTGCCTCCATGGCGTACCGACCATCAGCCTCCGGAATGATCCAGATGGACTCATCGAGACCTATGGTATCGGCGAAGTAGCACTAGACGAGAACTCTCTTGCTCAGGCAGTAGAACGGTGGATAGAAGACTCGGAGCAACGCCGCGTTGCTGGCGAACGTGCCTACGCCCTCGCACAAGCCCGGTTCGATATCCGCGTCGTTGTCGACGAATTGCTTGCCCTCGTCCTACACCGCCTCCGAGGCAGCTGAGCCCAGCAATTCTGCTATGAACGCTGGGAGAGCAAACGCGGCCGTGTGAAGCTCAGGCGTATAGTACCGCAGTTTGCCTGCAAGGCTACGATACCGCCCCCATGCCTGATTTAGGTCGTAGTCCTTCGTAGGATGCCATCGACGCGAGGCGATGGTAAATGTCCATATCCCCGTTGGATACGTGGGGATAGGAGCCCAGTATGGGGCAACATGTCGGAAAAGCGTCTGCAGCATTCCTTGAACGCGCGGAAGAGCCTCTCGGTAGACTGGATGGAGGGGTGATCCTGACTGGAGTACCAGAACCCCGTCACTCCTCAAAATGCGCCAACAGTGCTGATAGAACGTCTCCGTAAATAGGCTCCCAGCAATGCCTATTGGATCAGGTGCATCTACGATGACGGCATCATACATGGCTTTTGGTCTCTCCGCAACGAACTGAGCTCCATCTTGGTAGTAGATGCGCACCCTTGAATCATCCAAGCACGAGGCAACAGCCGGTAAGAAGCGCCGCGCGACTTTTACCACCTCTTCGTCGATCTCCACTACGTCTACACCCTCTACCGATGGATGACGCAAGATCTCTCGTACGCTCCCACCGTCACCACCTCCCACAACCAAAACCTTTCTCGGTTGGGGCGACAGAAAAAGCGCAGGATGGACCAACGTTTCATGGTAGATGAACTCGTCCCACTCTGTCACCATGATGGCTCCATCTAGCAGGAGCATTCGGCCAAAAGTAGGAGACAGCACTACAGTAATCCGCTGGTAGGAGCTACGGCCATCGTAGAGGACTGCCTCGACGTCTGTTGTTACCCCCGCACGTGCCGAGAAGAACTCGGCGTACTGTAACTCACCACCCACGACTGCCTCTAATTAGGAGACAGATTGCCCAAACCCGTACCCCCAGAACTCGCTACGGCACAACTGGCTCCTCTGCCACTAGCGGCTTATGCCGGACGGCTTCACGGAAGAGCCCCCGCTTCAGCTCCATAGAAGAGCTACTCTGTGCCCGAAGCTCGCGGTGGAGATGCTCTGCAATGACCCAGGGATCAATACGGTCCCCACAGGTAAAGACATCCACCGCCGCGTAGCCATACTCCGGCCACGTGTGGATAGATACGTGGGACTCAGCAATCACTACTACGCCGCTCACTCCATGAGGGCTGAAAGTGTGGAAAGTGTCTGACACAATTGTAGCACCTGAGCGGCGAGTCGCCTCTACCAGGATTGCCCGGATCCGTTCCTCCGAGTTGAGAATTCGGGGATCGCACTGGTAGAGTTCGATCAAAATCTGCCTTCCAAGTGCCTGCATGGCTACCCTCCGTACTGTTGCACCCCCTGCTCCAGTCAGAGCAGAGCATATCATTGTGTCGGACCCGACTTTCCGACACAACCGCAGCCCTGGCAGGTGAAGGGTAGGGAGATGCTGGAAGACAGTCCGCAAGCGCGGAGCAGCTCATAGACATCTCCGCTCGTAGATTTCAACCTGCCAGCCGCTAGCGCATGGGTGGAGCCCCACCCAATACGACAAACAGCACCCTCTTCCTCTATCGGGAGGTGGTGCTGCTAAATACAAGACACGAAAATAACGACTTTCTAACCTTCCCACGCTGGGCTTGCCCTCGTCAGGATCTAAGCTCCCTATCGGTTTGCCGAGCAATCTGCAGGCTAGTGTAATTTTGTATTCCCAACACTGGGGCGTAGCCAAGCGGTAAGGCAGCGGCCTTTGGAGCCGCCATGCGTAGGTTCGAATCCTACCGCCCCAGCCGTAGCGCGGCGAGCCTCAACCCTCTTGCATGGAAGAACTCAAAATCGTCTCTGGGCGTTCCAACCCTGAGTTAGCAGCCCGTATTGCAGAAGCGCTCGGATGTACCCTTGCGCAGGTCACCATCCGTAACTTCAGCGATGGCGAAATCTGGGTCAAGTACGAAGAAAACATCCGCGGAGTAGACCTCTTCATTGTTCAGTCTACACAAGCGCCAGCAGACAACTTGCTGGAGCTCTTGATTCTCATAGATGCCGCCCGACGCGCTTCTGCCCGCCGAATCACAGCAGTAATTCCCTACTTTGGCTACGCACGTCAAGACCGCAAGGACCAGCCTAGAGTCTCGATTACAGCCAAGTTGGTAGCTAACCTCATCACTGAAGCTGGAGCGGACCGCGTCATTACGATGGAT
>JBCNUX010000060.1:0-5583 GCA_039630485.1 Chlorobiota bacterium | reverse complement strand
CAGTGTCAATGAGCAGTCGTAGGAGGGGATCGTAGTGCAACACTCCTGCCCGGAAGAGTACTTGCATTAGTCCTCCATAGGTGCCGATGATCAGTAGCACCATCGGCACTATCAACTCCACGCGCAGCAGATTACGGTATGAGCGCGTCAGCTCCATTGTCTGCTCCACAGCTATTGGACAACCCGGATTACGCCAACCATTTGCTGATGGCCGATGCCGCAGTATTCATGGCAGATAATTGGGTAGTCCCCCGCTTCCCTAAAGCGTACCCGTGCATACGCAACTGTCCCCGGGATAGCCATCAAGTTCACATTCGTCCGGTCAATATGGAAGCCGTGGAGTACATCGCCTGAGCTCAAATAGATGTCTACCTCAGAGCCAACGGGCAGCTCTACCGGTGGCATCTGGTATGCCCACATACGGGCAACGACATGGAGCTCATAACGCCCATCGGCCCGCTGGAAGAGCGTGTCCCGCTCAAATGGCTTCACCTCCGTAATGCAGCCGGGGACGTCTACACCGAACCCCGCTGCCAACACCACCACCGCCGCGAAGAAGACTGCCATCACTACCCCTCCAATCCACAGCATAATGCGTTCTGTACGTTCCATCGCTACCCTCGTCTCAAGACCTCAACATACACGGAAAACCATGCAATGCCATAGAAGAGCAACATGAGCAGGAAGAAAGCGATCGCTCCGCGAGGCTTGAAAGGTTCTTGCTGTACCATCAGAGAGTAGTCCTCTGTGAGACTAGCCGAAACAAAAATACAACCGATGCTTCCACACCCCTCGCTGCCAATTTACACATGAGGACATGATCTACGTCACGTTCTCGTCATGCGCCGTGCTCTATGGTCAGAAACGGCGACCACACTCGTTCGTTGCCTTAGGCAAGTAGATAAGAGCAGATGCTGATCCCGAGTGAGCTCCTGCGCAAGAAGCGGGATGGCAGCGAGCTGTCGGATGCTGAAATTCGATGGTTCGTCGAGCAGAGCGTTCTTGGGGCGATCTCAGAGGCTCAGATCGCTGCCTTCCTCATGGCGACATGTATCCGAGGATTGAGCCGGCAGGAGACCGCAGCGCTGACGCTAGCGATGCGGGATTCTGGCATCCGCTTCCGTTGGCGCCACCTCGGTCTTCCGTGCGTGGACAAACATTCTACGGGTGGCGTTGGAGACAAGCTTTCTCTCCTCTTAGTCCCGATCGTAGCTGCGTGTGGTGTGCTCGTGCCAATGATTTCTGGACGTGCCTTGGGACATACGGGTGGAACGGTAGACAAGTGGGAATCCATCCGAGGACTTCGGACTACCCTCCCAGAGTCCGAGCTAGAGCGTCTTCTCCGCAGCGTCGGGGGATTTATCATCGGGCAATCGGAGGATATAGCCCCAGCAGACCGACTCTTCTACCGCCTACGTGACGTGACAGGGACCGTGGAGTCCGTTGGGCTCATCACGGCCTCTATCCTCAGCAAGAAGCTCGTGGAGGACCTGGATGGGCTCGTCATGGACGTCAAGGTCGGCTCTGGCGGCTTCCTGCCAACTCGCGAGTTGGCAGATGAGCTAGCAGAAATGTTGCGGGCTGTCGCTAGCCACGTGGGTTTACCTCTCCGCATTGTCTTCTCGCGCATGGACACCCCATTGGGGTACGCAGTTGGGAACTGGTGGGAGGTCGCGGAGGCAGAGCAAGCTCTCCGCGATTACAGCTCCGCTCCACCGGACGTGCGCGAGCTCACCGAGCGCCTTGCGGCAGAGATGCTCCTCATCGTTGGCTACGCCACTTCTTTAGAGGACGCCCTCTCCAAGGTTCGCTCAGTCTGGCAGAGCGGAGCAGCATGGGAACGCTTCCATGCACTCGTGCGTGCACAGGGCGGGCGGTGGGAAGAGTCTGTGAAAGCCTATGCCCGCATCCTACCCACCCCGGTCTTGGCGCAGAAAGAAGGCTACGTCACGGCCATAGAAGCCCGAACTGTAGGACTCTCCGCTCTCTTGTTGGGCGCAGGACGGCGTACACAATACGACACTGTAGACCCCGCAGCAGGCATTCTCCTCCGCAAAAAGCCAGGTGATTACGTCCTTCCCGGCGAACCCCTGGCTGAACTCTACACCAGCAATCCCTCTGCTATTCCAGAAGCCCAGGAACTCCTTCAGCAGGCCTACGAATTCGGGGATGTACCACCAGTACCCATCCCTCTCATTCTGGGGGTACGGTAGCTGTTGGCTCAGCCTTTGGGTGGAGAGGACTCCAATTGGCGCCGCAGAATGTCCACAGCTTCTCCAGATAACGCCTCCGAAGCTATCCTCTTCTTCTCGAGCGAAGACCTCTTGTCATTTGAGCGCCTCACGGCCTCGAGCTCTACAATTCCTTGAGCCCCACACGAAGGGCAATACCAGAGGCTCAACTCACCATATGCGGCTTGTGACCGCACCGACTCTGAGCTGAGAGCTGTCTGGGCTTCTAGGGAGCTGAAGTTTCCCGCCTGGATCGCGCGAAGGAGCTCGGGAACTGCTTCCCACGGATATCGGCAGGTGAGCTTCTCCATGTGCGTTTCACACATCTCGCAAAACGGCTCCATGTGAGCAGATAGTGCAATCGATGTCGCAAATGCTGCGATCCCTCCAAGGCCCAGTCGTATAGCATCAGCCAAGGAGTCCCAAAGCTCTGCCCCCACGGTTCCGTAAGCGAGCCACACGTACGCCCCAAGCATCGCTATACAGCCCAGCATTCCAGTTAACCGTAGTCGGCCAGGGTTTCGATGCCGTAGTGCAACCGCTCCAACTCGGACCCCTGCCCCTACTCCCAGCCCACCGAGGAACATGAGCACGACAAAGAAGCCAATCTCGCCAACGAACACGCGCCCGCCCCGCGGCTGCGCTGGCGGCTCGTCGGCAACGGGATTTCCCAAAAACTCACGTACCCACTCCCAGCTCCCGAAGTAGAGCCAATGGAGGAGCAGGCCCAACCCCACACCTAAGCCGAGTGCGATCACCAGCACTCCCAACTGGGCCCCAAGCGTGGCCCTTCCGCTAGGGCAATAGGCCGATGGCACTTCCTGGAGGCTCCTCCACCACGCTTCAGTAGAGGCCGATGCCCCCTCTGCCAAGGCTCCCTCAGCAGCCTTAGCCTGCGATTCCGTGGTAGGTAGGCCCTCCCGCTCCGCGATATCCTCCGCAGGGAGCACGGTCTTACAATGTGGACACTGCTTTGCCAACCGTGGTACAGAGCGATTACAGACAGGACAGACCCGCGCCGCCATACCTCTGCTTGTGTGTTCTGTGGCACATGGCGCTACATGCCCTTGTAGCGCGCAGGGAAGCCTGGGCAGATTGGAAGACTCATCCGCAGGGCTTCAGACTGTCCTACGAGCAGCTCCTTCCCTGACTTGCAGCACCGCGGCCGGGCAACTGTGCGAGATCCTCATGCAGCTCTTCATGGTATGTCCGTCCCCTGCTGAACCCTGCTGTCGTCACAAAGGCTTACACGCTGGAAGCTGCCGTGAAGGGTGGAACGCGCACCGATCACTGAGCGCTCTACCAGCACCGCTTCTAGGTAAGCTCCAGCGTTCACGATGGAGTCTCGGATGATACAGTGGCGAACGACTGCCCCATCAGCGATCGCAGCATACGGGCCAATCACGGCGTATTCTACCCGTGCCGTCGGGGCAACGTAGACCGGAGGGATCACAGCACAGCGAGGCAACGCAGGATTGTTGGCTCGACGGTGCAGTAAGTGGCGGTTTGTTTCCAGCAGTGTCTCTACCTTGCCGCAATCGTACCAGGTCTGCACCCGCAGAGGGTGGAACTGAGAGCCGCTCTGCCGCATGAGCTCTAAGGCGTCGGTCAACTGGTACTCCCCACGAGTACGAAGGTCGCGCCGTAAGAGCTCTTCAAGCGCTTCGCGCAAGCGGAGCGTATCCCGGATTAGATAGAGCCCCACCAGGGCTAAATCCGAGGGCGGATTCTCGGGTTTCTCCACGAAACCAGTCACAGCACCATCTCGCACCACAATGACGCCAAAGCGACGTGGGTCTTCCACCTCCTTGACTCCAACAGCGTTCTGGGGCACTCCCAGGAACTCCTCCCAGTCCAGCTCTACGAGCGTATCACCGAGCACAATCACCATTGGCCTCCCATCCAAGTAGTCACGAGCACACCAGACAGCGTGCCCCAATCCCTGAGCCTCCGTCTGGACAACCCAATGCAGCTTCAGCGTGGGGTATGCATTGCGCACGTACCCTACCAGTTGGTCGCCCTTGTAGCCGACGATCAGCACGACCTCCTCGATCCCAGCACTCTGTAAGCTGTCCAAGATGTGTCCCACGATCGGCTTGTCGGCAACGGTCAAGAGCGACTTCGGCACGGCATATGTCAATGGGCGCAGTCGCGTTCCCGCCCCCGCAACGGGAATAAGAGCTCGCAGCGACATTCACAGACTCCACGGATTCACATCTGACCAGACCCCTAAAACCACCAACAGGAAGGCTGTGACGGGCGAACGCAGGTCAGCCCTCCGGAACATCGCCGGATGGAAGACCTGCTCGCGCCAAAAGCGCGACTCCCGTAGGCGATGCTGCCAACTGACCCGTCGGAGCCACTCCCTCAAAGGAAGACTGAAGCCCTTCTTTGGCCGATAGACCAACTCCGCTGGCAGTTCTCGAGCCAAGAGGCGTTTGGCAAGCCACTTCCCACCATGGAGCGGGTGCCACAGCAAATCGACCGGCAACCGGCATGTCCACTCCACCAGCCGGTGGTCGACCAACGGAACCCGCACTTCCAGCCCATACGCCATGGAGGCCCGATCCACCTTCGTTAGCATCTTCTCTGGTAGCCACGTCTGCAGCTCCAGTAGGAGGCGCTGTCGTACGGGCGGAACCCCCCGCCGCCAGAACTGGCGCAAGAACCAGAGCTCATCGTAGTCCGACGGCAAGAGGGTTGCAACAGCGGGGGCAAATATCCGCCGTTTCTGGCCAAACTCCATCCACACAGGGTTCCTCAGGATGTACTCCGCTGGCGGCAAGAGCCGTCGCAGCCACCGCTCTCCTCGATGACTCGGCAACCATCGGAGCAACCCCGTCATCCACCGTGACGGCAGTATCGGGTAATTCGCTTCCCCAACATCCGCTCGACTCCGGATGTAGCCCCCGAAGAGCTCATCTCCACCGTCGCCAGAGAGGACAGCCTTGAGCTCTGTGCGCGCTGCCCGAGAGATCGCCATCACAGCAATGCCAGAGGCATCACCGAAGGGCTCGCCGTAGACTTGCACAAACTGCTCCACTGAGGGGAAGAAGTCCTCCGCCGATAGCCGAATGAGCCGATGCTCGAGTCCCCAATGGCGGGCTACCGCTTCGGCGTACTGTCGCTCACTCTTGGCCGCAACGTCAAAGTCCACGGTAAAGGCCCGCAGCGGCTGATGTCGACGAGCGTAGGCCACAACGAGCGAAGAATCTACCCCACCGCTCAGGAACGCCCCTACTGGTACATCAGCAACCAGCTGCTCAGCAACGACAGAGTCCAACAACGCATCCAGCTCTGCCATCGCCTGCTCCGCCGTGCGGGGCTCCTCGGCCACCTCTGGCGGCGTCCA
>JBCNUX010000006.1:0-61859 GCA_039630485.1 Chlorobiota bacterium | reverse complement strand
GTTGCAGTAGTGAATCGCACGACATAGTGTTGGACCGAAAGGTGTCTGTAGGACCGTGTCCACGCTCCCGCAGTACGGACACTCCACGGGTTCTCGAAGTAGCTCCAACGGGAACTCTGGACCCTCATATACCGGTGGCGGTGCGATGCCGAACTGGTGCAAAACCTCCCGGGCCTTTGGGGAGAGCCGATTGGTCGTCCACGGTGGATCATACGTAATCTCCACAACGACGTCACGCAAGGGTAACTGACGGAGACGTTGCTCTACTTCGGCGCGAATTAGAGGAATTGCCGGACACCCAACGAAGGTGGGGGTGAGTTTGACCACCACCCTCTCAGAGTTAGAGTCCAGCTGCACATCTGCCACCATCCCCATGTCCGTGATGGCAAGGTTGGGGATCTCGGGATCGTAAACCGTACTTAGTGCTTGCCAGATGTCCTCGTACGTCACCATTCTGCATCAGGCTCACTACGGATTACCTCCCCCATCTCATCCAGGAGTGGCTGGAGGTATTCCGTATGGATACCTCGCCGTCCGCCGTATGCAGGCACAACCGTCTGAGGGTCCGGTAATTGAAGCGTCGCCTGCTCTATGACAGAGGAGATCGTCTCCAGCCATCTCTCCTGCAGCACCCGCTCTCCCGGAAAGATCCCCTCTGCAGCAAGGAGCTCGTCGTACGGTGTTACCTCAAAGATTCCCAATGCCAGCGGGAAGACTCGCTCCAGAGCTTGCTGCATCCGCTGGTGGCTCTCCTCTGTCCCCCGAGCTCCCAACTGGATGACCCATTGGGTAGCGTGGAAGACATGGTATTTGATCTCCCCACGCACCTTCCGGGCAAGACGTGCCAGAGGCTCGTAGCGAGAACTTTCCAGCAGATGATATCGCCATTGCTCGGCAACGTCGAAGAGGAGATGGCGCATGAGGCTGAAATCGTAGCCACCGTTTGGGTACTCTACCAAGTGGCAGCAGCGAAAGTCGGGAGCATCTCGGAAAAAGGCAATTCGGTCAGGATCGGGCTCGCCCAATTCGTGCAGCGGTTGGTAGAGCGCGTAAGCATGTCCAATCTTATCCTGGGCAATCGAGGAGAAAGCGATGTCTTCCTCTAAAATCGGCCCCAAGCCAGTCCACTCCGAGTGGCGGTGACCGAGGATGAGCGCATCATCTGCCATTCGGTACAGCAGATCCTTCAGCGCCGGCTGCAGTTCTACAGGCAGGACGGTCATTCTCCCTCTTCAGAGGAACGCTCACGCTGTTGCTGCCGCTTTAGACGTAGGATTTTCTGGACAACCTTGTAGGCATCAGGTTCTCGGTAGGTTTTCTCGGGCACCGTCGCGAAGATGTCGGTATCATCGGGACTAAAGGTGTAGATATCAGCCGTCCGGACAATCCAGATGGTATAGGTCTTGCCTCGGCGACAGTAGCCCTCTTTTGCCAGCACCAAAGCCATCTCCGGGTTTGGGGCACGAACAGTGCCGACATGTACCGGCTGGTCTCCCGGCTTTTCTTTCCAGAAGACCTCGTACGGCTCCCACTCGTCCAGCATGGGCTTCGGAGTAAACTCTGGAAGCTCCGCCGGAATGCGGAGACGATTGATCCGGGGATCGAGGGACTGAATCGTTACCGTACGCGGGGCAGACATCCCTGAGCCTGCAAGCTCAGAAGAGAGGTGCCACATACCGCCCATTCGGCTTCAAGAGAGCTCGGCGTACCCACGCTCCAAGCTCGTCAGCCGTACGGCGAACGGCTAACCGCTCCCGATTGCACGGTCCATTCCCATTGATGACGCGCCAGAACTCATCCCAGTCGGGATCAGAGTATTCCCATTTGCCCGTTTCGGGGTTTTTGCGCAGCTTGGGATCAGGGATGGTCAGCCCCAGCTCCCAAATTTTAGGAACGTAGGCATCCAGGAACATCTGACGCATCTCGTCGTTGCTCGCCATCTTGACCTTCCAGCGCAGTAGCTTCTCGCTATGCACGGACATAGAGTCCGGCGGACCGAAGAAATGCATGATCGGCTTCCACCACCGATTGAGGGCTTCTTGGAGCATCTGCCTCTGCCGCTTGGTACCGCTGGCGAGCGTAACAACGTTGTCGTATCCGTACTTCAGGTGGAAGGCCTCTTCCTTGCAGATCCGCTCCAGAGCTCGGGCGTACGGGCCATAGGAGCCCTTGCTATTCAGCGTCTGATTGATGATTGCTGCAGCGTCAATAAGCCAAGCAATGATAGCTGTGTCAGCCCACGTCAGAGCTGGGTAGTTGAAGACGTTAGAATACTTGGCCTTCCCGCTGAGCAGGTCATTGATCATCTGCTCACGTGGCTTCCCGAGCGTCTCTGCAGCGCTGTAGAGAAGCTGTGCGTGCCCCACCTCATCCTGTACCTTTGCCATGAGCGCCAGCTTCCGTTTGAAGCCAGGGGCCCGAGTGATCCACGTCCCTTCAGGCAGGGCTCCGATAATTTCGGAATGGGCATGCTGTTCAACCATCCGAAGGACTTGCCGACGGTACTCGCGCGGCATCCAGTCCCCTGGCTCGATCTTCTCTCCGCGAGCAATCCGCTCCTCAAACTCTGCCACGCGCTCCGGGTCCTCCCGCTCCTCTGTGTTTAGGGGCTCAACGATGCTGAGGTTGCCGTACATCGGCTGCTCCACCTTGCTGTGTTGAACAATTCGAGCTTTGGGACGAATGCACCAGCAGTGGATTGTCCGTTACGTTCGGTACGGACACTCTGCTAGTTGTGGACAATGGGCGAAGATCTGCAGCGAGTGGCGCACGGCGTTCAACTCATACTGCTGTGCCACTCGCCGCACTAGCTCCTGGAGTTGCGGGATGCAGAACTCCACCATTCGACCACAGTCTAGGCAGAAGAGATGGTCATGGTTCGGCATCCGCGCCGCCAATTCATACTTCATCCCGTTACGGTCAAAGCGATGCCGGACCAGCAAATCGCAGCGCGTCAACAGTTCCAATGTAGAGTAAATCGTCGCCCGCGACACCCTATCGCCCCGTGTGTGCATGTAGACGTAGAGCTCATCAGCGGTGAAGTGGTCCGGCATCTCGGCAATCCGCTCCAGAATCCGCATCCGCTCCTCGGTATTCCTATACCGCTGCTCCTGGAGAAATGCAGCGAAACGACGCTTCAGCTCCTCTACGTCTATCGAGTTTGCCTTCAAAGCTCCTGCAGGCTTCATCAGAAACCAGGGCATCTCAGACCGAGCGACAAATATACACAAGCCCCACCACAGCTCTGTCTAGCCTTTGTCCATCCCCCTCTCATGCCAAGGCGCTAGTTTAGCAGACGCCATGAAC
Organism: Chlorobiota bacterium; assembly: GCA_039630485.1. GTDB lineage: Bacteria > Bacteroidota > Ignavibacteria > Kapaibacteriales > HRBIN21 > HRBIN21. The sequence continues at coordinate 58,553 of JBCNUX010000006.1, read as the reverse complement.
CGTGTAGCACGAATCGCCGGGCTACTGCTATGCATCCTGCCAAGAGCAAGCGACGGGCAACCTCTATCACAGGAACCCCCTAGAGCCGACTCTGCGAGAATCTACCGAGCCCCGGAGATTGTCGTGACCGGATCCCGGCTTCCCACCATCGCTGAACGCGCCCCCGTTCGAGTCGAAGTCCTCCAACCCCCTCCTCAGACTCCAGCAGGATCGGTCTCCGTAGCTGAGCTCTTGGAAGAGTCGGCTGGCATTCTTCGACAGTACCGAATCCGAAGCGGAGTTCAGCTCATGGGACTGGAGCCAGCCTACACGCTCATTCTGCTGAATGGGCAGCCGCTCACCGGTCGTGTAGCTGGCGTAGTAGACCTCCGGCGTATCCCCTCAGGGAGCATAGAGCGAATTGAGATTGTCAAGGGGCCAATGTCTAGCCTCTATGGCAGCACGGCCCTGGGGGGCGTCATCAACTTGATTACACCTAGACCTCAGAAAGGTTGGGAGGGGCAAGCCGCAGCTCGTTACACTACCCGTGATGGATCCGAACTTCAAGCAGGGCTCGGGTATGGTAGCTCACATATCGCAGCCCATCTGTTTGGGTATTTCCGCCACGCACAGCCATTTGAGCTGACAGCGGATAGCGTACGGATTCCCTATGCCGGAGTCACCGAGGTAGCTCTCCAAGGGACAACGTATTGGCACCCAAGCTCTGCGTGGGAATTCCAGACCGACGCTCGCTGGTTCCAGAGTCAGACACAGGGCGCATTCGCGGAGAGCTTTGCAGGACAAGTGGCCGTCAACCGAGGCCAATTCCGACAGCGGGAGTGGAGTGCGGCGGGGACTGGCTCCTGGACTCGACGCCGCGCACGGCTACAGTTCGGCCTCTTCGGTAATCAGTACGAGGAGCGGTACACCTGGGATGTTTCCCAACCCCAAACTGGGGGTTCAGACGACTTGCTACAGCGCTTGGGTCGCCTCTGGGTTCAGTACGACCTGCTGTGGAACGTGCGGTACCGTTTCACCTTTGGCGGGGAGTGGCTAGTGGAGGAGGTCTCCGGGACCCGGTACCCCGGCAGGCCTACTGTGCGTACCCTTGCGGCCTTTACGCAGTGGGAAGGTGAACCGTACGAGTGGCTGAGCTATGCACTCAGCCTCCGGTGGGACCAGACCTCCGCATACGGAACCCAGTGGAATCCGAAGGCAGCCTTCTTACTGCGACCCTGGGGATCGAATGCTCCTCAGCTCCGCTTCTCCGTAGGCACAGGGTTCCGGGCCCCCGATCCTCGACAGCTCTTCGTTCGATTCACTAACCAACTGCAAGGGGCTGGGTATGCTCTCCTAGGGGCACGCCTACTTGGTCTTGAGCTCCAAGCAGAGCGCTCTATTGCAGCCGATGCCGGCCTGATGATTCCCATCTGGCTCCTGCTCTCAATCCAGAGCGAAGGAGCTTTAGAAGTACGTGGCTTCGTCAACTGGGTGCGGAACCTCATCGAACCCTTCTACGTCGGGCGCACCGAAGGGATCGACGTCTACTCGTACCGCAACATCGCTCGGATTGCCACACGGGGTTTTGAAGTTACGGCCTCTGCGACTGTCTCGCCGACTTCAGAGTGGCGTCTTTCTACCCGTGTGGCCTACCAGTGGCTCGACGCCGTCGATGTGGACGTGCTGGACGCTATTGCCGCCGGACGGGCTGGTACACAAGACCCTACCACAGGCCGCTTCATTCCACTGCGCCGAAGTGAATACGGCGGACTCTGGGGACGCTCCCGTCACACCCTTGCTGGGCGCTTACAGCTCCAGTATGCGCCAACGATGACGTGGCTGACCTTTCACTTCCACCATCGGAGCCGCTTCGGAGACGAGGCCTTGGATCGGAATGGGGTCGCCGTGCTCAACCCGCCGCGGCGCGTTTTAGACCGCCCAGACGAGTATGTGCCCGGCTACTGGAACATCAGTGCCTGGCTCTCGCAGTCCTGGAGAATCAGCCCAGCTACAGTGAGCTGGAGCATTGGCATCCGCAACATCCTCAACATCTCCAATCCCCGCTTCCTCCCCCACTTCGTGGGGCGTCAATGGTTTATTGGCTGCGAGGCACGTTGGGGGACTACCGAACGATAACCAACGGGTGGATGACAACTCCAGCCGGACTCTGGAGCCGTAGCCAGTATACTCCCGCTGGATAGGCCTCGACGGAGAAAACCAGGGTGTGGTCCCCTGCCGACACCATCCCAGAAGAGAGCTCGCAGAGTTCTTGCCCATAGGCGTTGTACAGTGTGAGCCGAATCTCCGTTGGCCGTCGAGTACTGAAGCGGAGCCGAGCTTCTGCGGTTGCTGGCTGCGGGGATGGTGGCTCTACGAAGAGTTGGGTCGTGTCGCTCCTACCCTGTAGCACTACTCCACACTGGTCGCGTCCGATGTACGACTGCGGCAGTAGTTCACTCCGCAATGCGATTTGCCGGTACCGACAGAGCGCCTCCAATCGTAGCGTGTCCACGTAGGGGCCAACAACCGGCTCCAACGGCGCAAAACAGACCAGCAGCCCTCGGGATTCACCTGGGGCCAGCACGAGCGGTAGCTGTCCAGGCGGTATCGAGAATGCCGTCCCCCGCTGCAGCAGGGCGTAGTCCAGACGCACAGTGAAGCGCCCTGTGTTCCGAAGCCAGACTGTATCACACCGGAGCTCGCCGTAAGAGCAGGGCGATACTGCTAACTCCTGCTCTGTGGGCTTAACGACTTGCACCGTAAACCCCGGCAACGTATCGGCAACACGGCGCTCGTTGCCCGCTGCATCACGAATGAGGAGCTCATACCAGGCATCCTCGTAGGGATCCAAGACTCTCACCTGCAGACCTACCCGATACTGCTCACGTTCTACAATCGAGACGGTGCAGTTCACCTGCTGGAGAACGTTCAGCTCCACGATACCGGAGGCCAAACCACCCGTGTCAGCGACGATGACTCGATCTTCCCAGCCGCAGGAATCTCGGCGTCGGGACACCGCTGGTGGAGCCTCGTCGGTGCCAATCAGGATCCGAACGATCGCTGCGCTGTCGTCAACGAAGCAACTATCGGCAAGGAGTAGCCGTGCCTCGTAGGCACCTGCCGTCTCTGCTCGGAAGCAGAGCTCCACCCGCATAGCCTCTCCGGGTCCAAGGAGCGAATCAGCAGGGCTCAAAGAGACCTCCGTCCCCGGAGGCAGCGCCCCAACGAACCGGAGCTCCCGCAGGTACTTAGGCAAGCGGCCTACGTTACGCACCACTAGTTCCCTGCACTGCCTCTGCCCATCAGCGAAAGCATCCACCTGTACAGTGCCCGGCTCTGCCCGAAGAGTGAAGCCTGGCAATGCGAAATCCCACCGCTGCTCGCAACCCGCTGAATCTCGGGCATAGAGTTGGAAGAAGCCATCCGAGAAGACGTCCCGCAGCACGGCCTGGAAGCGCACTGAATCGGCCGGCTTCGGAAAAGGCTCTACGGTCACGAGTACGTTGTCTGTCGAGAGGACCTCCACCGTCTGCAGGCGACTATCTGCGTCGGCTGTGTCGTAGACTACCCCGCTGAGGCTGAAACACCGATACTGCGTCGCGAGGCTCGGCGGCGTCACGTCTAAGGGACGGAAGCTGGCCCCACCAACGTAGCCGTACGAGTCCGCCGGTCCATAGCCGTAGACATAGAGTCCTAGCGGGGCCGGTGTCCCATCCGCAAAACGTGCCTCAATACCGTGAATCCCATCCGTAGTCCGCAGCCAGGCATACACGTAGCCAGAGGTTCCTATAGGCTGCAGAAGGGATGGGGAGACGCGTTGCCCATCCAACCAAAGCTCGGCTCCTCGGGGGAGAACAGCCGTAGCGTACTGTTCCTGGTAGACAGGCATATAGTTGCCCACGACATCGTAGCTATACCTCTGGGCATTGATGAAGCGGTACCGCGACATGAATTGCTGCACGGGCGGGATGAGCATCATGAAGGGGTCGCTGATGTTGTTGACCTGCCCAGCATTAGAGGTCTTATGGAAGGCGGCGACCAGGATGGGCCCGGTTGCGCGCACCTCCAATGGTTGGGTCAGCTCACCCTCGTATACCTGCCCGCGATCCAAGACAGCAACTCGCTGCCCGTTCACGAAGACTTGGGTCCCCGCTTGTGCAGCCAGGACGCGAAAGCGGTGAGTTCCCTGGGGAGCGATTCCACCGGACGGTGTTGGGAAGTGGGTCAGGAGCGCGGAGTATCCCCATGTGCTAACCGGTGGCAACTGCTCCACGAGGATGTCACGTGAGGTCAGTCCTTGCAGTCCAAGTGGGACCAGTGTCCGCTGATGTCCAGCAAACACGGCGATAGGCTTTGTAGCCCGAATCTCTGTACCCGTTAAGTCCGGCCGAAGCTGGCCTGGAGTAATCCGTGCCTGCACCAAGTACACCTGTCCGCGGTTGAGCACTACCCGCTGCTCCTGGAGTCCATTCCGATAGGTAGGAGCGCTGGGAAGGAGCGTGACCTCAGTCTGATCCTCCACAGCGATCACAGCAAACTGCGATGGTGTACTCTCTGGGCTAATTCCGCCAACAGAGGAACGGCCATCGCTCGGATAGCTCATCACCAAGTACTCTTGCCCAAGGACATCGATAGGCAGTACCAGGAAGGCATCGCTGCTGTAGAGCGCCTGTTGAAAGGCATATACGGTAACTTCGCTTCCTTCCTCCACTACAACGTGGAAAGCCTTGTACACTGGGCGTTCGCCTTGGCCACCCTCGTTCTCTCCACTCGTCAACAGGATACCGCTGTCGTTGTATCCCATAAGCTCCAGCCCCCACCAGGAACGGGCGAAGACGTACGGGAGTTGGGGATCCACAATCGCGAAGCGCTCCTGGACACGCTGCCCGGTAGTATCCCACCACTCAATGAAACCACGACAGGGTTCCTCGGCAACGATGAAGATGTAGAGCGAGTCCCCTAAGCGTTCGCGCGGGTCCGGGTCTCTACGGTTGTTGTGGTAGTTAGGCAGGAAGGTCAACCAGAACTCGCGTCCACGGCTGTCCGGATACTGTGCCCTAAGCTCGGCTGCCAACCAGCATCCTGCAACGAGCAGGACTAGCCCTTTCAGGTGCCATGTCATGGGGAGTCCGAAGGAGGTTCAACGTCCAGAACGAACTGAGGAATACCGTCCTCCGTGATGAACCACAGCCGACACACGGAGCTGCTCAGCGCCACGTACACGAATCCGGGCCGTGCTAGTGCAAACAGGGAGTGGGGACCGTAGGCGGTCGACCGCACCCCCCCTCCAGCCCCGGAGACAACACAGAGGAAGTTGTCATCAGGATGTTTCAGCAGCTGTAGGTCATGCTCGTGGCCGCAGAAGTAGGCCACTACCCCGTAGCGGTCGAAGAGTGGCTTGAGGAGCCTCAGCAAAGTCTCGTTCTCCCCGTAGGCGCCAGCAGAGCGCAGTTGATGATGCCCCCAGACGAACTTCCAGCGTCCAGGAAAGGAGCGCAGCGTTTGCTCCAACCACTCCAACTGGCGGCGGACTGCACCCTGATCAGTTAGGAGCTGCTGCGTGTCCAGAGCTACAAAGAGGACTGGTGTACCATCCGGGAGGGTTTGAGTTACGCTATAGTACCGCTCCGGCATACGCCATCGGGAACTGCGCTGGCTGTATGCTATCTGGGCTTCGGGTTGTCCTCGGTAGTCGTGATTGCCCAACACCGCATACCAGGGCACTTGCAGAGAGCTGTCAGAATAGATGCGCTCATACTTCATGCTCCACTGGGGATCATCGGCAGCGAGGACACCTGAAGGGTAGATGTTGTCGCCAGTGCTGAGGATAAAGTGGATGGGGGCCCGACGGGCTATCGCAGCCATCGCGCGAGCAACTCGGCGCTGCGTGGTGCTTCCGGTTCCCCAGTCACCGATGACAATCCAGCGCAGCGTGGAATCCGCCGCTTCTGGGGCTGCAATCGTGCTCTCGATTCGGTAAGGTGGCTTCCCGTAGACAGTAACGCTCCCCGGAGCTACCTCAGCCTGAACGAGCCAGAGCTTCGACCAGTGGCTGGCGACAGCAACAGCAAACGCAAAAAGCCACACCATGCGTCTATAGCGGCGCGCACCCGCAGAAAATTACGTCCTTTCATGCCATGCGCAAGCTAAGCTATGAGGAGCTCTGCCAGCGGAGGCTGACCCTCGAGCAAGCACGGCAGGCAGTGCGCCATCCAATTACGATTGTGCTCGACAACATCCGCAGCCTCTATAACGTCGGCTCCATCTTCCGGACTGCCGATGCCATCCGAGCCCAGGAGGTTATCCTCTGCGGGTACACCCCGACCCCTCCCCGACCGGAGATAGAGAAGACCGCTCTCGGGGCCACGAGAAGCGTTCGATGGCACTATGTACGCTCCTGCAAAGAAGCCATCCAGAGCCTGCGTTCCGCTGGCATTCGGGTCTTCGCGGTTGAGCTGACCGATACGGCTTTCCCCTACGATGGACTCACCACAGCAGACTTTCCGGCCGCCTTCGTCTTCGGCAATGAAATCGTCGGGATCCAGCCAGAGGTCCTCCAGGTCTGCGACGCCGCTCTTGCCATCCCGATGTACGGAGTCAAGCACTCATTGAACGTCGCTGTTGCGGCAGGGATCGTGCTCTACGAAGCCCTCCGCTGCTACCGACAGGGACAGTGGTCCGAGCCTCTCGAGTCCACCACAGCGCTCGCCAACAATGCGCTTTCGACTCGCTGCCCCCGCTGACCCGCTCTACGATCCTCTCGTGGCGGCGTCCACAGACCGAGCCGACATCCGACTCCTACGGGTCAGCCCGGAAGCATGTGCAGAGCTACTGATGGCGGGCCGCGTAGAGGCCGCACTCCTCTCCCCGCTGGACTACGGTAAGGCCAACGGTATTGTCGACTACCGCATTCTGCCTGGCCCAGCCCTCGCTTTCGAAGGCTACACGCAACGAGTGTGGTTGTACTTCCGCCCAGGACTCCGGACCATAACGCGCTGTGCTACCCCTTCCACTCAGCACTTCTTGGCACAGGCATTGCGCCTCCTCTTCGCGGAGGCCTACGACACAGAGCTGCAGCTCCTCGACATGCCAGTCTCTGGCGTCTCCGAAACCCTCCACAGCGCTGATGCCGTTCTCAGTTGGCGAGAAGACCTCCCGAACCTGAGCCGGCTAGACATCGGGGAAGAATGGTTCTCTGCCTTCGGCTACGCTCTGCCTATAGCCTTCTGGAGCTGCCGGGCCGAAGTAGCTTCCAAGGAGCTGGTTGCTGCAATCACCGAGCTTGCACATCCACAACTTCCCGAATCCGAGGCCGTTACGGAACCTTCCCCGTATCGCCAAGGGACCATTCACTGGCGCTGGAACGAGACAGTAGGCAACGCGCTACGCGAAACCTTACTGCTACTCTACTACCACCAGCTTGTGCCACACATCAGTGAGGTTAAGCCATGGGACGGCTCTATGCCGGAATAATCAGTACCGTAACCGTTCTCAGCCTCATTGGCTGTGGTCCCATCTACCTTCCTGCCTTCTACCATCTCGAGCGCCCGCTTCTCTTGCATCCTGACCTCGACCGCAATGGGTGGGCTATCGGAGCAAACCTCTCTGGGGGTGAAAACCTGAATTCCGATAGGTCCCGGTTCACTGGGATCTGTGCTGGGGCTGCCTATGGCATAGGCAGCAAACTTCGGATTGTCTCCCTGCGCAGCATGGCAGTTGCGTACGGCGGTACCATCGGAGGAGAAGGCTGTGGCGGGATTGGAATCATCAATGAGCCCACCTTGAATCTTCCGCTTGGCAAATGGCTCAGTATCAATCTCGTGTCAGAAGTAGGCATCGCCTACGAGTTTGGACCATATGCCAGCCGCCACTTCGAGAACCGTTGGTTCCCTAGCCTCGGTGTAGGCGGGGGACTTACCTTCCACTTCTCCCCACGGTCACACCTCGTCGCCGACTGCAAGCTGCTAGTACCGTTCTCCGTACGTTTGGCCTATCTCACAGATGGCTGGGGCTTCCATGCTTCCGCGTTGCGGTGGGGGGCAGCGTGGTCCTTTGGGATTAGCTACCTACTGGGCCAGGATCCACCGCCTCGGCGATGAGGCGTCGGAATGCCCGTACGTTCTGTACCAGGTCACCGCGAAAGAGAGCGGAGCCGCTGACAATAACAGTGGCGCCAGCACGAACGACATCTCCAACATTCCCGGCGTGGATACCACCATCGACCTCGATATCCCTCTCCACTCCCTGCCGCAGCAGAAAGTCTCGCAGTTCTGAGATGCGCCGCAGCACACCGGGGATGAACTCCTGCCCCCCAAAGCCAGGGTTGACCGACATGAGCACGAAGAAATCGCAGTACGGCACGGCTTCATAGGCGTACGCCAGAGGAGTCGTAGGGTTGAGGACCACTCCTACCCGCTTGCCGAAGCTACGAATAAGGGTGAGCACCCGGTGGAGATGCCAACAGACTTCAACGTGGACAGAAATCCAGTCAGCTCCAGCTTCAGCGAAAGCAGGGATATACCGCTCTGGCTCCGCAAGCATGAGGTGACAGTCTATTGGAAGTCGCGTGTGAGGACGCAGAGCTGCGACGATTGGGGGACCAAGCGTAATGTTGGGAACGAAGTGACCATCCATGACGTCCACATGGAGCAGGTCTACGCCAGCCCGCTCGCAGGCGGCCAGCTCCTCCTTCAAGCACGCGAAGTCTGCAGCCAGCAGTGACGGCGCAATCCGGACGGTGCGTCCTTGCATTACCGCTTCAGCGTTACCCGGTTCCTATGGGCACGGCGTAAGCGGTTCGAGGATGGTTGCCGACCGCTCTGAGATAGCCTCCAGAGCTCCTCTAGCCGCCTCTGGACTTTGCCGAAGAGCGTATTGCGGGGATACGTACCATCGGGACGGAGAGCGCCCGCAGGCATTCCCATCAGTAGTGGGATCCCTTCCTCGAAGTGGCGGATCGGCCAAATACGGAATCGGCCCTCCCGCACAGCATCAATGATAGTGTCTGGCAGCATCAAGTCTTCGGCGTTCTGCCAGGGAATGATAACACCTTGGGTTCCCGTAAGGCCTCGCGCTTGGCAGATTTCAAAGAAGCCACGGATCTTCTCATTGATACCTCCCACAGGCTGGATGTCCCCTTTCTGGCTCAGCGAGCCTGTAACAGCTATCTCCTGCCGCACCGGAACTTGGGCCAATGCAGAGAGCAGTGCATAAAGCTCCGCCGCTGAAGCGCTGTCACCGTCCACACTACTGTACGACTGTTCAAACGTCAGTGAAGCCGTCAACGTCAGCGGATGGCGGTGGGCGAAGCGCTCGCGTAACAACCCCGCGAGGATGAGTACCCCTTTGCTGTGGATGCGCCCGCTGAGCTCCGCCTCCCGTTCAATGCTGATGATACCGCTACTTCCGCTACCGACCGAAGCCGTAATCCGCACAGGCTTGCCGAAGCTGTAGGTGCCGGTGGAGTAGACTGTCAGGCCATTCACCTGCCCAATTCGCTCCCCCGTTGTATCAATCAGCAAGCTGCCCAGGAGGATGAGCTCGCGGATCTTTTCATCTACAAGGTCAGAGCGGCGCCGACGTGCGGAGAGTGCTTCCTCCACGTGAGCCCGCTCTATGCGCGCTGCACCTTGCTGCTGTGCTGCATAGTGAGCCTCCCGTATGACATCGGCCAGATCGCTGAAGAGGAGTGTCAGCTTCCGTTGAGTCTCTGCCCATTCGGCAGCCCATTCTGCTATCGCCGCCACGGCGCTACGATGTGCCGGTAGAATTCCTTCCTGCTGGCTCAGCTTACGGATGAAACGAGCGTAGGCCAGCAAAAGCTCCGGAGAGCGCGGAGCTTCGGAGTCAAACTGGGCATGCACCTTGAACATCTTGGGGAAGTCCTCATCCAGCAAGTGTAGCAGCGTGTACACCTCCTCCGGTCCGATGAGGACTACCTTCAGCCGCACGTGGACGGGCTCTGGTTTGATGCCCGCAGGCAGTAGCGCGAAGAGAGGATCCCAAGCCTGGATGTCCAACTTGCCGTAGAGGATGACATTCTTCAACGCTGCCCATACCCCAGGCTGGACTAGGACATCTAAGGCATTGAGGATGAGGTAGCCCTGGTCAGCCCGCAACACGGAGCCAGCCCGGATGGAAGTGTAGTCAGCCGACCACAACCCGCGACCATCCACCGCACGGTCAATTGTACCGAGGAGGTTGGCATAGGTGGGCGATGTCTCTACGATAACTGGAGCGCATTCTGTCTGGCTGTTGTCTACAACGACGTTGACGCTATAGTACCGCAAGCGCTCGTTCAGCAATGCCAAGCGCTGTTCGGCCTGGAGCGGAGTCTCCTGAGGTTCTGCAACGAACAAGTGCAGGTGATCCAGCAAGTCCTGTTCTACCTCTGCAAGAAACTCCTCCACACGCTCGTACGGGAAATTCTCGCGTAGCTCCCCAAAGACTCCGCGAACAAGCACCATGACAGCCGAACGATCGTGCTCTCGCACCGCCTGTTGGTATTCCTGCCAGAGACGTGCCGCCGAGCGAGTCAGCTCTTGGAGGCCAAAACGCGCTTCGTCGTAGCGGCGCCGAATCTCCTGTGCCTCTTCTGGTGTCAGCTTTCGTCCGCGTACGTAGTCATCCAGCTCGTCAATCGTAACCGGCGTTCCAGCAACGACAGGGAAGATCTCGGGCTCAATCCCAGCTTGTGTCTGCACCTGTCCCAGCACGAACCCCTGCTGTTGAAGCTGCTCCTCAAACTGCTGCAGAAGTTGGCGATGACGCTGCTCGAAGTCCTGTGCTAAGCTATGGCGGCGGGAGCGGAACTCCTCTTGCTCAAACAACTGAGGAATCCTTTGGCGCAAGAGAGCAATCGCCCGCTCCAAGGCGTTCCGGAATGTCGTTCCCTGCCCTTTCGGAAGACGCAAGAGGCGTGGCTGACTTCGATCCCGAAAGTTGTGCACGTAGCAGTAGTCGTAGAGGGGCGGGCAGACAGTCAAGGCCTCTCGGAGAATCTTCTGCACTGTCGTTAGGCGACCAGTCCCCGAGAGCCCTGAGACGTAGATGTTGTAGCCTGGAGCCCAGAGGCTGACCCCCAACCTTAAGGCCTCCAATGCTCGGGATTGGCCTACAATCTCTTGCAATGGCTCCAGCTCATCCGTTGTCTCGAAAGAGAGCTCCTCCTCGCTACATCGCCAGCGCAGCTTCTCCGGCGGCAAGGGTTCCGGAAGCTTAGCGCCGAATCGCTTCATGGCTCTTCTTCGAGGACTTGGAGCTGACGGATACGACACAGGACTGTATACGGACAAGTGCGACAGAACGTGTGACGATACGGGCGCACGGGGAAGAGAGCCGAGCGAATCCCTTCCACAGCCTCCTGAGCGTAGGTGAGGCTCTGCCTCAAAACCTCCTCCACCGATGACGATTGGCCTCCTCTCCAGGTGCTGACAAGCAAGCGCTCGTACTCTGCAGCTTCTTGCCGCTCCCGCATAGGCCGCAGGGCATAGAGGGCGGCAAATACCGGCTCTGTGTCAAGACCATAGTCGCGCCGCAGGATTTGCTGAACGGCCCAGAGATACAATGGGAGCTGGAGATGTACCCCCCTGGAGACATCGGCTGCTGTAAGCTGCCGCAGTAGGCCACTCTTGTAGTCGGCAATTCCCAGCCGCACATCTGCTTCCTCCTGCCACAGCTCAATACGGTCAACACGTCCCTGCAACCATGCCTCGCTACTGAACTGGACCGGCTCCGCAAGGGTGGGGCGCATCCCAAAACCGAACTCAAAGGCTACCGGGAGGAACCCAGGACGCTGCTGCTGTCGCCTCAACTCTGACTGGAGCCAGTACCATAGCATTCCCTGCTGCTCCCCGTGGCCAAGCAGTCGCTCAACCTCTAGTGTAAACCAGGGATGCTCAAACTGGAAGCGTTGGAGCTCCTCCTGAGCAATCCGCCGGAGCCGTTCATAGGCAGCATCCAGCTCCTCCACAAGCGGTGCCGTGCGCAGTAGCGGCAGCCCTGAGCGTCGGGCTGTAGCAATGTGCTGCCCGTATTCCTCCTGGAGTTCGCGGAAGAAGCGGTAGACGATGCGGTGAAGGAGGAGGCCTCGCTCTATCGGGGAGAGCTCCAATGGAGGGCGGCGCTCACCGGGTAGCCCCAAGACATGGGTAGCGAAGTAACGGTACGGGCAGCGGCGGTAGAGCTCCAGCTCGGTCGCAGAAAAGTATATGCCAACTCGCTCCAAGAAACGCCGCTGAAGCCCTGGCAACAACTGGAGTGGATACGGCACTGCCGAGGGCTCCCACGGATGGAGCCTAGAGGGAAGCAGGAGCTCCTCTCCTGCGAGCTCCGATATCTCCTGGCCGCGCTCCCATGCCAAGAAGGCCAGCTCTGCAACGTTGCCTTGGACTGCTATCCAAGGGGCACGCTCGAGCATTTGGGAAGCTGGGGGTGGTTGCTCCTCCTCCCAGCCTTCATGGAAGACCCGTAGCAATGCAGGGACACTCACCACACAGCCGTCTTGCTCCAGCGAGGTCACCTTCAACAGCTCCTCCACGAACGGGGAACGCACCAACTGCTCTGTCTCCTCCGTTGTAGGGTAGGTGATGAAGAGGCGCTGCTCCCCTCGCTCTAAGGCCTCGGGGTGGTTGGTCAGGAACTGGTAGAAGAGCATTCGCTCAGCACGGCGGTGGCGCTCTTCCGCGCCAGGGAGTTCGTAGCCCAAAAAGACCTCTGTCCGGTAGGGCAGCGGGAACTCGCCATCTACGGCGCCGCAGAGGATGAGCACTCGGAAAGGAATGCCACGGGTCTGCTCGATTGAGGTGATCGTCACCCCTGCTCCTGGCTTCTCCCTCACCTGATACCGCTCTCCCCGTAGAGCTGTCGCGAAACGCTGGACGTACTCCGCCAGCGGGCGTGGCTCCGTTCCCCAACGACGCTGGTAGAGAGCCACCAGCTCTTCCGTTACTTCCGTCAGTCGCGTGACGGCTCGCGCCTCTTGTTCTACTCGCTCCAGCACCGTCAACCACTCTGCGGTGCTCTGCCACTGCTGGTTGCGGAGCCGCTCGTAAGCAGCCGTGATTGACCCGTAAATCCCCATGCCGACGAGAATCTCCTCCGTAACGAGGCGCAAGAACTCCATCGGGGTCAGGCGGCGGTTTGCCCAGGAGAGGCGGCGCTGGAGAGCCTCAAAGTCGTGCAGTGCCTGCTCGCAGGCTGCTAACTCGCGCTGCAGCTGTTCTCGCTCCAAGGGATCGGCGTAGGGATCCTCCTCCAGAAGCGTCAGGTGCCGCCTGAGGAACTCCGCAGCACTCCGCATCTGTCGTAGCCACCCGAAGACGCCGCCGAATTGATGCCCACCGACAATTCGTAGCCGAGCTGCCACAGCAACGAGGTTCCTTCCGTCAATCGGCTCGCCTCCAGGTCCAGAAAGGGTAATGTGCGGGCTATGGACGAGGCGCTCTAAGTCCACACGGCGAAAACCGTTGAGGGGAAGCTCCAGCAAGCTCATAACGGCAACGACGACCGGAGACTGAGAGAGCCAGAAGCGATCCGTAACGTTCGCCGGTATGCCGTACTGGGTGAAGATTTCCCGAAAGAGCGCGGAATACCGCTGCGGCTGACGCATTACAACTGCAATCTCCTGCGGGCGGTACCCTTGGCGGCAGAGCAGCTCTTTAACGAGCCGAGCGATCGTACGAACCTCTTCCTCGCGATCCCGACACTCCAGTATCGTGACGACCTCGGAGAAGCCAGGATGGCGAATCTCGCGCTCCGTATTGAAGAGCCACCGGCGCAGATATGCCCCCAGCGGCAAGAAGATTCGTTCCTCTGCCGGTGTCTGTTCCGTCATGAGCACTGGGGGATCGGTAGCGTAGGCCGCGTACCCTGCCTGCTGCAGTCGCTCGATGAGTTCTTGGAAGTTGCCGAAAAGGGGCCCATTGTCGGGCGAGTAGTCGATGCTGACAACTACCGGCAGAGTCTGCGTTGCCAGGAGCTGCAAGAAGTTCAGCTCCGGCATGCGGAAGGCGGAGAACCCTTCCACCAGCAGCATCTCCGCCGCTGGAAAGAGTTCCTTCAGAGCACTACCGCCCCGATAGGTTACCTGCTCCGCTAGAAGTTCCCAACCGCGCGGCTCATCTACGAGATCGTCCCCTAACAGCTCTTCGTACGCTTGGGCAATCGCAGCAATGTCGTGGAGGCGGGCGGCGTCAACGTTGGGATCGTTCTGCTCGCGAGCTTCCTCAAGGCGTGCCCAAAGGGCCGCAGCCTTTACTCCATCACGTCGGATACCGTCCAACAGTGCAGCCAGTTGCTCCAGCAGAGCAGGAGGCAGCGGTCTGTCATCGTCATGCCTCCGGTAGAAGGAGAGAGCAGCCCGCACCGATGCGTCCTCAACCAGCGCCAAGCGGTGAGCATCCGACAGCACTGTGTAACGCCCTAGCGGGAAGAGCTTGGCGAAACATGTCCAGAGAAAGCCCGCCAGAGTCAGCACCGCCGGCTCTGAGGTAGATTTTCCATGAAGCTCAAACACTCGGCGAAAGTACTGCCGCTTCAACCACCGGACACGCCGTTCTGTCGGGACAATGCAGAGGAAACGCTCTGGCGTATCCGCCCTGGCAGCCTTGTCCAGCAGGGCCTCAACCCTGAGCTCCTCCTCAAGTATCCGGGGCTCGTGCTGTAGCTGTTTCCATTGCTGCCATGCGGCCGTGTTGAAGAGAAGGTATGCCACGTTGAAGGTCAGGCCGGTTGAGTATATTGGCACGGCGAAATTCGGACTTTCTCGGCACAAGGATTCCAAGCCCCTATGTTTACCGGCATCGTAGAGACTCGAGGCAGAGTGGTGCGTCGGCGCCGTACAGCATCGGGCTACCGGTACCGGCTCGAAGCCCCAGAAATAGCACCAGAGCTACAGCCAGGAGCTTCCATCGCTGTCAACGGCGTTTGTCTTACTGTGGTCTCCGCAGAGGGCGACCGCTTCTGCGTGGACGTCGTTCCGGAGACTCTGCGGAAGACAACGCTAGGGCTCCTGCGAACTGGCTCCTGGGTCAATCTGGAACGAGCATGTCCCGCCTCGGGACGCCTCGACGGCCACATCGTCCAAGGGCACGTAGACTGTACCAGCCGGGTCGTAGCGGTCGAACGCGAATCCGGCGAACATCGGCTCTGGATTGAGCTACCCCCGGCATTCCAGCAGTACGTCGTCCTCCACGGCTCTATCTGCATTGACGGGGTTAGCCTAACAGTTGCCCGCTTACGGAGCGGGGCTTTCATGGTTGCCCTGATTCCTGAGACGCTCCGCCGAACGACTTTAGGGCTCCTCCAGAAAGGCGATGCCGTCAACTTAGAGTTCGACGTTGTCGCAAAATACGTCGAAAGCCTGCTGCGTCCGTACGTGCGCCTATTCTTCCAGCAGACCGACACAGAATGAAGCCAACTGCTCGTACCCTGGGGGAGCTCAAGCGCAGCGGCTACCGCGTGGTACCAGTCAAAGAAGAAATGCGACGCAACCTCATTGA
This sequence comes from Chlorobiota bacterium, assembly GCA_039630485.1. Taxonomy (GTDB): domain Bacteria; phylum Bacteroidota; class Ignavibacteria; order Kapaibacteriales; family HRBIN21; genus HRBIN21. The sequence goes on along the minus strand of JBCNUX010000006.1, from coordinate 43,074 downwards.
GAAGCTGCGCCGCCGCGAACGGCTCTTCCCAGGAATCATCGGCTTTGACGACACCGTCATCCCTCAGCTCGTCAACGCCATCTTAGCCAAGCACGACTTCATCCTCTTGGGCCTGCGCGGCCAGGCTAAGACCCGGATTGCGCGGATGCTCGTCAACCTCCTGGACGAGTACATCCCAACCGTGGCCGGCTCTGAGGTCAACGACAACCCTTTCGCCCCCATCTCCAAATACGCTGTGGACTTAATCGCTGAGCTCGGAGACGAGACCCCGATCGAGTGGATCCATCGTTCGGAACGCTATGGGGAGAAACTGGCAACGCCCGACGTTACGATCGCGGACCTCATCGGGGACATCGACCCCATCAAGGCTGCCACTCAGCGGCTGCACTACTCTCACGAAGGCATCATCCACTTTGGCATCATCCCTCGGACGAACCGAGGTATCTTCGTCATCAACGAGCTGCCAGACCTCCAGCCCCGCATCCAGGTGGGACTGTTCAATATCCTCCAAGAGCGCGATATCCAGATTCGCGGCTTCAAGGTTCGACTGCCACTGGATATCTGCATGGTCTTTACTGCAAACCCAGAAGACTACACCCGCCGCGGGACCATCATCACTCCCCTCAAAGACCGCATCCAGTCGCAAATCCTAACCCACTACCCGCGCACGCTGGAAGATGCCATCGCTATCACAGAGCAGGAGGCTTGGATCGAGCGCACTCCCGACATGCACGTCGTCCTGCCGCTATACATGAAGCAGGTGGTGGAGACGATTGCCTTTGTCGCCCGAAGCAGCGAGTTCGTTGACCAAAGCTCAGGGGTCTCCGCACGACTGAGCATCTCGACGATGGAGGCGCTCATCTCCAACGCCGAACGCCGGGCAATCCTCAACAGCGAGCCAGTCATAGCCCCTCGGATTGTCGACCTCCAGCGTGCCCTTACCGGCATTACGGGCAAGGTAGAGCTCGTCTTCGAGGGCGAACAGGAAGGACCCGTTAAGGTTGCAAAAGCCCTTATCGGACGAGCGGTCCGGGAAACCTTCAAGCTCTACTTCCCCGATCCGCTAGCGCGCCCGCGTCGTCGAGAGGGGAGCCCTGCGCCAGAACCCAGCCCGTATACGGAACTCCTCCGCTGGTTCGAAGCTGGCAACACCGTTGTTATTGACGACGTCATGCCGACGGACCGCTTTGTCCAGGAACTGGACCGCGTCCCAACGCTTCGCGAATTGGCCGTCCATTACCTAAAGGTGGACGAGCGGAACCCGTACGAGCTAGGGACCGCTATGGAGTTCATCCTGGATGCACTCCATCAGCACTCCAAGCTGGCAAAGGAGGAAGTGGATAGCAGCGCTACTTACAAGGACATGCTCGGCACCCTCTTCCGCAGCCGCGAAGAGGAATAGTGCAGTGAGCAGTCAAAGCCTCGAGATGGTGTTGTGCATTCAGTGAACCACTCTACCGATGCTCCCGTCTCCCTACTCACCAAACCGCGAGCTCACAATTGGCATCATCGGTGGCGGACAGCTCGCCAAGATGTTAGCTCAAGCGGCCTACCGCTTGGGACTGCGCGTTGCTATTATCGAGCATGGAGCTGATTCCCCAGCCGGCCGAATGACGCAGTTAGAGTTCCCGGAGGGCTGGAATTCCCGCGAAGCCTTAGAGGCTTTCCTACGTGTCAGCGATGTCATCACGCTGGAGAACGAGTTCGTCGCCCCAGAGCTTCTGGAGGAACTGGCCCAGCACCGACTAGTCTATCCCACCCCGGAGACGATCCGGCGCGTCCGCGATAAGCTCACACAGAAGCAGACGATGGTGGCTGCCGGCATCCCAGTGCCCAACTTCGCCGGCGTGGATAGCTCAGATGACGTCCTGCAGTTCGCTGAAGACTACGGCTTCCCCGTTGTGCTGAAAACCCGCACCTTCGGTTACGACGGCTATGGCAATCGCACTGTCCACGACCGGCAGGCGCTCCCCGAAGCTTGGACAGCACTCAAGCAGCGCACAACCGATTCTTCACTGCTCGTAGAGCAGTTCGTCCAGCTCCAGAAAGAGCTTGCTGTCATCGTCGCACGGAACCGGCGTGGGGATATAGCCGTCTACCCTTGCGTGGAGACCGTCCAGCAAGACCATGTCTGTCGCGTCGTCTATGCCCCTGCCCCCATCCCAGAACATCTCCGGCGACGCGCCCAAGAGATCGCTGTAGCTTGCGTGGAGGCTGTGGATGGGGTTGGGGTCTTTGGCGTCGAGCTCTTCTTGACCACCGATGGGGATATCCTCTTCAACGAGCTGGCCCCGCGTCCGCACAACTCTGGGCACTATACCATTGAAGCCTGCTACACCTCACAGTTCGAAAACGGCATCCGCGCCATCTGCAATCTCCCGCTCGGTTCGCCAGAGATGATTGTACCGGCAGCCGTCATGATCAACCTGCTGGGGGTCCGCCCTGGCAGCGGCATTCCTGACTCCGTCCTCCCAGCACTTCGAGCCGGGAAGGCCTGGCTCCACCTCTACGGCAAGCGCGAGAGTCGAGTGCGCCGCAAAATGGGTCATGTCACTGCCGTGGGTCAGACGCTAGAAGAGGCATACGCCTGTGCCCAGCAGGCAGCTGAGGGGATAGTGTGGTGAGCTCAGCCGCCATTCGTCAGTGCGCGGACCCGAGCCCGAGCCTGCGCGTACGAGAGTCGACGGATCCGATGCTTCAATGGAATGAGAGCTGCCGGGATTGTGCTCAGTTCATCCACCCCTAAGCCAACGAGGAGTTCGGTAGCCTCAGCATGAGCCGCAAGCTCGCCACAGATGCCAACCGGTAGTCCTCTCTGGTGGGCTACCTCCACGACCTTCCCGATAAGCTGCCACACCGCTGGGTGGAAAGGCTCAAACAGTTCTGCCAGCTGCCCATGCTCACGGTCTACGGCAAGCGTGAACTGCACAAGGTCATTGGTGCCGATGCTGAAGAAATCAGCAACCTCGGCAAGCTGGGCTGCGCAGAGAGCAGCCGCTGGGGTCTCCACCATTGCCCCCACGGGGATAGCTCGTGCTATGTTCCCAATGCACTCCTGCTGGACTCTCCAGAGGTGCTGACGGATCGCCGTAAGCTCCTGTGGGGACGTCACCATCGGTACAAGGACGCGGATGTTCGGCCATATCGCCGCCACCCGAACGATAGCCCTCAACTGCGTCTGCAGTACTTCTGGATGTCGCAACAGAAATCGCACTCCTCGCATCCCCAAGGCCGGATTCCGCTCCGTTGTCCCCTCACCGTACTTATCGCCCCCCAAGTCAAAGAGGCGAATCGTGACTGGATCGGGGTAGAACTGCTGGGCAAGCTCCTGGTACCACTGGAACTGTTCCTCCTCGTTCGGCAGACGACCTAGCTGTAGGAAGAGGGCTTCGGTGCGCAGTAGCCCAACCCCTTCCGCACCAACGAGATTTGCCTCTTGGACATCTTGCGGCGCGGCGATGTTGACCCTCAGATGGAAACGTCGCCCGTCGATCGTCTCCGCTGGCAACTGAGCAAACCACCGCAGAACCCGCCGACGCCACTCGGTACTGTCCCGATGGCGCTCGTACCGTCGGCGAGTCTCCTCCGTCGGTCGGACTACGACGGTCCCTGTATAGCCATCCACGATTACGAGCTCCCCTTCGGGGATTGTCCCCAACGCGTTGCGCACGCCGATAACCGCTGGCAGTTGCAGACTGCGGGCTAGGATAGTAGTGTGGGAGGTGATACCGCCGACAGCTGTCACCAACCCGCAGGCCCCAGCTCGATGGAGCAGCACAACCTCTGACGGTGTTACAGCCGGGGCAACAACAACGGCGCCCGTCGTCCGCGTATAGTCTCGCTGAGGTAGCCGTAAGGCCGCAAGGAACCATTGGAGGAAGTGCTCTAGCTCGTTCCCCCGCTCCTGAAAGAGTACATCTGCCGAACGGCGCAGGCGTCCGATGAGGCTATCGAACACGCGCTGGAGGGCCTGCTCCGCAGTCATCCCTGCCATAACGAGCTCCCGCACCCGCTCCTCCAACGAAGCATCCTCTAGGAGGTGCAGGTAGCTGTCGATGATTGGAACGACCTCCGCTGCCTCCGCCACTACGACAGCACGCGCTGAAAGGAGCTCCCGCCGAAGTTCTGAAACCGCTCGGGTATACCGCTCCCACTCCGCGTCCGCACTCACACAGCTATCACTTCCTCGCGCCGCGGGAGGGAGCCAGAGAACGGCTGGTCCAATCGCAATCCCCGGGGAGGCGGCAATTGCCCTTAGCCACTGTTCGTTGCAAGGGGAAGCGGGATGGTCTGCGATGGTATCGGGGGATAGGAAGCCCTCGCGTCCCGAAGAGGAACTGTCCACTTCCACTCCAACACCTCCCGAAGACCCGACAAGCTCGTGGAGCAATTTACAACACTGCCGTAACTTTTTACCCTTCCTCTGCCCTCTGCAAGAAATCAGCTACTCGAAGCACCGCCTCGCCAGCATCCTCACCCTCCGCCTGCACCACCACCGTCGTACCGTGCTCTACTGCTAGGCTCATGAGCTCAAGCACGCTCTTTGCATTTGCAGCAATCCCATCTCGGACGAGCCAAACCGTAGCAGTAAACCGGGCCGCCAGCGCCGCTAACTCTGCTGCTGGGCGTGCATGGAGCCCCAGCGGAAGCCGAACGACAACGCTCCGCTCCACCATTCCGCTCAGTCCCTCCCGTCAGGGTTGGACGAACAAGTCTTGCCAGAAGGCATACCGTTCAAGGCAGCAAAAGCAGGGGGATTCGGGCCTTGGCGGCTGACATGTACTCACCAATGTACGGAGCTAGTGGCAGTGAGGGTAGCTCCACACACCACACTCCTTCACCAGCAGGGATGGAGAAACGCCCAACCACTCGGCCCTCCAGCGTAAAGAGAGTGAGCATCCCCGTAGTAGCACGCTCCCCCTCCAGGCAAAGCCAGCCATCACGCCAGGAGAGGCGAAGCTGGGAGTCTGCTCCACCGACCTCTAGCGGAGATTCCCGCCACTCTACCGGATGCCACTCCCCGGAACTCGTTCGGTACTCCAGGAGTACATCGCAGAGCTTTCCTTGGCCTACGATCCCAATGCGATCGGCACCTTTGAGGTGTAGCACAACGGCGGTGAGAGAGTCTGTCGTTGCCGTTACCGCTGGGCTGAGCGATGTATGGCGAGATCGCACCCCCACTACAGTTGATCCAGCACACGGTACGAACACTCCAGCAAGAAGCTCTGCCGTCACCGGAACACTAAGGCTCGCTATGACATGCCCGATCGGCGGTGGTACGAGTGGGACCTCCTCAACCTGCTGGGCAGCGCTGCGCCTACGGCCATAGTTCTGCAGTACAACCGCAAGGTCTCGAACCGTTACGTAGCCATTCCCGTCGCAGTCTGCGTATGTTGCCTTCGGCTCTAGCCATGCCAGAGCCATCTGCGGTCCCCATACCGTGCTGGCCAAGTTCCGCCGGTATCCGGCCGCTCTACGGTATGCATACAGACCGACCGTAGCAACGTCACGCCCATCAACGGCCCCATCGTTATCAGCATCGCCGGGCCAGACCACAACGTAGCCATGGACCCGCAGCGATAGTGTCACAGCCGGCACCCACCGGAGAGAATCCTCCTGCAACAACCAACCGTTACTGAGCCGGAAGGAGAGCACCGAGCCATGACTTGCCTCTGGTGCGAGCACGAACTCCAATACAGCGACCACTGGGCTCTGCCGGCGCTGTGCCAGCGAGATTCCACTGACCTCCACCTTCCCCTCCTCCGCCCCATCTGCGGCAACGACGAGCAGCTCTGAGACGTCGTAGTCTACAGCCTGCCACCCAGCAAATCGAACTACGGACGATGGACTATACCACAACCGGAAGCCAGCGCCATAGACAGCAGCTTCACGGACCTGTATTGCAATCCGGAAACGCTCGCCAGCGGTGACGACTCCCGGACTCGTGGTGCCACTGAGCGCCATCGTTAGACTCTGCCCCCACGCCATCCCCCCGATTGCCACGAACACAGCAAAGCTCCTCCCCATTGCCTGTCAGAATACCGATAGGCACCACGAGAGTGCATGCAATCCAAATGCCAGTCTATACCCTTCGCAGGGCTTGGCGCAACGTCGGTAGATGGCGATGGAACAGGAGTGCTAACAGTACCCCAATAGTGAGGCAGGAGTCAGCGACGTTGAAGACGGGCCAGCGGGTGTATAGCCGCCCGAAGAGCTCGAAATCGGGAAATTCCACATCAATGAAGTCTACCACGCTCCCCTGGAACAGCGGTGCTTCACCATAGAGCACCCCGTAGAAGGCACGGTCTATGAAGTTGCCCGTCGCCCCTACCAGCAGCAGAGCGATGCTGAGCCGTGCCCGAAATGGGATACCGAGGCACTGCAGGCGGTGCAGGTACCAGCCCAACCCAATGCTGACTGCAAGGGAGAAGAGTGTTAGCAGAACCTTCGCCTCTCCGACAGGCAGTCCAAAGGCAATCCCAGGGTTCTCCACGAACGTAATTCGGACCCAGTCTCCGAGGACTGGCAGGCTCTCACCCAGACGCATCCCCTCGTGTACGAACGGGCCCACGCGGAACCCCTTGACGAGCAGCTTCGTCACCTGATCGAGCGCAAGCAGGCCTCCAACTACGAGCCAATCCCGGCGCACAGTACTCACACCGAGCTTGACTACTCCTCTAGCGCCTTCGCCTTGTGGATGGGGATAATGCGGTCTATGCCGTCCTCGGGGCAGCGACGGTGAATCTTCCACGAGGCCGACAGTGTCGTAATCGGCACTGCCATGAGCCGCTCTTTAGCGATGAGGATCCCGCACTTGCGGCAGATACCGTAGGTCTTGTCATCGATCCGCTTGAGAGCTTCCTCCAGCTTCTGCAGGTAGCCCGTCAAGCGCTGGATCTGGACGTAGGTCCGCTCTCGCTCCCAAGCCTCCGTCCCCTGCTCCGCCGGGTGTAGCGAGAAGATGCCGCCCTCCTCGATGTAGTTGAAGGCGTTCAAGTCCTCTAGCCGTTCCCGGAGAAGGCGCAGCTCCTCCAGCGTCTTCTGCTTCTCGGCGAGGATGATCTTCCGGAACATCTCCAGCTCCTCATCCGAGTAGCGCACTTTTGGCTGCGTTGGGGATTGTCCCACTTGCTCGGCTGTTGCTGGAGCTGGGCTACTCTGGGCAGCGTCGGCCGCCTGTTGTGTCTCAGCCGCTCCTCCGGCGTCAGAGACCTTCTTCTTCCGCTTCGCTGGCATTGGCTCTCCCGTGCTGCAAGTCGTTACGACCTCTGTAAGTGCTCAATGCAGATATACGCGCGGTAGCCGTTGACGTCCACCGGCTGTCCTGCCGGACACGGGGCAAAAATAAGGTTTTCCGCTAGAGTCTCCCGTTGCACGTACTCACGGAGCAGCTCCAGAGCTTGCTGCAGCTCTGGCGGCGCTGTACAGATGATCCGGATTCGGTCCGTTACGGCAAGGCCAGCCTGCTTCCGCAGATTCTGAACCCAGAAGACGAACTCTCGCGCTAGACCCTCAGCGCGAAGCTCCTCTGTCAGCGTCGTGTCAAGAGCCACAGTGAGTTCCCCCTCGGTCGCAACGAGCCAGCCTTCGAGCTCGGTGCTGCGAAGCTCTACTTCCTCCCGGCTCAGCTCTATCTTTTCCCCTTCGAGCTCTACTACAAGACGCCCAGTCTCAGAGAAGCGCCGAAGGGCCGCCTGCGGAAGCTCCGCCAGAGCTTTCTCCAACAACGGCATTCGCTTGCCCAAGCGCTTCCCCAAGAGCCGGTAGTTCGGCTTCGCCTTCCACCGCACAACGTCCACCTCCGGCGGCAAGAACTCAATCGCCTTGATGTTGACCTCGTCGGCGATGAGGGCCTCCACAGAGCGGATATCGCGCCGCAGTTGCTGAGAGGCCGCTGGGATAAGAATCCGCTGTAGGGGCTGCCGAACCTTCAGCCGGGCACGCTCCCGAAGCTGGCGCACCAACCCAGCGATTTGTCGCGCCAATCCCATGCGACGCTCCAACTCCACATCCCGCAGCTCTGCTTTTGGCTCCGGCATGTCCAAAAGGTGGATCGACAGCGGCTGCCCATCGCGGCGCAAGCGCTGGTAGAGCGCTTCCGCTAGGAAGGGAGCCACTGGTGCCATCATCAGTAGCGTACCCTGCAGCACGGCATACAGCGTCTGGTAGGCTGCCAGCTTCTCCTGATCCCGCTCCCCCTTCCAGAAGCGGCGACGGTTGCGGCGGACGTACCAGTTGGAGACATCCTCCAAGACAAAGTCCTGCACAAGCCGAACGGCTCGTGTCAATTCGTAGTCGTCCATAGCCTCGCGGTACTGCTGCAGCACAGCCTGTAGCCGCGAGAGTATCCAGCGGTCAATCTCCGGACGTTCGCTGATGGGCACTTCAGGCTCAGCCCCTGTGAACCCGTCAATGCGGGCGTAGAGTGCAAAGAAGTTGTACACGTTCACCAGCGCCCGCAGGAAGTTCGCCACCACCGTGCGCCCGATCTCTTCCTCGTTGAAGAGCATTGGCTTCCACGGCGGATTCGCCGAGAGGAGGTACCACCGGACAGCATCCGCCCCGTAGCGCTCGATGACTGCGAAGGGATCAACGACGTTCCCCTTGGACTTAGACATCTTCTGCCCCTGCTTGTCCAAGATGAGCTCGTTGACCACCACAGAGCGGAAGGCTGGCCGGTCAAAGAGCACCGTGGCTAAGTTGTGCAGCGTATAGAACCAGCCACGAGTCTGGTCCACTCCTTCGGCGATGAAGTCGGCGGGAAACTGTTCAGTGAAGAGTTCCTGGTTCTCGAAGGGGTAGTGGAACTGCGCGAAGGGCATTGCGCCAGAGTCGAACCAAACATCCACCACTTCGGGCGTACGGCGGAAGAGCTTGCCATTGCGAAGGAACACGACGCGGTCCACAAAGGGGCGATGCAGATCAATCTCCACTCCAGCCTCCCGCAACGGCACCCGACGACCGTCCGGGAACTCGTAGAGTCCCTCCATGAGCTCAGCAATCGAGCCGATAGCGAACATCTCCGTCCCATCTTCGCTGATCCAGATGGGAAGCGGAGTCCCCCAGTACCGGTCGCGCGAGAGCGCCCACTCCTTGACCTCCTGCAGCCAGTTGCCGAAGCGCCCTGCACCAATCTCCGACGGCTGCCAGCGAATCTGCTCGTTGAGCTCTAACATGCGCTCTTTGTACGCCGGCGACTTCAGGAACCACGACAGGCGGGCGTAGTAGATGATCGGGTTCCCCGTCCTCCAGCAGTGGGGATAGGTGTGCACGTAATCAAAGGTTGCCCGGTAGAGCTTGCCCATACGGCGCAGCGCAGCGACGATGTCGCGATCGGCTCCTTCTTCTACGCGGTCGTTGTACCGGAAGGTCTTGACCGCCCGCCCGGCGAACTCGCGAACTTGTTCAGCGAAATGCCCATTCGGGGTGACTGGCTGGAGGAGCGGCAGCCCGTAGCGCTGTCCTAACTCGAAGTCCTCTACCCCAAACGCCGGAGCAATGTGGACAATCCCCGTCCCCTCCCCCGTCGTGACGAACTCTGCCGGAAGCACCGTCAGCGCATTTGGGTACTGCGTGCGATCGATCGGAAGGTCAGGGAAGATCTGCTCGTAGACCGTCCCCACCAGCTCCGCTCCGGAGAAGCGCTCCACGACCTCAACCTCCCCCTCCAGGACGGAGAGGCACGCCTCCGCCAGAATGAGCTCCTCGGCAGCCTCCGGCGAATCATTCGGACGGCGATTACGCACCAGCGCATACGTCACCTCTGGATGGACTGCCAGCGCCGCATTCCCGAAGAGAGTCCAAGGTGTCGTCGTCCACACCAACAGTGCCGCTCGCTCCACACCAGGACGGCTCGGCTGCACAACCCGGACACGCACGAAAACGCTCGGGTCACGCACCTCTCGATAGCCCAAGGCCAGCTCATGCGAACTCAGCGGGGTCTCAATCGTTGGGGACTGGGGCACGACCTTAAAGCCGCGGTAGATTAATCCCCGATCGAACAACTGCTTCAGCGCCCACCAGAGCGACTCAATGTACTCGTTGGAGCAGGTGATGTAGGCATTGTCGAGGTCAATCCAGTAGCCCATGCGGCGGGTCAGACTCCGCCAGCCCTCCTCCATTTCGATGTAGCGCCAGACGAGCTCTTTGCAGGCCTGGTTGAAGCGCTCTACGCCGTAGGCTGTTTCAATCTCCCGCTTGTCAACGATCCCCAGCTCCTTCTCTACAGCCAACTCTATCGGCAGCCCATGGCAGTCCCAGCCCGCCTGGCGGCGGACGTAGTATCCACACATGGTCTTGTAGCGGCACACCACGTCCTTGATCGTTCGGGACATGACGTGGTGGATGCCCGGCTTACCGTTGACCGTTGGCGGACCCTCGTAGAAGCGAAACCGAGGTGCTTGCCGCCGCTGCTCCAGCGAGCGCTCGAAGATGCGCTCACGCTCCCAGAACGCCAGCACCTCATGCTCTAACGCCGACAGATTCAGCGTCTCCCCGAGCTGTTCCAGCCACATTCGGCGCTCACTCCCAGGCTTCTTGCTGCAGAGTCTACAATTTTAGGGCTTTCACGCCAGATAGTCTGGCCGTTGCCCTATATTCGCCCGGCGGCTAGCAACGCGTCTCCAGCATGGAACTGACCCCACCGAACCCACATTTCCGCGAAGCCATCGCCGCTGCCCTCCGCGGCCAGCACTTCATGAAGCTCCTGGGATGCGAGCTGACTCACGTAGAACCAGGCCATGTCGTAGCCGAAGTCGTCCTCCGACCACAGCATGAGCAGCAGCTCGGTATCGTTCACGGTGGCCTCATCGCGACACTGGCGGATGTTGCCGCTGGGTTCGCCAGTTTTACCCTCACTCCAGAAGGATTCCAGCCCGTCACAGCAGAGCTCCACGTGCTCTTCTTCCAGCCAGGACGTGGTGAGCGCCTACGCGCTGTCGGACGTGTCCTCCATGCTGGCCACCGACTCCACTTCGCCGAGGCGCGTATCTTCTGCCTGCAGGACTCGGCTGAGACACTAATTGCACAGGCAACCTCTACGTTGGCCCTCATCCGCATCCCCGCCGATCCTTGACACTGCAACGCCTACGCGTTCGTCTGCCTTACGGCTACAGTCCGTGTACCTTGCTGACCCTTGGAGGACCATGGCCATTCCATGGCAGCGCCTGACACTGAAATCTCAAGAGGCACTGGAACAGGCTCGTGAACTGGCTGCGACGGCTGGGCACCAGTACATAGAGCCGCTCCATCTCTTGGCCGCCTTGTTGGAAGACGATACGGGAATTCCTACAACCCTCCTCCGCAAACTGGAGATTGACCTCCCTCGGCTCCGGCGCCGAATCCAAGAGGAACTGGATCGGCTTCCAAAGGTCAGCGGAGCCGTCGAGCAGTACCTTTCACGCGAGCTTACAGCGCTCTTAGAAGAAGCGTGGCGCCAGGCCTCGGCGTTGAAGGATGAGTACGTCAGCACTGAGCACCTCTTGTTGGCCCTTGCTGAGGGGCATTCAAGCGCTGCTCGGCTCCTTCAGGAGCAAGGGGTCACGAGGGAAGCCCTCCTACGGGTCCTAGCGAGCGTGCGTGGCACCCACCGCGTCACAGGCCCTACACCGGAAGAGAAGTACCAGGCCCTCCAGCGCTACGGACGGAATCTCAATGAAGAGGCCCGCCGCGGCAAGCTGGACCCTGTCATCGGGAGGGAGGAGGAGATCCGCCGGGTCATGCAGATCCTGACCCGGCGTACCAAAAACAACCCTGTCCTCATCGGCGAACCTGGGGTTGGGAAGACTGCAATCGTAGAAGGCTTAGCGCAGCGCATCGTGGCTGGTGACGTCCCTGAACCACTCAAAACCAAGACCATCATTGCCCTAGACTTGCCGTCCCTCGTTGCTGGGACACAGTTCCGAGGACAGTTCGAAGAGCGCCTCAAGGCCGTCGTTAAGGAGGTCGTAGAGTCAAACGGCGAGATCATCCTCTTCATCGACGAGATCCACACCCTCGTTGGGGCCGGGGCAGCGCAAGGTAGCATTGACGCCGCCAATATCCTAAAGCCCCCGCTGGCCCGCGGCGAGCTGCGCTGCATTGGTGCTACAACGCTGGATGAGTACCAGAAGCACATCGAGAAAGACCCAGCCTTAGAGCGTCGCTTCCAGAAGGTCTTCGTCGACGAGCCCAGCGTGGAGGAGACCATCTCGATTCTCCGAGGACTCAAGGAGCGGTATGAGCTCCACCACGGTGTGCGCATCACCGATGCAGCTATCGTCGCTGCAGCCCAACTTGCAGCCCGCTACATCACTGACCGTTTCCTACCGGACAAGGCCATAGACCTGATTGATGAAGCCGCAAGCCGACGCCGCATGGAGATGGACTCCCTGCCGGAGGAATTAGACCAGCTCGAGCGGCGCATCCGCCAACTGGAGATAGAACGGCAAGCCCTCTTACGCGAATTAGGATACCGAGATGGCGAGGCGTCGCTATAGAGCAGAAGAGGCCTCTGCGACAGTCCCCGCCGCAGTCGATGAGGAGCTTGCTCGCCTATTGACAGAGCAGAACAATCCCGCAAGCTGGGACATAGACCTTCTGGACACCCGACAGATCCTGGAAATCATCAACGCCGAGGACCACAAAGTAGCCCCTGCCGTCGCCCAGGAAATTCCTGCGATTGCGGAAGCAGTGGACCGTATTGTTGAGGCTTTCCGTAGTGGAGGCCGGCTCATCTACGTCGGAGCAGGTACGAGCGGGCGCCTGGGGATTATGGACGCCGCCGAATGCCCGCCAACTTTTGGGACACCACCGGAGATGGTCCAAGCTCTCATCGCCGGCGGGGAGGCCGCTGTCTTCCGAGCCCAAGAGGGTGCCGAAGACCGGCGAGACAACGGCGCTGCAGCAATTGCTGCTCGCGGAGTAACGGCCAAAGACGTCGTCTGCGGTATCGCTGCTTCTGCTCGCACACCGTTCGTCATTGGAGCCCTCCAGGAGGCTCACCGCCGCGGTGCTACCACAATCTTGGTAACGACCAACCCCAGGAGGCTTGTCCAACGGATGGAGATTGCACGCTATACCGACATCCTCATCTGCCCCGAAGTCGGCCCCGAAGTCATTGCCGGCTCTACTCGAATGAAGTCTGGAACAGCCCAGAAGCTGGTCCTCAACATGCTCACCACCGCAGCCATGATCCGCTTGGGCAAGACGTACCACAACATCATGGTAGACCTGCAGCCGCTCAACTACAAGCTCCGCCAGCGGTGTCGGCGCATTCTAATGCTCCTTGCAGGTGTTGACGCCCCCACGGCCGAACGCGCTCTCCAAGAGGCACAAGGAAGCACGAAGCTAGCCCTCTTCATGCTGCTGACAAACCTCCCGGCTGAGGAAGCCCGCGGCCTCCTGGAAGCACACCACGGTCGGCTGCGGGAAGCCCTAATAGCTCGCGCTAACAAGCCTTAAGCCTTGCCTTACCACCTATCTCTCCACAGGCGGTGCAGTATATTCGCAGCTGAGAAGGTCCATCAACACCGGCTGCCTGCCATGATGGTGTGGCGATTGAGTTGGGCGCTCTTCTCCCTCTCCGCAGCAATTGCTGTGGCTCTCCCCCACACCGCACACGTTCCTGCCGAGCTACGGTCGCTCATCTCTAGCCAGCGCTCGATTGCAGATGCACCGGCCGTTCCGGTTGCCCACTTTGCCAACGAGCCACTCCCAGCACGCCAAGTCCAGGTGGAAACCTCTGGAGCACCAGTGCAAATCCCGACACTCAGACTACTCACGCCCCGGATTGCCTACGCTCCAAGCGGTGCCCCAAGTTGGATTGAGCTGCCCTTGGGTGTAGCCCGAATGTACGATGCCCCCTCGCCACTCGGTTTGGGCACCCAGCGTATCCCCGAGCTTAGCTCCGTCTTAGGAGTGTTGGAGCAGCATCGGTCTCTGCTAAAGCTTGCAGAGCCGCGCCGTGAACTAGAGCTCATCTCCGTCAGCACCGATGAGCTGGGTATGGTCCACCTACGATTCCAGCAAGTCTACGCTGGCATCCCTGTCTGGGGGGCCGATCTCTATGTCCACCTCCGCCAGAACGGCGAACTGGTCCTCGTCAACGGGCGCTACTACCCGACTCCGGTCGGCGTTCCAACCCAGCCGAAACTAAGCCCAGCGGAAGCCATAGAGCACGCCGTAGCGGCCGTGGAGCAGATCACCGCTGTAGAACCCCTGCCGGAAGAGCTTCTGAACCTGACGGGAGCCGAACAGGCACGGGCGCAGCTCGTCATCTTCCCCCATCCTCCCTCGGGCTCTCTCCGGCTGTGCTATGAGGTGACGCTCATCGCCAACGCCGTAGAGAAGTACTTGGTATTCGTAGACGCCCTCAGCGGGGAGGTCGTCTGGCGGCTCCTTAATACTCGCACCTTGCTGCCGTACACCCCACACCCCTCCGTCATTACCAAACCAAAGCTTCGCCTTCCCAGCGTGCCCAAGCAACACCCCCTAGCCACTCCACAAATGCCCGGACGCTTCGTAGATGCAACAGCTGCTGACTACTTCGGCACCCAGCGCTCCCTCCGCGTCTACCACCACGACGATGGCGTGCACTACATGATTTGGGACCTTCCGAGCTATAACCCCAATGAATCCAATCCTCCCAGGCAGATCAAGGGCGGAGCAGTGACACTGACCGCAAACGGCCAAGAGCTGAGCAGAAACACCCCGCTTTACCACATCACCTCTACGACAAACACCTGGGAAGACCGAGTGGCTGTCTCGGCCCATTACCACGCCTTCCTGACAGACCGATACTTCCGCACTACGCACTCGCGGAACTCCTACAACGGCCAAGGTGGCACGGTCCACAGCATCTTGCACTTCACGGAGAATGGCCTACCCGCCGATAATGCCTTTTGGAACCCGGGACTCAATGTTATGGGCTTCGGTGATGGGTACCGGCTCTTCTACCCACTAGCGGCATCCCTTGATGCCGTCGCGCACGAATTCACGCACGGTGTTACGCAATACTCCGCCAATCTAGTTTACCAGTTCCAGCCTGGCGCTCTCAACGAAAGCTTCTCCGATCTCTTCGGCATCATGGTAGATCGCGACGATTTCCTGATCGGTGAGGGCATCGTTCGGGTCCCCGGCAAGATTGCCCTCCGAGACTTTGGGAATCCAGGCAATCCTCAAGTGCTTAGCCAGTTGCCCGGCCACATGAGCCAGTACAGGAACCTGCCCATAGAGGAGGACAACGGTGGGGTTCACATCAACTGCGGCATCCCCAACCGAGCCGCGTACCTCCTCATCCAGGCGATTGGGCGGGAGAAAGCAGAGCGTATCTTCTACCGCGTGCTGACTCGGTACCTGACCCGCACGTCGGAGTTCATTGACCACCGGCGCGCAGTCATCCGAGCAGCTCAGGAGCTCTACGGACAGTCTGAAGCCCAGGCGGCTGCGCAGGCCTTCGACGCCGTGGGCATTTATGACTCTGGCGGGGGTGGAGGTGGCGGTAGCGGTAACGAGGTTCCACCCGTCCAGGGTGGTACTTGGTACATCGCATTCGTGCTCTCTGATGGGAGAATTGCTCTGTTGAGGACATCCGACGGTCGGTCTGGAGTCATTAGTTCTAGCGATCCACGCACGAGGGTGCTGATGACTCAGGATGGATTCCCCCTCTCGCAGCTGAGCACAGCTCGGAGTGGGGAGAGGCTCTACTTCGTCAACCAGCAGCAGCAATTAGCCTACGCAGACTTGACCCGGCAGCAGTTCTTCATCGTCAATCTGCCGCAACTTGCAAACCTCCGGAACGCTTGCATCAGCAGCGACGGACGTCTCGCTTCAGTAGTAAGGGCAGTTGTCGAGCCGTTCATCTACATCACCGATGGACAGCAGGTTGCGCGCCTCCCGCTAACACCCCAAGCTCCCGATGGTGGTGCGGTTAGCACCGTCTGGCTTGCCGACGTCATGTCGTGGACCCCTAACATGCGAGATCCAAAACTTGCCTTCGACGCCTTCAACGTGCTTCCGCTGCAGACAGGCGATACACTGGCATACTGGAACATTTACGAGGCTCACTTTGCCGGACCGGCTATTTACGAGCTCGTGCCTCCCAACCCAGCCGAGTACAGCCTCGGGAACATCACCTACAGCAACACGGACCCCGACATCATTGCCTTCAACTACTACAGCCATCAGACAGAGGTTTACGAGACTGTTCTGGCAAACCTCCAGACCGGCCAAGTCGCAGTCCTAGGTACCTCACAGTGGACTTACAACGGTCAGCCTCTGCTCGATGTCCAGCGTCCAAGCTTCTCGCCAGATAATCGGTACCTCGCTCTCGTCTCACCAGGTGCAGGACTCCTAATTGTCGCTGACCTCCAGCAAGGGCAAGTCGATGGTCTAGAAGTAGGACAGCCCGTGTACCATCCACGATGGTTTGCCGTTGGAGCAACCGGGATTGCGTACGAATCCCCGCAGACCGGGAATCTCTGGGCACAAGGTCTGCCGGGAGGAGAGCTGGTACTCGGCTACGTGCTACCTGAGGCTGCGCAAGTTTCGCTGGAGCTGCTAGACGTCTTCGGTCATCCGGTGGCTACGCTCATAGCAGGCCAGTGGCAGCCGGCTGGACGTCACGAACACCGCTTCCAGTTGCCATCCGTCGCGGGCGGATGGTACGCCGTCCGCCTACGCTGGAAGGAGGAGGTCTCCGTTCGTCCATTCCTCTGGCTCCGCTGAACGGCCTATGGTATGCCCGAGTGGATTCTGGCGATAGAGAGCTCAGGGGAGCCGCTGAGTGTTGCTCTGTACGAAGGTGACCGTCTTCGGGAACTCTCCGTAGTGGCGGCCCCGCGTGCTCACGATCGCATGGCAGCGGAGCTTGTCCGGCGGTTGCAGGAAGACCACAACCTTGAGGTACCACAGTTGCATGCTGTCGCGATCTCAGCAGGCCCAGGCTCGTTCACGAGCCTGCGCATCGGTGCAAGCTTAGCGAAGGGGCTCTGCTTCGGAAGCTCACCTGTCCTTGTTCCCGTACCAACTCTGGAGGCTCTGGCGGAGGCAGCGGCTCCCGTTGCTCAAGCCTTGGGACTGCGGCGCATCATAGCCTGTGTCCCTGGGCACCTCACTCAAACAGATTCCGGCGTCGAAGGCTGGCTCTTTGTGCAAGAGTTCGACCCCGAGGCGACTCCGATACGAGAGCTTCAGCAGTACGAACTCTCCGCCCTCTGTCCAAGCGAAGACACCCTGCTCTGTGGTCCCGCGGCATCCTTGATCGCTGGAGGCCTGCACGTACCATGTTTGGAGCGGCTCTCAGCCGAGTGGGTCGGCATTGCCGGCTACCGTCGCTACCTCCAGGGAGCCACAGTTGCGCCAGAAGAGTTCACCCCCATCTACGGAGCGGAGTTCCAGCCGCGGAAGCCATTGCAACGCCTTTAGCGTCCGTGCCGCTGCCGCCACTGCCGCCAGATTTGGCCCCGCATTGCTACAAAGTACAGCGCCGGCAGCACTACCAGGGTCAGGAACGTGGCGAAGACGAGCCCAAAGATGATCGCCCACGCCAGCGGTTCCCAGAAAGCAGCACTGAAGCCTCCGAAGTAGAGCTTCGGATCAAAGCGGGTCAGCAAGCTGCCGAAGTCCATATTGAGTCCTATCGCCAACGGCAGCAGTCCTAAGATCGTAGAGACCGCCGTTAACAGCACAGGGGTAACTCGCGTCGCTCCGCCGCGGATGACGGCCTGTCGCAACGTCAAGCCTTCCTGCCGCAACTGCTCGATGTAGTCCACGAGTACCACCCCATTGCGCACCACGATACCTGCCAAGCTGACTATCCCCACCCCAGTGAGCGCGATGGAGATCGTCAGCCCGCTCAGGATGAAGCCCCAGAGGACCCCCATGGTGCTGAATACGACCGTCGTCAGCACCAATAGCGGCTTCGTCACTGAGCTAAACTCAGTCACCAACACTAACGCAATGAGCACGACAGCGATGAGAAAGGCTGTTTGCAGGAAGGCGACCGTCTTCTGCTGCTCCTCTTGTTCCCCTGTGAGCCGCACCGAGTACCCAGGCGGAAGCTGCAGTCGGGCTAAAGCTGCGCGAATTTGTTCATTGATGAGCGGGGCACTGTAGCCCGGCAGCACGTTGGAGGTCAGCGTAACGACCCGCTCTTGGTTGATACGAGTGATGGTGCCGTACGTCGTTGTGTACGTAGCCGTCGTCACGGCCGATACCGGGATAATTCGGAATTGCCCCGTGCTCATGTCGCGGAAGGCCACCGGTACATTGAGGAGGTCCTCCAGCCGCTGACGATACGGTGACATGAGGCGAACCTGGATTGGGTACTCCTCGTCAGCCGTGCGGAACTTTGAAGCTTCCACACCGTAGAGTGCTGTCCGTAGTGCGCTGCCCACCTGGCCCGTACTGAGTCCTTCCCCAGCGGCCTTCGCACGGTCAATCGTCAGCAACACCTCGGGCTTGGTCTGCTGTAGATCGCTCGTAATCCCTTCCAGGCCAGCGATCTTCAGCGAGTCGACGATGAGCACACGAATACGGTCGGCCAAGGCTGCGAGCGTGTCCAGATCGGTGCCGGCAATCTCAATGTTGACGGGCCTTCCTGTCGGTGGGCCTGCTAGATCTTTGTCCACCACAACCTGTACTCCAGGGATGTCCACCACCGCTTGGCGCACGAGCTCGAAGTAGTCCCACGTGGAGATTCCCCTTCGGTGCTCTTGGTCAACAAAAGCAATCGTCAGGCGCCCCTTGTGAGGGGTAACCCCAAAGCTGGGACGGAAGGGATCTCCGGCAGCGACCCCCACGTTGACGCTTACCGAGGTCACCAGCGGGTTCTGCTCGCCTAGAACTCGGTAGACTCGCTCCTCTACTACGCGCATCACTGAGTCCGTCGTGGCAGCATCGGTCCCCACTGGCAGCGTGACGTACACGTAGACAAAGTTGGGCTCCGGGTTCGTGAAGAATTGGACCTTCGGCCGCACGAGCGCCGTCACTACCAGCGTCAACCCAAAGAGGAGCACAACTCCAACCACCAAAGCCACCGCACGCCGCCCCCGAAGGACCCGAGCCCCAACGCGCCGATACAGGCCCAACACCGCCGGCCACAGCCGCTGCTGGAATGGCACCAGGATGCGCGGTGTGAAGATCGTTCGGTTGAAGAGCCACAGCAGCGCGATCACCCACGTCACCGTTGCCAATCCTGTAAAGATCGGCAGCCGGCTCCAAGCCCCCAAGGCATAGCCGAGCCCCGCAACCCCAATCATGGCTGCTGTTCGCAGGAAGAGTTCGCGTCGCGTCAACGGCTGCGGCTGCCGAGGCATGAAGTCTAGCGCAAAGACTGGGTTGAAGACGTAAGCAACTATGAACGAGGCCGAGAGAGTAGCGATGAGCACGACGGGCAAGTACACGATGAACTCACCGACCACTCCGGGCCAAAACAGTAGCGGCACAAACGGCGCAAGCGTCGTCAACGTCCCAGCCAGCACCGGTGCAAAGACCTCTCCGGCTCCCTGCTTGACTGCCGCGACAATATCCAGCCCTTCCCGCCGGTAGAGTCGGTACGTGTTCTCAATGACCACGATCGCATCGTCCACGATGATGCCGAGCGCCAGCAGGAAGGCGAACGTGACCACGATGTTGAAGGTGTATCCCAACGCAGGCAGCACCAACATCGCCAAGAAGGAGGACAAGGGCGTCGCTAACCCCACAAACAGGGCATTCTGCACGCCCATGAAGAACATCAGCGAGACGACCACGAAGATGAAGCCGAGGATGATGGCGTTCGTTAGATCGGCCAACGTCGTCCGGCTTCGCACCGACTGGTCGTTCGTGATGACCAGCTCCACCGAAGGTGGCACGACCCGCGCGCGGAACTCTTCCACAATCCGGTAGATGCCATCAGCGGCCTCCAAGAGGTTTTCGCCCGATTTCTTGACGACGCTGAGCGTCACCACCGGCCGGCGATTCAGGCGAGCGTAGCTCTGCTGCTCCTTGAAGTCCTCCACGACGGTAGCAATGTCACCCAGGCGAACTGTGACGCCCGTGCCACTCCGCACGATGATGTTGGCGATCTCCTCAACGCTCTGGAACTCGGCTGCCAGCCGAACGTTCAAGAGTAGGCCGCCGGCTGAGACTTCACCTGCAGTGATGTTCAAATTCTCTCGGCGAATTGCCTGCTCTACGTCACTCAGGCTCAGCCCGTGTGCCCATAGCCGGTACGGGTCTACGTCTACTCGGACCTCTCGTTCGGGTAGTCCGACGATATCTACTCGCCGAATCTGCGGTAGGGCCTCGATGCGGTCGCGCAGCTCTTCAGCGTAGCGCTTGAGCTGCTCCAGCGGCAGATCGCCGGCAATGCTGACCTGCATGATGGGGAACTCTGAGAAGTCGATTTCCAAGGCCCGCGGATCCTCGGGCAGGTCGGTCGGCAGCTCTGACTTCGCCCGGTCTATCGCATCCTGCACACGCTGCTTTGCGACTGCTGGATCTACCGTGGTCTCGAACTCCACGACGATCGTGGAAACGTCCTGTGAAGAGTAGCTCCGTACCTTCGTCACGCCTGCAACTGCTTTGAGCTGCTTCTCAATCGGCCGAGTGACCAGGTTCTCAATGTCCGTGGGAGAGGTGCCAGGGTAGATTGTGGTGACGAGGATCGTCGGGACGACGACATCTGGCAGCAACTCCTTAGGTACTCGGATGTACGTGTAGATGCCCAAGAGGAGGACAACGACTGCCAGCACATAGACCGTGACACGATTGCGGATTGCCCAGTTCGTCAGCCAGAACTCTCGCTGCAGCATCTTCACCTCACACCTTACAGCTGGACCTTGAGACCGTCACGCAATTCTCCCGAAGCACGGATGACGACCTCCTCCCCAGGCCTCAGCCCTGCTAAGACTTCTGCCTTCTCGAAGGTCAACAACCCCACTCGCACAGGGCGCTCCCGGACGACTGCAGTGCCCTCAGGCTGACGCTCCACAACGTAGACCACCGACACCCCATTCCGTTGCTGCAGAGCAGCCAGCGGGATCGTGACAGCATTTGGGCGCTCCACATCACTCACCCGAACCTGGCACTGTAACCCTGGCCGAAGCCCTGCTGGCATACGCTCCAACACTAACTCCGTACGGAACGTGCGCGTCCGGGGATTGACTGCTTGCCCGACGTTTCGGAAACGTGCCGGGACCGTATCTCCCAGCTCTGGCAGAACCACCTGTGCCCGCGCCCCCGGTTTGAGACTGCCAGCGTATGCCTCGGAAATCTCTGCGGAAACATAAAGATCACTCGTGTTCACTAGCCGAACAGCAGGCATCCCTGGGGCCAGGAACTCGCCAGGCTTGACCATCACTTCATCCACCAGCCCCGCAAAAGGAGCCGTGATTCGAGTCTGCGCTAACTGCTCGCGGAGAGTCTCCAGGCGCCGTTCCAATGCTTCCCATTGCTGCTTAGCGTTTAGGTACTGGACCTCCGCAATGGCCTGGGCTTCCCATGCCCTCTTGTACTTCTCGTAGAGTGCCCGGGCAAGATCGCGCTGGGTTTGGACTTCATCCAGGGTCCTCCTCAAGACCTCCGAATCCAGCTCCACCAGCACTTGGCCGCGGGAGACCCGCATCCCTGGCTGGACTCGAACGGCAACGATGGCACCGGCAGACTTCGTACTGAGGGTGACGGTTGTGCGCGATTCCACCGTCCCCTGCACCTCCAAGACCCGTCGTAGGAGCTCCTGACGCACAGGCTCCACCACGACCGAAATCTCTCGTCCAGCCCCGGCCTGGTCCCCCTCCAATTCCGCTTCCAAGGCCTGGATCTCTCGCTGGAGGCGTGCCAACTCGTTGCGGAGCTGTTCCAAGCGGCGCCTCTTAGAGTCGACCTCTTCCGAGCGAGCACCACAACCGCTGAAACTAGTCCAGCCGACTAGCGTGGCGAGGACGATACCAATGACGATTGTGCGCGGCATTGCCACCCACTGAGTAGTAGTTCCACAAGCTCTTCCGCAAGTTCCTCAGGCATCATTTCCTGCATCAAGCGCATGCGATACGGGTGCCGTGCTAGGAGCAGAGCCCCGCTGAGCACGACCCAGAACTCCGCCAACACCCGACCTGGAGCCACCGTCGGTGGAAAGAGCCCTTCCTGGATACCCCGCTGAACGAGCTCCATTCCTCTCAGAACGGCCCGTTCCTGGAGCTGCTGCAGTTCTGCAAGGAGTTCTGGCCGCACCTTCTCCAGCGGTAGCTCGATGGCTGTAGAGACATGCATGAGCAGCGCGAAGTACTCTGGGTATTCGTTGGCAAAGCGCCAGTACTGCCGAGCAAACGTATGGATAGCCTGCCGGACGGGCTGTTGTGCTGCCTCCTGCGACGCTTGCGCCATCATTGTATCGAGGAGCCGTAGGCCGTCCTCCAGTAACGCCACGTAGAGCTCCTCCTTCGTGTGGAAGTACTCGTAGAGCGTTGCCTTCCCCAGCTCCGCCTCAGCCGCGACCATCTCCATGGTTGCATTCCGGTAACCGTGCTGGAAGAAGACACGCTGAGCGGCCTCCAGAATGGCCCGCCGCCTCTGCTGCCGTTCCCGTTCACGGCGCTCTGGAATTCCCATCCTAGGCCAAGAGGTTACAGCTCTGGTACCAGCCCTGGTTCGGCAACCCCCAGGAGGTAGTCCAACTCTGCCTGCGCACTCAAGTAGTCGTGGAGTGCTTGGGCGTACGCCGTCCGAGACTGCCGTATGGCTACATCGGCATCGATGACCTCTAGCTGGCTACCCAGCCCTGTACTGAAGCGCGTCCGAGCGATCTCGTAGCCCCTCTCCGCTTGAGCAATCGTGCTCTGAGCGGCTTGTAAACGCTGTTGAGCGATGCGCTGCTGTTCTACAGCAAGTGCTGCCTGGACCTTCAGTGCCTCCTGCAAGCGCTCTCGTTGCTGCTGGATTTTCCGGCTCTCAATCTCTGCTTGCTCCACACGGGCGTCGGTCTGGAACCCCTGGAACAGCGACAGCGAGAGCTGAATGCCAACGGAAGCACTTCGGGCTGTGAGGAAGTTAGATAGCTTCTGCGACTGCCCCTGGTAGCTGTACGCACCAAACCCGACGATGGTCGGGTAGGACTCCGCCCGGTAGATGCGCGCGATGTCACGCTGCACAAGCTCCTGGAGCTCCAAGGCCTGGAGGAGCGGGTTGGACCTCAGTACCTGCTCCATCACTGTCTGAACAGACGGCAGCGGTGTCGGGCGATACTCCCCTTCCAAGCTGCCCAAGGGCGTGATCTCTTGGTCTTGGGGAACCCCGATGGCAAGCTTCAACTGCCGGAGTGCAGCCGAATAGCCGAGCTCCGCCTGTGCCACGGCCGTGCGGATCTGCTCTACCTGCACCTGCGCCCGCAGAGCATCGTAATCCGCCACTAATCCCTCCGATGCTAGAACACGGACATCCTGGGCAAAGCGCTCTGCTCGCTGCAGACTGGCGCGAGCTGCCTCCAGAAGCTCCCGGGCCAGCAAGGCCCCGTAGAAGGCCTTCTTCACGTTCATCACGGTCTGCAGCACCTCGGCCCAGTACTGTTTCCGCGCTGCCTGCGCATATATCCGCGATGCCCCAATCCCCGTGATGACCGCCTGGCTGAAAAGCACCTGGTTCAGTTGCACTTGCACTTGGAAGCTGTTCTCCGCTCCAATCCGCACTGGCTGGAGCTGTCCCGACTGCGGGTTGCGGAAGTCCGGAAGGAAGAACACTGGTAGCTGGAGATAGTGCGTGTACCCGGCTGCTATCCCCAGCGATGGTAGCGCCGTCCCTACGGCTTCCCGCACTCGAGCGTCCGCGCGTTCAATCTCCAGCCGGGCTGCTACGATCTGAGGATTTTTCTCCACTGCAAGCTCCAATGCCTGTCGCAGTGTGAGACTCTGCTGCCCAAAGCCTACGGTGACTATTCCAACGAATGCCCAGATGCGCCATCTTCCCATGTTCCGACCAGCAGTCGTTTTCCGACCGACAGTCGCAAAGATACGAGTCGGCCCTCTCACCGCTTCAGAACGCACCTCAGCAAGCTTTGGGATTCCGCCTCCAAGCGAAGCGAGCGCGGAGAACAGCTTGCCTCCTCAAGGTCCCAGAGGCTAGGCTCCTGGACTCCCTCACGCAGCTGCGTGGTAGAGCACCGTCGCGTAGAACCGTATGGCCCGCAAGAGTTCCCCGACTGGCAGCCGCTCGTTTGCACCGTGGAAGGTTTGGTACTCCTCCGGGGTCAGCCGCACGGGCAGGAAGCGGAAGATGTTCGGTGTCAGCGGCACGTAGTGGCGTGAGTCCGTTGCCCCTAGCACAAGGTAAGGGACAGCTCGTGCCTCAGGGAAGAACGAGCGGACAGCCTCCTGGAGCACTTGGAACCCTCCACTGCGAACATCGGCTACCGGTGAGGGCAGACTGAGCACCTTCTGGATGCTCACCTGCACTTGCCTATCCGGCACTACACGTCGGACATGCTCGACGACCTCCTCTGGTGTATCCCCAGGTAGGAGGCGAACGTTAACGGCGGCACTCACCGCAGAAGGGATCACGTTCTCCTTGATCCCAGCGTGGAAGAGTGTCGGGGCCAACGTCGTGCGCACTGTTGCATTCCCACGCGGTGTCTGCTGGAGCTGCCGGAGGAGCACAGCACTGAAGAGCCAGCGGTTAGCCACCATGAAGCGCTGCCAGAAGGGCAATTCCGGCACAACTGCCTCCAGCATTGCCACTGCTGCTCCCTCCAGCCGAGCGGGTAACGGAGAGCGCTCTATGGCTGCCACGGCCTCTGCCACTATTCCTAACGGACTCCGCGACGGCGGTGTTGAGGAGTGTCCACCCGGCCCCTCGGCACTCAGCTCCAGCATTGCATAGCCCTTCTCAGCAATCCCAATCATCGCCAGCGGCCGCTCCACTCCGGGCAGCATACCGACCGTCACCGCCCCACCCTCATCCCAGACCCACTCCAGCCGAACACCACGGCGCTGCAAGAGGGCCACAATCTGCTGTGCCCCTCGAGCACCGCCAACCTCTTCGTCATGCCCAAACGCGAAGTAGATGTCGCGGCTGGGCTGGAATCCTTGCCGGAGTAGCGCCTCGGCCGCTTCCAGAATGCCCATCACCGTGAGCTTGTCGTCAATCGCCCCCCGCCCCCAGATGTAGCCCTCCGCTACGACCCCGCCGAACGGCGGATAGCGCCACTTCCCTTCCGTGCCCGGCTCTACCGGGACAACATCCATGTGCCCCATCAGCAGAATCGCCGGCCGTGTCGGAGCTCGCCCTGGCCAGCGATAGAGCAGGCTGTATCCCCCTACCGTCTCCCACTGCAGTTGCCGATGGACTTCAGGGAAGCTCGCCTGGAGGAAGCGATGGAAGCGCTCGAACTCGGCAACCTCCACTTGCGCCGTGTCCTGATGTGAAATCGTCCGGTAGCGGAGTGCCTCTGCGAAGCGAGCAACGGCTCCTGCAGAATCTATGTCCAACGGCGGTACCTCTAGCGGCGCCACCTCCACCCCAGCCCCCAAGCGCACAGTGCGGTAGAGCATGACCCCAAACAACACGAGGAACGCAGCTCCCAAAAGCGCCACTGCAGCAAGCCATTGTCGGCGCATCGGAAGACCTCTCGGCCGAGCTTACCTAGCGGCAAAAATAGGCGCTTCCGCAGAGCTTAGGCTACGAGACCTCCGTCAGGCTAGGAGCCTCCGTTGCAGCAACGGCTACCCTCTTCCGCCGACCCGGCAGACGGCGCAGCCGCTCCACTCCACTCCAGGCAAGCCCAACAACGGTCAGTAGTGCTCCCAACCACACGAAGTTGATGCCCGGCTTGAGCGAGAACTCCACCGTGAAGACCTCCCGCGACTGCGCCCCAGGCCGACGCACACCTAGGATTGCCTGTGACCGGCTCAAATCCTGCCTATCGGGCACAATCCTCAGCAGTGCTAGCTCCAGCGAATCCCCGTACTGGCGCCATCGGGGAAGAAAGCGCTCCAGAGACAGCATCTGCGCCTCCAGATGCAGGGTGTCACTCTGGCTTGCAGAACGAATGGCAACCCAGGCGCCGAGAGTAGGCGTGTCGGTCGGCGTATGTCCCATTGCGAACCGCAAGAGCTCTACCTGCCCACTCGAGTCTAGCGGTAGCGACATACTCTCTCCTCGCCGCAGGACTAGCTCCGCAGTGCCACCCTCCGTCTCCACGGCCTTCGGGGCAACGTAGAAATCCGCCGTCAGACGCCACTGAATGCCGGGCTCCAGGAACGCTGCTTGCCGTTGGTTGTAATCGCTCCAAAACAGTACTGGGAAGACCAGGGCCCGCTGCGAGCCGTGTTCTATTTGGACAGCATAGCGCCACTTCTCACGGTCGGTGTACTCGCGCTCGATCTGCTCCCGTCCGAGGTAGGTCAGCCGATATGCACCCAACTGGACTGGTTCATTGTAGGGCAACCGCGCATGAGCTGTCCACGAGAGGGAACTCAACACCAGCACTCCAACTGTGAGCAGCGCAATTCCAGCGTGGGAAAGCCAAGCTCCAAGCGTCTGCGGATGCCGGCGGAGATACTGGAGCAGAATCCGCCCGTTGACCGCGATGGCGAAGTAGGCTGAGGCAGCCAGCGCCACCAAGGCCGCGTCGCGTACGCCTAAAAGCCACAGCCCCAGCGTGCCGACCGCAGCCAATCCCAGCGGGAGCCACAACCGCTGCCAGAAGAGCTGTCGAGGTGTTGCCCGCCACTGGAGGAGTAGCGACAGCCCGTTGAGCGCGAAGAGCCAGATGCCGATCGGAATGTGGAGCAGGTTGTAGAAGCGCTGCTCCACCGCGACCTTCGGACGCCCCAAGAGTTCGGCCACAATCGGGTAGCTCGTCCCTACGAGAACGACAATGGCACTGATGACAAGCCCCAAGGCCCCTAGTGCCAACGCCAACTCCCGAGAGTTGGCAGAAAGAGCAAGTGCCCGCTGCCCCAACTCTCGCCAGCGCCAAAGGAGAAAGGCCGCACTCACCCCTACGCCAACCACCATGAGCGCTATGAGCAGCACGTATGCGAAGAGGCCTGGGTCAACGAACGAGTGCACCGACGTATCCCCCAAGACCCCGCTGCGCGTCAAGAAGGTCGAGTACAACGCCGCCAGGAACCCCAGAACGACCAGCACAACCGTTGTCCTCACCAGTCCTCCACTACGCCGCTGGATCAGCGCCGTGTGGATGCCTGCAACCAAGAACAGCCAAGGGACCAAGGAGGAGTTCTCCACCGGATCCCAAGCCCAGAACCCACCCCACCCCAGCGTCTCGTACGCCCACACCCCGCCGAGCATGATTCCCAACCCCAGCACCGCAGCCGCCATCCCCATCCAGGGCAGCGCCATCGTGACCCAACTCTGGTACTGCCGCTGCCACAGCCCCGCAAGCGCCAGCGCAAATGGAGGCGTCAGGAGCGTGAAGCCCAGGAAGAGCGTCGGAGGATGGAGCACAATCCAGTAGTTGTGCAGCAGCGGATTCAGCCCACGCCCGTCGCTTGGGACGAAACCTTCAGCAACTCCTTGCTCCGCGTATGTCTCCCAAACGAACGCGAAGGGATTCTTCACCACCAGCAGGAGCAGCATCCCGGCCAGAACGCCGGTGTAGATGCTCATCGTAGGAGCCTCCCAACCGTAGCGGCGCGTATGGGCCCGCAGAACAAGCCCAACGAGCGCCAACCACAGCGTCCACAGGAGCAGGCTCCCCTCCTGCCCAGCGTAGGTGCTGGAAATGAGCAACTCTAGCGGCAGTTGCCGTGAGGAGTGGCCCCAGATGTACGTGTAGCGGAAGTCATGCAGCAGCGTGCTCACAAGCAAAACCAGCCACACGACCGCAACCCCACCGGCCAGTAGGGTATAGCCCCAGCGAGCTGGCGACAGGAACTCCTGACGGCGGTATGCCAAGCCGTAACAGAGCGCCGTCGCCACTGCCACAGACCAGACCAAATGCACCAAGAACTGCGGGATCATCACCGGCACCTACTCTTGCCGTACCTCAGAGGCGTGGAAGTAAGGAGAAGTGCCTCCGTGGGCATGCCCTACCACGACGACGCCTTGACCGACTTGGAGAACGGGCAATGCTTCACCGCCCGTGTACTCAACGGCAAAGACCCGCCCCTGGCGGTCTTGCATCCAGAAGGTTGGGCTCACCTGCCCAGGCTGCGGGAGCGCATGGACCATACCACGCACCATGACCTTCGGCGCTCGCTCCTCGCTCGGCTGCGCTGCTACAAGCCGGAGTGCCTCCTCGAAAGTTACCTCCGGCAACTGGGCGAAGTGCAGGGCAGCGAAGAAGAGCAGCGGGATTGCACCGACGATGACGAAGACTACCAGCAGGCTACGCCGCATTGCTCACTGCGGAATCGGCGCACCACCCTCGTACTTAGACGGGCACTTCGTGAGGATGTCCGTAGCGCGGAACTCCCCGTTCTCCACTTTCCCGCGCACGACGACACTCTCTGCCAGCTCAAAGTTGTTCGGCTTAGCCCCAGCGTAGACCACTGGGATGCGTGTCCCGGCCTCGTCCTGGAGCACGAAGCGGAAGGTATTGGTACGGGCGTCGTACGTCGGTTCTATCTCCCGCACCCACGTGCCTTTGACCTGCACCCGCCGACCTGATTGGATTGCCTCAGCAATCGAGGCGTAGTGCACCGACGTCTGCTCCAATGCAGAGATGCCCAATCCCACAAACCCCACGAGGGCTATCCCTCCGAGCCAGTACCGAGTGCGCACCCGCAACATCGCCGAATCTCCGACCTTTGGCTCACCAACTGGCAATGACGAGCTGAGCGCGTCCAGCACTTAGCATACCAACGCTCCAACCCCCTACCGCCGTTCCAAGTAGCGCTCAACCCGGCGCAGTCGGCGCTCCACCCACAGGAGCAAGCCAGCAACTCCCGCCCACACCACCAGCACAACCCACAGGACCACGTACTCACTGTGCTGGCTCAGGAACTCCATGGTGGGCCTCCGTCTGGAGCTCGACTGCCTGGGAGAGGCGAAGCACTCGGACGGCTAAACTCCAGAGCCATCCGAAGAGCGCCGTGAAGGCCAAGAGGGCCCCGGAGAAGAGCACCTGCTTCACCAGGTTTAGCGCTTCCGGCGAGGGGTCCACAAGCGGACCGAGCGTTGCATCTCCTCGGCCGCCCGGGTGGAGACTCTCCATCATCCGCGGGAGCACGAACACGAGGAACGGCACCGTGACGAACGCAAAGACCAAGTAGACGCTGCTGAGCCGCGCCCGCTGTTCCCCTTCCGGCAGCGAGGACCTCAGGGCGAAGTAGGCCAGGTAGATGAGCAGCAGCACGACGATTGTCGTCTGCCGCGGGTCCCAGTTCCAGAAGGCGCCCCAGTTGAACCGCGCCCAGATAGCGCCCGTTACGGTCGCCAGCACGGTGAAGAGCGTTCCCACTCCCGCGGCAGCCACAGCCCGAAGCTCTGCCTTCGGCTCCCGGCGCCGCAGGTACTGCAGGGCTGCAATCATCGCAATAGCGTACGCCACAACAGCCCCCCAGGCGAAGGGGACGTGGAAGTAGAGGATTCGCGCTCGCTCCTCCAGGCCTGGGATGTAGGGCAACACTACCCATGGCTCCAGCGCAGCAACCCGCTGGACTGTCCACAGAGTGTCTGAACCCGTCCACTTCAGCTCAACGACCGCCGACGAGGCTTGGAGTAGCTCTGGCGGTGGCTCCGTGGGGAAGAGCGCCGTGGCACGATACCGTCGGGGGCTTAGGTCCTCGACGCTGACGCGCCACGCTCGGTGCACAGTGTCGTAGCTCGGCAGCCCAACGCAGCGAAGCAGGACCGGCGCACTCGCCGGTGCCCTCTGGAGCTGCTGGACCTCTGAGCTGCTCAAGAGTGGCAGCGACGCTACTAGTCGTTGCCCCAAGCGGTTGGCCACGACAGCGTCAGCCAAGCTCCCGCCGATTGGAGGGAGCAACGTGGCTAGCAGCACTCCAGTGACGAGCGCTATCACCACGAGCTGCCACCACAGCGGCCGCGCCCGCTCTGGCGGGTAGACCACAGCAATCAGAATCCCAAGCGTCAACCCCGCCAGGAGCAACACGTACTTCATCCGTTCAGCGGCAAAGCCTGCACCTGTAGCACGGCCGCCACAAAAATACCAAAACCCGCCTGCCTCTATCAGGAACCCAACTCACAAGCCGCAGGAAAGGCCTCAGCCGAGCCGGAGAAGCTGTAATTTCAGCTGCGTCGGTCGTACAACCGCCCGCACTCCCATGCGCAGGCTACTCCTCTGCTTTGCTTGGAGCACCGCGCTCCTCTGGGCCCAAGGAGTCGAGTGTGATAACCCTTTCCACCATCTCATGGAGACAGCACAGCCGCGGCCGGCAACGGAATATACCCTTCCTTTGTTACCCCTCCAGCCCCTGCTCCCTTCGGCCCGGGTAAGTCCATTCCAGAACGTGAACCTCATCGTCACCCCCGAGTCCGACCCCTTGCCCATCCAGAATGAATCCTCCATCGCCGTCAATCCGCGCAACCCTCGGAACCTCATTGCCTCGGCCGTGGACTACCGGAACAACTCCTCCACCTGGGCCTACGTTTCCAGCGACGGAGGGCGTACCTGGCAGAACATCAACTTGGGCAAGCCCTTTGCTGACTGGGTAGCCTCTAACGATCCCTCGGTCGCATTCGATGGCGAAGGCCGCGGCTACCTCTGCTACGGTGGCTTCAACCTCAACACAGGCGAAAACGGCGTCTTCGTTGCCGTCACCACCGATGGCGGCACCACCTGGCGCCCCCACATCCCGGTCATCCTCCACCGTGGAGTCATGACGCCCGACTCCGCCTTCGAGGACAAGTACTACATCACCGTGGACAACTGCGGCCGCTCGCCCTACTACCGGCGAGTCTACATCCCTTGGAAGCGGGTCATTGCGCGGGACTCTTCAACGCAGATCGTACTCTCGTACTCTAGCGACGGCGGACTGACGTGGAGCACTCCGACGCCTGTCAGCGAGCGGCTGCCGTATTCGTCCGAGGATACAACCTACGGGCAGAGCTTCCCGCTGGCCGCTACGGGACCCGACGGCACCCTCTACGTCGTCTGGAACCACGGCCCGCAGAAGGCCATCGGCTTTGCGCGCTCCACTGATGGAGGACGCTCCTTCGAGCCACAACGACTCATCATCCGCTACCGTCCCTTGGGAACGGCCAAGCGCATCCCTGAAGGCGTACGCCACACCGTCAAGGGCGGAGTTCGCGCCGAAACCTACCCTGTGCTGGTCTGCGATACGACCCAAGGCCCACGCCGCGGATGGCTGTACCTCTGCTGGGCTGCCGACTCCATCCCCAACATCTACTTCAGCCACTCAACCGACGGCGGGGCCACCTGGAGCCAACCTGTAATTGTCCACTCCGATACCGCCGGCGACCAGTTCTGGCCATGGATGGCGTTGGACCCAACGACGGGCGACCTCGCCATCATGTACATGGACAGCCGCGACGACCCGCAGAACCTGCTCGTGACAGTCTCGGTCAGCTACTCCTCCGACGGCGGCACCACCTGGGTTGACCGCCGCGTTGGGGATACGCTCTGGGATTTGCGGCGCAATCCCTTCCGCGGGAATGCCTTCGCTGGGGACTACAGCGGCTGTGCCTTCCACGACGGATGGCTCTACCCCTCGTGGGTAGACATGCGCAACACGGCTACGAACATCGCCGACAACGATGTCTACAGCGCCCCAATCAACGTCCGGGCGCCGATGCCGGTGAGGAACTTCCGGGTCTCCGTGCTGCCCGACACCCCAACGGCTCTGCGCCTACAGTGGGAACCTCCGACCGCACGCGTCTTCGGCCAGCCACTGGCGACATTTAGCTACCTCCTGCTACGGGACGGCGTGCCCCACCGCGTGCTGCCACAAACCGTGACGAGCTACACCGACACCGGCCTCCAGCCTTACCGGCACTATCGCTACGACATCGCCGTCGTCTCTGGGCCCGACACCAGCTCCTTCCGCACGGACTCTGCCATCGCTGGCGGAGCTCGCCAACCCGCTCCCCCAGAGTTGCTCCCCGCCTCGTTCCTCCAGCCCGACACGGTCCGCCTCTCCTTCCGCCTACCACGACGGCGAGCCGACGGCACCACTCCGCTGGCGAACCTCTCAGCCCTCCGCCTCTACCGGAATGCCCAGCTCATCGCCACGGTGCCGTTAGCGCCAACAGATACTGGGCACTCCGTGACGCTCTCCGACCCCATTCCCGAGCCTGGATTCTACCGCTACTGGGCCACGGCCGTAGCCGGCGAAGAAGAGAGCGAACCCAGCTCCCATCTGCTGTGCTACGCCGGCGCTATCCCCACGGAGCTCTCCGAATCCTTCCCGGCCCCCGAGCTCCCGCCCCATCACTACTACAACAGCGGCGCCTGGGGACTAACAGCCGAGTTCGCCTACTCCCCACCGTTCTCGCTGACGGAATCTCCTCAGGGCCCGTACGCAAACCGTGCCCGGGATACCTTCCTGCTTCCACCGATTGCGCTCCCATCCGGAGCATCGGGCGTAGAGCTCAGCTTCGCCCATGCTGCTCCTACCCACCCCTCGGACACTGGCTTCGTCGAGATTGCCTGGAACACCTGGGACACTTGGCAGCGGATTGCCGCGTACAACGCTAGCCTCTATGCACCCTGGGCCGATACTCTGCTGAGCCCTGAAGACTGGCGCCCCGAGCGCTTCTTCCTCCAACGCCCGGACACCGCTCGACTGCTCTGGGCGCGCTTCCGCTTCTTCTCCGGCCCCCTCCGCACGGCTGAAGGCTGGTTCATCGATGACATCCGGCTCCAGCCAGTGACTGGCATAGCAGAGCTTACAAGTGAGCGCGTCCCCATCCTCAGCCCCAACCCAAGCTCGTTCTTCGTACGCTGCACCGTCCCTCAGGCCGATAGGGCCACCTTCCGCCTCGTCACCCTCTTGGGGCAGAGTGTTGAGCCGCCCGTCCTGCAGCGTTCGGAGACGGAGGCTTTGCTGGATGTGCGCGGCGTCCCCGCCGGAGCCTACCTCCTGCAGGTCCGCCTACCGAGCGGCACTGTCGTGGTGGCTCCGCTCCTCATCGTGCGCTGAGGCGATGCCTGAGCCGATCTACATCGTGTTCGACATAGAGACCGTCCCGCTGCCGTGGGAGAGCTTCGCCCCGAGCCAGCAGGAGTTTATCCTCCGCGGGGCCCAGACAGAGGCCGAGCAGGAACGCCGCAAGTTCGAAATGGCGCTCTCCCCCTTCACAGCCCAGGTCATCTGCCTGGGCCTCCAAATCATGGAGACCATCGGCGAGGGGGAGTGGTCCATGCGGAGCCGCGGGGCATACGTCGTTGACCCTGCCTGCAACGACGGTGAGCTCCTCCCCGATGCCCTCCCCGACGGCGAACCCGTCTACCGCTGTACCGAGCGGACGCTCCTGGAGCAGTTCTGGAAGCTCCTGGACAAGTACAGCGGTGCTCACCTGGTCACCTTCAACGGCCGCAACTTCGACGCCCCCTTCCTGATGCTCCGTTCAGCTCTCTATCGGATTCGCCCCTCGCGGAACCTCATGGAGGGCACGCGCTACCGCTACGGCGGGCACACCGACCTACTGGACGAGCTCTGCTTCTACAACCCACAGAACATCGGCGCCACGAAGCGCTTCAACTTCGACTTCTACGCCCGTGCCTTCGGGCTCGTCTCGCCGAAGTCGCACGGGATTGATGGCTCGCGCGTTGCCCAGTACTACCACGAGGGCCGGCTGTTGGAGATTGCCCAGTACTGCCTCGGCGACGTCGCCGCTACGTGGGAGCTCTTCGTGCTGTGGTACCGCTACTTACGCTTCGAGGACCGGAACCGCACCTCTTGAACCTGCAAGCATGGGCCCCCCGCCAGATGTACATCACACGAAGGGCAGCTTCATCACCTCAGCCGCAAAGCGGCGTCCGCCGTGCCCCACGATCTCCAACCGAGTCCCCGGTCCCGCGGCTTCCGCTGGCACGTACCCCATCCCGATGCCGCAGCGCAGCACTGGGGAGATGTTCCCGCTCGTGACCCGCCCGATGACCTCCTGTCCCTCCACGATAGCGTAGCCGGGGCGCGGGATGGCACGCTCGCTCTCCGTGCGGAAGCCCACCAGCCGCCGCTTGAGCCCCTCCTGTTTGACCCGAAGCAGCGCCTCGCGGCCGATGAACTCGCCCTTGTCCAACTTCGTAATCCACCCCAGCCCCGCCTCCAGCGGGTTGGTGGTCTCGTCAATGTCGTTGCCGTAGAGGCAGTAGCCCTTCTCCAGTCGGAGCGTATCTCGGGCGCCCAACCCCGCAGGCTCTATACCAACCGAAGCCCCAGCCCGGAAGAGCTCTTCCCAGACGTGTTCCGCCGTGGCCTGGTCGCCCTCGAAGTAGAGCTCGTAGCCCAGCTCGCCGGTGTAGCCCGTACGCGAGATGAGCATCGGGACTCCCGCCAGCTCCGCACGCTGATGGTGGTAGTACGGCAGCTCCAAGAGCGGAAGCTCCGTCAGAGGCTGCAGCGCTTCGGCTGACTTCGGTCCCTGGACGGCCAGCAGGTGCGTCCGCTCGCTCACATCCTCCAGCTCCACCTGGAACTGGGTAGCCTGCTGCTGCAGCCAAGCGAAGTCCTTCTGGGTCGTGGCGGCGTTGACCACCAGCATGTAGTAGTCGCCGCAGTGGTAGACGAGCAGGTCGTCCACGATGCCGCCGTCGGGATAGCACATCACCGAGTACTGCGCGCGCCCGGGGGTGAGCCTGGAGACATCGTTGACCGTCACGAACTGCAGGAACGCCAGCGCCTCCTCGCCCCAGATGCGGAACTCGCCCATGTGGGAGACATCGAAGACGCCCACCCGCTGCCGCACCGCCATATGCTCGTGGACGATCCCCTTCGGGTACTGGATCGGCATCTCGAAGCCGGCAAAGAGACCCATCTTAGCGCCCAGCCGCCGGTGGAGGTCGAAGAAGATGGTCCTCTTGGCCGTCGCGGTCTGCTGCTCCTGCATGGCCCGCCTACCCAACTTCTCGAACGTGCACAATCCCGAAGCGTGCCGCCACGTACGCCAGGTCTGTGAAGCTGGCGTTCCCTGCAGGATTGACCCCCGCACCGTGGAAGTCGCTGTAGGCTGCCGACTGGTTGATCCAGATAGGCCCCGTGAAGTTGAGCGCTACCGGCGCCCCTGCGGCGGTAATACTCTCCACGGCTTGCTCCCGGAAGTTCGGATCCGTGCTGTAGACCGAGGTCACCAGAGCGCCGGCACTCCGCACCAGATCGGCCACTTCAGCAACTGCCGTCGCTGCGTCGGGCACCCGCACCACAAACGCGATCGGGCCAAACCACTCCCGTCCGTAGAGCTCTCGATGCTCCCTCCAGCGGGCCTCCAAGAACAGCGGCGTAGCCGTCCGCGCCTCCGGGAACTCCGGATGCTGGATTGGAGTGCTCGCCCGCAGAACGGGCAGCCCGAGGGCTTCCGCCTCTCGAACGCGTTGGAGAGTCCGCTCGTTCTGGATGGCTCCCAACGTCGGTGGCCCTGCCTTGGGGTTCTGCACCAAGGCATCAACGGCCTGGAGGAGCTGCTGCACGAACTCCTCCGATGTCAGGCGTCCGTTGCCTGTCCCCACGCCCTCCTCGGGCACGAAGAGGTTCTGCGGCGCCGTACACATCTGCCCGCTGTAGAGGCAGAAGCTGAAGGCTAAGTTCTCCACCACCGCCCCGACGTCGGCGACCGAATGCACGACGACAGAGTTCACCCCTGCCTTCTCCGTGAAGACCACCTTCCCTCCGAGCCGGCGCTCCAGCTCTGCCCCAAAGGCCGGGCTGCCGGTGTAGTCCACAATCCGCACGGCCGGGTGTTCCGCAACCTCCCACGTCAACGGCTGCTCCGGCGTGCACGAAAGCAGCACGAGCAAGTGCGGATCCAGCCCAAGCGCATCCAAGCTCTGCTGGACTCGCGCCACGAACAGCGCCACCGGCAGGATGACCGCCGGATGCGGCTTCCACAGGCAGGCATTTCCCGTGACGAGGTTCGCAAAGACGCCCGGCAGCGCATTCCAGAGCGGGAACGTAGAGCACCCGATGACCGCCCCCAGCCCTTTGGGGACCGCCCGGAAGCGCTTCCGTACCGTCACCTCTCCCTTACCCAGCGGCTTCGTCCAGACGGCTTCCGTCGCAAACACATCCAGTGCCAGCACGCCCGTAGCCACCGCCTCCAGCGCCCGATCGAAGGCATGCGGGCCAGAGGCCTGGAACGACATCACGAAGCCCTGTCCCGTGGTGTGCATCGTAGCGTAAGCGATCGTGAAGAAGTCGGCCGCTCCCCGCTCCAGCGCCTCTACCAATACGGCCGCTCGCTGGCGCACCGGTAGCCGCTGCCACTGCTGCTGCGCCCGCTGCGCCCGCTCCACAGCCTCCCGTAGCCCAGTGCGGGGATACTCCACCTTCAGCGGGAGTCCGTACGGGGAGACCTCGTGCCCACCCCAGAAGCCATCGTGCACCTGCAGTAGCTCCGTGAAACGCTTCCCCAACAGCCCCTCGAAACGCCGCCGCCCATCCTCGTTCGCCGTCTCGCCGTACACCTTCCCACTCGGCACCTCTGCCCAGTAGGCGAAGAAAGAGCGCGAGCGCACAGCCTCCATCGCTGCCTGCAGCGTCGCAGCGTGCTTCTCCACCAGCGTCTCCCAACCCATCGCAATCCCTGTAGCCGTACCACTTCTCACGGCCCCAAACTTAGGGCTTTTGCCTGCCGCAAGAGACCCACCCTTCCTGTCAGCCCGCAGAGCACACGGCCCAACGCCGCGACCGCGGCCCTGCCATATTTTTGAGCCTGGTTGGGCCAACAAGCTATGGCTTGCGATGAAGGCTGCTGTGTACTCTGCCCACAACTTCGAACGCCCATATCTCCGCGAAGCGGCTGGTTCACGCCACGAGCTCCTCTTCCTGGACTATCGCCTGGACGTCTCCACCGCCACCTTCGCTCGAGGGTGTCCAGCTGTCATGCTCTTCGCCAACGACGACGGCTCGGCCCCCGTGCTGGATGTCCTAGCAGCCCAAGGAGTCCGCTTCCTGGCGCTGCGTTCGGCTGGGTACAACCACGTTGACATCGAGCACGCCCACCGGCTCGGCATGCGGGTAGCCAACGTGCCCGACTACTCCCCGTATGCCGTTGCCGAGCATGCCGTGGCCATGATCCTGGCGCTCAACCGCAAGCTCATCCGCGCCTACAACCGTGTCCGCGAGCTGAACTTCTCCCTCGACGGCCTCGTAGGCTTCGACCTCCACGGGAAGACCGTCGGCGTCTTCGGGGTCGGGCGGATCGGCTCCGCATTGGTCCGCATCCTCCACGGGTTCGGCTGCCGTGTGCTGGGCTGTGACCCGGTCCAGCGCCCCGAGCTCTGCCAGCAGTACGGGCTGGAGTACGTCCCGCTGGAACGCCTCTGCCGAGAAAGCCGCATCATCGTCCTCTGCGCCCCGCTGACGCCTGAAACGCGCTACGTCATCAACCGCGACACAATCGCCCTCATGCCCGATGGCGTCATGATCATCAACGTCGCCCGCGGGGGACTCCTGAACACCCGCGACGTCATCGAAGCGCTCAAGAAGCGCAAGATCGGCTACCTCGGGCTAGACGTCTACGAAGAGGAGGCCGGGCTCTTCTTCTACGACCACTCCCAGGACATCATCACCGACGACCTCATCGCCCGCCTGCTGACCTTCCCGAACGTGCTCATCACGAGCCACCAAGCCTTCCTGACCGAAGAGGCCCTGCGGAACATCGCCGCCACCTCCATCGCCGCGCTGGACGCCTGGGAGCAGGGCCTCCCGGCCGCCAACGAGCTGTAACCGACCGGGGGCTATCACTGCCGGGGACCGCAGTTGACTTCCGGGCATGCAATCGGCACGGCATCCGGTCTCCCTCGCCCACGACGGAGGCGCTTCGCAAGCGCACCACCGCGCGGCCCGAAGGCCACCTCCACAGTTCCAGTGCTGAACGCCTTCGCGGTACCGCTACAGCCCCAGCCACCCCCGCACCACGATCGGGACCCGCTCCTTCGCCCTCACGGGCCCCCGCTTGCGAATAACTTTGCCAAGCGCGCCGAGACAAGGCCGCCGAAGTGAGCGATGAACCCAGGGACCGTCGTACGCTTCCGCAATCGGGAGTGGGTGGTGCTGCCCAGCGGGCATGACGAGATCATTGCCCTCCGGCCCTTGACCGGCCTGGAGGAAGAGGTCGTGGAGGTCCACCGCCGTCTGTCCCAGCTCCTCGGCTACAGACTCCCTTCCGAACGGATCGAGTCGGCCACATTCCCGCTTCCGACCCCCGACGGCATCTCGGACGCAACCAGCGTGCGCCTCCTCTGGCAGGCGGCGCGCCTGACGCTGCGCGAAGGCGCCGCACCCTTCCGCTCGCTCGGCCGCATCTCCATCCGCCCCCGCGTCTACCAGTTCGTGCCGCTCCTCATGGCCCTGCGACTCCAGCCGGTGCGGCTCTTCATCGCCGACGACGTCGGGGTCGGGAAGACCATCGAGGCCTTGCTCATCGCCCGCGAGCTCCTCGACCGAGGAGAGATCCGCCGCCTCTGCGTCCTCTGCCCGCCCTACCTCTGCGAGCAGTGGGCCAGCGAGCTCGCGCAGAAGTTCAACCTGGAGCCGGTCGTCATCCGCTCCGGCACAGTCAGCCAACTGGAACGGCTCGTCCCCGCCGGCAAGAGCATCTACGAGCACTTCCCCGTTCAGGTGGCGAGCATCGACTTCGTGAAGACCGACCGCAACCGCCACCTCTTCCTGCAGTTCTGCCCCGAGCTCGTGATCGTGGATGAAGTGCACGGCGCAGCGGCCGCACAGGGACGTCTGCAGCAGGAGCGGCACGCGCTGCTGAAGGAGCTTGCCAAGGACCCCAACCGCCACCTCATCTTGCTGACCGCCACCCCGCACTCCGGCGTAGAGGAGGCCTTCCGCTCCCTCCTTGCGCTGCTGAACCCCAAGTTCGGCGAGTGGAGCATTGCCGAGCTGACCGACGAACAGCGCGCCGAGCTGGCCCACCACTTCGTGCAGCGTACCCGGGCCGACATCCTCCAGCACTGGGAGAGCGCACCCCCCTTCCCGAAGCGGGAAGCCATAGACACGACCTACGAGCTCTCGAGGCCCTACCTGGAGCTCTTCTGGCGCACCTACGACTTCTGCTCCGAGCTTGTGCAGACAGGCCAGCGCATGGACGAGCGCAGACGGCGCGTGCGCTACTGGGGCGCATTGGCACTCCTGCGGTGCGTCATGTCCAGCCCGAAAGCGGCCGTTGTGGCCCTCACGAACCGCATCGGGCTTCCCACGGAGGACGAAGACTCCCCCGACCTGGCCTTCCGACCCTTCGTCCTTGAGTCGGCCGAAGACTACACAGAGGACGAATCCCCTACGCCGCCTGTGGAGGCAACCGAGAGCACGCTATCGGAATCCGAGCGACGCCAACTCCACGAATTAGCCCGCCTGGCCGAACGGCTCTGCGGTCCGGAGCACGACGCCAAACTGCGCCGGGCAGCGGAGCTCGTGGAGGAGCTCCTCTCCGAAGGCTTCCACCCCATCCTGTGGTGCCGCTACGTGGCCACGGCCGAGTACGTGGCCGAGCACCTGCGCTCGGTCCTGCCGCCAGAGGTACAGGTCCTCTGTATCACAGGCCGGATGGGCGACGACGAGCGGCAGAGCCGCATCCGAGAGCTCGATCCCGATCGGCCCCGCGTGCTGGTGGCCACCGATTGCCTCTCGGAGGGCGTGAACCTGCAGGAGCACTTCACGGCCGTCATCCACTACGACCTCCCCTGGAACCCCAACCGCTTGGAGCAGCGCGAAGGCCGCGTTGACCGCTACGGCCAGCCCGCGAAAGTGGTCCGGGTCGTGCGCTTCTTCGGGAGCAACAACCCCATCGACGGCGTCGTCATCCGCGTGCTGCTCGACAAAGCCGCCCAAATCCGCCGGACGCTGGGCACGTACGTACCCGTGCCCGAAGAGAGCGAGAGCGTCATGGAAGCGGTCCTCCAGGCGCTCTTCTTCCGCCACGGGCTGCGCTCAGAGCAGCTCGCACTGGAGCTGGAGCTACCCGACGTGAGCGAGCTCCATCGCCGCTGGGAGTCCGATGCAGAGCGGGAGCGCCTCAACCGCACCCGCTTCGCCCAACGGGCCCTCAAACCCCAAGAGGTCCAGCGCGAACTGGAGGCAACCGACGCAGTGCTGGGCGACCCCGAAGCCGTGCGCGAGTTCGTGCTGGGGGCGGTCCAGCGCCTGGGGCTCCCCATCTCCCGGGACCCGCGCCGGCCCAACGTCTGGCGCATCCCACTCTCCCTCGACGCCCTCGAGGATCTCCCGGACCCCATCCGCTACGCCCTACCCCGCCACCCGCAGAAGCACTGGCTCATCGGCTTCGACTCCCCCACGCCTGAAGGGGCCGAGTACGTAGGCCGCAACCATCGGTTTGTGGCCGCACTGGCACGCTTCCTCCTGGAACAGGCCCTGACGCAACCCAACGGTGCCGTCGCCTCCCGCTGTGGGGCCATCCGCACCCGCGCAGTCCAGGAGCTCACCACGCTGCTGCTCCTGCGCGTGCGCTACCTCCTCCAGCGGCCCGGCGCCCCGCCGCTACTCTCGGAAGAGGTCCTCGTCCTGGGCTACGTCGGCGACCCGCAACACGGCCTCCGCTGGCTCGATAGCAGCACAGCACTGCGCCTCCTGGAAGCCCAGCCCGATGCGAACATCCCGCTTGCCGAGAAGCGGGAGCTCATCGAACGGACGCTCCACCACTGGGCCGATTGGCAAGCCGGCGACCGCGCCTGGAACCAGAGCTCAGGACCGTACGCCGAGCTGCGCAAGCAGCTCCACGAGCGGGCTCATCACCTGGAAGAGGCCCACAAGCGCATCCGCCAGGCCGTTGACCTACGCGTGCGTGGGCTATCCGTACTCCCTCAGCTTCCGCCCGACCTCCTGGGAGTTCTGGTGCTGCAGCCGATGGTAGAGCCATGACCGCCTACCCCGCCATCCGCATCGAAGGCGGCCTCTTCGGCCCGGACATCCTGGAGGAGCTGCTGGCCAGCGAGCTCCCCGGACAGCGCCCGCAGGACTTCGGTCTGGACGGGCGGCGCAACTTCCTGGACGAGATCGCCTCCGCCTTCGCCGATGCCCAGGCCCAGTGGGAGCTCTTCCGCCGCCGGCTCGAGCGCCTGCCGGAGAGCGACCCGGCAACGTCCGTAACCCGCGACTCCTGGGCCATCCCCTTCTTCAGCCTGCTCGGCTACGAGCTCCACTACAACCACCGCGCCTACGACGTCGACGGCACCACCTACGCCATCTCGCACCGCGCCAGCAGCAACGACGACGCCCCGCCGGTCCACATCGTCGGAGCCCGCCAAGACCTCGGCCGAGTGCCCCCAAGCGGCCGGCCGCGCCTGGCCCCACACTCCTTGCTGCAGGAGTTCCTGAACCGCACCGAACACCTCTGGGGCATCGTCACCAACGGCTACACGCTACGGCTGCTGCGCGACAGCACCTACATCCGCCGCCAGGCCTACGTGGAGTTCGACCTCCGGCAAATCCTCGAAGAGCGCCGCTTCAACGAGTTCGCCCTCCTCTATCGGCTGCTCCACCGCACGCGGCTGCCGCACTCTATCGCAGATGCGCGCGAATGCCTCCTCGAGCAGTACTACCAGCACGCGCTGGAGCAAGGCGGGCGCGTGCGCGAACGCTTGCGCGACGGCGTAGAGCGCTGCCTCGAGGGCTTGGCAAACGGCCTCCTGGCCCATCCCGCCAACGAAGAGCTCCGCCGTCGGCTGAGCCCCCACGCCACGCCGCCCGATCGGCTCACCCCGCTGGAGCTCTACCAACAACTGCTGCGCCTGGTCTACCGCTTCCTCTTCCTCCTCGTCGCCGAAGAGCGCGGCCTCATCAGCCGCGAGCCGCTCTACCGAGAGCACTACAGCGTCTCCCGCCTCCGCCGGCTGCTGGAGCACCGCAGCGCCTACACCGACCACGACGACCTCTGGTGCAGCCTGAAGGCGCTCTGGAGCATACTCCGCACCGAAGACTACGCCCGCCTGCTCGGCGCCACGGCCTTAGACGGCGAGCTCTTCTGGGAGCTGGACGTAGACCGCTACTCCATCACCAACCGCGACCTCCTGGAGGCCTTCTGGCACCTGTCCTACTACCAGGAGCAGTCCTCCAGCCCCCCGCGCCGCATCAACTACGCCGCCCTGGACGTCGAAGAACTCGGCTCGGTCTACGAGAGCCTGCTCGACTACTACCCGCAGATTGATTGCTCCGGCCCCACTCCCGTGTTCCATCTGGCGCATGGCTCCGAGCGCAAGACGACCGGCTCCTACTACACCCCGCCCGAGCTCGTGCAGGAGCTCATCCAGAGCACCCTGGAGCCGGTACTCAAGGCACGGCTGGAGGGAGCACGCCGGATGGTCAATGCCGAGTGGCAAGCCGTGCAGGGCACATGGCGAATCCTCGAACAGCTCCTCGCGGAGTGGCACAGCCGCACCCACCAACGACTGCAGAGGTCCGGAGGCGCGGAACCAAGCCGCCTCCATCGCCCGGAACACCTCCAGGCCCCCAGCACGACTGCCGAAGGAGGAACCGCACGGGCTGAGCAGCCAGCTCCGTCGCACATCGGCCCCAATCCTGGCGAACATCACCCAGACGGAGGGACGCCGCCCCACAGCGAGCACCCTTCCGTCCCCGCACCAAGCCAACGGGAGCCGGACAGAGCTGGAGACGCTCCTGCCCATCAGCGAGCAGGTGGGACTTCTGCCGGCGGAAGCGACGTCGGCGCTCTTGGACAACCCGCAGCACCTGGGCAGGCAGCTCACCTCACCGGAACGCAGCCTCCAACGGCGGAAGAACTCGCCGTAATATGGTCCCAAACCCCACCCGCCATTCGCTATTCGCTCCTCGCTCAAGCCGCCATCCTCTCGCTGCGCATCCTCGACCCCGCCTGCGGTTCGGGGCACTTCCTGCTGGCCGCCGCCCGCCGATTGGGCAAAGAGCTTGCCCGCATCCGCACCGACGAAGACGAACCCGCCCCCGAACACGTCCGCGAGGCCACCCGCCAGGTCATCGCGCACGCGATCTACGGCGTGGACAAAAACCCGCTGGC
>JBCNUX010000059.1:0-5811 GCA_039630485.1 Chlorobiota bacterium | reverse complement strand
TGGAGGACCTGGAAATGGCGGAGCTGAAAGGGGAGGGAACGGATGGTCAGTGCACGCTGCCAGGCTGTCCGTACTGCAACGACGGTGACGGACCAGCTCCCCCGGGTATATGGCAAGACATGATCAACATTGGTAGGTAGCAGCAACGACATCTCCTTCCCCCCGCCCGCAAGGGCGGGGTTTTTTATTGTCTGCTGGTAGCAGAAGAGGCTGTGCAAAATTTCCCCTAAGGTTGGCGAAATTCCTCACTACAGGGTTTGGGGACCGGAGTAGGAGGAGCGCGGAGTTGGGGGCCATGAGTAGGTGGGAGGCAGGATTCCTATTTTTGTCACTGCCTGAGGGTTTCACGGACTGGCGCTGCTCATGGCACGGTACCGCGTAACACTGATTCCCGGCGATGGGATTGGTCCCGAGGTGATCGGCGCGGCTCGCCGCATCTTGGAGGCTGCCGGTGTTCCGATTGAGTGGGAGGTCTGCGAAGCTGGGGCAAGCGTGTTTCGCAAAGGGATTGAGTCAGGAGTGCCGCCGGAGACGATCGAGTCTATCCGACGGACACGTGTGGTTTTGAAGGGACCGCTGGAGACACCGGTCGGTTACGGGGAGAAGAGCGCGAACGTGACCCTTCGCAAGCTCTTTGAGACCTATGCCAACATCCGACCTGTGCGGGAGTTCCCGA
Source organism: Chlorobiota bacterium (assembly GCA_039630485.1). Lineage (GTDB taxonomy): Bacteria > Bacteroidota > Ignavibacteria > Kapaibacteriales > HRBIN21 > HRBIN21. The sequence goes on along the minus strand of JBCNUX010000059.1, from coordinate 5,135 downwards.
ATGTCAAGACTCCCTATAGCGGACGGGGGATTGACCTCGTGGTGGTACGGGAGAACGTGGAGGACCTCTACGCTGCCATCGAACACATGCAGACGCCTGGGGTTGCGCAGGCGCTCAAGCTAATCTCCCGCAAGGGCTGTGAGAAGGTCATCCGCCTCGCTTTTGAGCTAGCTCGAGCTGAAGGGCGCCGTAGCGTCCACTGTGCCACCAAGGCCAACATCCTGAAGCTCACCGAGGGGATGATGAAACGGACCTTCGAAGAGGTTGCCCGCGATTACCCCGATATAGAAGCCCACCACATCATTGTGGACAACTGCGCCCACCAGCTTGTCAAGCGTCCGGAGCAGTTTGAGGTGATCGTTACGACGAACATGAACGGGGATATCCTCAGCGACTTAACCTCGGCACTCATCGGTGGGCTCGGTTTTGCTCCCTCTGCCAACATCGGTGATGAGGTGGCCATCTTTGAGGCAGTCCATGGCTCTGCGCCGAAGTATGCAGGCAAGAATGTAGCTAATCCTACGGCGGTGATTGGCTCGGCAATCCTCATGCTCCGGTACTTGGGTGAGTTTGAAAAGGCAGAGCTGATTGAGAATGCCCTGTTGGTGACGCTAGAGGAAGGCAAAGTGTTGACGGGCGATGTAGTCGGCTACGACCGTGGAGCCTCCACGACTGCTTATGCAGAAGCGATTATTGACAACTTGGGGCTAAGGCCAGAGACCGTCAGCGTTCGGCAGTACAAGCCTCTGCAAATTCCTAAGCTTAGCAAGGATCTTGCGTGGGTGCGACCACAGCAGCGACAGGTCGTCGGGGTGGATGTCTTCGTGGAAACGGAAGACCTGCCGAAGCAGTTGGGGCCGGAGCTGGAACGGTTAGTCCAAGGGACAGTCTTCCGGCTGAAGATGGTCTCTAACCGAGGGACGAAAGTATACCCACCCACGGGAGCCATGCCAGATTACGTAGACCACTACCGTTGCCGATTCCTAGCGAGGGATGGGGAGACAGTGGAGGACAGCGACATTATCGAGCTCCTTCGCCGTGTTGGAGAGCGGTACCGCTGGATGCACGTGGAGAAGCTGACGCTGATAGACGGGGCAATGGGCTTTACGAAAGCGCAGGGTGAGGACTGAAAGGTGGGCAGGCTTTGACCAGGCGGCAGCTGGCGGCCCCAAGGCTTTTGCTAATTTTGTGGCAGTGTTTTAGTACCCAAGTAGGAGCGCTCGATGAAGCCAGTAGAAGTCTCTGACCGAACCTTTGCCACAGAGGTCTTGCAACATCCTGGGGTTGTTCTCGTAGATTTCTGGGCAGCGTGGTGTGGTCCATGCCGGATAATTGCACCGATTGTGGAAGAGATCGCTCGCGAGTATGCCAGTAGGGGTGTCAAGGTCGCGAAGGTGGATGTGGATCAGAATCCTCGTGTCGCGTTGCAGTACGGAATCCGAGCCATACCATCCCTTCTGTTCTTCCGTGGTGGAGAGCATGTAGATACGGTGATCGGGGCCGTGCCAAAGGGCTACCTCGTTGGGCGACTGGAGGCACTCTTGACAGAAACGGAGGATGGCGCGACCACCACTGCTCGCTGAAGAGGAGCTCCACCAAGCACTGCAAGAGTTACCGCTCTGGCAGCGTGAAGGGAATACGCTCGTACGAGAGTTCGTCGCTCCTAACTTCGCCGCAGCAGTAGGGCTTTTGAACTCGATTGCTGTCTTAGCTGAGGGGATGGATCATCACCCGGATTTGCTGCTGTACGGATGGAACAAGTTGCGGGTAACCCTCACAACACATGACCGCGGTGGACTGACGGAACTAGACATCCGCTTGGCGAAGGCAATAGAGCAGCTGCACTTCTTCTGGTAAGGGGGGAGGACGAGGTATCGATGGGGGATAGGCGTACCCTCATTGAGCGCGTGCAGGCTCGGGAGATTCTCGATTCGCGGGGACATCCGACGATAGAGGTGGAGGTAGTGCTGAGTGGAGGCGCTTATGGACGTGCAGCTGCACCGGCGGGCGCCAGTACGGGTAGGAACGAGGCCCAGGAGCTACGGGATGGTGGACAGCGATTTCGAGGGCGAGGTGTTCGAAAGGCGGTTGCCAACGTTCACGAGCGGATTGCTCCAGCTCTGCGGGGGATGGATGCAACAGAACAATGGTCGATTGACCGACTGCTGCTAGAGTTAGACGGAACCCCAACGAAGGCAGGGCTTGGTGCTAATGCAATCGTCGGCGTTTCGCTGGCAGTAGCGCGAGCAGCGGCAGCAGCACTTGGACTCCCGCTCTTTACCTACCTCGGTGGTAGGGCCGCTCGACACCTGCCCGTCCCACTCTTCAACGTGCTGAATGGCGGTCGGCATGCAGACAATACCCTAGACGTTCAGGAGTTCTTGCTCATCCCTCACGGAATGCCATCCTTTGCTGAAGCTCTGCGAGCAGGTGCGGAAGTCTATGCAGCGCTGCGTGAGCTCCTTCGGGCCAGGGGGTATGGTACGGCAGTTGGCGATGAGGGTGGGTTCTCTCCATCTGGGATTAAGTCGCAGGAGGAGGCGATAGAGCTCTTGTTACAGGCGATTGAGCAGGCAGGGTATGTACCGGGACGTCAGATTGCTCTTGGCCTAGATGTTGCGGCTAGCGAGCTTGCAGAAGGTGATGCTTACAACTTCAGGCGGTCTGGTGGGGGGAGGCAAACTACCGATGAGCTCATCGCTTGGTACGAAGAGCTTGCTCGGCAGTATCCCTTGGTCCTCCTGGAGGATGGGCTCGGGGAGCTGGATTGGGAGGGATGGCGCCGGTTGACGCAACGCTTGGGTAAGCAGCTCTTGTTAGTTGGGGATGACCTCTTTGTGACCAATCCAAAGCTGCTGCAACGTGGCATTGCAGAAGGAGTCGCAAATGCCATCCTCATCAAGCCGAACCAGATTGGAACACTCAGCGAGACAATCGAGGCTGTCCAGATGGCTCATCGGGCGCACTACTACACAATCCTCTCCCATCGCTCCGGGGAGACGGAAGACCCCATCATTGCCCATCTTGCTGTGGGCTTAGGGGCATACGGTCTGAAAGCAGGGGCTCCCTGCCGAGGCGAGCGGACGGCAAAGTACAACGAGCTGCTCAGGATTGAGGAAGTGCTAGGATCAGACGCAGTGTACGTTGGGACAGCAGGTCTCTTCCCGCAGGTGGTCTCACACACCTGAGGAAGCAATATGATTCAGTTCGGGACAGATGGCTGGCGCGGCGTCATTGCGTACGATTTTACTGTAGACAACCTCAGGCTCGTTTCACTGGCAACAGCACGCTACATTCACAGCCTAGGGCTGCGGTATCCGGCAGTCGTGGTAGGCTACGACACGCGCTTCCTATCGCGAGAATTCGCTCACGAGGTTGCCTGCGTGCTTGCCTCTGAGAACATTGTGGTGCATCTTATGGAGACATTTGCCCCCACTCCCTTGGTGTCGTTTCACACCAAGCAGAAGGGAGCTGCGCTGGGAATCGTCATCACCGCCAGCCACAATCCCGCCAAATACAACGGCTACAAGGTTCGGGGGAACTTTGGTGGACCAGCAACTCCAGAGCAGGTAGCGGAAATAGAGCGGTACGTTACCCAAGTGTTCCAGAATCCCCCTAAGCGCTGGAAGCTTAAGTCGCTGGAGCAGTACATCGAAGACAATTTGGTTCGCCCGTTTGATCCACGCGAATCCTACGTCCGGCACATTCGCAAGAAGATTGCACTGGAGCTCATTCAAAGGTCCAACCTGCGTATCCTTCACGATCCGATGTATGGGGCAGGCATAGGGCTTCTGCGGTCGATACTGCCCCAAGTGGAGGAAGTCCATTCGGAGCTCAACCCCATCTTCGGAGAGGTGGAGCAGCCGGAACCTACCCCTGAACGGCTGCGGGCAACGATGGAGTATGTCCGACGGGCAGGACACTACGACGTCTGTATCGTCACCGACGGGGATGCCGATCGGGTAGCAGCCATAGACCACGAGGGCAACTACGCTGACTCCCAGCGACTGTTCATGCTGCTGCTGAAGTACCTGTACGAGGACAAGAAGCGGAGGGGCATCGTTGCGAAGACAGTGTCGGTGACCTCGATGGTGGACCTCTACTGCCAGCGCCACGAGATTCCGCTGGTGGTCACCCCGGTTGGCTTCAAGCATATCGCCCGTCTCATGCAGGAGGAGCGGGTTCTGTTAGGTGGTGAGGAGTCCGGTGGATTTGCCACGGTGATTCACATTCCGGAGCGGGACGGCATCTTCTGTGGGCTGCTGCTGCTGGAGATGATGGCACGTCGCCAGAAGTCGCTGAAGCAGTTGAGTCAGGAGCTGGATGAAGAGTTTGGCCCTCATCGGTACCGGCGGTTAGATGTCCATGTCAGCGAGCGGGAGAAGGCGGCAATTCTGAAAGCCTGTGCCAAGCAGCCGACACGTTTGGGGCGTTATCCTGTGGAGCGCATTGACACCACCGATGGCTTCAAGTTCTTTGTCCCCAAAGGATGGCTCCTTATCCGTCCCTCGGGGACGGAGCCATTGGTGCGGTACTATGCTGAGGGGGATTCGCTCAGCATGGTGAACGAGCTGCTGGAGGAGGCTCGAAAGCTGCGTTAGGATAGACTGCCTTGGTAGCGGCGGCGGATGTTCGTCGCTAGGTAGTGCTCAAAGGTGCGGTTGCAGTCGTATTCCGGTCTCCACCCCCAATCACGTCGGGCAGCACTGTCATCGGTATCTTCAGGCCACGTGTCCACGATGGCCTGGCGGCGTGGGTCAGGGTCAAACTCGATCTGAGCCTTGGGGAACAGGCGGTGGACGTGCTCAGCGATCTCCTCCGCGCTGGCGGAGAAAGCAGTGACGTTGTATACGTGACGTTGTAGAGCTGAGGTAGGGGCGTCTGCTAAGAGCAGTAGTGCTCGTATGGCGTCGGGCATTGCCATGAAGGGGATACGGGTATCGGGGCTTACAAAGCAGCGGTATGGCTTCCCTTGGGCAGCGGCGTGGACCATTTCGGGTGCGTAATCGCTTGTGCCACCGGTGGGAACGGTGAAGGCCGATAGGAGCCCGGGAAAACGCAGCGCTCGGAAATCAATCCAGCCAGTGTCGGGTTCCGGTGCTAGGCGGCGATAGAAGCGGGCGTAGTAGAGGCCT
>JBCNUX010000058.1:0-5879 GCA_039630485.1 Chlorobiota bacterium | reverse complement strand
GACGCCTTCTCCGTTCGCCCACGGCTACTGACGCTCTACGCTCAGCACCACGTAACGCAGAAAGGGCTCGTGCTCCACTACGGACTCCGAGCCGAAGCCTGGGCTCCCGGACGCCTGGTGGACGAAGCGATTGATAACCCCGCGCTGAGCACCATCACCGAAGAGCAGCGCCGCTCCTACCGAGCCCACACCGTCCCTGCCTTCGGACTCCGCTGGAAGCTCCGGCTCCAGCCCCGCTTGGGGATTGCCCATCCCATCACGCCCACGCAGATGCTCTACTTCAACTACGGCCACTTCACCAAGCTGCCCCGTCCGCAGTACGTCTACGCTAAGCTCTCCCCTGCAGCAGCTCGCTCGTCATACCAGCGCTTCGGCAACCCCGACCTCAATCCGGAAACCAGCATCGCCTATGAGCTGGGACTGCGGAACCAACTGACCACCGATGATGTCCTCAGCATCGCCCTCTTCTACCGTGACATCTTCGGCTACGTCCAAACCCGCCCCGTACGCACGGACAACCCTCGATTCGCCGGCGGACGCTTCATCACCTACACCAATGCCGACTATGCCCGTGCCCGAGGGATTGAGGTGGAGTACCGCAAGCGCATCGGACGCTGGCTGGAACTGAGCGCTACGCTCGGCTACAGCTCCGTGACGGGCAAGAGCAGCTCTGCCGACCAAGGACTGCTGATTGCCCGAGGGCTTATCCCTGACCGGCTCACTGAAGACCCGATGCCATGGGACCGGCCGTGGGACTTCCAGCTCAACCTCTGGGTACAGCCTCCAGAGGGCTCCGCTCCGTTGGGGCTCCGCATCCTGGAAGGGTGGCGCCTCTGGACACGGTTCGTGCTCCGCTCGGGACGCCGCTATACCCCCGCAGTACCGGTCATCGACCCTGCGACGGGTACTCAGCGCCGGCTCCCAAACGGACGTCCGCTCTACGAACTGGACGAAGAGCGCCCCTATAGTGCCCTCGCTCAGGCCTACCGATGGTGGGAACTTGCTCTCAGCCGCGACCTCCGCATCGCCTCAGCCACCCTACGTCTGCGACTAGAACTGCTGAACCCGCTGGACTGGAGGAACCCCGCTATCGTCAATCCCGTCACCGGTCGGGCGTACGAGTACGGTGATCCAACACCTCCGACGTGGAACGACCCACTCTATCCCGACCTCCAGCCGCCGCTGGAGCCCTATCCATTCAACCCCGCCCGTTACGAGCAGCGGCGGAGCCTGCGGATTGGCATGGAACTCATTTGGGAGTAGCCAGCATGGACCAACGCAAGCAGCAGAGTACTTCGTGGCGAACGGCCATGTGGCTGAGTACCGCCGCGAATGGGCTGAGTTCACTGAGCTTCCTTGTCGCTTACCTCCTCTCGGGCAATTTCTGGCTCTTGGTGCCCAGCGGCATCTTCGCGGTCGCTGGAGCTGCACTCTTCCTCGTTTGGAGTCGTCTCGGACACCGCCTCTCCAACAACGAGTAGAAGCATGGAGTTCTACCCCTTGCGCCCCGGACTGCAGTGGAGCATCGCCACAGACCAAGCATCTGAGCCAGTGCTGACGGCGCACGACCCTCTGGAGTATACGCCCCAGCCGTTCGCCGTCCCGCTAGAGGCGTATCCCGTCATAGAAGCACTGGCAGAGAGTCAGTCGTGGGAGGAGCTCTGGCAGCATCTGGCTGCAGCCGGGATCCGCAACTCCCCAGCCCATCAACGAATCGTCTCCGACTTCGTACAGCAGTTAGACTCCGTCTATGCCCTGCGGAGTCCCCGCTTCGACCAGCGCCGCCGAGCTTGGGAGGCAGAATACCGCAGCTACCCCATCCGCACGGCTGCGCTGGCAGGGATCTGCTATCCCGAAGCTGCCCCTGAAATCGCTGCCCTGCTGGACTCCAGCCTCCAATCAGCCCCAACTGTAGATGTTCCGGCAGCGTCGCCCATCGCTGCCGTCATCCCCCACATCGACCTGCGAGTAGGGATCAGCAGCTACGCGGCGGCGTACCAGGTACTCCAACAGCTCCAACCCGAGCTCGTCGTCGTGTTGGGCACCTCACACTACGGCTGGCATGCCCCATTCATCGTCACGGAGAAGGATTTCCAGACGCCACTGGGGACGATGCCGACAGCCCGCTCGCTGGTCCGGCAGTTCGTAGAAGCTTGTCCCGTCGTGGTGACCGATACCGACCTTGCCCACAAGCCCGAACACTCGTTGGAGTTCCAAGTCGTGTTCCTCCAGCATCTCTTCGGCAACGGGGTTGAGCTCTTCCCCGTACTGCTGACGTCCTTTGGCGACCTCATCCCACAGCGCCGCTCGCCGAGCACCGACAGCGCCCTGCAGTACGCCATCCGCACCCTCCGGGAGATCATCGCATCGTCGGGACGGCGCACGCTCTGGATTGCCAGTGCCGACATGGCCCACGTCGGACGCAAATTCGGCGACGACGCCGATGCACGCCTCTTACTCCCCGAAGTAGAACAGCACGACCGCGCCCTCATCGCCGCTATGTGCCGTGCTGATGCTGAGGAGTACTTCCAACTGATCGCTGCCGTTGAGGACCGATACCGCATCTGCGGACTGTCACCGGTCTACACTCTCCTTGCTGCCCTGCAGCCGCGGTATGGCGTTCTGGCAGACTACCGTCAGTGGTACGAGTCAGAGACTCTCTCTGCTGTCACCTTCTCCAGCGTGCTCTACTACGGATGAGCCGAAGTCCCCTTCTTCGAGGAGCCGCGATGAAGTCTTACCGCAAGGAGCTCTGGTTCAACACACCCACGCGACGAGCTTTCATCAACATCACGCCTATGGTGGAGGAATGCGTCCGAGAGAGCGGCATTCGCGAGGGCCTTGTACTCTGCAATGCCATGCACATCACCGCCAGCGTCTTCATTAACGACGACGAACCCGGTCTCCACGCCGACTTTGAGGCATGGTTGGAGCAGCTTGCACCTGAGAAGCCGTACTCGCGGTACCGCCACAACGACACAGGTGAGACGAACGCTGACGCCCACCTCAAGCGCACCATCATGGGGCGTGAGGTCGTTGTCGCCATCACCGACGGACGCCTAGACCTGGGGCCATGGGAGCAAATCTTCTACGGCGAGTTCGACGGCCAACGCCCGAAGCGGGTCCTGGTCAAAATCATCGGTGAATGACGCTGTCGGCGGGCATCTGGATTGCGTGGAGCGGAGGGAAGGACAGTGCTCTCACGCTACTGCGGCTTCGTCAGCAGCGACAGCCAATTGCAGGTCTCATCAGTACCGTCATCGGCAATCCACCTACCGTCGCCTTCCACGGGATTCCAGTGTCCACACTCCTGCAGCAGGCGCAGGCGCTGGGACTCCCACTCCAGCTCCTGCGTTTCCGGCAGCAGCCCTCTAACGAACTCTACGCTCGCCGCTTCCGCACACTCTTGCACGGCCTCGGCTGCCGAGCGATCGCCTTCGGGGACATCTCCCTGGAGGACGTACGACGGTACCGCGAGCAGATTCTGGCACCGCTGGCAGTGGAGCTACTCTTCCCGCTTTGGGGCGAACCGAGCGACCTGCTGGCTCGGGAGGTTCTCGAAGCCGGCATCTATGCTATTGTGACCTGTGTTGATTCCCGCCGCCTCGATCCCCAATGGCTGGGGCATTCATACGATCAGGCCTTCCTGGATGCCCTGCCGCCTTCGGTGGACCCCTGTGGGGAGCGAGGTGAATTCCATACGTGCGTCCTTTCCATGCCTGGCTTCAGCTCTTGCCTCACGCTCGCCTCCTGGAAGCCCACAGTATGGGCAGAGTACTGGCACGGTTGGTTTATCCAGACAGAGTCTGCTCCCGCATGAACCAATGGCACTCCGAATCTCCATATACCTCGCCGGCCTCCGCAACTCTCCCATACCGAGGGCACACTTACGCGAGGCTGTCCGGTTCGTACTCCAGCAGGAAGGCGTCAGCACAGCTACCGTCCGTATCGTCTTAGCCGACGACCAGACCATCCAGGAGCTCAACCGACAGTACCTGCAGCACGATTACCCTACGGACGTGCTGACGTTCGTCTTGGCACCTACGCCGCTGGAGGCCGAGATCTACATCGGCGTCCAGCAAGCGCAGCGACAGGCCGAAGAATACAGTGTTCCGCTCGCGGAAGAGCTCATCCGTCTCAGTATCCACGGGACCCTACATGCCCTCGGGTACGACGACCAAACAGCATCTCAGCGCCAGCGCATGGAAGCGCAGCAAGAGCGCTACCTCCGAGCCTTCTTCAACGAAGCCCTCCCCAAGAGTATCCCAGAACGACCGCCTTCGAAGAGCTCAGCAGCGCCGTCGTGAGCGCCTCTTGGGGGCCATCATCGCCTGGCTAGCTGAGATGCTGGATAACCCCTACGTTTTCCGCAACCACCGTCGCTTCGCTGCTTACGGAGTCAACCGGATCGGCCGCATGGGCTTCTCACAGGCAGAGGCGATACAAGCACTCTCGTGGCTCCCGCACTTACAGCATCACTCCTTAATCCTGCGACGTCCACCGGCCCGAAAGAGTAGCTTCCGACCCCTGTACACTGAGGAGACCGGCCTGTTCTCCAGCGACGGCTTCCAGCACCTCATGCACATCTACTCGCTCCAGCTCCTCTCTGTCCACCAGCTGGAGCAGCTCCTGAGCCACATCCGGGAAGAAGACCTAGCACCCGTAGACACGGAAACCCTCCGAGAGCTACTCTACGAGCTCTTCCCCATTTACTCCCCTCGCGGCACGCCCTTCTACGGCGCCCTCCCCAACTCTGAGCGCCCCCAATAGCTCACCCCACAACCCGCAAGTCATCCCGTGCCGCCGTACGGGAAACCAGACTCAGACTCCACAGCTCCACGACAGCACGGTAGACTTGCTCCACGGGGATTGCCCACACAGCCGCCGGTGGTTGTTCTACCGGGGGCGTCAGGACGATTGTGTGCCCTGCGTATGGCCCCCAGCGTCGGGGATGGTGTGGCGGCTCCAGCGAATAGAGGCCAACGACTGGTACTCCAAGCGCTGCCGCGATGTGCAGAGCTCCTGTAGAGTTGGCTACTACTATACGAGCTTGGGCCAAAAGGGCGATGAATTCGCGCGTATCCAACATCCCGAAGAGCAGACGGGCCTTGGGATACGACTGCTGAATGGCCTGCGCTATCCCCGCCTCTGCAGCAGTTCCAGTGAAGATACACGGAACGCCCTCCTCCTCAAGCTGCCGAGCCAATGCAGCAAAGGACGAAGTCCCCCACCGAGGTGCCGAACCACGCCCTCCGGGATGCAGCACCACGAATTCCCGAGTCCGTAGCCCACAGCGTCTCAGGAGCTGAGACACTTGCTGAAACGCCCTTTCCTCCACCCGAGGCGCTGCCAACCGCACGGATACTGCCTTCCCCGCAGCATAGGCGACCATCTGCACGTTGTACTCCGCCTCATGGCGCTCTGCAGTCCTACGGTGCTCGTACATACGATGGGTAAATAGCCAGGAGTACCACCGGTAACCGCTACCCACGCGATAAGGGACTCCAGCCCGCCAGGCTGCCCGAGCTTCTGAGAAGAGGGGGCGAGGGAAGAAGAGCACTTCGGGTTTCCAGTTCTGCAGAGCTTGGTAGAGCTCGGCAGCGCTCTCTACGAATACAGCCGTCACTCCAAGGGCGTCATCTACCAGAGGAGCCGTGCGGGGATGGGCGAAGACAATGACGTGGGTCTCAGGCCGGAGCTCACGGACGGCAAGTGCCATCGGCAACGTCAGCACCATATCACCCAGGTGGTCCGTGCGGACGATGCCGAGCCGCCGGCTCTGCCAAAAGGCCTCGTGGAGGTGCCTCCACGGAGGCGATTCTACCCCTCGCCCCACCCCCATCCTCAAACAAAAACCGGCGGCAGCCCCTCGCGGACTG
>JBCNUX010000057.1:0-6189 GCA_039630485.1 Chlorobiota bacterium | reverse complement strand
AGCAGCGGCTCGCTTCATTGGGACTCCGGCATCAAAGAGTGCTAAGCTGCCAGCGCAGACGCTAGCCATGGAGGAGGAGCCGTTGGAGGAGAGGATGTCGGAGACCACCCGTATGGTGTAGGGGAACTGCTCTTCCGAGGGCAGCAGGGGTTCCAATGCGCGCTCAGCTAAGTTGCCGTGCCCTACTTCGCGACGCGATGGAAGGCCAGGACGCCGGATCTCGCCAGTGCTGTAGGGTGGGAAGTTGTAGTGGAACATGAAGCGGCGCGTATACGTCGGCAGTAGCCCGTCAACGGTGAGTTCATCCCCTTTTGTACCTAAGGTCACGCTGGCTAAGCTCTGGGTCTCCCCCCGCATGAAGAAGGCGGAGCCGTGGGTTCTGGGGAGGACTCCAGCCCGGCAGAGGATGGGACGGATCTGGTTCGGGGTACGGCCATCCAGGCGACGTCCCTCGGTGAGGATCATCTGCCTTACTTCGTGGCGTTCGAGCTCTGTGAGCACTGCATTGACGAGGGGTTCCAACGGAAGCGACTGCCATTCTGGATGGTCAGCCGTAGCGGCTTCGGCAACTGCTGTCAGGACGCGCTCCCGCAATTCCTTCCGCCACGCGGAGCGCTGCTCCTTCGTTGTGGTTTGGCGGATGAAGCTTTGGATCTCTGATTGCACAAGTCCGGCAACAAAGCTTCGAAGCTCTTCCGGAATGAGCTCGGGGGGCAACTCATGCTTCGGTTGTCCTCGCAGAGCAGCTAACCGGCGCTGCAATGCATTCAACCGACGGATAGGCTCTTGGGCGACTTCCAGCGCTGCTATGAAGTCTGCCTCGGAGATCTCCTTGGCACCGCCTTCGACCATCACAATTGAGCTATCGGTGCCAGCAACGACAATGTCCATGTCAGAGGCCTCCAGTTGGCTCAAGGTGGGGTTCACGATGAATTCCCCATCCACCCGACCAATGCGGACCTGCGAGATAGGTCCAGCGAAAGGGATGGAGGAGAGCAGTAGAGCTGCTGATGCTCCTGTTGCTCCGAGCGTATCGCCATCGATCTCCCGGTCGTACGAGAAGACTGTAGCTATGATTTGGGTCTCGTAGCGCCACCGCTTGGGGAAGAGGGGGCGGCAGGAGCGGTCAATGAGGCGGGCTGAGAGGATTTCCTTGTCGGTCGGCCGCCCTTCGCGGCGATGGAAGCTTCCTGGGATCTTGCCCGCGGCGGAAGATTTCTCTCGGTAGTCCACCGTCAGCGGTAGGAAATCAACGGCCGGCAGAGGCTGATCCGCGCTACAGACCGTCACCAGCACCATCGTGTCTCCATGCCGGACCATAACGGCAGCATCAGCCTGTGGGGCGTAGAGACCAGTCTCTATCTCGTAGGGGCGGCCGTTGATGGTGGTGCTGACTCGGACGGAGCCGTCTTCGGCAGTTGTCACTTGGATGTCATCGATGTCCTCTGCAATAGCCTCAGCCAGGTTCCTTGGGAGTTCCACTTCCATGGCAGCGATGTATCCATTCTGGGCGAGTGGGACTTACTTCCGTAGTGCGAGTGCCTGCAGGAGCCGCTGGTACCGCTCCCAATCAGTACGTGCAAGGTAGCGCAGTAGGCGGCGCCGCTTGCTGACCATCAGGATGAGCCCGCGGCGGTTGTGGTGGTCCTTTTTGTGCCTTTCCAGGTGCTCGGTGAGGTTCCGGATGCGTTCCGTCAGCAGTGCTACCTGGACTTCCACAGCACCCGTGTTCGTTGGACTGCCACCGAACTGTTGGATGAGCTCAGCTTTCCGTTCCTTGGTCACCATGGATAGGCTGACTCACGACTGTGGGACTTTGCTCCAAGAGGCGATGTTCAGCAATCCATGTACGGCAGTAGGCTTCGTCCCGTCCCATCTGCTCCTGCAGTGCTTCAGGTGTGGGGAAGGGGAGCTCTGCTCGTACACGGGTCCAAAACGAAACACAAAGCCGCTCATTGTACAGGGAGCCAGAGAAATCCAGCACGTAGAGCTCTAACTGCGGTGGGAGGTCGTTGCCAAAGGTGGGACGGACCCCGTAACTCACAAGGCCCGCGTAAGGCCTTCCAGCGATCTGCGTGGTGGCAATGTAGACCCCGTAGGCAGGTAGAAGCTGCTCTGGAGCCTCTACTTGGAGGTTAGCCGTGGGGAAGCCCAAACGGCGTCCACGCCCATCTCCCCGGACGACAGTGCCGCAGACGGTGTACGGATATCCCAGGAGCTTCGCTGCTGTCTCTACGTCCCCCTGCTGTACGGCGCGTCGGATCGTGCTGCTGCTGACGGTGATGCCGTCGACGACGAAGGGCGGAAAATGCTCTACGATGAACCCAAGTGCCTGTCCTAGCTGCCGGAGGAGCTCCAGGTTGCCACGGCGCCCGTGTCCAAACATGTGGTCATGTCCGACTACGATGCCTCGTATGCCAAGGATTCCCAGGAGGTAGTGTTGGACGAACTCCTCTGCTGATGTGCGGGCCAGCTCTGTTGTGAAAGGAGCTACAACGACCTCGGCGATTCCAATTTGCCTGAAGCGCTCCAGTTTGGCTGGAAGTGGCGTGAGGATGCCAATCGGGGGCTGCCTGCCTAAGACCATTTGGGGATGGGGCTCGAAAGTCACGACACACGCTGTGAGAGCCAGCTCCTGTGCCCTTCGGCAGAGGTACTCCAGCAAGGCTTGATGCCCACGGTGGACCCCGTCGAAGGTCCCAACGGTTGCAAGCCGTCCTTGGGAATGTTTGGGGACGTCAGACCAGCGGGTGTAGACGCGCATGCTGTTGAGCAATCGCCTGTGAGAGTTCGTCTGGTGACACTGCATCGTCAACGTGGTAGGGGCCGATCGCTAATCGGCGTAGCTCTACGACATACGCGCCACACCCTGCTGCTGCCCCAAGGTCTCGGACGAGCGCTCGAACGTAGGTGCCGGTTGAGCAGACGATGAAGAGCTCCGCAAAGGGCGGTTCCCACCCCGTGAGCTCCAGTTCGGCGATATGGACAGTGCGTGGAGGAGGAGAGACAGAGATACCGGCGCGAGCTAACTCGTAGAGTCGCTTCCCGCCGTGGTGTACGGCGGAGTACTGCGGGGGTACTTGCTCGATAGTGCCTCGGAAGCGTTCCAGGAGCTGACGGAACTCTGCCTCGGTCACGGTAAGCTCGGAGCAGATGGGTTGCTCCGGAGCCTCGGCATCGTCAGTAGCAGTGACAGCACCCAGCTTCATTCGGGTTACGTAAGTCTTCGGCATACGCTGGAAGGTTGGGAGTAACCGCGTTGCCCGCCCGATTCCCAGGATGAGGAGGCCAGTTGCTAAAGGATCCAGTGTACCGGCATGCCCAATGCGGCGTAGCCCTAAGAGGCGGCGCAGGAAGCGCACGGCATCGAACGAGGACCAACGGCGGGGCTTGTCCAAGAGGATGAAAGCCCCGACAGAACGAGCTACAGAGAGCCATTCAGGGAATTGGTCCAGCGTGGAGCGTCGTAAGAAGGGGAGTCCCTCAATTCTGGACATCGCCATCGTCTCTGTTCTCCTCTTCCCGTGCTGACTCCTGCTGCCGGAGTCGGTTGAGGAGCTCGGTGATGCGTTCTGCATGAGCAGCAGAAGTGTCGTGCCGGAAGCGGAGCTCTGGGATGTAGCGCAGATGCGTGTGCTGAGCAATGTACCCTCGGAGCTTCCGCTGCTCTTGCTGGAGGCGATGGAGTACCTGCTCTGGTGGGATGGGGGCGCCGTAGATGCTGACGTACACAGTCGCATACCGCAGGTCTCCGCTCATCTGCACTCGGGCTACCGTTAGCAAGAGTTTCGGTGAGAGCTCCCCGGCGAGTTTGCGCAGCGGCTCGCTTAAGACCTCCCGTAGGAGGCCGCCAACGCGCTCAGCCCTAATCGACATCCTCTTTCCTTCCCACGATGCCGGTTAGGCGGATAGGCTCCGCTTCTGCTCGACTAGCCTGAAGGTCTCTATGATGTCCCCTTCGCGGAAGTCTTCAAAGCCGGAGACCATGAGCCCACACTCATAACCGGCTGCAACTTCTCGGACATCCTCTTTGAAGCGCTTCAAGGACTCAATTGTGCCGGTGTGGATGGGCAAGCCTTCACGGAGGATGCGGGCGCGGGCATTCCGCTGGATAACTCCATCGGTGACATAACAGCCGGCAACAGTCCCAATCCGGCTGATGTGGAAGACCTGCCGGACCTCTGCATGTCCGAGGATTTCCTCCTTGACTTCTGGGCTGAGCAACCCTTCCAGCGCTTGCTTGACGTCGTCCAGGCACTCGTAGATGATGCGGTAAGTGCGGATCTCCACCCCTTCGGTCTCGGCCACTTTGCGAGCTGCGGCCGTAGGCTGGACTTGGAAGCCAATGACAACGGCTTCAGACGCGGCTGCTAGCATGACGTCTGCCTCCGTGATGGCCCCAACCCCAGTATGGAGGAGGTTGACCCGGACTTCATCAGTCGAGAGGCGAAGGAGGGCATTCGTCAAGGCCTCGACGGAGCCCATGACGTCGGCTTTCAGGACAAGCCGGAGTTCACGGATGTGCCCCTCGGAGATCCGCTGCGAGAGATCACCTAGGGTGATTGAGCGGGCGCGCTGCATGGACTGCTGGCGCTTGAGCTGCTGGCGGCGCAAGGCGATCTGCCGTGCTAGGCGCTCGTCGTCAACAACGACAAGTTTATCGCCGACCTCGGGGAGTCCGTCGAAGCCCGCTACCTGGATGGGGGTAGAGGGGGGAGCACTCTCACAGCGGTTCCCCCGCTCGTCGTAGAGCGCACGTACACGCCCGTACTGCAGTCCTGCCACGAAGACGTCCCCAATCCGTAGGGTCCCGTTCTGCACGATGACCGTTGCCACAGGGCCTTTGCCCTTATCGAGGTGGGCTTCAATGATGGTGCCGCGGGCCGGGCGGTCGGGGTTGGCACGGAGGTCCAGCAGCTCAGCTTCCAGGAGGATTTTCTCCAGCAACACGTCCACGTTCTTGCCCGTCAGCGCGGAGATTTCCACTGACTGGTAGCGCCCGCCCCACTCTTCTACCAGGATGTCGTGCTCGGCCAGTTGCTGACGGATTCTGTCGGGGTTTGCCTCGGGTTTGTCGATCTTGTTAATCGCCACAATGATCGGGACATTTGCTGCGCGAGCGTGGTTGATAGCCTCCACAGTCTGGGGCATGACAGCATCATCTGCAGCAACGACCAAGACCACGATGTCGGTCACCTGGGCCCCACGAGCACGCATAGCAGTGAAGGCCTCGTGTCCCGGAGTATCGAGGAAGGTGATGAGGCGCCCGTCGGGGAGTGTGACTTGGTATGCCCCAATGTGCTGGGTGATGCCACCGGCCTCGCCGGCGACGACGTTCGTCTGGCGGATGTAATCCAGTAGGGTGGTCTTGCCGTGGTCTACATGACCCATGACAGTGACAATTGGTGGTCGGGGACGCAGGCTCTCTGGCGGATCGGGTTCATCCACGAGCTCACCTGCCTCCTCGACGTCTTGGAACTGCACCTCATAGCCGTAGTCAGCAGCGATCAGCGTAATGGTGTCACGGTCAAGCCTCTGGTTGATGGTGACCATGAGGCCTAGCTGCATGCACTTACTGATGATCTCAGAGGCCTGGACTCCTAGGAGCTGGGCCAGTTCGGCTGTGGTGAGGAACTCTGTCGTATACAGGATTCGGGACTGCTGGAGCTCTTCTTCTTGACGTTTCTCCTCGCGTTCTGCCCGACGTTTCTGGCGTAGACGGGCCCGCAACTGCATACCCGTCTCTTCCGCGCCGATGAGGGTTTGGCGAATGACCTCCTCGAGCTCCTCTTGGCTAATCTCCTCCAAGATACGCCGGCGGCGCCTCTTTGGGACTGTCTCTTCGCCGAGGGTGAGCTTACGGCGCTGGGTGCTCTTGGGTTTCGGCGGGGCCTGCGGAGATAGGGGTTCTGGAAGGGTAGGTGATGGAGGAACGGAGGGGGTAGCACTTTCGGGCTTCTTTGGGCCTCCTGGGACAGTTGGACGTAGGCGCTGCTCCTCGCGCCGCTGAGGTTGGGCTGGCTGTCTTGGGGATCGGTGGCGTAATTCTCCTGCTTGGGGATGGGTGGGTGTGGGAGTTGCTTTACCTTTGGATCGGCCTCGTCGAGGTGTCCGATCCTCCGTCGGTAAGCTTATCCTGCCGATGATTCGGAGTCCGCCGGTGGTAGTCGGGGGGCTGCTGATGGTCCC
>JBCNUX010000056.1:0-6945 GCA_039630485.1 Chlorobiota bacterium | reverse complement strand
GATGTTTCATACGAAGGGAGAGCCTCATGCAAGCCGTTGTCGCTCTCGTCGTTGCTGCCTGGACTCTTAGTATAGCATGGTCTCAGGAGCCTGAGCCTCTGTTGGCTCAGAGGGGACTTCGGATAGGGCTGGGAGCAGTGCGCTTCGTAGGGGCAGATGCCGAAGGGGTGCAGACACAGTTGAATCCCGCGGCGGGAGTCTTCGGTATCCTCCGACTCGAGGCCCTGGGAATCCCCAGACTCACGCTCCTCCTAGAGCTACTCTACGCCCGCCGAGGGACTGAGCAGAGGATCTCGTTGGGTGGGGGAGGATACGACCTACGCTACAACTTCGACCAGCTTGAGCTGCTGGTGGCCCCGCGCCTCAATGTTGCTGTGGTGCCCCTGCCAGTAGCCATCTATGCCGGGGTTGCACCGGGACTGCGGACGAGCGGTAGAGTGGAACAGATCGTCGGAGGCGGAGCTCCAAAGAGGCTGGAGGCTTCTCTGCGAAGCCTGACTGTAGGACTGAGCGCTGGGGCTGGAACAGAGCTGCCACTGCGTCGCTCAGCACGCCTGCTGATAGACCTACGGGCATACTACGGGCTCCTCTCGATCCTTGAGCAGGAGTTTAAGCCCCCACTGCGGGAGGACAAGTCAATTCGCGCAGTCCATCCGCTCGCTCTCGGCATAGCAGTGGGCGTAGGGTTTTAGGTGCAGATGGTCTGTCTATGGCTCATTGTTGGCACGGTGGCGGGCCTTTGTGCCGCTCAGGAGTGGCAGCAGGAGGTTCGGTACCAGATCCGCGCCGAGCTGAACCCTACAGAGGCACTCCTACGCGTGCACACGCGGATGGTCTACCGAAACGCTTCGCCGGATACGTTGCGGGAGCTCTACGTGCACCTGTACTGGAACATCTTTGCTCCGAACAGCTACGCCCGACAGCTCAGCCGGGAGCGCCGCCTGGAGCGGATTCCGGAGCTTCCCGCCGTGCGAGTGGATTCCTTCGTTGTCATCGCCTCTACCGGCGAGCGGCGGATGGACTTCAGCGTGGACAACACGATTGTACGGCTCGGTGTGCCGAAGCCGCTGCTGCCTGGAGACTCCGTAGAGGTCCTCAGCAGTATCGTGCAGACCGTGCCGCCGGAAGGCCTTCGGATGGGGCGCTATGGCACCGATTACTTCGTTGCGCATTGGTTCCCCTCGGTCTGCGTCTACGACCGCTATGGCTGGCACACGGAGCAGTATCTGGGCACCGGGGAGTTCTACGAGGAGATAGCGGACTTTGAGGTGGAGCTGACGCTGCCGGGGACGTACGTTGTTGTCTCCACAGGCACCCTGGCGAACCCTGATGAGGTCCTGCCTGCTGAGCTCACCGAACGATTGCGCCGTCTGCGAGAAGATACCAGCATTGTGCGGATTGCCAACCTTGCCGCGCAGCCGCTCACTGACACAACGCTGCGGACTTGGCGCTTCCGCGCTGAGCGGGTGCGCACCTTTGCATGGGCAGCTGTGCGCCATTACCTATGGGATGCACAGCGGTGGGGTAATGTCTTGGTCCACGCGCTCTATCCCCGCGAGCTGGAGGACTTCTACCGTGACGAGGGGTTGAGGGCAGCGGTCCATGCGATTCGGTACTTCTCCGAGCACTTCGGGCAGTACCCGTACCCGCAGATGTTCGTTGTCGTCGGTGGGACGAGCGGTGGCATGGAGTATCCAGGCATCGTCTTCATGGGGCGTGGTCTCACGGGAGGTATTCTGGCCCCACGGACCGCGGAGGTCATCATGCACGAGATCGGGCACAATTGGTACCCGATGGTGATCAACTCCAACGAGACCGAGTTCGGCTTCCAGGACGAGGGCTTTAACACCTTCATCACCATGCTGGCGCTGGAGGCATTCTATGGGCGGCGCTATCCTGCGCTGCGGCTACCTCAATGGCTGCGCTCCCTCATTGCGACAACGGATGAGCGTACTGGGAATGCCATCGGCACAATCCGCTGGGCGCTGACGGGATGGGATGAGCCGCTGCTGACTCGCTCGGACTGGCACCGTACGGAGGCAAGCTACGTTGTCAACGCGTACCCGAAGACGGCGACCCTGTTACTCATGCTTCGCGGGATCTTAGGGGAGGAGACCTTTGGCGCAGTGGTGCAGGAGTACTACCGCCGCTTTCGGTTCCGGCACGTGTATCCGGAGGACTTCGTGCGGCTCGTCAACGAGGTCGTCTCCCAGCACAAGGGAGAGCGGGCAGACTTTCGGTGGTTCTTTGACCAGTGGTTCTCCCAGACTCCGGTGGTGGACTACGCCCTCGCAGGCCTCCGGAACAGAGAAGCTCCAGGAGGCCTCTGGGATGTGACCGTCAGCATAGAGCGTCGCCAGAGCGCTATCCTACCCGTCGATGTTGAGCTGAAGCTGCGTAATGGCCAGCGTGAGCGGGTTCGCTTCACGGTGGAGGAGCTGCTGCGAGGGCCGTCGCGGCTGGAGAAGACGGTGAGACTACCCGCTCCGGCAGTGTCCGCCCTCGTGGACCCGGACACGGTGCTGCTACTGGACATCAATCGGCTCAACAACTCCAGCGGTTTGCTGCCGCCGGTGACCTTCCGTCCTTTCTTGGAGGCGGTCAGTGCTGATCCTGTGGAGCTCTACTCCTACGGGATTGTGTGGCAGCCGGTGGTAGGCTTCAACACTGTGGATGGCCTGAAGGTAGGGGTGGAGGCTCGGGGGGCTTACTTGGGGATGTTCCACAAGGTCCGGCTGTCTCTGGCCCAAGGGGTGAGGTTTCGTCCCTTTTCCTTTGGGGGGATGTTTCAGTGGCAGCACCTCTTCTGGCAGGTGCCAGCACGTCCGCAACTGGAACTCTTTGGAGCACAGCAGGATGGCTGGGTGCGTGTGCGGGTAGGGACAACGCTCTCACTCTCCCCTCTGCCGCCTTCGGCATGGGACATCGCAGGGCGGATTGCCGTTGGGTACTGGCGGCGACAGACGGCCGCGTATGCTTTTCCGGGTTCGCCATTGGGATGGGCTCCTAAAGATCGGTTGGAGGTTGTTGCTCTCAAGGTGGGTCTGACGACGTCGGTGGAGACTGATGTCGGTACGTTGCGGCTCCGCAAGAGCCTGGAGCCATTCTGGTACAGAGGTCCTGCGGCGCCCTTGGGAGTGTCGCCGTTCGCTGAAGGACGGAGTTTCTTTCGGACGGTGGTAGAGTGCCTCTGGGAGCCAGAAGTCCCACTCCCTTTGGTGCTCCGAGGGGTCGTTGGTTGGTTCTCTTCCGATGAGCTCCAGCCGCCCCCAGTCGTCGGGTTCCGTTTAGCGTCGGTGTCTCCACTGGAAGAGCTGGAGCTGCCGCTCTTCCGCACTCCTGGAATCATCTCCCCAGCAGCTCGAGAACGACGAATTGTGCCTATGGGCTGGGGGTTCGTGCGGGGATATGGGGCTCTGGATACCCTTGGCTCCGTTCTGACGGCATTGAATGCTGAGGTCAGCGTGTCGCGGCTGTTTCAGTTACTGCCTGCTGTCGGGCTCCTGCTGGAGCTTGTTGACCTTCGCCTCTTTGCCGACGGAGGGCACGTGGGAAGGACCCTTGGTGGTTTGCATCAATGGCGATGGGATGCCGGATTCAGTGTGGCGCTCCGCTTGCCAAGCGTGCAAGGGTATTCACCTTTCCCCTTGCTGCGCCGCCTGGGGATAGGGGAGATTGGTGTTGACTTCCCGCTGTACTTGAGCCATCCACCTTCGGGGCAACGGCAGTGGGCATACCGCTGGCTGCTCCGGCTGCGTTCGCTCCGCCAAGCTACCGTGGAGTGGTAAGCTCTTGGGATGGCGGACGCTCAGTAGTGCCCACCATATGCTCAAGGAGCTGTTCCGTTGAGAGCAGCTCGTTCCGCAAGGCCTCTGCACGTTGAGGCTGGTGGAGTTGTTCGTAGGCACGGCAAAGGGTCTCTACAAGGGCGGTCCGGTAGGCCTCGCGTTCCTGGCTGTCGTCAAGCTGCCACCATGCCCGTCGTTGTACCAGTGGGGAGAGGAGCTGTACGGCCTTCCGGTAGCGCCCGCTGGCGATTGCTTGTTCGGCGTGATCGAGCGCGGCCAAGAGGTGGTTTCGGACCTGATGAGCATGAGATTCGTTTGTTGCCGTTGAGCGGCTGCGGTGATAGCGGCGGAGCTGCTCTACTAGTGCGGCAACGGTACTGGAGTCTGTTAGGTCGTACGCGGGAGCACGTCGTAAGGGCGTTCTATACACTACGATCGAGACGGCAGCACTGTCTTGCGGGAAGCCGCGGGCGCGCAGTGAGTCGGCTAGGCGTGTGATTACCCCAACGGTCAAGTCTGTCTCCGCGAGGCCTAATGCCCCCCGTAGGAGTGTCAGGCCCCAGGGTGTGTTGAGAGTAGGGAACCAGCGGAGGAGCTGCTGGCGTAGGAAGTGGGCCTGAACGTAGACGCGGTGGTAGTCATCACCCCACACGCCGGTCCGTGCCCGCAGGACTCGGAGTACATCGCTGGGATTGGCAAACTGGAGCAGGCGTAGGATGCCGAGGGCCTGGGAGAAGCCCAGCTCGGCGTAGTAGTGGATCCGCGGTAATCCAAGGAGGCTGGCTAATGTAGCGAGATGAGCTCGCCGGCCTCGATGTGCCCGTACGTTCGCCAGCTTGTTGTACTGGCTCGTGTCGGGGAATCCAGCGTCGGCCGGTGTATCGCGAGGAATAGCGACGATCGTGATGCGGCCCGTCTCCAGGTCGAGGAACAGTACATGGTTGGCGTCCGCATGGGCGGTAGGGTCGTTGATTCGGGAGTCTACTCCGATGAGAGCTATGGTGATGCAGCGCGGACATCGGGGAGGTGAGCCGGAGACGCGCTCCGTGAACTCAGGAGCTGAAACTGGTGCAGAGAGGGACTGTGCTGGGAGGCTGTCGGGGCTACGGGGCGGTGCAGGGGGATGTTGAGTTATCGGTAGAGCAGTGTCAGGAATGGGCTGGCTGCTCAATTCATGCAGCAAGGTGTCTAAGTAGCGGTCTTCCGCGGTCTTTCGGAGTTTGTGGCTGTAGAGCCAGAGGAAGGCCAGCCCGACGAAGGTGGTGATTATCCCTAAGGCTGTGAGCCAGTACTTGGTCATTCCTGGGCTTCCTGCTGCTTGGCCTGGTTCCAGAGCTCATCCATCTCTGCCAGCGACAGCGCCTCCAAAGGCCGGTTCTGAGCCGAAGCAGCCTGCTCGATGTACTGGAAGCGGCGCGTGAACCTATCGTTGGCGCTCTGAAGGCATTCCTCAGCGTTCAACCGCTCAAAGCGGGCAGCGTTGACGAGTGCAAAGAGTACGTCTCCCAGCTCGCTTGCAATCCGGTCTGGATCGCCGGATTGTAGAGCTGTGCGGAGTTCGGCAAACTCCTCTGCCACCTTCTGCCAGACTTCCTCTTTCGTGTTCCAGTCGAAGCCGACAGAAGCGGCACGTTCTTGGAGTCGCTGGGCGCGGAGGAGAGCCGGTAGGCTCTTCGGGATTCCCTCCAGTAGAGACCGACGCCCTTCTCCTAGCTTGAGCTGCTCCCAGCGTTGCTTGACTTGCTGCGCATTCTCGGCTGAAGCGTGGGCAAAGACGTGGGGATGGCGATGGATGAGCTTCTGGCTTTCCTGGGCGATGACGGCACTCAGGTGGAATTCGTTTGACTCTTCCGCAATTGCACTATGCATCAGAACATGGAGCAAAAGGTCTCCGAGTTCGCGGGCAAGCTCCTGCCAGTCCTGCGCGCGGATGGCTTCCACGGTCTCGTAGGCCTCCTCTATCAGGAGTGGAGCAATTGAAGCATGGGTCTGTTCCCGATCCCACGGGCATTCCCGCCGCAAGAGGCGCACAATCTCCCAGAGAGCTCTGAACTGCTCAACAGGATCGTTCGGCTGCGCCGGTTGTGGTATTGGGTGTGGCATTGCTTCGCTCCAAACGTGGAGTACCAGAGATATCAAAATTCGTGGCTCTGAGCCAAAACGGCATCACGCCCCGCTACGCACTGAAGGGCAGCCCTCAGGAAAAGGCTAATTTTGCATAGTATGCGGCCTGCCTGGTCCATAGGGTTGCTCCTGCTGGCCAGCTGCACTAGCATTCCGGAGCCCGATGTGCGCAACGTAGAAGCGCTCTATCGGGCTGCGCAGCAAGCATATGAACAGCGGGAAGACGCGCTAGCGCAGAAGTGGCTGGAGATCATCCGTACTCAGTACCCAGCCAGTCAGTATGCTGCTGACGCTCTCCTCCTCTTGGCAGATCTACGCTTCCGACGCGGGGAGTACGTCATGGCGGCATTCCTCTACCAGCAGTTCCGCCAAGTCTACCCCCAAAGCCCTAACGCACGGTATGCCCTCTTCAAGCTTGGGCAGGCCTACGTTGAGCTGTCCCCCCCGTACGATCGGGACCAGGAGTACACGTATAAAGCTCTGCAGGCTCTAGAAGAGTTCCGGCAACTGTACCCTGGGGACTCGCTAGGAGGGAAAGTGGAAGAGCAGATTCGGGCTCTGCGAACAAAGCTAGCCCAGCGGGATTACAGCATTGCGCAGCTCTATCGGAAGTTGCAGAGCCCAGAGTCGGCTCTCATCTACTACGACGCCGTCATCGAGCAGTACAGCGACACGGATTTTGCCGAACTTGCCCACGTTGGTAAGATAGAGGCGTTGATGGAGCTCCAGCGTTGGGAGGAAGCGCAGCGTGCAGTAGAAGTGTACCGGCGGCTCTTCCCCCAAGGGGCTCAGCGTCGGGTAGTGGAAGCGATTGCAAGCCTGCTGGGACATGCACGAGGAGCCGCTCCATAAGCTCATGGGGAAGCCACCCTCAGCTTCTGCCGTGGAGATGACCCACTTGGTCCTACCGAACCATGCGAACCAGTTAGGAAATCTCCTCGGTGGACAGCTCATGCAGTGGATGGACATTGCTGCTGCGTTGGCGGCTATGCGCCACTCCGGGAGGGTATGTGTCACGGCAGCTGTGGATAGC
>JBCNUX010000055.1:0-7139 GCA_039630485.1 Chlorobiota bacterium | reverse complement strand
AGTTGTAGGTTGCCCCCAGAACGCCACTCGGTAGCGAGCACGAGGTGGCGTCAAAGCTGACGATGTTCGTCCCGTCGTCGGAGGGGCAGTTGATGTTGGTCGTTGTCTCCGTGAGGCCAAAGTTCACGTACGTGCTGCAGCGCCATGTCTGGAGCGCTCGCATGAACGCCTGGAACGCCGCCGTGTTTGCGGCGAAGTTGCTGTTCGGCACCAGCGTATACCCACCACTGCCGTTGTGGTTCACTAAGCGCACTGGGTAGCGCACACCGCCGGAGGAAATCGTCAGCAGCGCGTACGGGATGGTGACCTGGCTGGGGGAAGTGATGGTCTGGTTGGCAGACGTTATAACTTGGAACGTGCCTGTTCCAGCCTGTGTTGGGACGATAACCCGGATCTCAGTGTCGGTCCACAGCACGATGTGGTTGCTCGGTACGCTAACCCACGAACTCCCGCCATCGTCTGGATTCCGGAAGCGGACACTCCCAGTAGTGCTCCCGAAACCAGAGCCCAAAATCCGTAGTGTGTCAAACGTACCTGCAGGAATCGTGCTGGGAGTGAAGCTTGTGATGCTCGTCATCGGCTGCATCAGCACTTCCTTCCGCAAGCCCTGGGGTTGGGGCATCGGGGCGTACTCCTGGTACGGTCGCCCAGTCAGCTGTTCCAACTGCCGGTAGAGCTCCGGTAGCGAGTAAATGGCGAAAGGATCGTACCCCCTCTGCTCGGTAAGCTCGTACAGTATCGCTCCTTGTGGACCCGCTGTGAGCGTGTATGTCTGGCCTTCTATCGGCTCCAATGCAGGGAGGCGCTGCAAGAAGAAGAGCCCTACGCTCCCCAGCCGTAAGGACGCCGATGGCTTAACAATGACAGCCCGGTCACCAAAGACTCCCCCCTCCTGCGCTACGCGTAGCCGCGGTCCTGGCAGCACCCCGTGGAAATGCTTCGTCACAGCAAGCTCCCACACCGTATAGAGCATCCGTCGGGACGGCTCTTCAACGACCCATTCTCGCACCAGTTGTCCCTCCACTACCAGCTCGCTTTCGGCCACCCGCTCCCGAAGCGGCACCGGGTACAGCAGGCACTGAGCCACTAACTCATGCGCCACAGCAACTGTAAGGAACAGGAACCTCAGCCACATCGGCATGCCCTCCACGCTGTTGAACATCCAGCGCCGTAAGAAACCCGCGCCCTACCCTTCCAACAGCTCCTCGTCCCGGATGAGCAGCAAGATAGAGGTATGGGGCACGACGACGTATCGTTCTCCTTCCAACTCCAGCTCCAAGGCATCCCGCTGAAGGTAGATCGCCAAATCCCCTTCACGTGCCTGGAGCGGGAGGTAGTGGACTTCGCGAGGCTTCCACGGTTCCTCCCACTCCGGTGGAGCTGGAACTAAGTAGCCCGGACCCACTTTGACAACGTAGCCAGTCTGTACTCTCTCGTTTTCCCGGACCCCTGGTGGCAGGTACAGTCCTGACTTCGTCCGCACTTCCCCAACCCGAGGTCTGATGAGCACACGATCACCGACGACAACGACTCGTTCTAACAGCGCCAACATATTCCCAGCATGGCCATCCCGACATTCTCACGAAAGCCGGCGGTGCTTCGTTATACACCTCGCCGACGACTCGTGTTCCTAAGACGATGATGCTGGAGCTTCCCGTGCTCTCCCAACCCGAGCCCTTCCAAATCCCCAGCAAGGAACAGGGGGCACGCCGAGTCTACATCGAGACCTACGGCTGCCAGATGAATCTCAACGACTCTGAAATCGTGCTAGGCATCCTCCATGCCAATGGCTACGGCATCGCTGAGCATCCCGAAGATGCAGACGTCATCCTCATCAACACCTGTGCCGTCCGCGAGCATGCCGAGCAGCGAGTCTTCGAGCGGCTTAACCACCTGAAACCCTACAAGCGCCGTAAGCCGGAGCTTGTCGTTGGGGTTCTGGGATGCATGGCTGAGCGGCTTCGCTCTCGACTCTTGGGCGAGAAGCGCTTGGTAGAGCTCGTGGTTGGTCCCGACGAATACCGTAAGCTGCCACAGCTCCTGGAGCAAGCCTTTGCTGGCGAACAAGGGGTTGCCGTCCGCCTCAGCCGCGTCGAGACGTACGATGACATAGAGCCTCTGCGGACTGAGGGGATTAGCGCCTGGATTTCCATCATGCGCGGCTGCGACAAGTTCTGTACGTTCTGCATTGTGCCGTTCACCCGTGGACGTGAGCGCTCCCGACCGCTCCAGTCCATCGTCGCCGAGGTCCAGCGTCTCTGGCAGCGCGGCTTCAAGGAGGTCACCCTCCTGGGACAGAACGTCAACAGCTACCGCGATCCCATAACGGGGGCAGACTTCGCAGACCTTCTGGCCGCATGCGCCGAAGCAGTCCCGCAGATGCGCATCCGTTACCTCACCTCCCACCCACGCGACATGAGCGACAAGCTCATCGACACAATGGCCGCATACCCCAACCTCTGCAAGTACATCCACCTGCCCGTCCAATCCGGCTCCAACCGCATCCTTGCCCTCATGAACCGGGGATACACCGTAGAGCAGTACCTGGAGCGAGTAGAACGCATCCGCTCCGTTATGCCCGACTGTGCGCTCTCCACCGACATCATTGCTGGCTTCTGCACAGAGACCGAAGAAGACCACCAAGCAACGCTGGAGCTGCTGCGCACCGTTCGCTATGATGGCGCCTACATGTTCAAGTACTCCCCCCGTGAAGGCACGAAGGCCTGGAAATGGGGTGACGACGTCCCTGAAGAGGTCAAAGTCCGCCGCCTCAATGAGATCATCGCTCTGCAGCAGCAGATCTCGTACGAGATCAACCGAGAGAAGGAGATCGGTCGGCTCCACGAGGTCCTGGTTGAAGGCCCCAGCAAGCGCAACCCTGAACAATGGCAAGGCCGGACTGATACGAATAAGGTCGTCATCTTCCCCAAGAGCCCAGAGATTAGCATCGGAAGCCTCATCCCCGTTCGGATCCGACAGGCGACTTCAGCAACCCTCTTCGGAGAGGTAGTCGCTATCCTAGAACCCGCATCTCAGCAGGCGGCCTGACCGCCTCCCCTGAGTGATGCTTCACGCATGCGTAATCTCCAGAACCAATCGCCGAGCAGGATAGCGTATCTGCAGAGTAGCAGTCCAAAAGCCGAAGACGCACGCCGATGGATTTCTTAGTCACCCTCCACGGACACAACCGCTGGCTCGTCGTTGCAGCGTGGGTAGTAGCGCTTGTGGCTGTTCTCGCCAGTAGCCTGCAGAAGTCCAATCCATCCGTGCCACGCACAGCAGTAGTCCCTCTGCTTGTGCTGCTGGGACTCTTTGCCCTCCAGTTCCTCCTGGGGAGCGTGATCTTCATCCAGAAATGGACGGGCTGGGCGAACGTCCCGCACTACCGCTGGGAGCATATGGTGCTCATGATAGGATCCCTGGTCCTACTGCACTTGCCGCTCCGCTGGCGGAGACGCTTACCCACATCCCGGTGGCGTCTGCGGACTACACTCCTCCTCGTCGTCGTTGGCATACTCGGATTCCTCGGCGTCGCCCGCCTCCCCGAAGGCTGGCTGGGATAATCTCCTGGTCCATGTCTAACGAGCTGCAGCTAAGCCGCACCACCAGAGCGAGCAAAGCAAGCCGAGGACTACTGAGTTGAGCTACACGTCGGACAGCGGTCTATAGGTTGCTCCAGCAGACGTAGCTGAGTCGCCCTTTCAACGGGATAGTTTGTAATGACTAATTCCGTGATTCTGCCTCGCTTCGCGCCGTTGCAATTGATAGCGCGGTTTGCCAGTACTTCACCTATGGTGAAGTAGGGCAAGCTATAGAGAGACCGGACGACCTCAGTATCAGAGTTAGAGAGCATAACATACACTCTGTTCTTGCTTAGCTCGACGCAGACATCACGCAAGCGTTTTTGGTCAGATAGTCCAAAGCCATTTGCGTGGTACGACGTGAAGTTGGCCGTCTGTGATAAGGGCACATACGGCGGGTCGAAATACACCCAATCGCCTGGAGCTGCCCTTTCCAGTACCGTTTCGAACGGTGCGCATAGAATATCAACATCTTGCAATGCCCGAGAAACTGCAAGCAGATTCTCTCGGTCCAAGTACTTCGGGAACTTATACCGTCCAAACGGAACGTTGAATTTCCCCTGGCGATTCACGCGATACAGACCGTTGTACCCCGTCTTGTTCAAGTAGATCATGCGGGCTGCCCGTTCTGGTAGGCTCAATTGCCAAGGGTCTTTTTCGCGGATAGCATAATAAAACTCCCTGTCGTGAGGAAACTCGGAAAGAAGCCTGATGACTTCTGAAACGCAGTCACGAATGGCCAGGTACGTATCAATCAGCTCAGCGTTAAGATCGGAGAGAACTGCACGTCGTATTCTGCGCTCACGGTAGAGGCGAAAGAAGAGAGCGCCGCTTCCTACAAAAGGCTCATGATACACGTTAAACACAGGTGGCATGCGTTCCAGCAACACATCCGCCAATTGTGTCTTACCACCGGCCCACTTTAAAAATGGTCGCGGAACAGGCAAATTGCCCATTCTATAATCCGAAATATAAACGCAACCACTCCTCAAGTTCGCTATACCAAACTACTTTGCCGGTAGACATCAAGTAGTGCCGCATATTGGCAGAGAAGCCCTCTCCATCTATTACCACAATCCCAGGGATCGGCCAGTGAGCAATGTCGTGAATTGTGGCAAGTATTTTCTCCTCTGCCGTTCCTGGTGTGGCTTGATATTTGCATTCCACGCCCAAACGTTTGCCCGTTCTCTCGTCCGTAATGACCACATCAATGTAACGTCGCTGCCCCCAGAGCCTCCTGGCAGCCTTGACTTCCGTCTCTGCTTTCAAACCCATTCTCTGGGCGAGAGCAACTACTTTTCGCTTAAGTTCATCGCCGCTCTTTGGAGCAGCACCTTTTCCCGGCATAGTTTACCCTCGCGCGTGATTTACTGCGATTTTACACCACCATTGCGCTACATGCTACTGTTACCCAACTATCGACTGAATGACTAGGGTTCTTTGCTGTCAACATCCTCAACATCGTCCTTGTCATCTTACAGGTTCTTATGCAGCCTCCGTACAACATCCTTCTCTGTATGACAATGCGTCAATTGGGCTACGCGACGTACACTCTTCTCCGCCAGGGTTCAGAACGTGCGTATATACCATTTTCACGCCCTTATGTCCCACAGACTCCTGCACCTTGCCGACATTGCACCTGCCAAGCAAAAACACCCCGCCGCTCTAAATAACCAAAAACTGCCCCGTGACCATCCATAACTGCCATTGACAATAGCCTTGGCCAACTCCCTCACTCATGGTCACTCAGGATACATTGCCCACAAATATACAATACGCTCGCTCCTATACCTACAAATCTGCAGCGACTACCCCGCCTGTTCTTCGTCTCGTTATCTCCGCAGCGACCACTGAGCTGCTGCAGCGTCAACTATTGTGGCTCCTGACGCACCTTGTAGGGTAGAAACAACCCCGCGCTTACTAAGCTACCGCCCCAACACCTTCGCCAGCAGCCGATGGAAGCAGTGAACGCCTTGTTCCTGCGAAGGAGAGAAGCGCACAGCTCTGTGCAAACGTGACTGGATCCCGCACTGGACTGCTTCTACCGCTGCTCATCTTCCCGCCCTACGCGGTCCAGCTCCGCTGGCCGCACCAACGGTTAGTCGGTGTGTCCACAACCATAAAGCACTCTGCCTTGATTTCATCACCTACCGCAACCAGCGCAGGTTACGGTGTGCCATTGCTGCTTCGCAATCGGGAGAGTTTGTCTTAGGGTGTTTCGTTCTGCATACCACAGGCGAGAGTGTCAAATGTTTTGGCAATGGCGCGCAAGCCGTTACCACAAGCCAATATTGCCGACCTTCTGGCTGCTGCTGTAGCACGCACGTTGTAGACCCCCTGGCGTAACGGTGCAAAGGCCTCGGTTTACGCACCAACATTACCATTGCGCAAAGCCAACGACCACGCTAAAGAATATTCGATGCCGCTGGCTCTCACCACCGGAGAAAATTCAGCTCATAGCCAAGCATTATGTAGGGC
This sequence comes from Chlorobiota bacterium, assembly GCA_039630485.1. Lineage (GTDB taxonomy): Bacteria > Bacteroidota > Ignavibacteria > Kapaibacteriales > HRBIN21 > HRBIN21. The sequence continues at coordinate 1,080 of JBCNUX010000055.1, read as the reverse complement.
ATCAGTGCTTCCACCGGAGTACCTCTCTTCCCCGTGGCGGTCAACCCCATTCCCACGGTCCAGGGACTGCGAGGGATAAAGTCTATCGCGATTGTTGCCACATAGCGAAACGGAGGCCGTGGACCGCCGGGTGACCCCTCTATGGAGCCAAAGCGCTCGCGCACAACCGCACCAAGTGCAAGACGCACAAGACCATTAAATGCCATCCCGACTAATAGCTCATCCCGTTGCCATCCTGTCATGGAGAACTGCCGAGTAAGCAGAAGGCCGACTTTGTCAGCAGCTACGACTTCGCCGTCGCTATCGCGCACAAAACCAAAGCGATAGAAAAGTCCTACCGCTGCCCGAGGGAGAAAGGACCTTCCGTATACCTCATAACTCGGCAGACCGATGCATTCAAGCGAGAGGCGCTCACCAAGCTTCTCAGTAATGGCGAGTTCTTTCTCCCGAATCCAGCGCTCGCGTCGTTCAAGCTCTCGTCTGCGTTCCTCCAACTCTTGCTCTCGGCGATTGAGAGAATTGGACTTGCTCTCGTACTCTCGGAGGAATTCCTCTGCCTGCCTTTTTCTTGCCTCGAAAGCCGCCTTCTCCCTCTCAAAGTTCATCCGCTCCGAGCGTAGTCGCTCCCACTCGCTGTCGAGCCGCTTCCGCTGCTCCTCTAGGCGTTGGCTCTGCTCCTCCAACGCACGCTGCTGTTTTTGAAGCAAACGAAACTGTTCTTCCAAATCCCGCGGGGTAGGGTAGAACAGGGGATCCGTGCTATATGGGACACCGTAATAATCAAGTAGGGTTTTGAGAACGTCGGAGCGCACACCAAAGTTCCCTGTTTGTGTCCCCGGCACCACTCCCTGAGCCACCCCGACCACTTGCCCCTGCGCGTTGATGAGCGGACCACCACTGTTGCCACGATCGAGTGCAACGTTCAATTGCAGAAGCTTCGGGTAACGGTTGTTCGAGACAATTCCCTTTGTTGCATTCCACCGACTCCCGAGGGGATGACCTATCGCAACAATCTCCTCCCCTACTTCGGCAACGGTTGGCTTGATAGGCAACACTGTCGCTTGCCATGCCTGTACTTTG
>JBCNUX010000054.1:0-7503 GCA_039630485.1 Chlorobiota bacterium | reverse complement strand
CGCGGCACGAAGGTCTTCCCAGGTCCCCCGCCGCCCATCCTGCTCGTGGACTGGTATCGCTGCCGCTACCTAGCCGACGAGCCGCTCCAGCACGCCGATATCGTGCAGGCTCTGGCAGAGCTCACACATCGCGGCGTTGTGTGGATGCACGTAGAGAAGCTCCACCACGTCAACGGCACTGCGCTCTATAGCAAAGCACAGGGTGAAGAGTGACACGTCCCACAGCCACTGCAAGCAGCTATGTCTTTTGAACTCCTCCGACGCCTCTGTGCAACGCCTGGTGTCCCAGGCCGGGAAGAGGCATTTCGAGAGTTGGTCATCAGCGAACTCCAGGGGTATGCCGAGGACATCCGGACAGATGCCTTGGGAAACGTCATCGCCCTGCGCCGAGGAACTGGCGAACGTCCACGCAAAATCATGCTCGCTGCTCACATGGATGAGATCGCCTTCGTGGTACGCTCCGTCCACAAGGACGGCTTCCTCTACTTCCATCCCCTCGGTGGCTTTGACCCACGGACGCTCGTCGCCCAGCGCGTCAAGGTCTACGGCAAACGCGTCTTGGACGGAGTCATCGGCATCAAGGCCACCCACCTCACTACCCCCGAGGAGCGCTCGAAGGTCATTCCCATCGAGGAGCTCTTCATCGACGTCGGGCTGCCGGCCGAAGAGGTGAAAGAGCTCGTCAGCATCGGCGACCCCATTACGTTGGAGCGAGAGCTCATTGAGATGGGCAACCTCTACACCGGCAAGACTCTGGATGACCGCGTCGGCGTCTACGTAATGCTCCAGGCCTTCAAGAGCTTCAGCCAGAGTGCAGATGATGTCTACGCCGTCGCTACTGTCCAAGAAGAAGTTGGGGTACGTGGCGCACGAGTTGCCGCCTTCGGTTTGGATCCTGACATTGGGATCGCGGTTGATGTCACCATCGCTGCCGACACCCCTGGCATGAACGACCACCAACAGTGCACCCAGCTAGGGAAAGGCGTCGCCATCAAGATCCTGGACTCCTACTCCATCTCGCATCCCGGACTGGTTCGATTCCTACGCCAGATTGCCGAAGAGGAAGAAATCCCCTACCAGATGGAGGTGCTGCCGCGTGGAGGAACGGACGCTAGTGCCATGCAGTTGAGTCGTTCCGGAATCCCCGTATGCACTATCTCCATCCCCAACCGCTACACACACTCCGTGGTGGAATGTGTCCACAAGGACGACGTCAACGCCGCCATCCAGCTCCTTCGCCGCTTCTTGGAGCGGTCATCGGAGTTCCAGTGGTAGCAGTAGCCCCTCATGCAATGGATGCCGTGCCCTTGGCGCCATCGGTTGCTCCACTTCTTCGGGGGACTCCTTGGAACAGCCGTAGCGCTAGGGCTCGGAGCCTTTGCGCTCCTTCAGCTCCCTGAGATTCGCTACTGGCTGCTCCAGCAGTTACTTGCCTACGCCAATCGAGAGCTGAATGGAGAGCTCTCGCTGCGCGATCTCCGGTTCCGAGGGTTTTGGGTCGTAGATTTCTCAGGACTCCTGCTGCGCGACGCTGCTGGCGACACCGTCTTCTTTGCTCCAACGGTACGCGTGGCCCTGGAGGCTCCCGCCTTAACGCAGCGTCGGCTCATCATCCCCACTTTCACAGCCGACAGCGCTACTCTGGTCCTTGTCCGCGGGCGTGATAGTCTGTGGAACGTAGAGCGTCTGGCACGGCCCCGCGAAAAGACTTCTGAGCCCCCGGATGTAAGCATCTGGCTGCGAGGAATCGGATTGCGGAACCTGCGCGTCACCGTTGTGGACTCACTCCAGCCACCAGGGGCCGGACTCTACGCCCAAGGGCGCTGGCAATTGGACATTCACGAACTCCTGGGCAGCGCTGCGCTCTCCCCACGGCAGCAGCGGGGCTCCTTGAGCATCCGCAGCCTCCGTCTGCGCGAACGCCTCTCCGGTATCACCATAGACGACCTCCACGGACACTGGTCCATTTCCCCAACCCAGCTCCGGGCTGACGAATTCCGACTCCGGATGCCTGGGCTGCGCCTCCACCTCACAGCCCGTGTTGACCTTAGCCAATCCCTCTCAGCCGCGAGACCAGGCTCACCTCCACCAGTGGAGCACTTCCAAGCCGCGCTTACCGTAGACTCTCTGGTTCCAGCGCAGCTAGCAAAGTTTCTTCCTGGCCTCTCGACGGACTTCACCGACACTGTCGCCGCCATCGTGAACTGCAGTGGTACGCTGAACGAGCTCCACTGTGACCGCCTTGTACTCCGATCTAGAGGATTCCACGTGGACGCTCACCTCAACGCAACGAACCCTCTGGACTCAGCGCGTCGTCAGATCCGCGGGAGCATTTCATCAGCTACCGTCTCCATCCCGATGATAGCCCGGTTCCTGCCCGAACTGCCACCCGAGGCTCGTCAACTGGACTTCATCCGCTCACGGCGTGTCCGCTTCACCGCTACCGCCGATTCTTTGTGGCTTGCCGGGCAGTTCCAGACATCCATAGGAACAGCGGAGCTCAATTTCTCTGTCCGCCGCTGGGCCACCCCAACACCCGACTACTCCCTGCAGATGAACACTGGTAGCCTATCCATAGGGCGTCTGCTCCCTGCTCCTCTGAGCTCGCTCACGATCGGAGGGCAGATAGAGCTTCAGGGCAGAGGGACCGATATGACAACAGCCGACGCGAGGATTCGTGCTACGCTTCGTAGCGGTTCTCTGCAAACGCTGCGGCTCCACCAAGCCCAGCTCTCAGCACACCTCTCTAAGGGCTTCCTCCAGCTCGACACCGCTGAATGCGTCTTGGTAGGGGCAGATACAGCCAAAGCTCAGCTCGGCGGCTGGATACAGTTGACTCCGCCAACGGCACCTTCCTACCGTCTCCAGCTTGCCCTCTCCCGTTTCCCGCTCGCAACCCTGCTGCAAGACACGGCACTGCCATCGGCCCTCTCCGTAGCAGCACAGTTGTCTGGCCAGGGACTCCACCCCGACAGTGTCGAGGGCTTCCTGCGTGCAAACATCCGCGAGCTGGAGTATCCGGAGTGGAGCCTCCTCCCTTTCGAAGTGTCACTCCAGCTCAGCCGGCCTTCGGCATCAGTCCGCTTCCTGCAAGTCACTGGAGACCCCTTTTCAGCACAGCTATCAGGCACATGGCGCATGAGCACCCTCCCGGAGCTTGCTGCTGCACTCAGTACTTCAGCCCTTCATTGGCTTGCTGAACAGTATCGCTTCATGCCCGGTATGACGGCATGGTCGCCACCGCCCCCCCTACGCCTCTCCGACAGTGCTGACATGCGCTTCCGGCTCGAGCTCCGCGACCTTTCCTGGTTAAGCCAATCGGCAGACCTTCCTCCGCTGCAAGGGACTCTGAGCTTAACCGGGCACCTCTGGGTTGGTGCTGACTCCGCCTCTTTCCATGCCGAACGACTCCTGGGACGTTACCTCGGGATCGGCTCCGATACTCAGCGCCTCCACGTTGCTTGGCTCTCCGCAACAGGAATAGGCGCTACCTTCCGTATCGTGCAGGGCTTTCCAGAGCTCTTCCAAATGCGGGGGTTCGTCTCACTCCAAGGGATCAGCACAGGAGAGCTGCTCGTCGACAGTCTCTCTCTGTCGTGGGAGCTCCAGAAGCCACAAGGTCAATTCGCGCTCTCCCTTTCCCTTCCCAACCTACTCCGCGGTACCTGGAATGCCCAACTCCGGTGGCAGGGGACGGGCTACTCTGTGACAACAACTGCCCTCTCCCTCACAGCAGTAAAGACGGGCTTCACGTGGGGCATCGTCCACCCCTTCTCGTTGCGGTTAGGAAGCGATGGCATCGCCGTAGACACCTTGCTCCTGCAACGGCCACCCAGAGAACGGCTCCGCCTCTATGGCATAATTGCATGGGACTCAGTGCAATTCTTAGCCGTGGAGCTAACGAACTCCTCCCTCTCCGAGCTCTTCAAGCTCCTACCCCTCGGCTACATCCGCCCTGAGATGCAAGGAATACGTGGGCAGATTGACTCTGTTCGGCTGGCTGTGAAAGGCCGCTTCACAGCACCATACATAGAGCTCCAAGCTCGACTCCGACAGCTCCAATACGAAGCATCTCCCCTTGGAGACCTCAACGCTGCCGCTACGCTGCAAGACGGGGTCATCCAGGCACAAGCTAGTCTTGAAGCTGGCCAACGCCGTCTTTCTGTAGCCATTGCCTCGTTCCCTTCCCGAGAGGAGCTCTTCTCCCGCGTCCCCGTCCACGCTACAGCAACAACGCACAATCTGAACGCTGCCCTCTTGGGTCCCGCTGTTCCAGAGCTACGCAATCTCCGGGGAAGCCTCAACCTGGAACTCCAGGTCCGAGGCACCCTACCGAACGACCTCTCTTTCACTGGCAGCCTCCAAGGCGATTCGCTCTCCTTCTCGCTAGCGCAGACAGGGATTGCATACACGGCCTCGCTATCGGCTCACCTCCGTGGGCAGTCCATCGTGATAGAACGGTGTGTCTTGCGCAATCTCCCCGAAGACCTCAGCAACGGGATGCTCACTCTCACGGGGACGATAGGACTCCGACAATTCCGCCCATGGAGCTTTGACCTACAGCTCCAATCCCCTCAAGTGCTCGTTCTCGGATATGCATCTGCCCGTGCCAATATCCCCGTCTACGGCCCCCTGATCCTGGCCACTGGGCAACCCCCAGTCCAGCTCGTCGGCACCTGGGAGTCTCCTCGCTTGGTGGGCGCGCTCCTCCTTCGCTCCGCTCGCCTCATCTTCCCAGAGGAGGCACTCACGATGCCCGTAAGTCCTCTGCCGTTGCTGGCTGACTACCACTGGGTCACACCTCCCTTAGCTGAGGAGGAAGAACAACCGCAGCCCCTCTCCCCACCCCAAGAGCCAGGCTTTGCTGAACGCCTCTCGTACGACCTGCGCCTCTATGTCCTCGGCCCCTTCTCTATCACGATGGACCTGGCCCCCACACAGCAGCTCCTAGCAGAGTTAGAAGCCGAAAACCCAGCGATTCCCTTGGCTTATGTCACCGGTCCTGACGGACGCCCGCAGCTCTTGGGGCGCTTACGCTTACGACCGGGCTCGGTGTACAAATTCTACCGGAACTTCTCCGCCAGTGGCACTATCGCCTTCACTACAGGCGAGATTGACAATCCAGAACTGGACGTCGAAGTCCGCTACCAGGGGGTACGCATCTTCAACAACCAGCGCCAGACCTACGAGATTCGTTTCACCATCCGTGGCACTCGACGGAATCTCTCCATCGGCAACTGGAGCTACACCATAGCTGGCACCGCCGGCACGGGCGACGACAATAAGCTCTTCAACGACGTCCTCTGGCTCCTCCTGGTAGGCCGCACCCAAGAAGAGCTGGAGGGCGGCTTCACCGCTAATGGAGGCATTGGACGGGAAGTCCCGCTGGCGAATCTGTCCACAATTGCCTCCAAAGCAGCCACGGAGCTCTTCCGTGGCATAGGGGTGGTACAAGATGTCCAGATAGATCCCACCACAGGTACCTTCGACATCGAACAGATGCGGGCCCGCATCACAGGGCAACTGGGAGCAATCACGCTGCGCTGGGGTGGGTATCTGACGAATCCTCTCAGCCAGGGAGAATTCACCGTAGAGATGCCCTTGAGCGAACTCTTGCGCGGCGAGCCTGGATTCCTCCGCCAAGTCCTCCTCCAGCTCTCCACGACAACGGGCACCACAACGGTGACTCTCCCCTCTACCCAGCGCCTCTGGGAAGTCCGCATTAGCGTGCGGCTATGACAATGCTGTGGCTCTTGTTCTCTATGGGGCTCCTGCTGTGGCTCTCCGGCTGCACCTCTACAGCACGCTTCTCCAGTACCGAGCCGACCCGTTTCCGTGGACTCGCTTCCTTCTACAGTCGCGAATTCGCCGGACGCCCCACTGCCAGCGGCGAAATCTACACTCCAGAAGCATTGACAGCTGCCCACCGCACCCTACCGTTTGGCACTCAGTTACGAGTCACCAACCTGCGCAACGGCCGCTCCGTCATCGTTCGGATCAACGACCGCGGCCCACAACATCCAGAGCGTGTCATAGACCTGTCAGAGGCTGCCGCCAGAGCCCTGGAGATGCTCCGCGAAGGCGTAGTCGAGGTGGAGTGCGAAATCTTACGCTGACGTACCCTGTCGACAGAATACCCTTCAGATCAGCCTCCTCCGTCTCTCTACCTCAACCTGCCCCGTCGGCTCCCCGTGCCGAGAACAGAGTTACTGCTGAAGGCTGTAGTCTACGAGCACCCGCCGCTGCCCTGAGAAGCTGAAACGCTGCTGTCCGCCAGGGAGGAGGTTAGAGGTGATAACAGCAACGGGTGGGTCTTCCTGCCGACGCACGATCCCGATGCCATCGGCAGCCCACAGCCGAATGGGGAAGCGGAAGCTTGCTGTCCCAGCTCTGAGTACGCCGAAGAAAAGGTCACCGCTAAAGGAAATGGTAGTCACGAACTCCTGCGCTGTGACCGATCTGCCTTTAACCGTTACGGTCGTCGTTCCTCCTCGCTGCCCCTTCCACTCAAACCGGCCAGATATTGCCACTTCCTGTGGAAGGCCAGGTAGCCGGACTGGGAAGCCCGTCACCGTCGTGTCCCATGCTGTCCATTCAGCAGCGTTTGGGTCTGCGAACATCACCCAGCCTCGAGGTGTAGGGAAAGGAAGCCGTTGTAGGGACTGCCCACCGAAGTAGTAGTAGAGCCGTCCACCCTCCGTTGCTGCCATGATCGTATCCGCTGGGCTACCATCTGTGTACGTCACTATCACGGCTGCTCGTTTTCCCTCTACCTCCGTCTGCCCCACAATAACCAGCGAATCTCGCCATCGGCGGTCCGGGACTTCATTCCCCGCCGTGTCCAGCTCAGTACCAACATACGCCCACCAGCTACCGGTCGTGAATGGGAAGTAGTTCGGAGGTCCGCTTGACTCTTCGTCCGTCGAGCAACCACCTGCTACAAGGGTTAATGCACCCACAGCTACCAGCACTCCCCATCTCCATAGTCGGAGGGTGTCACCTCGCCTTGTCATCGTGTGCTCCATTCTCCTCGCTCCCTTGTGCGTGCGGAGGGTGAGGGACTCGAACCCTCAAGGGCTCCTCGCCCGGCGGTTTTCAAGACCGCTGCCCTACCAATTGGGCCAACCCTCCGTACTGCGCTATTCGACGTAGCAGTCTACCAACAGAGTGCATCCCGCACACCCCATCAGCTCTTCTCCCCATGCAACCGCTGGATCCCCAGCCTACGAGATTGCGCAGCAATACTGCTCTCGTACCGCCGTTGATGCTACCTACGGTCTACTGCTGGACGTTGTAGTCCACCAGCACCCCGCGCTCACCCTCCAGCTTCATGACAGAGTTCCCGAGCTGGGCACTCTGTATCCTCAGCTCCGCGGGATCTGCCTGCTCGCGAACGATCCCAATTCCCTCCGCCACCCATCGGCGCAAGGAGAGTGAAAAGGTTACGGTACCTGCCTCCATACCTCTTACGAAGAGCCTCCCGTCAAACGACACCCGAACTCG
>JBCNUX010000053.1:0-7537 GCA_039630485.1 Chlorobiota bacterium | reverse complement strand
CTCGGTCCGTACTCATGTAGGCTGCTAGTGGTTCAGGCAGGACACGGTACCAGTCAACCCATGCTGCGGCCGGTGCAGCAAGGACGATGAGCAGTCCCACTATACCCCCTGCAAGAGCGAGTTGACGATGGGTTCGCGTGAAGAGGAAGAGTGCCAACACTGCCAGCAGGGTGACGCCCAGGAGTTGGAGGATGTGGACCCGAAAGAAGGCTGTCCACTGCTCGGCAGGCACGCAGTTCAGGTGCCATAGACGCTGGGCCGGCAACATCATGAGATATCCGACGCCTAGCAGTGTCAGTGCCCATCGGATTCGTCGCCATACGAGCTGTCTGGGAAGCTGTCCACGGGGGTCTCGCTTGGTAGCGAAGACATGGACAATGCCCGACGCAAGGAGGAAGACCGGCGCCGTTAGCCCTCGGAGGAAGTTCCAGACTGACCACGGGAACTTCGTCACATCCAGCTCCGTGGGTGCTACGAGCGCGTCAAGCGTATGCCCCTGAATCATCAGGAGCATTGCCACGAAACGGACGGCGTCCAGTGCGACGAGCCGTTCTGACTTCTGCATGCTGGCGGCGAGGTCAAACCGTGTCAAATTTCCTCAGTCTGCCAAAAAGAGCAACGAAATGGCTTTTCAGCCAGTGTTCACCCGCCGTTCATCGTCTGTAGGCTCTGCACGAGGGGGATAGAAGCGGATGCCGTACAACGATAATCCAAACGAAGGGCACCCTGATGTTCGAACGGACTTGCCCGGAGTCTGCTACTTTTTCCTAGGCAACGGTCTCAGTGCGGCTGCAATCCAGTATAGCCCTCAAGTCGGGACACCGTTGGGCATTGCACTACTCGACCCAGAGCACTTCGGGCCTAAGCGCGCAGCTCTCAACTTCCATGCGCAGCGAGGTATATCGGACACGCAGCTTGCACTGGCAGTCTCGGAGCAGCGCTTCATGGTCACAAGTCCGCAGGTTGAGTGGGATGTTACAGCACCCGTTCCGACGGTGAAGGCTTCCTGGAGCGCTGGTGCGTTACAGCTTTGGGAAGAGTTCTTCTACCCGGATCTGCAAGCCCCCCGGCTGTTATGTCTGGTCCGGCTGCGGAACGAGGGGCAGCCAGTCTTGCTGCGGGTGTGGACGGGAGTAAAGGATCGCCACTGCCAAGCAGAGTTTCAGCTTGGCAGCAGTGAGGAGCGTCGGTTGGCACTGGAGTATGTCATTCAGGATGGGAAACCTCGCTGCCGATGGACTACCCCTCAGGGGCCGGCGGCAGAAGCTGTAGAGTACTGGAATCAGGTTCACCAGCTGAGGTGCTCGGAGCCGTTTCTCGAACACCTCTTCCGAACTGCCTGTTGGCAGCTTCCAGCTACCATCTCCGTCTCCGGGCGGATGGACGCCAGTATCTGGCAGTACAACCTGGAGTGGGTGCGGGATCACTGCATGAACGTCTTCGGGCTGCTCAGTGCCGGACATCACGCAAAGGCGCAAGCAGTGCTGGAGCGAGTTCTCACAGCGCTGGTCCAGGACGATGGTGCCCCGTGGGATTCTAGTCGGCCGAGACCGCCGGAGTTGGTCGAGCTGGATCAGAATGGGGTGTTGCTGGCGGCCGTTGATGCATATGTCGGCTGGACTGGTGACGTAGAGTTCGTGCGTCGTTGGTGGCGGAAGCTGATCGCAGTTGCTGAGTATCCGTTCCGGTTCCGAGCAGAGCGGGCATTCCTCGTCCATAATGCGCGGGAGTACTGGGAACGCATGCCGTTGCATGGCGTAGAGGACGGCTTTGAGCTCGCCTACCAGGTCTGGCTCGTGACGGGATGGAAGGCAGCTGCTCGGTTAGCAGAGCGAGTGGGCGATCCTCAGCGGGCTGTTCGGTGGGGGACAGCAGCTCACCGCATGCAGCGAGCTCTCCTGTTCCATCCCCGATATCGGCTCGTGGCGAATGGATGCCTCATCAAGCGCCGGCGTATTACTGGAGAGGTTCAGTGGGAACTCCATCCTCAGGATCATCCTGCCATCCCTCAAGGGGTACCTCTACGCACTGAGGAGCGTCACTGGCTCAATCCCGATGTATCCGTCACTCTGCCGATCATCCATAGGATTGTTCCACCGAGTTCTGCGCTGGCACACCGTACGATGGAGGCCGTGGAACGGCTCTGGGACCAGCGTTGGGAAGGGGGTGGGTATGGACGGTATCACGTCAGTTCAGAGCCGGATTCTCCTGGGCCATGGCCTTTGGCATCTCTTTTGGTCGCCCGAGCATATGCGGCGCAAGGCCGATCTGATCGGGTATGGCGAGTACTGCTATGGCTGGCTTCCCTTCCACAAGCTCGCTCGGGATCATGGTTTGAGTTCTACGGTCCCCGTCCGGTGCCGCCCTGTCCGCAGGTAGGTATCCTGCTCTGGAACTGGTCGGAACTCCTCCAGCTGCTGGTGTGCGACATTGCTGGAGTGCGGGCTACGGATAGGGGACTACGCATCGAGCCATGGCTGCCCGATGGGGTCGAGTGGGTGGAGCTGGAGTGCTCTTGGCGCAGACTGCGACGCCGCATACGGATTCAGCGGGGTGATGTCCCGGCCCCAAGGGCGAAGGTAGACGGTGTCTCCCTGCTACAGCAGCACGAGAGTGGGGTACTCATTCCAGACGCGGCAGTCGAGGTAGAAGTGCTGTTGCCGGCGCGCTACGGGAAAATCCCTAGCTGGAAGTAAGCTGTGGCGATCTTGTCAATCGCTACGATGAAAGCAGCCGTCCGCAGATCGTTGACTCCTTTTCGTTCCTTGTAGGTTTGCCACAGCTCGTGGAAAGCGTTGATCATGGTATCCTCGAGACCGGAGCGAACCAAGTCCAGTTCGTCCGGCCCACGTAGGAGCAGCTCCCGTTCGGTTGGGGTGAGGGACTTTGCTGTCAGACGTTCTACCATCTCGACAAGGCGCTGGTTGGAGCGCTCCTCAAAACGCTTCTCCAAGCGTCCAAGGCGTACGTGGGCGATGTTCTTGAGCCATTCGAAGTACGACACCACGACCCCACCGGCGTTGAGAAAGATGTCGGGGATGACGAGGATGCCGCGCTGCTGCAGGATTTCTTCTGCTGCTGCCGTCGTAGGGCCGTTAGCAGCTTCTGCAATGATTTTGGCCCGGATACGGGGTGCATTGTAGCGGTGGATCTGTGACTCGAGCGCTGCTGGTAAGAGAACATCGCACTCGTACTCTAGGACGGAGTCCCGCTCTTCTAGCGGGATGGTCTTGGCGCGGGGGAAGTAGAGGATAGAGCCAGTCTCTGCGCGATGCTGCGCCAGCTCTTCTACATCAATGCCATCGGGGTTGTAGACGGCACCGTCCCACTCTATGACACCGGTGATGATGGCTCCACCTTCTTGCTGGAGGAATTTCGCTGCGTGGTATCCCACGTTCCCGAAGCCTTGGACGATGAAGCGCTTTCCCTCTATGCCAGGACTCAAACCCAGGGGGCGCACTAGCTCTGGTATGGAGAGGGCCTCTCGAATTCCGAAGTATACTCCCAGGCCCGTGGCTTCAGTGCGCCCACGGACGCCGCCCTGTTCCACGGGCTTGCCGGTAACGCATGCTAACGCATTGATGTCGTCGGGGCGGAAGGTCATGTAGGTGTCTGCAATCCAGGCCATCTCACGCGGTCCCGTCCCGAAGTCAGGGGCTGGGACGTCTAACGAGGGGCCAATGAAGTTCTTCTGGATGAGCTCAACGGTATAGCGGCGGGTAATGCGCTCCAGCTCTTCCTCTGTGTAGTTGCGGGGGTTGATCCGAATGCCACCCTTTGCACCACCGAACGGAACGTTGACAATCGCGCACTTGTAGGTCATCAGAGCCGCGAGCGCCATGATCTCGTCCTGGTCTACCGTCTCTGCGTACCGGATGCCCCCTTTGCAAGGCAAGCGATGATGGCTATGCTCTGCGCGCCAGCCCTGGATGACCTGGATCTCGCCGCGGATACGCACGGGGAACTGGACGTAGTAGACCTTGTTGCAGACACGGATCTGCTCTAGGAGTCCGCGAGGGTAGTCTAGTAGCGCTGCGGCTTTTGCGAAGTTGCGATTGACAGATTCGAAGAATGGTGTTGTTTCACGTTCTTGCACCGGAGGAGTTGCAACACTGGAATCGGATGCCATTGTGCAGACATAACTGATGGCACATACGGGGCAGCGTCGGTCCTCCCGTGTGGGTACCTTGTTCCCACGTTAGTGTCAGAGGTTGCCTCGGAGGGCTTGCTCCCGCTCTATGGCCTCAAAGAGCGCCTTGAAGTTCCCTTTGCCGAAGGACTCGGCGCCCTTCCGCTGGATGAGCTCATAGAAGAGCGTGGGTCGGTCCTGGACTGGCTTTGTGAAGATCTGCAGCATGTATCCCTTGTCGTCCCGGTCTACGAGGATGTTCAGCTCTCGCAGGGCAGCGATGTCCTCGTCAATCTTGCCGACGCGCTCCTCCAGCACGTCGTAGTAGGTCACAGGGGTGTAGAGGAACTCCACCCCGTTGGCCTTCAGCTGACGGACCGTCTGGATGATGTCCTCACACTCCAGTGCGATGTGTTGGACACCGGGGCCTGCATTGTAGATGATGAACTCTTCGATTTGGGATCGGCGCTTGCCTTCAGCAGGCTCATTGATGGGGAACTTGATCCACTTGTTCTCGTTCGCCACCACTGTGGAACGTAGTGCCGAGTACTCGGTGGAAATATCCTTGTCATCGAAGGAGACGAAGCGCTGGAAGCCGAAGATCCGGTTGTAGAAGGCTACAAATTCGTTCATCTGGTTCCAGCCTACGTTCCCTACGACATGGTCTATGTGCTTGAAGCCAACCGGTTGTGCCAGTGTATCCTTCGGCGTCGGCTTGTACGGTGGCAAGAAGACGCCAGCGTAGGAATCTCGCTGGACGAAGGTGTGGATGACCTCGCCGTACGTAGCGATTGAGGCAACGATCACTTTGCCGTACTCATCCTCCAGCACAGTCGGCTCCTGTACACCTCGTGCTCCTCGTTCCACAGCCTTCCGATAGCAGAACTCAGCGTCATCCGTCTCAAAGGCAACGTCACGTACTCCGTCGCCGTGGCGAGCCGACCATTCCGTAATCGGATGGTTCGGGAGGACAGGAGCTGTTACCACGAGCGTAACCTTGTTCTGCCGAAGGACGTAAGAGGCGGTCTCGCGGACACCAGTCTCGGGTCCTGCGAACCCAATCAGTTCAAACCCCATCGCCCGGCGATAGAAGTAAGCCGCCTGCTTGGCATTGCCGACGTAGAGCTCCACGTGGTGGATCCGTCGTACGGGGAGAGGTTCAATACCAACTTCCTGCCGAGACACCTCTGCGGAAGGCTGCATAGGACTTCCTCTTGCAAGATCAGACATGACGCAGCCACAAACTTAGCAAAAGCTCAGTCGGCACCAAGCTGGACTCGGCAAATCACCACCGGATTCCCAGAAGAGAGCTGAGCCTCAAAGCGCCAACGGAGAGGGGACAGAGGGGATGGTAATCGCCTCTGGAGCTCAACCCCTAAGGCATGAGCACGTACCAACGCCAGTTGCTGGCCTGACAGCACCATGCCCGGAGCCAGAGCCAGAGAGCCGAAAGAGAGCGGAGGTCCGGCATAGAAGAGGGTGTCCTCCGGCGCTGCCGTTCCAGTGATCTCAACGAGGGGACTGCCGGAGGATAGGCACTCTGGACGCCCAGCGAGGTGGTAAAGGAGTTGGACGAGGCTATCCAGTAAGAGCTCGGTCTCTTGGGCTGCTCCGATATTCCAGGTGGGGAGCTGTGCAGGAGTCAGGGGGGTCGGCCGGAGCTGGAAGCTCCACCGCAGGACACTGGCCCAAGCGTGTTCGGTGGTAAGAGGTCTGTAAGCAGTGTTGCCTGGTAGCGGTAGCACGGCGGTCTGTGCGACGAAAGTCTTGGGCAGGGAGATCGTCTGGTGGTACACGACGCTATGGCTGAAGTCGCAGGGAGGCTGGAACTGTACCTCGACTGGAGGACGACAAGGCTGGTGGACTCGCACCGTGTAGTGCTGAAAGGCTCTTGCGGCAAAGCGGAGCTCTGCAGGAGCAGCTTCCCATCGTCGCTCAAGCCCATCACTGCCGCTGACGGTCACGGTAGTCCGTGCGGCTGGGATAGGCGAGTTGGAATGGAGGACGACCGTGACGGGGCCGCAGAGTGGGAAAGCGTAGAGGTCATACCCACCGCGGCCACCACGGCGGTCGGAAGCGAAGAAGAGGGTGTCATGCCAGACCACGGGAGAGATCTCGTTGCCGTCCTCTGATGTCAAGGGTGGGGGTACGAAGGCATTCCACTCCCATGAGCCATCTGCGTTGCGACGGGCGACGGCAAGCTTCCAGCGCGTAGGAAAGTGGTCATATCTCCGGGTGGCGAAGATGAGTCGGCCATCGGGGAGGAACCATGGCATTGCCTCGTCAGCAGGAGTATTCACCGCGGCGCCTAAGTTCTGTGGCGTACCCCAGCCACCGTCGGGGAGGCGGGGGCTGATGTAGAGGTCTAATCCTCCCCTACCGGGACGGTCTGAGGCAAACGCTAACCATTGACCGTCAGGGGATAGGGCGGGATGCCCATCCCATGCGGAAGAGTTCAGCTCCTTCAAGGGCTCAGGTAGGCTCCATTCGGTACCGTTCCATCGGCGCACGGCAAGCTCAGTAGAGCGGTGCGCAGTGTTGACGGTCCCAAGGACCGTGAGCTGGGGGGAATCGCTGAGGATGGTGCGGGGGAGGAACGTGGTGTCGGCCAAGAGGGCTTTCAACTGAGGTAGGTTCCGGCGGACGCCATCCTGGAGCCATACGGCTCTGTGGCGGAACATACCATCGCGGGAGATGATGAGGGCGGATCCAAGGAGCCCAACGATGTAATCATTGCCCCGCGTGCTGAGCTGTCGTAGAGAGTCGGCTGTGTTAGCAAGACACCACAGTGGGAAGATGAAGCCCAAGACGGGCTTTGACAGAAGCGAACGCTGAAGCATCCTAATACGCTGCTGAGCAGAGCTTGTCGGCAAAAATAGCGTAGGTAGCCAACCCGCAAATAGTCGTATACTCTGCGGGCGGCACTCTGCGTCTTACCGCTGGCGGTTGGATGGAGCGCTGCAGCAGCGTGTCGCACGGCATGTTTCGGTGGGTGGTGGGCTACATCGGGGTGCTGCTGCTGCTCGGCATATCAGCGTGGGTGCTTGGGGAAGGGCACGAGCGAATCCGGGCAGCTTTAGGAAACGTTGTAGTGGCTATCCATGCAGTGGCGATATGGCGTCTATCGTGGCGCTTCCGTAGGATTGCTGCCGGCATGTGGTTGGTAACCGTTGTGTTGCTCTGCTGGAACTGGGTACGGTGGGTAGTGGAGCTGCAAGCGGCTGGTTCGCCTGTTGCGCTGCCAGTAGGGGCTTCTGTCGTGGCTACCGTGGGGATGACAATTGTCGCGGCGCGACAATGGGGACGGCTGGCAGCGATGTCGGGTGCTGACAGGGATCGTCAGGGGGTGAGGAGCGGTTCAGTGCTACAACAATAGTCCACTTCGCTTGCGGGGAAGCTATGGGAGAG
>JBCNUX010000052.1:0-7861 GCA_039630485.1 Chlorobiota bacterium | reverse complement strand
CCACAGCCGCCTGTTCAGAGCTCTCTTGAAGGCGTACCTGTCCCGATACGAGGACGAGGGAGAGGCACGTGGGCCTGAGCCTTCTGAACATCCATAGCGCGGGGAGGATCGCGGAGCAGCCGAGCCTTCCCCAAGCGGTGGAGCGGACAGAGCAGCAACGCTTACAGGTGCCGTCCACAACCCCGCCTCCACTTCCCCATTCAAAGCGAGCCTATTCGAGAGTTGGGGAGGCGGTGCGGAAGGGTACCAACCCTCCTTGCCGGATGCGAAGACCGTAGGAGACGGCCGGCCCCTTCGGCAAGAAGCCAGACGGCCAACGAGGCACCCAAGACGAGTCCCCATGTCCACAGGGGAAGGCGAACGGCATCGACTAGCTCTGGGAAGAACTCGCCGAGCAGGAGCTGGAGGAGGTAGCTTGCTCCAATGGCCCCATGGAGGAGTCGGTTCTGCAGTGGACGTACGTGGGTTCGACGCGCCGCGTAGGCGCAGAGGAGCTGCCCCAACGCCATGAAGTGGAAGGTTGCGCTCTGCGCAGCGGTATAGCCGAGCACCGGCGATAGCCCTACGAGCAGCCCCATCCCTATCGCTGCCCCTACCACCCCAGTGGACAGAATGAAGCGGAGGCTATGCCGGTCCAGCAACGGGCTCTGCTTCGGGCGCGGTGGAAAGGAGAGCACACCTGGATTCCGATCCGCCGCCAACGCCAGTGCAGGGAGCCCGTTGGTGACTAAGTTGATCCACAGAATCTGGACGGCCGTCAGCGGTAGCAGGAGCCCCTGTTGTCCGATGCCTCCCTGGCTGAGCGCCAACCAGAGCATTCCCGCGGTCACGAGCAGGATTTCGGCGAAGTTGATGGCGAAGAGGAAGCGCAGGAACTTCTGGATGTTCTCGTAGATGCTGCGTCCCTCCTCCACGGCTGCTACGATGGTGGCGAAGTTGTCGTCCAGCAGGACGATATCGGCTACCTCCCGGGCCACATCGGAGCCCCGGACTCCCATCGCCACGGCAACATCGGCGTGTTTGAGCGCGGGTGCGTCGTTGACTCCATCGCCTGTGACTGCTACAACGTGCCCCGCTCTCTGGAACGCCATAACGATCCGCAGCTTATCCTCCGGGGCGACGCGGGCGAAGATGTTGGCCTGGACGAGCTCCTCGTCGGTCAGCGCAGCCAGTTGCTCCCCGGTCACAATTTGCTGGACAGGGATACCAACCTGCTCGGCGATTGCTCGGGCTGTGGCAGGGTGGTCGCCGGTGAGCATGACCGTATGGATCCCAGCCCTCCGGGCCTCCCGCACAGCCTGTGGAACCTCTGGGCGGGGAGGGTCCTGCAGCAAGACGAAGCCCAGGAAGCTCAGCCCGTCCTCCCGCTCCCCTTCCCCGTAGGCCAGCGCTATGACTCGATAGCCATCGGCAGCGTATCGCTCGGCCTCTTGGGCCAACGCTGAGCGCTCCTGGTCGGAGACGGCCAAGCGCGGCAGGAGCGACTCCGGGGCTCCCTTGAAGAAGCTGCCTCGAGGTGTGGTGACCCGCATGAACTTCCACGCACTGTCAAATGGGCGTTCGGCGATGCGGGGATACTCGCGGCGCACCGCTTCCACCGACACCCATCGGGCAGCGTACCCCAACAGCGCCAACTCTAGCGGGTCGCCAGCCCCCGTGGCAAGGTCGGCATCGTTGCAGACGACCATCGCCACCAACGCCCGTCCATGATCTGGAGCGACGAGGTGCTGGATACGCATCCGGTTCTCCGTGAGCGTGCCGGTCTTGTCAGTGAGGATAGCGGTGACGCTCCCGAGAGCCTCCACGGCTGCCAGTCGACGCACAACCGCTCGTCGGTGCGACATCCGCTGTACCCCGAGCGCCAAGCTCAACGTCAGCGCTGCTGGGAGTCCTTCGGGGACTGCCGCTACCGCGAGGGCTACGGCAAAGAGGAGAAGCTCTCGCGAGGGCCGCCCCGCGATCCCCCAACCCAAGAGAAAGACCAGCACGGCAAGGATCAAGATGAGCAGCGCGACCCATCGTCCGAAGCGCTCCAGCCGCTGCTCCAGCGGAGTCTTGCTCTCCGTCACCCGGCCCAGGAGCTCTGCAATACGCCCCATCGCGCTCTGCATGCCCGTCCGCTCCACCTGTAACAGCACCCGCCCACGCACCAGGAGGGTGCCAGCGTAGAGCTCGTCGCCGACCCCTTTCTCCACGGGCACGCTCTCGCCTGTCAGGATGCTTTCATCCACGAGAGCTCCCGAACACTCCACGGCCCGACCGTCAGCGGGAATACGGTCGCCGGCCTCCAGTCGAACGAGGTCGCCAGGGACGAGTTCTCGGGCGGGAATCCGCTGGAAACGGCCATCCCGCAAAGTCCACGCCCAGGGCTGGGCCAGATGCTTCAACTGCCGTAGCGCATGCTCCGAACGCCACTCCTGCACCGTACCCAGCACGACGTTGAGCAAGAGAATCCCTGCGATAGCCGCGCTTTCTAGCGGGAGTCCTCCCGCCCCTTCCCAAAACCAGAGCAGCAGATCCAGCACCAATGCCCCGAGCAGAATGTAGACCAGCGGACTCTGGAGCTGCCGTAGCGCCTTCCGCCACAGCGCCTCCGGAGGCTGCTCCGGTAGCGCATTGGGCCCGCACCGTCGAAGCCGTTCTTGTGCTTCTGCGTGGGAAAGTCCACGCATCAGCGTGGAATGCTCCATCGCTTCTTCAGCGGCCTCCTGGACTGCTCCCGCTGGTCGGAAGCCAGCGGAAGAGGTGCACTACCGATGGCCCTGCTACCATGCCTATGGCTCCTGCTCTCTCGCCCACTCGTGGAGGAGGAGTGTCTGCCACGCCTCCCAGGTCTGGCGGCGCTGGAGGAACGCTTTTGCGACGCGCTGCAGTTGCACCCAGCGCCATGCAGCTTCTCCGGAGTCTGTCGCCGCGTGGAGCAGTGCGTAGAGCGCCCGCAACGGGTCGCCAGCAGCGAGCTCCAGATCTACGTCGTCGGCGCGAATCCCTTCAGGGAAGTTGGGGAAGCTCGGGTCAGGTTCCGGAATCCGCTCTACGCTGGCCAGCAGCGCCAGGTCCTCACCCGTCAGGATAGGGCTCTTCCGAATGGGCTCCGGTAGCGCATCCACCCCTATCCCACGCCCCTCCGGACGCGGCATCTGGAACAGTGCATCCCCGAAGGCACGGCAGTACCAGTCGTAGCCCAGGCGTCCAACCAACTGCAGACGGTTTGGATCGATCCGGCCATCTACGAACGCAGACTCCGCAACGTGGAAGAGCACCACTTCCAGGATCACTAAGTTGCCATTCCCACCGCGGTCGCGTGCCAGCGGGATGTGCTCCAGCAGCACGCACTCCATGATGTACGGCGACTCCGCCACCCCTGGAGGATGCACGCGGTGGCTGGGTCGCTTCGTCAGGCCGGCTTTGGTGAACTCATCCACCCCGTACTCATACTCCGCCGAGGCCAAATTGACCCGCTCGGCAATGCGCGCCGTCACGACGCTGATGGTGCATTCCCCGGTCTCCAGCAGGTTCCGCAGCGTATCCTTCGGCTCCATCGTGCGCAGAGAGTGCGCCGGGCCAATAGCGACAATCGGCGGATGGGAGGCGAAGGCGTTGAAGAAGCTGTACGGCGCCAAATTGACTCGGCCAGCGGTGTCCTGTGTTGCTACCAGTGCGATCGGCCGCGGGGCAATCCCACTCAAGACCAACTGGTGCCGCTCCCGGTACGAGAGCTGCGCCGGATCGATCGTGCGCATAGCGTCCTACACCATCTCCACAAGCTCTAAGGGCAAGGCATGGAGGAGCTCTCCATCGACGGCGCCACGGAACTGCTGGAAGTTCTCGGCAAAGAGTCGCTGGAGTCGGCGAGCGGCCTCGTCGTAAGCGTTCGGGTCCGCCCAGAGCTGCCGCGGCTGCAGAATCTCCTGCGGTACACCTGGGCAGCTCGTCGGAACCTCCAAGCCGAAGAAGGGCTCACGCACGTACTCCACCCCTTCCAGCGCTCCGGAGAGCGCCGCCCGCAGCAGCGCCCGCGTATGGGCAATGCTGATGCGATGCCCTACCCCGAAGCCGCCCCCAATCCATCCCGTATTGACCAGCCACACGCGGCTCCCATGGCGCTGCATCCGCTCCGCCAGCATTCGGGCGTAGACCCACGGGTAGTGCACCATGAACGGGGCCCCAAAGCAGGTGCTGAAGGTGGGCACCGGATCCTTGATGCCTCGCTCCGTCCCGGCCACCTTCGCCGTGAAGCCGGAGAGGAAGTGGTACATTGCCTGTTCGGGCGACAGCCGCGCAATCGGTGGCATCACCCCGAACGCGTCGCAGGTCAGGAAGAAGATGTTCCGCGGATGCCCGCCACGGTTCTCCGGGACGACGTTCTCCATCATGTCCCGCGAGTACGAGCCCCGCGTGTTCTCCGTGATGCTGGCATCGGCGTAGTCCACCTCTCGCGTCTCCGGGTCGTAGACGACGTTCTCCAGAATCGTGCCGAACCGGCGAGTCATTGCGTAGATGATAGGCTCGGCCTCGGGCGAGAGGTTGATGACCTTGGCGTAGCAGCCGTTCTCGAAGTTGAAGACCCCATCATCGCTCCAGCCGTGCTCGTCGTCTCCGATGAGCGCCCGCTCGGGATCGGCAGAGAGCGAGGTCTTCCCCGTCCCCGACAGCCCGAAGAAGAGCGCTACATCCCCCTCCTTGCCCACGTTCGCGGCACAGTGCATCGGGAAGACGCCTTGGAAGGGCAGGAGGTAGTTCAGCACGGTGAAGACCGTCTTCTTGATCTCACCGGCGTAGGCCGTGCCGGCAATCAGCGCCATCCGCTCGGCAAAGTTGAGGAGGATGATGACCTCAGAGCGCGTCCCATCCAGCTCCGGTACGGTCTTGAAGCCCGGGGCATGCACGATGGCGAAGTCTGGCTCAAACGATGTATCGTCAGGGTCGGCCGGGATGAACATGTTAGCAGCGAACAGGCTATGCCATGCCTGCTCGGTCACGATGCGGACGCGGAGCCGATAGCGCGGGTCGGCCCCGCCGTAGCAATCCCGTACGTAGAGCGGCCGCCCCTGGAAGTACGCCTGCAGCCGCCGCTTGAGCCGCTCAAAGCCCTCGGGAGGAAAGGGACGGTTGACCTTCCCCCACCAGATGTGCTCGCGATTGGCCGGCTCCTCGACGATGAACTTGTCCTGCGCACTGCGCCCCGTGTACGGTGCCGTGCGGGCAATGAAGGCCCCCTGCGCCGACAACACTCCCTCCCCTCTCCGGAGTGCGTACTCGTAAAGCTCGGCAGGCGTCAGGTTGTAGTAGACCTCCCCTACGTTGTGGAAGCCCTGCCTGAGGAGCCACTGCCGTAGTGAGTCCGGCGATTTCATGCTCCCAACTCCTACTGAGACACGAACCCGTTGCGGCGCAAAAATCAGACTTTCCGGCTAAACCCTAAGCGGCACGGGCTCAGACCTCTTGCACCGACCCCCAAGGGCGTCACAGCTCTGCATCACACTGCAAACCAAAACCGCGGGATTCGCCGCAAACCGAGCGTTGACACGATCCACAACTCCGCCCACATCCGAGCCTCTGCCCTCCTCCGCGCCGAGAGGTGCAACAGGCGGTAACTAGGGAATCCCAAGGGTGCTAGGAGGGCAACTGCAGGGCCGCAGGGGATTGCAGGAAAGCGCTGCCCCTACCACGTGACATCAAGGAGTAGCAGCGGGAGATTAAGCGCCACCGGGAAGCAGCCGAGCAGCGGGACGAGATAGAACGGCAACGGCGGGAGTTAGAGCAGCAGCGGCAGGAGATAGAGCAGCTGCAGCTGCTGGTGGAGCAGCTCTTGCAGGAGCGCGGGAGTCGCGGTGGGGAGACAGGCGGCGGGGTGCAGGTCCACGATGCCTGGTTAGGCCAGAACATCCCGAACCCGCACGAGGGGACGACGACGGTGCCGTACTACATCCCGGCCGGCGTTGGGCGGGCTGAGCTGGTAGTGCGCGACGGGCGGGGTCGGGAGCTGCGGCGCATAGAGCTTGCGGAGCGTGGGGCGCATGGGCAGGTGACGTTGGAGATGCGGCTGTTGGGGGCCGGGGTGTATGAGTACAGCCTGGTGTTGGATGGGCGCGTGGTGGCTACACGGCAGATGACGCTGGTGCGGTAAGTCGGAGGACAAGGCTGGGATGGGATGTCGGGGTGCACGGTCACCGTGCGCCCCGACGTGTTTCTGGACGACCGGCAGCTTTCTTGGACAGCCCTCCCGAATGCTGCCGTATTTTGGCGTCTGCTGGAGTGTCCAATAGCCCCGAGGAACCTATGCCGCATGCTGCTGTCCGTGCCGTCCTCGCCCTCACTGTCGTTAGCTCTCTCGGATGGGCCCAGGCTCGGCAGAACCGTGAGGCGACCGTGCTCCTCCGGTATGCTCTGCAGCCCGGTACCCAGTGGACCTACGAGCTGAGCTATCGCTATGAAGAGGTCCGGCACTCCGCTGTGATGGGTTCAGAGGGAAAGCCGGTTACGATGATTTGCCATATCCCCCTCCACTACACCCTGCTCTCCGCGACACGGGATACCCTCGTCCTTCGGGAGGTCGTAGACTCCCTGGTCACCTCCGTGGTGGTCGAAGGGGCCAGATCTACAGACACGATCGCCTCGCCACGGGGGGTAGAAATCACCCACACTCTCACCCTCCATGGAGGCCCTGTGTCCGCGACATCGAACGTTCGGGACAGCCTCCTCTGGCGCTGGCTGGGCTTCGAGGAAGGGGGAAGGAGTATCATGATTAACCGACGTCGCTGGCCCTCGTGGTTCTTCTCCTACCCTGCACAAGCCATCCCTGTGGGCCACACATGGAGCGAAGTGTGGCGAGACTCCATCCAGAGAGAGGACGAACAGACGGTCTGGAGTGCCAACGTCCGCCATACGCTGGAGGCAGTTGTGGACACGCTAGGCCACCGCTGCGCCCGCATCCGCTCCGAGATAGATTCGCTGAAGCTCTCCTCTAAGGCGCGGACGGACTTCGGCGACGACTTCTCGATGGAGCTCTCCGGGCGCGGTGTCGCGCTCACCTACGTCCAACTCTCCAACGGCCTCCCTCTGGCCCAGCAAGAGTCGCTGGACGTGGAAGGTGGCTTCGTGGTTAGTGGACAGGCAGAGGTCTTCGAAACCTTTGAGGAGCGCACGAGGATACAGCTCCGTCGGCGATGAGCGGCACCGGTAGCCGGCGCCTCTGCCTGTGCATACCCCGGCCCAGCGGTAGGCACAGCGGAACCACTACCTCTCCGCTGCCTAGCGCCGGTGCTGTGATTCCAGCGCAGCCCAGTAGACTCAAGGGCCTTCGGGACCTGAGAGCTGCAAGTCCTGCCGTCCCCCAATGCCCTGCCCAGCGTATTTTGCGCCTACCGCAATGTACCATATCTCCCCGAAGCTCCATGCGACACTTCAGCGCCCATCTCGCTCTGGCCTGTGCCATGGCCGGTCTGCTCTGGTGCGGACAGCGCCCGACCGCGCCCCAGCAGAACACTGTAATGCTCCGCTATGCCCTCCAGCCCGGTACCGAGTGGACCTACGAGCTGAGCTACCGGCTTGAAATGACCCAGAGCTTCACTGCCATCGGAACGGACCCTGAAGGGACAGTGGTCACTGCGACCGTGCGGATGCCTCTTCGCTATACTGTGCTCCGCTCTTCGCGGGATAGCCTCCTACTGCACGAGGTTGCGGACTCGCTGTCCCTCTCCCTGAAGGCAGAGGGCGTGGGCTCCATCTACGACACGGTCTTCTCCTCGCCGCAGGGGATTGTAACGACGTACATCCTTAGCCCCTCCGGCCGGCTACTGTCAGTAGAGCGGCGAGTAGCCGACAGCAGCTTCCGGAGCTCACTTGCTAAAGCACCGTT
>JBCNUX010000051.1:0-9642 GCA_039630485.1 Chlorobiota bacterium | reverse complement strand
CTGAAACCTGCAACGCTTCCTACAGTAGCCGCGAGCACCAGAGCAGCGAAGTCCACAACTCCCAGCCCTACTAGGACTCCACAGAAGAGCAGCAACACGTCGCTCGGGGACGGAGGGAAGACGTTCTCCAGGAAGGTCACAGCCAAGGCAAAGAGCAGGACCCCACTAGGTGGCAGCTCCTGCAGGTATGCTACCCACTGCTCCATCGGCAACTCAAGGGTTCGTAGGACGCAGCTCTACCTCGCTCAGCGTCGCCGTCACAGGCAGGAGGATAGCTGCGAGGGCGATTTCGGCCACATCCTCCGGCCGCAGTATTCGCCTTTGGGCTGATGCTGTTGGTCCTCCGAAGGCTGTAGCCGTTGACCCTGGACAGAGCACAACAACCCGGATGTTTGCCTGCCGCACCTCTTGGAAGAGCGATTCTGCAAACCCACGGAGAGCGAACTTCGTGGCGGCGTAGACGCTGCCCCCTTTGACTCCGTACTTCCCTGCAAGCGAGGCAACGTAGAGGAGCGTCCCCTGCTGCCGCTGGAGCATCCGCGGAAGGACCAGCCGCGTCAGCAGTATCGGAGCCCGCACGTTCACCTGCCAAAGCTCTTCCATGCGGTCCAACTCCAGTTCAGTGGCTGGCGCAAAGTAGCCGATACCGGCGTTGTTCACCACAATGTCCACATCCCCGAAGTGCTGGTATGCTTGTTCACCGAGCCGCTCAATCTCTTCCGGTCTCCGCAAGTCCGCCGGGACAACAGCAATCGCACTCTGCGGCGAGAGGCGCTGAGCTTCACGAGCCACTTCGTGGAGCAGTTCTTGCCGCCGCGCTGTCAACACCAAGTTGGCTCCCTCCTGCGCGAAGCGGAGTGCGATAGCCCGGCCAATCCCAGAACTGGCCCCCGTTACCAAGCAGACACGGCCTTGCAGACGCATGGTACACCCTCCATTGGCGTGCGTAATTTGGGGCTACAGACGCAGGACCAATAAAGCTGAGTCCACCGCATGGAGTTGCAGCGGTTGGGGCAAGAGCTTCGCCGCCTTCGGGAGCGGCATGATCGGACGGTCACCGAAATGGCTCAGCGATTGGGCATCTCCAAGGCATTCCTTACGCTCGCCGAGCAAGGGAAACGACGCCTGCCACTGAAGGTGCTGCGTCAGCTCCTCGCTCACTATGGCTCCTCATTGGCAGCCCTGGCAAGCCCAGAATGCACCGTTGCGAGAACTGTCCAAGGCGGGCGGTGTTGGCACCCCACAAACCTTCTCAACGTTACCGCTGACCGTGCCCTCCGAGGCAGTACCCTGCGGCTGCTTCGCCCCGTCAATGCCCCCGATGACTTAGAGTGGCTGGAGCTGCGCCTAGCTGGCGAACAGCAGCTACCACCAGAGGGCTATTGGCACTTCTCCGCTCCGATTGATGGCGTCGTCGTGGAAGGCAATCTGCTGGTGGAAGTCCCCAATGACGAGCTCCTGGTCCGACAGGGTGAAAGTTTCCGGATAGATGCTGAACAGCCCCACCGCTACCGCAACTACACGGCCCACCCCATCCGCGCCCTCCTACTCTTCCACCGCCCACTGCTGTAAAGGACACGGGCCCACTACCGGTAGCCGCGTGTGCTTATGCACGCATCTACGGCGAGGAAGCTGCACCCACTGCCTCCAACATAGTCTCAACGCGTGCGCGGTCATCTCCTTCCACCGAGCAATCCAGCTCCGAGCTGCTGCGTCCACACTCCCGGCAGTAGGGTGCAAACTCCCAGCAGCAGAGCGCAGCAGATGCGATGGGTCCTAACAGTGCTATTGCCTACGGCCGTCTTCGCCCGGTCGCTTGTTGGCGAGGGAGCAACCGTGGAGACCACGCACCTCATCACGGTGCCGACTGCCGGCCTCCTTCCCCGTGGCTCGCTGCTGGTACGTGCAGGGATCTTCCCCCAAGGCACCCTTGCTGTGGAGTGTTTCACCACTCCACTTTCGCGGTTCATGGTGGGGATTGGATTCAGCGCTTCCAACCTCATCGGTAGCGGCGCACCGCAGTGGCAGCCTTTCCCGGGCATCTCCCTCCGCTTCCGAGCCCTGGAGGAGACTACAGCACGGCCCGCCCTGGTGTTCGGCGTTCACACTCAAGGCTGGGGTTCCTACCGGCGAGAATCCCGCCAGTTCACGATAGCTGCCTCAGGGCTCTTTACGGCCCTCAGCAAGAGCTACCGTTGGTGGCTCGGGGAAACAGCCTGGCACCTATCCCTGGGATACCCGTTGGAGCTCCCCCCGCGGCAGCGCCGTCCCGGGATGGCCGTAGGTTGGGAACACACCATTGCACGCCTCGGACAGCTCTCACTGGAATATGTGCTGCTGGGCTCCACCGTTGATGGTCGTAGGCAGGGCATCCTCAGCTTGGCTCTCCGGCTTGGGATCGCACCTACAGCAGCCGTTGGAGTGTCCATCGTAGACGTGTTGCGGAACTCAGGCTCAGAGACGGCATGGGCACGAGCTCTCTCCATAGAATGGCACCTCCGATAACCCCCGCTGGACTCCTCAAGCTCCGGCGCCTCGTAGTCCTTGCATCACGCTCACCCCGACGGGCCGAGCTACTGCGCCTCTTGGGGATTCCCTTCATCATCCACCCCGCGCAGCTCGCAGAGCCTGACGACGGCACCGGGATGACACCTTCGGAGTACGTGCTCAGCTTGGCCCAACGAAAAGCGCAGGCCGTTGCCCGCCACGTTCGCCAACCTTCTTTCGTGCTCGGGGCCGATACGACCGTCGTTCTGGAGGGCACCTACCTGAACAAGCCGACCTCTGCTGACGCCGCCCGTAGGATGCTCCGCCAGCTCAGCGGCCGTACCCACGAGGTCTATACCGGTGTTGTGGTCATCTGTACCCCTGAGATGACAGTCCTCAGCGGAGTAGCACGCACGGAGGTAACCTTCCGGAGCCTGAGCGACGAAGAAATAGAAGCCTACGTCGCTTCCGGTTCTCCACTGGACAAAGCAGGTGCCTACGGCATCCAAGATCCCTTCGGGGCTGTCTTCGTTGAAAGCATTCGCGGCTGCTACTACAACGTCGTAGGGCTCCCGTTGGGACTCGTCTACCAGCTCCTACGGCAGGCTTCCTATGCACCGGAGTGAGCGCTTCTTCGTACTGCTCTGCTTAATCCCGTGGGTGATAACGTTCGCCGCCTTTTGGCTCTATCCGCTGCTCCATGCCTTTAGCATGAGCCTGATGCAGTACAACGCGCTTACAGGCCCCCAGAGCTTCGTCGGGCTGCAGAACTACGCCACCCTGTGGAGCGACCCTCTCTTCTGGAAGGCTCTCCGCAACACGGCAGTTTTCACCCTGGGGACAGTCCCGGTCACGGTATCCTTAGCCCTCTTCTTGGCAGTGCTCATCGACAGCCGCAGCACGCGCTGGCGAGGGCTATGGCAGAGCACGCTGCTGCTACCGTCGGTGATGTCGCTTGTGGTGCTGGCATTGGTGTTCACAAACCTCTACGCCCGCAACGGATATGCTAATGCTGTTCTCGCATCGCTGGGCCTACCTTACCCCGAACGTGGCTGGCTTCAAGAACCCACCACTGCCCTACCGGCCATCATGCTCATGGACATCTGGGCATCCGTGGGATACTACACGCTGCTCCTACTGGCAGGACTCCAGGCGATTCCTCGGGAATACGAGGAGGTTGCCCTCCTTGCCGGCGCTAACTTCTGGCAGCGGCTCCGCTGGGTCATCCTGCCGCTCTTGCGCCCGATGCTGACCTTCGTGCTGGTCCTCAACACCATCAAAGCGCTGCAGGTGTTCGTGGAGGTCTACATCATGACCCGCGGCGGACCTTTAGGTGCGACGACGACCTTGGTCTACTTGGTCTTCGTCAACGCCTTCGAGCATGTCGACCGCATGGGCTACGCGGCAGCGTTAGCATACGTTGTATTCGCCCTCATTGGGCTCTTAGCCATCGTCCAACTCCGGCTCATGCGCCGCCAGCAATGGAAGTGGTCCGAGTCCTCAGCGCCGTAGTAGGTGGGTACCTCATAGGCTGCATCCCTAGTGCCTACTGGCTGGTTCGCTGGACTACAGGCCAGGACATCCGGCGCCGCGGCACGGGCAACGTTGGAGCAGCGAACGCTTACGAGGTGACGGGGAAGCTCTGGGTAGGGATTGTCGTAGCCCTCATGGACATGCTGAAAGGCTACGGTGCCGTTTGGTTCACCACCCTTCTGAGCGGGACAGCTGAATTCCACATAATCGCAACGGCAGCCGTTATGGCCGTCGTTGGACACAACTACAACCTCTTCCTGGGTTGGGCTGGCGGCAGAGGTTTGGCACCCGCCGCTGGAGCGCTCATCGCCATGAGCTGGCTTCCGCTACTGCTCTGGTGTCTCCTGTGGCTGACGGGCTACTTCGCTATCCGCCGCAATGTGCACGTCGGGAACATGACGGGAACGATCGGCACGCCAATCCTCATCGCCACAGCTCCCGAACCCTTGGTGCGACTCCTCCTCCAGGTTCCCTGCCCCAGCATGCTCCAGCACACGCTCCTCGTCGTGGCGCTTGCCTTCCCAATCTTCCTGCGCCACCTACAACCTATCCGAGAGCTCTTCCGGCAGGAGGAACCCTGAGTCCTGGCACCGTACCCTCTACGGGAACCGCACCGTTGGCGCTCCAACGATTCCCCAGACGAGCGAGCTCGTCACTGCCCCAATGATGAAGTAGACCACCAAAGCAACGATGAGGCTCACGATGAAGTACCCCAGATGCTTCTCTGCTGACACCTTTGTCATCACGGGCAGTCCCAGGAAGAGTACATACAGCCCGTAGAGGCCCAAGACCGCCCCCAGCCAGCCTAAAGCAGGATATAGGCTGAAGATGCCTCCGACCCACGCCGGGGTCCACGAGTAGGCCACAAGCTGGAGCGCCCGCCCCCAGTCGGATTGTGCCCCGAACGATGGCGCCAGTACATTGACAATCGTGGTGACAATCCCTACCCCGATGAGGCTCCCCAAGAGTCCAAAGACACCCGTCCAAATCCCCCACTCCCAGCCCCCGAAGTGCACCCCCATCACGGAATACCCTACGGCACCGTATCCAATCACGCTGCAGACGGCCGAGAAGAGAGCCAGCGGAAGGACATATCCCGTCAACAGAGCTGACGGTGCAGGCTCCTCTTGAACAATGGCGTTCCACTCGTCGCGCGGACGGAGCAAAATGCCCTGAACACGGTTCAACAACGCCATGGCAGTCAGGTTGGCTGGTGGCACATGCCAACTAAAACGGCCCAATATTACCCAAACTCTCCCAGCCACGCTTCCCACCGCAGCTAATGAGGGCTCCCTATTTTTGTGGCCGACTGTAGCCAGTTCCACGGAGTTGAAGCCACACCATGGCGAGCGTGCGAGTCACCTGGTTGGGTCATGCAGCCTTCCAGTTGGAAGGGGCAGGTAAGGTCGTCCTGATTGACCCCTTCATCACGGGCAATCCGAAGAGCCCTTTACGGAGCCCCGCGGATGTCCAGCGGGCCGATGTCGTCTGTGTCTCGCACGAGCATGCAGACCACGGCTTTGACGATGCGGTGGGAATCTGCCGCCGTACAGGTGCAATCTTCGTGAGCTTCTTTGACTTAGCGCAGAAAGCCCAGGCTCGGGGGATCTCCGTCATAGGTGGCAATGTCGGTGGGACTGTGCCCGTTACCGATGGAATCCGCGTTACCTTCACCTTGGCCTTCCACGTCGTACCCGTCGTCGGGTTCGTTGTCCACTTGGATGGCGTCAACGTCTACCACGCTGGAGATACCTGCCTCTTCTCTGACATGCGCCTCATCGGCGAGAAATTCCCGTTGGACATTGCGCTACTCCACATCGGGGGCTACTTCACGATGGATCCGGCTGACGCCGCTCGGGCAGTAGAATTCCTGCGCCCAAAAGTCGCTATCCCCATGCACTACGGCACCTTCCCGCCGATTGAGCAGGACCCGCAGGAGTTTGCCCGCCTCGTTGGAGAACGAGCACGCGTCGTCATCCTGAAGCCCGGCGAAACGTTTGAGTACACGCCCTAAAGCTCAGCATGGCACTCCGCATCTACACACGCACCGGCGACGACGGTACAACAGGACTCTTCGGCGGCGAGCGCGTCTCGAAGTCCCACCCACGCTTGGAAGCCTACGGAGCCGTAGACGAGCTCAACGCCGTCCTCGGCATTGTCCGGACCTACGCACTTCCCGAAGAGCTCACAGACGACCTCCGCACCATCAGCTCCTGGCTCCTCATCGTGGGTGCCGACCTTGCAACTCCCGAAGAAGCCTTAACACGGAAGAGCATCCCCACGATTGGAGATGAGCACGTCACGTGGCTGGAGAAGCGGATAGACGCGTACGAGGCCGAACTCCCTCCGCTGCGCAACTTCATCCTCCCGGGAGGGAGTCCTGCGGCCGCGTATCTCCATTTGGCTCGCACCGTCTGCCGCCGAGCCGAGCGGGCAACTGTCGCTGCGGCGCAGACTGAGTCTCTCAACCCTGCTGTAGTGCGCTTTCTCAATCGGCTCTCCGACTACTTCTTCGTTGCCGCCCGCTGGGCAAACTACCGAGCAGGCGTCGCAGAGGAGGTCTGGACAGCACCTCGGCCGTAGATGTCCGTGGCCGAGCCTACTTCGACCTGGACCGTGACGGACTGGGCTCATACACTCCAAGAACTAAAAGAGCGCCGTGACGCCGCTATCTTCGCCCACTGGTACCAGGGCAACGGGATTGAGGAGGTCGCGGACGTCGTTGGGGATTCACTCCAGCTACTACAGGCAGCTCTTCGTTCGCCCCGCTCAACGCTTGTTGTCACCGCGACCGTTTTCATCGCAGAATCGGTCAAACTCCTCTGCCCTGAAAAGCAGGTCCTCATCCCCGATCCCCTTGCAGGCTGCTCACTAGCAGAGAGCTGTCCGCCTGAGCTCTTCGCACGCTTTCGGCAGATGTACCCCGAGGCGATTGCCCTGGTACACATCCAGAGCAGCGCAGCAGTGAAGGCCCTCGGTGACATCGTCATCACTACCGGAACTGCCGAGTACATCGTACGGCAACTACCGGCTGACCGAACCCTCCTGCTAGTCCCGGACCATGAGCTCGGCCACTACCTCCGGCAGCGGACAGGGCGCCACATCGTTAGCTGGTTCGGCGCCTGTGTTGTCCATACGAGCTTCTCTGTAGAAACCCTAAAGCGCTGGCGACTCCAGCGCCCGGATGCACTCGTTCTGTGCAGCCCGCAGTGTCCGCCAGAAATCCAGGAACTCTCCGACTTCGTTGGCTCTAGCAGCCAGCTGCTGCAGTATGCGGCTGAGCACTCACCCCCCCGAGTCATCCTCGCCACCGACCATAGCCTCTCCATCCACCTCCGACGCATTCTCCCTAAGGCCGAGCTTCTCCTTGTGCCAGCAGCCGACAACTGCCATTGCACCCGCTGCCCCTACATGCGGCTCAACAGCCTGCCGAAGCTCTATCGCTGCCTACTTTCGCCACAGGAGTTCGAAGTCCATGTGCCAGCAGAGCTCCAGCCGCGTGCGCGACAGCCGCTGGAACGACTGCTGGAGATGGCTGCTACGTCGCCCCAGAGCTGCTGAGGAGCTGTATTTTGATAGTCTGCCGAACTACGAGTCCGCCATGAAGACATGAAGAGCTCCCATCCCCGTCCAGGACGACGCCTGCAACAGCCCCCTCAGGCCCGCGCACGGCCTCCTCAACTACCGACGGTGCCTACATGGGGAGTGGCAGCCCTGTTCACGCTCACTACGGTGGTCTTCTTCTGGCCCCATCTGACGGGCTCGCGTTTCTTTTGGGAAGACTTTGTGGAGCAGTTCTACCCCAACCAGGTCTTTGCTGCGCGGCACTGGGCCCGCGGCGTCGTCCCCTTCTGGAACCCGTACACCTTCTGCGGGATGCCCTTCCTGGCGGACCCACAAGTAGCCTTCTTCTACCTGCCCCACAGTCTGCTAGGCGTAGTGTATCTAACAACTGGGACGCTTCCCTTCTGGGCCTTCCAAACGTTGGTTGTCCTCCACTTCATCGTAGCACAGTGGGGAATGTTCCAGCTCAGTCGGGGATTCGGAGCCAGCACTGCTGCAGCTCTCGTGGCTGGGATCGGCTATGGCTTCTCTGGCATCCTCACCCATCACGTGATCCATCCGATGATTGTCTACCACCTAGCCTGGCTACCGTGGGTCCTACTGCTCCTCAAGCGTGCCGTAGAAGAGGCACGGTGGGAATGGGCTTTGCTGGCAGGGCTCGTCCTAGGAATGAGCCTCCACGGCGGTCATCCGCAGACTATCCTCTACGAGTACCTCCTCCTCGGCGGCTTTGCCGTGTGGCTTCTTGGGATGCAGGTTCAGAGACACGGATGGGGACTTGTGCGGCTAGCTGAAGCAGTCCGGGGCTTCACTCCGCTCTTGTTGGCAGCAGGGCTCTTCGCTGTCCAGCTCCTCCCGAGCCGGGAGTTGGCTTCGTATTCTGAGCGGGCGAGTGGTCAAGGCGTGGAGTGGGCTGCTGAAGTCTCTCTGCATCCGAGCCAGCTCCTCACGTTGGTCGTCCCCAAGCTCTTCGGGAGCACAGAACCAACGGGGGTTCAACATGTGCCATACTACTTGCCCGACACCCGCTACTACCACTACTGGGAAACCGCGTTCTACGCTGGCATCCCCATACTCCTCCTAGCGATTCTCGGGGTAATGCGCCGATGGCGGACCCCGTTCGGGCTCTTCTGGTTACTTGTGGCTCTCTTCTCGGTGCTCTTCGCCCTTGGCAAGTATGGCTTCCTATTCCCGCTGCTCTACCAACTGCCAGGGTTCTCGCTCTTCCGGGTACCACCGCGGATCTTATTCTTCACCACGCTGGCACTCTGCATCTTCGCCGCTTGGGGCTTCGACGAGCTGTGGCAACACCAGCACCAGCGGCAACTGCTACGGCAACTCCTCTGGGCGAGCCTACCAGTAGCTACCATTGCGTTTGCTGGGAGCATCGGGGTGCTTCCAACGATGGTTGGAGCACCGGAGCGCTTCGTACCAATGCTTCAAAGTGAGGGCACGGTTGCCTTCATAGTGACCGTGTTGGCGGGACTTGTCGCCGTAGCTCTCTGGCGAGGATGGCTCCCTCCCCTCGTTGCAGGAGTGAGCGTAGGGGTGGTACTCTTCAGCGATCTTCTCCATGCTCATGCCTCGTTCACCCGCTCTTCAACCCGGCCGGAACAACTGTACAGACTCTCGCCGACTTTGAAGCAAATGTTACAGCCCCAGCCTCCGGATACCCTCTTCCGCGTCTCCATGCGAGCTGACTTCGGCATGGCGATGCTTCGCAACCAAGGGCTACTGGACAGCATCATGCTGTATGAGGGATACAACCAGCTCCGACTCCAGCGCCGCAATCCTCCAATGCCAACTGCGGACGCTACCTTTGACCTCCTCAACATCCGCTACCAGATAGCCCTGGATACCCCAACCCAACGGATGTACTTCCGGGAGCGCCCGAGCGCCTTCCCCCGAGCTTGGATGGTCTACCGCGCCCGAGTAGTCCCCAGCGACAGTACAGAAGTAATCCTTCGCCGTGGGGAACTCCAACCTCGGCTGGAAGCCCTCATAGAAGCTGATCCCGGCATTCTCCTGCCGGGAACTGTTCCCGACTCTGTCCGCCAT
>JBCNUX010000050.1:0-9694 GCA_039630485.1 Chlorobiota bacterium | reverse complement strand
ATGTCGTAGAAGCCGTCACCGGGGATGATGCCCGTGCGGGTGGAGTCGCCGGTGTCGTAGTACTGCGGCGGGAGCGTCGGGATGTCCTGCGGTTCGCTGTAGCGGGTGTAGTCTCGTCCGTTAGCGTCGGCGCGGACACGCCAGCCGGCGTAGCCCAGCCGGAGCTCGTAGAGGAGGCGTGGTCCCAAGCTCTGCTGCCACGTCAGGACGTGCAGCCGCTGGAGCGCGGAGAAGGTCAGCGCCCCGTCGAAGCGGCCTTGGAACTGGTACTGGTAGCCAGGCTCCGGCGGGAGATACTCTAGGGTCGTCTGGAGGGTGCGCGTGTTCTGGTTGAGCGCTATGCTCTGGGCGTTGACATAGCTCAGCCGGATGGCCGGAGAGAGCTGCCACGAGAGCTTCAGAAAGGTGGACAGGGAATTGTCCTGTCGTCGGGCCAGCCATGCCGGCAGGAGAGAGGAACGGAGCCGTATGCGGGCAAACTCCGGTACCAAGCCGTCGGAGAAGGCTCCTTCGACGGTTGCAACGACGCCGAGCTGTCCTGGGAGGCGTAGCCCAAGGGCTGGTAGGAGATGTCGAGTGATGGGCTCTGGGCCACTGAAGCTGAGGCTGTAGCGGTCGGTCTGGTAGAGGCTGCCGGTGTCACGGTCGTAAGGATTGCGCCGGTGGATGCGCCACTCGGGGCGATACTGGAGACGCAGACGGAGCGAGCGGCTCGGCTCCGCTGTCCGGAGGCTGAGCACACCGGAGGTAGCCTGTCCGTACTCAGCCGCAAAGCCGCTGGTCAGCAACTCTATCTCCTGCACTGCCTCCGGAGAGAGCTCCACCCCAAAGCCCGAGCCTGCCAGCGGGTCCTGGACGGAGATGCCGTCAACCAGATAGGCGAGCTCGTAGCCCCGGCCGCCACGGATGTGGAGTGTATTATCCTGGAGCAGCACTCCCGACTGCTGGATGAGTGCTTCGGTGACGGTCTGGACAGCAGACCGCTCCAACTGCTGCTGGCTGATGACGCGTAGGGACTGCGTCTGCTCTACGTCGATGAGTGGGCGCTCGCCGAGGACGACGATTTCCTGGCCGAGTGTCAGCGCCGTCTCTTCCAGGCGTAGCAGTAGCTCTACGGTGTCCCCGGGGCGTACGCGGACCCCGCTCTGCCG
The DNA here is from genome assembly GCA_039630485.1 of Chlorobiota bacterium. Taxonomy (GTDB): domain Bacteria; phylum Bacteroidota; class Ignavibacteria; order Kapaibacteriales; family HRBIN21; genus HRBIN21. The sequence goes on along the minus strand of JBCNUX010000050.1, from coordinate 8,543 downwards.
TAGGGCTTTGTAGCCGATGAGGGTAGCCTCCAGCACGTAGGTGCCGGGCGGGAGGTGGCGCAGCACGAACTGCCCGTTTGGAGCCGTAATGGCTCCGTAGGTCGTTCCCACGAGGCGGACCGTGACCGATCGGAGTGGAGCGCCTGTGGCAGCATCTACGACCCGACCAACGAGCGTTCCAGTCTGCTGTTGCGCCAGGAGGCTGAGGCTTACGGCAGCAGTTGCAGCAAGGAATTCCCGCCACCTCATTGCAGCCTGAAGTCTTGGACCAACACTCGCTCCAGCAAGCGTTCCGCGCCTCCAGCACGATTGAAGAGGTGGAGCGGGAAATTCAGGAACACCACAGCGCGGTTGCCGCTGCGAACAGCAACGACGGGCGTCCCAGCGTAGTGCTGGCTCGGTGGCAGTCGGTAGAGTGGCGCTGCTGTCGCATTCGGATACAGCGCGTGGATGCCGACGGCAGCGCCGCGGTCCTTGAGGAGTAGCGGATAGGGGCCATCGGGGAGGGAGCTATCGGGCAGGAGTGGGGTGCCGTTCGGCAGCGCCGCTGGGGAAGAGAAGAGCTCTCGGGCACTGAGGCTGTCGATGGAGACAATGTCGCTGTAGCCGGCCTGGGGGTCTACGGTGCTGGGGAGCGTCGTTACCAGCAGCAGTTTGCCACCCGTGCGCACGTACTCTGGGAGCACAGCTTGGGCGATGTCGAGCGCAAACTGGGGGTCACCGTACCACAGCACCGCCACGAAGAGGCGCAGGGTCTCTACGAACATCGGGCTCAAGAACGGCGGCACGTTCCGCGGACGGCTCTGGGCGGTGCGTCCACTGCGGATATCCAGCACATCGAAGCGCTCGGCGAAGCGCCCGCCAGCAATCCGCCGGAGTGCTGCTGTGTAGAAGGTGTCGGCACCGTCGGCTACGGCGTAGTCATGCAGCACCAAGATTGGCCCACGCGGCTTGCGGACATACCACTGCCGTCCGGGCGGCGGGTACTCCAGCACGGGGCTCCGGAGTCCGCCGACGTCAACGGCCCTCAGGTAGAGGCGGTTGGGCTCACCAGGGCGCAGCCCGTCAGACTCCCGCAGCGTGAAGAACTCAGTCGTTGGCGGCAGCGGGTGCCATCGCGTCGTATCGTTGAGCGCCCACTCGTAGAAGGCGATCTGGTTCGGTCCGTCGGGGTCAACGGCGGTGAAGCGGAAGGTGGCTACCGTGAACGTCGTCTCCGGCAGCCAGACACTCTGTGCGGCCGCGGGCGTGGTGTCCGGGCCCCAGAAGACCCTCGGCGGGCTGTTGCGGACGGGATACCGCAGGCGTGCTGGGGTTGGGTCTACGGCACCTTCCAATCCTCGGAAGGGCTCGCCATCGTCGTACAGGCCGTTGCCGTTCAGGTCAGAGAAGCCGACGCGCTCCCCTGGCTGAGGGTACCGCGGGAGCGAATTGTCAACGGCAGCGACGGCAATCGAGTAAGCTGTGTCCTCAGCACCAACGGGAAGCAGGACTGTCGTATCGCGACGCGTAGTGTAAGTCCAGTTCTGGGCATCGAGGCTCAGGAGGAAGCCCACCACGAAGCCGTCTGGGTCGTCCCCTCGCCAGAAGAGCTGGGCACGGCTGCGCTGCGGCGTACCGACAGTATCAACCCACAGGACTGTTTCGGGCGGGAGATTAGCGGAACGTGAGCCTACGAAGGGGTCTGCGCAACCCAGGAGGAGAGCTGCTGCGAAAGTGACGCCAATACTGCAGCAATCCCTGACGGCCACTCTCCTCTCTACCTTTGCGGGCAGAGTCCGCAGGTGTGGGTGCCCTTGGAGGGGACCAGACCCGGCGCTACTCACCTGTGGGAAGGACGCTGTGAGACATCTGAGCGCGCAAAGTTACGCCAGAGCCGGGGTGGAGGCTCCAGCGGCTGTGTGAAGACTCGTAAAGCCTACGGGTACTGCACGAAGAAGCTCAGGCGTGCGACGATGTCTGTTGGGAAGCGAGGGGCTTGTGGGTCTCTCCGTGTGTGGGCCAGGAGCCAGAGGTTCGGCATGATACGTACGCTGGGAAGGGGTGCATACTCCACAGCCACGAGCCCAAGGTGGTGGAGCGGATGGCGGTCGGAGGCCCAAGCTACTCGGTCGTAGCGCAGCACGAGCGTCAGTGCTGGAGCTTCCCAGAGCTGTATGCCGCCGAGGAGGCTCAGTCCCAGGGCAGACGTTCGCTCAACCGTGGAGTGGTGTTGTTGCCGCAATAGGACTTCAGCCCCGAGCTGAAGGTCCGGTCTACGGTAGCCGAGGAAGGCCTTCAGGAGGCTGTTGCTGCCCGTCGTTGCTCGCGGGTCCCAGTCGCCGTAGAGTTCCGTCCATAGGCCGGGGAGGGGCTGGAACGCGAGTTGCCCGTAGAGCTTCTTATTTGGTGTCCTCTCTGCCCGCACCCCTTCGCCACCTCCGACCATAGCGGTCGCTTGGAGGATGGTGCGGCTACCTTCCGTCACGATCCCACGTATGGAGAGCCCCACGTCTACGGCGTCCCCCCAGTTCCAGATGTCGGCGAGCATCCGTTCCAAGCTCCGGTAGCCCCAGAGCTGTTCCGAGAGACGCCACGTCGGAGTGGGAATCAGCCCTGCTTGGAGCTGCAGGAAGGGTAGCACGAGACTGTCCCACGTAACGGACGCCTCCCTGACGAACATAGCATAGCGCCCCCCAACGTCTAACGAGGTCTCGTTGGCCTCCAAGAGGAAGCGCACTGAGCAGCGGGGGTGCAATCGGGCATCAGCCCAGAAGTAGAAGCGGCGGAACTGCACTCCGTTGTCCCCCCGTGCGAACGGCGCGTACTGCGTCGGCAGCGAGGAGGTGTCGCCGCTGAACTTGTAGAAGTAATCGCCGAAGAAGTAGCCTCGGAGGCTGAAGGCCGGAAATGGCTGTGCCCACGCCGAGAGCATAGCACACCAAGAGCAAGCGATCGCGAAGAGGGCGGATCTGTCGGCCATCATGTACAGCACCGGAACCAAACCGACATGCGTTGACCGCGCCGTTCCTGTGGCGCGGGACGGGAAGTGCAAAGTTTGGAAAAAGTGCAGGGGTCTGCTGTATGGCTTGGTGTGCGGCTGGGTTTTCCACAGCCTTCTGGGGATGCTATGAGATGCGGTTAGGCGCCGAGAGTCTTATGGCTGCGGTGAGCGAGTGCGGCACAGGGAGAGAGTAAGCTGTATCAGGCCAGCGAGTGCAAACGATGCGATCGGCGGCACCAGCAGTAGGACCATCCCCGTACTCAGCCGCCAGGAGCCAGTCTCTTTGTCCAGCTCGAAGCAGCGAAGAGCGACGTCGGTGCTCGGCAAGGGATACGACAGCACGAACTCCCCGCGGGCTTCCCGTACAAGGTCTTTGAGGAGTGCTGGGTCTTGGAAGCCCTCCATGCGGCGGAGGATGTTCCCGTGCCGGTCAAGGACGAAGAGCACGATGGAGTGGTCATAGTCGCCACGGCTGCTGTCGTAGCGGACTGTGTAGCCTAGGGTGGAGAGGAGGCTCGCTGCTCCCGTCGGATGCAGTAGGCCCCACGTCCATCCCGAGGCCTCCGCGAGCCCAAAGCGGTGTGCTGTAGCAGCGACGTCAGCGAGGCGATCTCGCGGGTCAAAGCTGAGTGCGACCACTGCGAACTCGCGCGGGGAGGCCAGCTCCCGCTTCAGGTAGAGCAGGTACGGGGAGCAGAGCCCCTGGCACCGACTGGAGAAGAGGGTCAACAACACTGCCTGTGACTGGAACAGGTGGCGCAGAGACCGCTGCTCCCCGGTGATGAGCGTTACCGGTACGTCGGGTACCGAGCGAAGGTAGTAGTGGCCTTCGTTGAGCTGTGCCCAGAGGAGCGGCGCTACGATGAGGCAGCCACCAAGACGCGCCAACATCGCCGTACAACGTGCACGGTGTAGATAGCTACTGCCGCCAGCACTAGGACTGCGAAGAGTGCACCCACGAGCGCCAGTACACCCCCGCTAGCAACGAGCTCAGGGTATTTGTCCACCCGGCGCATGACCGAGAGGCTACCGGCGATGTAGAATGCTGCTACGAAGCCGGCCCCACCGAGGAGGTAGAGCGTTGCTACCGGACGATACAGGCGGCTGCCGTCGTCGCCAGACTGCTCCCGCACAAACCACGTGATGAAGCCCAAACTGAAGAGCACATTGCCCAGAAGGTTGTACGTGTGGAAGTGCGCCGGCACCCACAGTGTGTTGTGCAAGACGAAGTTGTTCGCCACAATTGCATCCAGAATTGCGCCCAGCCCGCCGATGATCCAAAACATGACCCCCGTGAAGAAGAACGTAGGAGCCAGCCACCACTTCATCCCCGAGCGATAGACTGTCCCGAGCACCGAGAAGGTTGTGACGGCGATGGCTGGAATGGGGGCAATCCAGGAAGCAAGCTGGCCGACGTACTGTAGGACTGTTGGCTGCACGAAGTCCATGTACAGGTGGTGGAAGTAGGCAGTCCAGACCACTACGAGAACCAGGTTCCATGCCAACGCCACGAACGGCTTCGTCCTGTACGGCGGCTTGCCTGCAAGCGCTGGGAAGAGCTCGTAGAGTGCGGCGATGCCGAAGTAGAGCATCTCGTTGACCAGGGTATGCCCGAAGTAGAAGGTCAGGTTCTTCATCAGCAGAGCATCCTGCTTGACGCCGCCGAGATACTCCATGAAGAAGAGCCCTAGCAGGATGACTGCGGCAACGAACGCTGGCACCAACCCCAGAAGGGTTGTGGTGGAGATGAGGATGAACGGCGGCGTTTCCGGCTCAGATTTGCCAACCAGGTGATGCCATGCCAGCGCCCGTGTCAGCGGATACTTCCGCAGGATTGCCACCAAGAGTCCCAGCGACCATACGAACCAGCCGACCCCCAGGCTACCCAGCGACAGCAGGAACGCCATCGTTGCCCATTCCTCTGTGCGGGCATAGAAGGGCAGCGGATACAGGAAGTACCAGCCAGTGTGGAATCCTCCCCCGAAGATCGCCGCCAAGAGGAGCACAACCCCAACGAGCGTCAACACATAGCCGAATGTGATTGGCCAGACTCGGACCTCCACGTAGCGCTGGAGCAGATAGCTCACCCCCGCCATGCTCATCACGAACCAGATCCCGACCATTAGCAGTCCGTGGGCAGTCATGAACGAGTAGAAGGTGAGCGGGGAGAGCTCCAGTACGTTTGCCTGATTGAGCCGCATGAGGATGCCCAGCAGGATGGCGATCGGGAAGACCAGCGTGACCGTGATGATCCACGCTGCTGTGATGCGGTCTAGAGCTTTCATGGCTCTCTCCTTCGTGCGCTATCGGACAACAAACCGTGCTTGCATGTTGGCATGGGCAGCGCCGCAGTACTCTAAGCACTGGGCGACGTACTCTCCTGGCTGGTCGAAGCGCCACCGCAGGCGGTTGATGTAGCCTGGCATTGCTTGCACCTGTGCAATGATTCGCCCATCCGGGCTGTAGAGGGCAAAGCCATGGTTGACGTCGAAAGAAGTGACTCGGAACTCCACGACTTTTCCAAGGGGCAATTCCAGCGTCTGTCCGAGCGCGGCAGCGTATTCGGCATCGGTCTCAATTGGCCGTTCAGAGAGTGCAAAGGCGAATTGGCGCGAGACGACGTGGATGACTCGTTCGGGAAGCTCTTCGGCATAGAGGAAGTAAGGCATTCGCCAGAGTGTGAGTGCCGTGAAGGCTCCAACGAAGAGCAGGATCGCGACGAAAATCCAGCGGCGCAGAGGCTCTACCGATACCGATACCGGTTGGTAGGAACTACGCCAGACCCACCAGAAGACACCAGCAATGACGAGCGCGCCTAGGGAGAAGAGCAGCAGGATGGTGCTCTGCGGCATCGGCTCACCTCTCTGGTTGTGCAACAGACCGGACATATGTCAGGAGCGGGAAACTCGTCAAGAAGACAGCCCCTACGAGGTTGCCGAGCGTGACTGGGAGCTGGTTCCACAGCCACCACTGGCCGACCGTTATGGAGGCTTTCCCCGTCAAAAGAGCCGCTGGGAGCACGAACATGTTGACCACGCTGTGTTCGTATCCCAGGGCGAAGAATGCCATGATGGGCAGCCACATCGTCAGCACCTTTCCCGTCGTCGTGGTGGAAAAGAAGGCGATAGCGGTTCCCAGCGTCACCATCCAGTTGCACAGTATCCCTTTGAGGAAGGCCGCACCCCAGCCTTCAGCGCCCAGCGCTTGGTAGGCGAGCGTCTTTCGGTGAGCGAGGGCTAACAGCAGTTCTGATACACGGCCATCCAGCGTAACGGCGGTGAAGAGCAGCGCGTAGGCACCTCCTCCAAGCAGGTTGCCGATGTAGACCCAGGCCCAGTTTCGGAGTACCTGTCCCGTGGAGATTCGTCCCGCGAAACGGGCCAGCGGCAGCAGTGCGAAGTTGCCAGTGACCAGCTCCAGCCCTAATAGGACCAAGAGCACAAAGCCCATGGGGAACAGCACGGCTCCCAGGAAAGGCGGCAAGCCCTGGAGCTGGGGCACGAACGACAATGAGGTAGCGTAGCCCAACAATGCGCCTGCCAGGAAACCGCGGACCACGAGCGTGGGTATTGGCAACGCTGCCTTCTTCTCAGCCGCTGCCAGCATCGTTGAGACGGCTTCCTCAGGGTGCAGATACATCGCCGTCCTCAACAATACCGAGATGATCGCACCGATTGAAGAGGACTTTGCGGCTACGAATATACGACCGCGCCATTACTTCGGCACCCTAACTTTTTGGGTGCTGGGGGTGTAACGGTAGGGCTATGCTTGTGGCGTCGTATTTTCGCAGTGGTGTGTCCGTTGCAGGTGCCGGGCCTATGCCCACGGGGGTAGGCTCGGAGAATAGGGAAGCAGGTGCAAATCCTGCGCGGTCTGCGCCGCCGTGACGGTGGACGACTCCCCGATGCCGAAAGGCAGCCACTGTCTGCGCAACGCAGATGGGAAGGCAGGGGAGGAGGAAGAAGCCGGAGCCGGAAGACCTGCCTGCAATGGAGTAAGGGCAGAGCCTGCGCAGCACGGGCGCTGCGAGTGTGAGCCGTACTCCATGCCGGCAGAGGATTTCCCACCTGTTACGGGCACGCCAGAGGGTTCTCTCGGAGAGTATGTCCCACAACCTCGTTCGGTGTGCCATGCGGTCGATTCGTTGGTCCCTCGTTGTGCTCGTACTTGTCTTTTCAGGTCTCCAGGCCCAGCTGCCGCAGTGGCAGTTCGTACGCTCGCACAACGTTCTCGGCAAGACGCCTCTGATGTCTTTCTTCGATCCGTCAAGTCCATCGTTCAGTCCGACATACATCATCTGCGGCGGTGTGGATGCGGACTTCGACGGGCAACAGGATCAGGGCGACGAGCCACCGTCGGTGACGGTGATAGCGGAGGAAGGCGGAGAGGTGCGGGTCGTTAATACTCCCCTTGCCTGGGGGCCGTTGAGCTTCCCCTTGCGCCCGGCAATTCTCCCGCAGCGGACGGGCTTTGCTCTGTTCTTACCACGGGCGAATCGGCTCGTCCGAGTCACCTACCCACCGCTCGGAGGACCCGAGGATACGCTCCTCAGCGGTCCGGCGCAGGCCGTTGCCGTGGCGAAGGGTGCCATCTTCGTCAGCCGCCGGAGCACTGATGACCCTACGGTTGGGCTCGTCATCGTGCTGCGGTGGGACGTAGACGGCGTTCGGGTGGATACTCTGCGCCTTGGCTCTTGCCGTAACATCCAGCAGTTCGTATGGGATGAGGACCGCCAGCAGTTGATTGTGCTCTGCGAAGGGCAGTTCGGACAGCGGGATGCGGTCGTCCAGTTCCTCCCGCAGGGCCGGGATTCAGGCATCGCGATGGTGCCAGTCGGAGGCACGGGCAACTACCTGCTGCTATCTGGCGACACGCTCGTGGTCGTCTCCAACGGTTCGCATGAGGTGTACCTGATAGACCCAGGTACGCGGCTCTGGCATCGGATGCCGATCGAGCTGGGGACGACGGGGTATGGTGGGCCTCGGGAGGCGGTGCTGCTGACGCTGCCGAACGGGCAGAGGACGCTGCTGGTGAGCACCTATAGCCGCGATGTGCGGTGGGTGGATATCAACACGGGCCAGATTCTGCAGACGCTGCAGTTGACGGGCATGGCGGAGGGGATGGCCCTGCGCTCCCGCGGCGACACGTTGGAGCTGTGGGTTGCTCAGCCGTTCACACCCACCTACGGGCCTGACAGCACCGTTGCCGTCTTCCGGCTCGTTTTGCCGACCTCGGTTGCAGAGCAGGCGGAAGGAGCCGGGGAGCCGCGCTTGATGCCTTCGTTTCTGACCGAGGGTCCGGTGCGGCTGGAGTGGCAGCTGCCCAATGGTGCCAGTGCTGTGGTCCGAGTGGAGGTCTACGGTGCGGACGGGCGTCGGCATGCAGAGTGGGAGCTGCCTGCGGCCTCGGGTCGGCTCTTGGTCCTGCTGCCGCTTTCGCGTCAACTGCTGCCGGCAGGGGCGCACTTCCTGCGACTCACTTCCGGGCCACACACCAAGACCTTGCCCTTCGTGGTATACTGAGTCCCTCGCGCATCCCCTCCCCGGCTCTTCGAGGGGGG
>JBCNUX010000005.1:55011-64369 GCA_039630485.1 Chlorobiota bacterium | reverse complement strand
CGGCTGTCCCCTCAACGGTCACAGGGACGGAACGAGCTGCTCCCAAGAGTGCCTTAGCCTCCCAGCCGCCGACAGGCGCTGCAGCCTTCACCCCGTGGAGGTATGTCAGTCCCCAGCTCCGTTCAGAGGGTGACTGCAGCATCAGCTCGCCGATCTCCGCGCGGAAAGCAGCCGTCTGGACGTGGAGGGAGAATTGCTCTGCCTCCTGCAGCGAAATGCTGGAACCAGCCGCATTCCAAGGCAGATGATCTGTCACTATGCGCCCGCCTACCTCTGCGCTACTCCCTACCTCAGCCCCGAAGCTCAAGTCCAGCCCCGAGTACATCGAGAGGCCAGAGCCCGACTGAAGAACCAAGCCGCGCACGAGCCGACCCCGTGACCGGAGCTCCTTCGGAGCAGTCTCCGCCACCTCTGAGGCGTTAGTAGTGACTTCTTGCTGCTGTGGCCGGAGTGGTTCCCCAGGAACCCCTCCGTACGGTGAAACGTATAGCGGAACATACTGCACGTGGACCCACAAGTGAAGCGTATCTCGGTACCGAAAGAGCCGGCGGAAGTGTGACGACAGGCGTACGCATCCCTGGCGGGCATCTAGCTCGTAGTCCAACGGCGTCTGGAGGCTGTAGACCGAATCCAGCACTACGGTGAGCGACTGCACGAAGGGAATCCCCAGGCATACAAGGCTATCGGCAGCCGTTACTACCAGTGCCCGCGAAAGTTCTGGCAGTTGACTTGCAGAGAGGCTACAGCAGAGGGCAGGGAGGGCCCAGCATCTGCACCAATGCCACATCTCCTGCCCAATATCGGCTACGACCGCGTCTGGAGGCGGAAGCTCTGGACGACACGCTCAAAGACGGGCCGATAGACCGACTCTTCCGGCTTGTACCACGTGATGACAACCCGGTAGAGTCGCTTGTCTGCCAACACGAAGTAGGCCCGCCCTTGCACTTGGGCCGCCGCCGCGTACTCCAAGTAGTATGCCTCTTGCCCAGAGAGGCGTACTGGGACTGCCTCTGCGGCACGATAGCGGGGTCGGTTCTCCTCTACGATCTTCCGCAGGTCACGCTGCTGCGAAGCGTCGAAGACGTCCACCTGGATAATGCAGTCGTTACGGTCACCGACGAAGCGAACCGAGAACAGTGATGCCGGCACGCTGGTCCGCTCGGCGCGGAAGTTCTCGGGGACTTGAATCGTGAAGCCCTGCCCAATGTAGTTGCGGAGCGTCTGTGACGGTGGGGAAGGTTGCGCTGGTGTAGCCGTCGCAGGCTGTGCTGGTGCAGGCTGTCTTGCCAGCGTCAGGGTTGCGAGAACAGAATCGAAGAGTGTGCGGTAGGCTGGGAATGTCCCTCCGAAGGCGGCATACTCTACTACGGTGGCAACCTGTCCATCGGCCGAAGCGATGTAGAGCTCACCCTCCACCTCTCCGTCTCGTAGCGGGAAGCGATACCGCAGCTTGCGCCCCGCTGCACCACCAACAGTGACGGTCTCCGGAGGGCTGTAGACCTCGTCGCTGAAGATCTTGCGCTCTAGCAGTATGCTGTCGATGCTCTTGCCCTGCAGCGGTAGGACGGTCACCTCGATCTTCGCTGCCTTTGGCCCTTCAGCATCCCAACGCACGAATCGCTCTAGTGCGGCCTCGGAGGAGAGCACCAAGAAGCTCTCCCCAGCAACTGACCGCACATGCCAATTGGCTGGGTAGAGCACCTCAAAGCCTACGACGGGGTCTTTGTACCGTTGGAGCTCACCTATCGGGGCAGGCCGAGGAGCCTGTTGGCAAGCCAAAAGGAAGGCGATGCCTGCAAGGCCAAACCATCGCGAATCCCAGCGCATCTGCAGTCTCCACCAAAGTAGCACCATGCACGTCGGCCGCGAAAATACAGAAAAAGCCCCCCGGGCAGCAACCTGCCCTATGCCTCTCGAGGTAAGCGGAGTATTCCACCCGAACGCACTAGGAGCCCGTCGCGGACTAGCCCTTGGACCACATGACGCACCCACAGTCGTTGCCGTGCCGCTGGAATCTGTCCGAAGAGCATCTGAGCAACCTGCCGCAAGCTTGCCTTCCCTTGTGCGGCCACAATCCGCAAGACTCGCCCTCGCCACAACCGCCTGGGAATTCCTTCGAAGCTGGGCTCTTCCACTCTCTTCGCTGGCACACTAGGCACAGGATTCCGCGCATACTGGCACCACTGCTGTAGCGGACACTCTCCACAGCGCGGGGAACGAGAACGACAGAGGAGGGCACCGATGTCCATCAGGGCTTGATGCCATTCTGCGGACTTGCCCCTGGGAATGAGTCGGCGAGCATGCTCCACCACCCGCTGCGGAAGTTCCTCTCCGACGAGACGCTGGAGGACCCGCCGGACGTTCGTGTCCACCACTGGCAGGTCTTGCCGCCCGAACGCAAAGGTGGCCACAGCCGCAGCGGTGTACGGACCAACGCCCGGCAAACGCTGGAGGAGTCTTGGCTCTGGAGGGAGTTGTCCCCCGTAGTGGCTGACCACAATTCGGGCACACTCCCAGAGCCGGCGCGCCCGAAGATTGTACCCCAACCCCTGCCAGCACTGCAGGACCTCTGCCAGCGATGCTGCCGCCAGAGTCTGAAAGCTCGGGAAGCGCTCCAAAAACCTCTTCAGTGCCTGCTCAACTCTCCCAGCCTGGGTCTGCTGCAACATCACCTCACGAACCAGTACCGCGTACGGCTCCGGAGGAAAGGAGCGCCACGTCAGTGGACGCTGGTGCCGTGCGTACCATTCCAGCACTGCCCGCTGAAGGCGACGCACGGGAAGCACTGCTGACGGCGCAGTCTCAGAATGCCTCCCCGAGGCCATACTGCGCCAACTTGCGGTAGAGCGTGCGCTCGCTGATTCCCAGCAGGCGAGCCGCTAAGCGACGGTTCCCCCCAAATCGCTTGAGAGCAGCGATAATGAGCCGCCGCTCGATGTCCTCCAGCCGGAAGTCAGCCTCGTTCCGCAGCCGGATGACGGCATCGTCGGTATCGTCCTGATACCGCAGCCCCCCCAACGCTTCTCGGAGCTCCTGCAAGAGCGAGCCCACCGCTTGTAACCCTCGCCGTAGGTCACCCAGCTCACTGCGGATATCCAGCAGGACTCGGTAGAGTAACCCGATGTCGAATGCGGCCGGTACACTCCTTGCCTCCTGCGGGCGACCTGCTACAACGATAGCCCGTTCTGCCGGAACGGGCTCGTACACAGCAAAGGGCTGCTCCACCGGGGCCATCTGCTGCAGGTAGCGCTGCACAAGCTCTGGCGTCAAGTATGCCCCTTGCTCCAACGTTATGACGGTCTCTACCAGGTTGCGGAGCTCCCGAACGTTCCCAGGCCACGGCTGCTGTTGGAGGAGCTCTAGAGCCTGCGGGTCAATCCCCTCGAACTCTATGCCCAGCTGCTCGCATGTCTTCGCCGCGAAGTACTCCACAAGCAGCGGGATATCCTCTGGCCGCTCTCGCAGCGGTGGCAGGTGGATGCGGACTGTGTTGAGCCGGTAGTACAGGTCGCGGCGAAAGCTCCCTTCGCGGACGGCCGATTCCAGATCGCGGTTCGTCGCTGCAATGAGCCGGATGTCTACGCGGCGAATCTCGGAGGACCCCAGTGGGGAGAATTCACCAGTCTCTAAGACCCGCAGCAGCTTCGCCTGCAGCGCTAGCGGCATCTCGCCGATCTCGTCCAAGAAGAGAGTCCCGCGGTCGGCGACCTCCAAGAATCCTTGTCGGTCGCTGGTGGCGCCAGTGAAGGCTCCGCGGACGTGCCCGAAGAGCTCTGACTCCAAGAGCGTCTCAGGGATTGCCGCGCAGTTGATGCTGACGAACGCTGAGCGGCGCCGTGGGCTGAGGCCGTGGATAGCTCGGGCGAAGAGCTCCTTCCCTGTTCCAGTCTCACCCGTCAGCAGCACAGAGAGATCAGTCGGTGCAACCTGTAGGAGGAGGCGCAGCGCCTGCCGCAGCGCGGCCGATTGTCCAACGATACCGTAGCGCCACTGCAGAAGCTGGAACTGTGCCTCCTCCTCTGCGCCCTTGGTCAGTTGGACTGGCGACGGCGCCATTCTTCCCATCCGCCTTCGTAGATGTAGAGCTGCCGAAAGCCTAAGTTCCGCAGTTGCTCTGCTAAGTGATGGCTCAGCTCGCACTGCCCGCCATCGCAGTAGATGACGATCGGCTTCGACCGCGGGAGCTGTAGGAGCTCCGGGATATGCGCCTCCATGTCGTAGGCGAAGATGTTCCGGGCTCCCGGGATGTGGCCAGCAGCGTAGTCTTCAGGGCGCCGTGCATCAATGAAGAGCACCCCCGGATGTCGGAGGAGTTGTAGCACCTGCTCGTAGTTCACGACGCGGACGAGAGGCTGTCCTGCCTGATGGTCTGTTGCAGCTTCAGAGCCCTTGTCGTTAGGGGGTGGGGAAGCACTTCTGTGAGTCACGGACACCGAGGTATCCGTTCGCGCCGCTGCGGCTACCGGCCGCGACGCACGTTCCTCTCCGTCCTTGCTGTGCCTTGAGACGTCTGGCTGTGGCTGCAACTCCGCAGACTGCAGGAGCTGCTGGAGTACGGAATCTTCTACGACCGGTAGCTGCTGCTGGCTCCGCAGCAGTGGAATCCCACGGGGATTGACAGCATTGAAGAGCAGGGCCACCACGGTAGCCAACACTACCAACGACACAGCTTCCCACAGCGTCCTCTGCATCGGCTCGTCCCCTTAGCAGCCAGCTCCTTAGCTGCTTTGACGTACAACAAGCCCGTTGCAGTTAGCGGCTGCCTGGCCTCAGACCGTTCTCAAGGAGCCGGAAGGCCTCCTCGGGCATCGCTGCAACCTCCACGAGCATCCGCGCTGCTCCGAGCTCTGGGAGACTGACAACAAGCCCGTGGAGAGCAGCAGTCCAGCACTCACCGAGGCACACAATCGGCTTGTCAGGTAGCAGGCGACGTTCTCTCAGCGCCCAGACGGCGAACAGTTCCAACAATGTCCCTGTGCCCCCAGGGAAGACGACGTAGGCTGCCCCCAGTTCAACGAGCTTCTGCAAGCGCTCCAGGTACGTAGGCACGGTGATGATCTCGTCAACGTAGGGGTTGACCGTTCGGGCAGCCAGTGCGGTCGTCACGACGCCAATGCGACGCACTGGGAATGCAGCCGCCCCTCGGAGTACCGCTTCCATAATGCCGCCGTATCCGCCGGTCGCAACTCCCCAGCCTGCCCGGCCTAACAGCTCCCCTAAACGCACGGCGTCTTGGTAGACAGGGTCTTCGGGCCCTTGACGACCACTGCCGAAGACGGTCACGATAGGACTCATGGCAACGCACTCCCCAGCATGAATACTACAACGGTTGGTCCCCAGCGTAATGCTGGAACACCGCGAGAGAACTCAAAGCCCCGTGCAAGAGTCGCCGCTGCCAAGCCAAGCGGCGTCTCTACACAGACACCCAGCCCAACCCCATGCTGCAGTGACCCCAACCGAATCTGCTGCGGTGCTATCCAGACGCCCCCCACGTCATAGCGAAGCGCAAGGCTGCTCGGCAGCCCAAGGATTGGCAGCACGGGAAGCTGGTACAGAGCGCTGAGCCGAACGAGCTGACGACCTCTGAGCTCGTCCTCCCGAAGCGCCCAGAAGCTCTGGAGTCCTCCCAGCGAGAAGAACTCCGCTTGTGGCATCGTGATATCCCCTGCGGCAAAGTGGAGCTCCGTCCACAGGCTGTGTCCCCACCACACGCGGTAGGATCGGCCAAAGGCAACCTCCAGGCGCGTGAAACCGACGGTAGCTCCGAACCACCGAGGGAGCACACCTTCGAAGCTGAGCCGCGCAAGGCGTCCCTGCCTCGGGAATTCGGTGCGATCTCGACTGTCGTGCCCAAATGCAGCGCCCCAAAGGAGGACCGTAGCAAATGGCACCGCTCGCCCCTCCGGAGCTTCCCGCTGTCGCTCGTATGAAAGCCAGCCCTCAACAACATCTACCGGCTGGAAGGGGAGTCGGAGCCCCAGCCGCATCCCGTACCGCTGCCGGCGTGCATCCCCTGTGGTGATGACCTCCCATCCCGTTGACGTCGGCCTTCTCTCGAAGAGCCGGACCAATTGGCTGCTGGCGTAGAGCCGAGCCTGCACCGCCGCCCCAATGTCGGCCGAGCTTCGCTGCAGGGCTACCTGCAGACTGACAGCCCCGTCGCGCGGCCCAATGATACCCGCTGCGCGCACCTCCATCTGCGGTATGACGCCCTGCCGGTGAACGGCCTCGACCCACAGGCGTGTGTAGCGCTCGTTGTCGGTTCGCAGCCCGAAATGGACCTGCTGCGGAGGAACCCGAGAGAGTCGTAGGCGGAAGGTTACTCTCTCCCCGTCCTGCTCCCGATACGCCTCCAAGCTGCGGAAGAGTCCAGAATGCTGCAGCCCCTGCCACCGAGGCCAGAAGCGCTGCCACGCGATGGGTTTTCCTTCTTCCAGTGTTAAGAACTCCTGCACATCGCGGCACTCTTGGGGTGAGACCCCGCTACATTCCACCCTCCACACATGCTCGCGCTCAAGCCACGCATGGAGACAGGAATCCACTATGCTCCACGCTTGAGGCACCAACGTGTCGAGGCCCAATTCCTTGAGAGCACGGCGCAGTCGCCACTCCAGCCGACGCTGCGCAGGTCCTCCTGTGCTACAATGCTCACCCACTGCAACCACTCGTGCCAGAAGCTCGGCTACCCCCGCCGGCACCCCCCACAGCTCCAATGCCCGACACTCCGGATACGGCTCTACACGGCAGGAGAGAACAATCCCTCCGCCGTTCCAGCCCGTACGCACCGCGAGCTGCCGGTAGCCCCCGCGAGCACTAAGCCAAAGAACGCCCGATAGCGCTTCCAGCAGCGTCAAACCACGAAGGCGCTCCAGAGCTTCTCCCTCCCCCACCGAAAAGCCACTCCAGCGAATCTCCACCACTCGAGCGGCATAACCGGCGCCGAAGCGTTGGGCGTACACCCGGGCGAGTGAATCCCAGAACATCCGATACCGCTGCTGGAGCTGTGGCAGCACCGCTACTGCCGCTTCACGCCCCCGCGCGATGAGTGTTGCGAAGTCGCGGAACTCCAGCGTCCCATGGTGCCCCAACGCCGGTTCAATGAGGACATCGGCTGCAGCCCGGTCCTGCTCGATGAAGCGCTGCATCACGAGCGAGATGCTCTGATCAGCAATCGCCCAAGGGGTCGTAAGCTGTGCCTCCGTGCGGAGCGGTGCCGTTGTATTGACAGCAACAATGACAGCTCCCGGGAACTCCTGCCGTGCCAACCGCACGGGGAGATTGGCCTCCAATCCCCCATCTACCAGCAGCAAGGAATCCCAGCGCACAGGAACATACCGCAGCGGGAAGACTGCACTCGCCCGCAGCGCCATCGCTAAGTCTCCACGACGCAGGACGACAGCTCGTCCTCGCAGCAGATCCGTAGCAACGGCCCGAAAGCGGCACCACAACTGGTCGAAATCCGAGGAGCGGTACGGAGCTCGCCATACCAGCTCCTGCAAGTAGGCCGTCATTCGCGTTCCAGGGGAGAGCGCCAACGGCAGCACGGGACGGAAAGCGTCGAACGAGAGCGTCAGCAGGCTGCGATCCTCCTCCTGACGCTGGTCTACGAAGAGTTGAGCACGCTCATGCTCGCGGAGGGACAGCAACTCCTCCCAGTTCGTGCGCCACACGATCTCTTGGAGCTCCGGCACAGTATAGCCGCTGGCATAGAGCCCGCCGAGGATAGCCCCGATGCTGGTGCCAACAATCCCATCAGGAACCCAACCATGCTGTTCCAAGACCTCCAAGACCCCCAGCTGAGCAATCCCGCGGGCGCCGCCACCACTCAACACGATGACCAGCGGCGGAGCGAGTCGCCACGGTTCCGGAATTCTCCACTCTACCTCCGTCGCCCCTACAGCGTTCCACCCCAGCAGCACGAGGGCCCCGTATCTATGGAGCTTCGGCCATGCCATGGCGACGCCACTCCTCGTAGACCTGCCGGACCCCCAAGTAGAACGGCAGCATCTGTTGCTCTAGCTCCCGCCGGTCACGCACCGCCAGAAGCGCCAGCTCCTCTGTCCCTGCATGGGTGAAGACATCCGCCTTGGAAGGATTCCGAACGATTTCCACAAGCTGCTCCGCAATGGCTTCGGGTGTGAGAATCTTCGGCAGCGGCGCCAGAGGGATACCGCGCTCATGAGCAATCTCCTTAGAGCGCCGGATGCCCTCTTGGTACAGTGTCCCCACGGGTCCGCCCTCGCTGACCTCCCCCCACTCCGTCTCTACTGCCGCTGGGCAGACGACGGTCGCTTCAATCCCTGCCTCCAGTAGCTCCGTCCGAAGAGCCGCCACGAACCCAACAGCAGCGTGCTTCGCAGCGACGTACGCGCTCATGTACGGGTATCCCCACTTCCCGGCAACGCTGGCAACGACCAGGATATGCCCCGTGCCACGCCGCTTCATGTGCGGAAGTGCAGGCGCCGTAACGTACCAAAGAGCGAATGCATTGACAGCGAAAATCCGCCAGAGCAGCTCAGGCGTCGTCTCCTCAACGGCCGCCAAGTTTCCCCGCCCTGCGTTGAGCAGCAAGACGTCAATCCTTCCCCACTGCTGGAGGACTCGTTCCACGAGGTTTCGAGCCTGCTCAGGATCAGCTACATCGGCTGGAACAGCAAGCACCTCCGAGCCAGAACACCGTAGCTCCCGTTCGATTGCCTCCAAGCGCTCCCGACGTCGTGCTGCGATGGCCACTCGAACCCCCTCCCGTGCAAAGCGGCGTGCTGCCGCTGCCCCAATCCCTGAAGAGGCCCCCGTAATCAGCACAACCGTCTCTGGCTGCAACTCCATCCTTCCTCCACCAGAAACCGGACGCACCTGCTCTGACGCTCACCCACCCCGCCGAATTTCAAACACAGTGAACTCCCCTGTGGGGGACTCCCATTCAAGCTCCACAGCATCCACCCGTGCAGCCGGTGGTCCAAGACGCATCAGTCGCACCAGCTCCTCGATTCGCTCCGTTTCTCCCTCAACAACCGCTTCCACCTCGCCCCCCGGGCAATTACGCACGTACCCTACAAGGCCTAGCGAGCGAGCGTGATGCAGGACGAAGTAGCGAAAGCCAACACCTTGAACGAAACCGCGGACTCGGATGCGTGCACGCTGCAGCGCCATCGTGGTCCTACAGACATCAAACGAACACCCATATCCTCTACAGTGCCCGATTCGCCAGCGCTACCCAGAGCCGCTAATTTTACGTACGAGCTATCCCGCTCGTGTTAGCCCATGTGCTGAGTGTACGGGATGATACGCCTCCTTCACACAGCAGACTGGCATCTGGGGAAACGCCTCCGGCAACTCGATCGCCTGGAAGAACAGT
>JBCNUX010000005.1:0-54913 GCA_039630485.1 Chlorobiota bacterium | reverse complement strand
CGGCAACCACGACTCCCCAGAGCGCCTGGAGTCGGCAGCTTGCTGGGGCTATCCCTTAGGGGTCCTACTCCTCGGCTTTCCGCAGTCTCCTCTACCCCAGGCTGGGACACACCTTGGGAAAGCTGTCGTCTGCTACAGCGCCGACGGAATATTGGAGCTTCGGCATCCCCGCTGGCCCTTCGACGTGCGCTTCCTGCTAACACCTTACGTCTCCCCATACCGACTCCAGCAAATCGTAGACACTCAGCTCTCTGCATGGCTGAGAACGCAGTGGGAAGAGCGCCTGCAGAGCCGCGCCCATGTTCCCATGCCGACAGTCCTCGTGGCGCACCTCTACTGCTCCGCAGATGGCATAGTCCTGCAGGAGGACGAGGAAGAGCGTCCCATCAGCTTTGGCAACGAAGCATTCTCGCCAGACGATTTCCCACCAATGGTCCACTACGTAGCTCTGGGACACCTCCACCAGTGCCAGACCATTCGCCAATCTTCACCGACGATTGCCTACTCGGGCAGCCTGCTACAGTACTCCTTCTCCGACACTAATCCCAGCAAAGCCGCACTCCTCGTAGAACTCAGCCCCGATGGTGTCCAGCTCAACCCCCTGCCACTCTCTGGCGGCTACCCTCTATACCGCCTCATCTGTCAAGACAGCCAGGAGGCTCTGCAACAGCTCCAGAACTTACCGAACACCGAAGCATACGTAGAGCTGCTGTTGTGCTCTGCTGCTCCCTTAAGCCCTGAGGAGCTACAACAGCTCCGGAATTCCCACTCGCGCCTCTTCATCACCCCCGTGAGGCCGCAGCAGGAGCTTTCGGAATCCCCATCCCCCGAAGCCCTCCTCCACGATATTGAGGACCTCTTCGCTGCCTTCTTCCGTCACAGAGAAGGAAGGGACCCAGACGCGGCAATGGTAGAGCTCTTCCGAGAAGTTCTGCAACGGCATAGAGCCTCGCACCACGACACCCAGGACGAACAGCCATGATCCCGCTGGAGCTAACCATCAAAGGCCTCTTTTCGTACAGCGCTGAGCAGCGGATAGACTTCGGCCCGCTCGTAGATGCAGGCCTCTTCGGCATCATAGGGCGAACAGGGAGTGGTAAGTCGGCGATCGTCGAAGCGATGCTGCTGGCCCTCTATGCCGAATGTCCCCGAAAGCCTCGGAACAAGAACATCGCCGTCATCATGAACCCCAAGAGCCAAGAAGTCAGCGTGGATTTCACCTTCCTCCTGGACACTTGCGATGGCCAGCACCTCTACCAATGCCGCTACCGAGCCGATGGGAAAGGCAGGCTCCTCCATCAGCTCTTCCGATCCCACGCCGGTAAATGGCGACAGACTATGGGGAATACAGCCGATGAGATTGCCAAGCTGCTTGGCCTGGACTACGACAACTTCTGCCGTGCGATCCTCTTGCCACAGGGGCAATTCCAGAACTTCTTGGAGCTGCGCTCCAAAGACCGCGCCGAAGCGCTCCAAGAGCTGTTCCAGCTCCACCGCTACGACTTCTCACTGACCATCCGCGACATGAGGCAAGAAGCCAACCTCAGCAAGAAGAGCCTGGAACAGCAGCTGACTCAATACAGGGGATCCGCCTCCGAAGAGCTGCTTCAGAGCCTACAGGAAGAGCTGGAAGAAGCCAAGGCCAAGCAGGAAGAGCTGAAGCAGCGCCACCAAGAGCTGCTCCACAGAGAGCAGGGGTTCCAGCGGCTTGCCGAGCAATACCAACAGTACCAGAGACTCCGCCAAGAGCTAGAGGATCTACACCGGCAGTACCCAGATGTGGATGAACGATGCCGACGACTTGAGTACCTCCTCCACTGCCGTGAGCGGCTCCTCCGGCCCTGGCAGCAACTGCAAAACAAACTAGAACATCGCCGCAAGCTCCAGGACCAACTCACCCCATTGCAGCAAGAGGCTGATGAGCTCCAGAACTCTCTGACCTCCCTCCAACGGCGCTATGAAGAGTTGCGGTCGCTTGCCGACAGCTGCGAGCTCAGCCCTGAGACCATCCAACTCTACGACGACGCTGCGCAAGCTGCAGCGCTCCGAGAGAGGCTGACCGAACTAGATCTCGAACGCCAGGAACTCAGCCAACAGCTTGCTTCTCTACAGCACTCCCGTCATCGGCTTGAAGAGGAGTTAGAGGCTCTCCGCAAACAGCGCCAACGGCTTATGGATGAGTTGAGGTCGTATGCAGAGCTTCCCAAGCTGGTCGAGTGGCACAGCGCAGACAAGGCGCTTCGGAATCAGCACAGCGAGCTTAGTGATGAGCTTCGGAAGTGCAGCGAAAAAATAGCCAAAGCGGAAGCGGAGTTCCTCCGAAGATGTGATGAACTGCCGGAGGAATACCGGCCCCGGAGTCCCCACTCCGACGAGCTTGCGCGAGTGGAGGACCGACTCCGCTCTGCTATAGAGCAGCATCAGCGGCAACATGAGCGCTTGCGGCAACGCCAGAGCGCAGCCGAGCTGGCACAGCTTCTTGAGCCACATCAGCCCTGTCCCGTGTGTGGTTCCTCTGACCATCCCTCCCCCGCTCTTCCTGACCCGCACCTTCAGGAGGAGCTTGAGAAGAGCCTGGAACGGCTCTCCGTGCTCCAGGGATGGCTGGAATACCTTCACACTCTTCGAAATGACTATGCAGCACGCTTCGAAGTGCTTGCAGGGCAGCGCCGTGAGATAGAGTCCAAGCTGGAGTCCATCCGGCAGAAAATCGCTGAACACCGGCGCTCGTTTACGTGGTCTGGCTGGTCTCCTGATGCACTAGAGCATCAACTACAGGCTGCAAGGCAGCGCTATGGGCAGCTCCAGCAGGAACTCCACGATCTGAATACCGAGGAGCACGAACGCCTCCTCCAGGAGTACGGACGCCAAGAACTCGAATGCCAAGAGCGCTACAACCGCCTGTCAAATGACTATGCTCAGGACAGCAGCGCTTACGAGCGCCTCTGCAAAAGAGTGGAGGACTACGACGAATCTCTTCTCCACTACACCCAGGAGACGCTCCGCAAGCTCCACGAGGAGCTCAAAGCCAGACGGCAGCAGGTAGAAGAGGAACTCCCTAAGGTGCAGAAAGAGCTTCAAGAGAAGCAGACCGAGTTCGACAGGGTACAGGGGCAGATAGAAACCCTTCGCAAGCAGCTTGCCGAGATGGAAGCTGAAATTGACAAATGCCACCAAGACTTCCGAGCAGTGTGTGAAGCGGAAGGTCTATCGCTCGCCGAAGCACAGCAGCTTCTCCAGCACCCGTATGATGAACTCTACAGAGAGCTCAGCGAGCTGCGGGACCTCCAAAGGCGCCTGAAGATGCTCGAGGAGGAGTGTGATCGCCTCAGCACAGAAACCGCTCGCTACCAGCCCGACGAGCACGAGCGTATCTCCACAGAACGGACTTGGCTCGAGCGAGAGCTAGAGCAACTGGCAGAACGCCAAGGGGCCCTAAAGCGACAGCTCGAAGAGGTACAGCAAGCCCGCGAGCGGTACGTACAGCTTTCGCAGGAGTACGAAAAGCTCTGCGTCCGATGCGACCGCATAGAGAGGCTGGCAAGGCTCTTCCAAGGCAACGCCCTCATCAACTTCATCGCCGCGTCCTACATGGATGGTATCTGCGACAGAGCCAACGAGTACCTGCGGCAGTGGACATATGGTCTCTTAGAGCTGGGGGTGAGAGAGGGCGGAAGGGAGCTATGTGTCCGAGACTTCAGCTACGAAGGAGGGGAGAGGGAAATCAGCACCCTGTCTGGAGGGCAGCTCTTCCAGGCTTCCCTGGCATTAGCTCTGGCCCTTTCAGACATGGTCCGCGCAAATTCCCGACTCCAACGATGCCTGCTCTTCATCGATGAAGGATTCGGCAGCCTAGACCGCGAGAGTCTCCAGATCGTCATGGAGACCCTCCACCAACTCCGCCGCCAAGGACGCTTGATAGGCATCATCTCGCACCGAGAAGAACTCCAGCAAGAGCTGGAGGCCTACCTCCAGGTTAAAAGAACCCCTCATGGCTCGCGCGTCAGTAGAGGGACAAGCCCCTATGGAACGCCGCAAGGTCTACCTCTTGGCGCAGACCCATATTGACCCAGTCTGGTTGTGGGATTGGCATGAAGGCGTTGCCGCAACGCTGGCAACATTCCGCAGTGTCGTCCAACTCTGTCAACGGTACCCGGAGCTCCGCTTCAATCAGAACGAGGCCCTGCTCTACCACTGGGTTGAGCTCTATGAGCCCGAGCTGTTTGAGCGCATCCGGCACCTGGTCCAAAGCGGGCAGTGGTATCCGGCAGGAGGATGGTACCTCCAGCCCGACTGCAACCTCCCCTGCGGGGAGGCAATGGTGCGCCAGATCCTCCTGGGCCATCGTTATTTCGCCCGCACTTTCGGCATCGAGCCAGTCGTCGCCCTCAATGTGGACTCGTTTGGGCACAGCCGCGGGCTAGTCCAGATCTTAGCCCGCAGCGGTTACCGCGCCTACATCTTCTGCCGTCCCCCGCGAGAACGGCTGCCATTGCCGCATAGCGTATTCCGATGGGAAGGAGTTGATGGCTCCCAGGTCATCGGGATCCGCGCCGATTCGCACTACAACACACCTCTTGGAAAGGTCGCCGAGAAGCTACGCTCCTTTCTACAGCAGCAGGACAGCCCCCATCCCCTGCTCTTCCCGTGGGGAGTGGGCAATCATGGCGGCGGTCCCTCGGAGATAGACTTGCATGCACTCCGGGAACTGCAACAGGCAGTGGATTGGCAGTTCCAGCATGCCACCCCTGAGGAGTACTTGGAAGCAATAGAGCCTTTGCGCTCTGAGCTCCCCGTTGTCCGCCAGAGTCTCCGACCGTGGGCTGTAGGAGCCTACACGACCAACATACGGCTCAAGCAGCTCTATCGCCTCGCCGAAGATCGCCTCATCACTGCCGAAACCGTGGCCACGTGCGCTGCGCTCCTTGGGCTCCTGCCCTATCCCAGAGAATCACTGTGTCGCGCATGGGAGGCGGTGCTCTTCTGCCAGTTTCATGACATCCTCGCTGGAACGTGCACGGAATCTGCAACAATATCGGCCCTCCAACGCCTATCCTCGGCCCTCCATACGGCTGACGAACTCCTCCACCGCACCTTCGTTGCCCTCTCTGTTGGCCAGCCTCCAGCAGCTCCTGACGAGATCCCCATCCTCGTGTACAACCACCACCCCTACCCGGTCACAGTGCTATTGGAGTGCGAATGCCAACCAGAGGAGCCAAACCGCTCCACACTCCATGCACAGCCGCAGCTCTTCTTAGAAGACGGTACCCCCCTTAGCTGCCAGGAGCTCCGCCCCGAGAGCAACCTTCCTCAAGACTTTCGCAAGCGAATCCTCTTCCGGGCGACGCTACAACCCCAGCGTATGCACCGATTCTCCTGCCGTTTCGCGTATGTGCCTCCCCCCCCGCCGCCACAGACTACAGACCCTCAATGGATCCGCCTCCGCACAACCGAGGCCGAGGTATGGATCAGTCGTCAGACTGGCCTCCTGGAGCGCTACCGAGTCCACGGCCGGGAATACGCCCGGGCAGGGATGGCCAGCTTGCTCGTTATTCCCGATAACGCTGACGCCTGGGGCATGTGGGTCCGCCACTTTCGGCGCAAAGCCCGTCGTTTCCGGCTCCTCCCGAAAGCCCTAGCTGCCTGGTTCGCCGGCGTTCCAGAACCACTCCACCCTGTCCGAATCATAGAGGATGGTCCACTCTGCACAATCGTAGAGGCCCTCTTCCATCACCGCTACCGTTCCTTTGCCTGCCTGCACTATGTGATCCCTCGAGAAGGAGTAGAGATCGAGCTACGTCTCCGGTTGTACTGGAACGAGCGCGATAGTCTCCTAAAGCTCGCCTTTCCTACTCGGCTCCTCCATGCCCGTCTCTATGGCCAGAACATGTTCGCCATTGAGGAGCTCCCCACGAACGGCTCAGAACAGGTAGCACAGCGGTGGGTCTGCCTCGTAGAAGAGCCGTATGCACTGAGCTGTATCACAGACACCACGTACGGTGTTGACTGCTACAGTGGCGAACTCCGCCTCTCGCTCGTCCGTTCCCCAGCGTACTCCGGCCATCCCGTGGCTGGGGTGCCCTATATTGTACCGCCTGACCGCTTCACGCCGCGGATTGACCAAGGAGAGCACCGCTTCCGGTTCTGGATCAACGCTGGCGAGAGCCTCAGCCGGCTCCGAGCCATAGAGCGTGAGGCCCACGTACGACTCCGCCCCCCGCTGGTTTATCCCTTCCCTCCCGCTGGGGTTGGGACACCCGTGCAGCCTTTAGTGCACATAGAGCATCCCTCTGCAGTTCTCACAGCGCTGAAGCTTACGGAGGACGCCGACATGCTCGTTATCCGTATCTGGGAGCCGACAGGGCAGCAGTCCGTGTGTCGGCTTCTGTTCCCCGCCTTCAGCCACTATGCTGACGTCGAACTCCAACCGTACGCCGTCACAACTTTTCGGGTAGACCTCCGCGACGGCACCCTCACAGAGACCGATCTCCTAGAACGCCCCCTCTCCTCCCCAGCACCACTAAAGCGGCTGCCCTTGGCCTCGCAGACTTCTTAGAACGGCTCTGGAGACTCTGGAATTCGATAGGTCAGTTGTCCTTGCAGCCGCTCCTTCATCGCTATGAAGGTCGGCTTTGGAATCTGCTCGAACTCTAGCGCAATCCAGAGCTGCTCTTCCTGGAGACGCCGGGAATACAGCTCTCCCTCGGCCTCGCTATCCCCAATGAGGTCGGCGATCCGCTCCTCTAACTTCTGGCGAATCTGCAATGCCAAATCGTTCGCGCGCATGCTCATCGCTACGACTGCTGGGTAAAGGGTTCCGTTCTTGTCCTCCTGCATGCGCACTTCCACAGGATTGACGATGTACGTGCTCATGGCCGTTCGGGACCGCGTATCAGACTCTTGCGGGGGCTGTAGACGTTTTGCCGCCCATGTTATGGCAGCGGCTCAGTGATGCGGTGTGAGAGCCAAGATTTGGTAGTAGCGCTGGCTCTTCACGAGAGCGGTAGCGGCAGCAAGTTGGCGATCGTACTGGAGGAACCGCTCCTGGAGTTGGCGGGTCGGCAGGAAGCGTGCTAAGATCTCCCGCTCCAGCAGGGGCAGCAAGGCCTCGCGGTAGCGTAGCAATAGCGAAGGCTCCTGTTGGCGACTCTGATGGAGCAGCCGCTCGAGTTGACGCACAGCCGCAGGGGGCAGATGGTCCGGCGCCCCCTGCAGTGCCTTTGCAAGGGCTGCAGTCGTAGGATAGAGTCTGGCAGCCTCTTTGTGCTGCTCTAGGAAGCGCTCTAACTCCGTAAGCAGAGTTGCCGGTGCAGAGCGGAAGGGAGGCTGCGTATACTGAGCAGCATAGGCTGTGGCAAACCGGAAGAGCCACCCCTCCCTCTGGAGCCATCGGATGGGTTCTGGCAGCGAATCCTCCGCCGATACAATCGTGTCAGGGATGATGCCGACGTTACCCTCTACCCGGCGCCCGTTACGGGTAAAGAACGGCTGCGGAGGCTCAGGCTGCTTGGCTGCAAGTAGAGGTAGTGGCATCTTCTGCGGGGATCTACCCGAAGGCATGTAGTATCGCGACGTCGTTAGCCGAAGCGAAGCCCCGTGCGGGAGGGAAAGGACCGACTGCACGGAACCTTTCCCAACCGATGGACTCCCGACGATGAGTGCCCGGTCCAGGTCCTGCAGCACCCCTGCTAGAATCTCTGAGGCACTGGCACTGCCTTGGTCGATGAGGATCGCTAACGGTAGCTCTGTCTCCACCGGAGTGACGTAGGCGTAGTAGACGCGGTCCTGCTGTGGATCTCGGCCTCGGATCGTCAACAGCGGAGTGTTCTGCGGTATGAAGAGCCCGCAGATGTTGACGGCAACGTCCAGCAACCCACCAGGATTATCCCGCACGTCTATGATGAGCCCTCGAAGGGACGTCTGCTGCTGCAGCTGTTGGAGCGCTTGCCGCACTTCCTCTGTCGCGCGTCGAGAGAACCGCTCCAGCCGAATATAACCGACACTGTCATCGAGGAGGCGCACGACCGTGACAGCGGGGAGGCGAATCTCCTCGCGCCGCACTTGCAACCGAAGCGTGTCGTAGCCGCCTGACAGGCGCTCTCGTAAGAGCACAACGTGAACTACAGTGCCAGGCTCCCCACGGGTGTACTGCCGCAGCCTCCGCGGTGGCAGCTTCAGCACGACCGTCGAGTCAAGCTGGAGGAGCCGATCGCCGACACGGATGCCGGTACGCCAAGCGTCGGAGTGCTCATGGACTTCCAGCACTGTCAACAAGCTGTCATCCCGCATGCCGGCGACGATCCCAATCCCCGTGTACGAGCCCGTCGAGAGTATATCCAGCTCGTCGCTGCCGCTTTCGTCAATGTAGCGCGTGTATGGGTCTATCTGCTTCAGCATAGCTTCCAACGAGCTCTGCAGCAGCTCCTCAGGATCAATCGGTTCGACGTACTGGGTAATCAGCTGCCGCAGTACGGCCGTGAAGATGTCCAAGGCCTTGGTCATCTTCATCACGAAGGGCTCTTGAGCCACAGCCACTAACCCCAAGGCCGCGACTCCAGCAACAGCACCACAGAGCCCGGCAACGATAAGCCACTGACGTATGCCCTTCATCATCCTACGGAACGGGAAGCTGGACCCGCTCGTGAAGGTAGGCTAAGACTTGCTTCAACGGGATACGGACCTGCTCCATCGTATCCCGATCCCGGACCGTCACAGTTTCATCTTGGAGCGTCTGACCGTCTATGGTGATGCAAAATGGTGTGCCAATCTCGTCCTGCCGACGGTATCGGCGTCCAATTGCCCCTGAGTCATCGTACTCCACCCGCAAGTAGCAGCGGAGCTCCCGATAGAGCTTCTGAGCCACTTCTGGCATCCCATCACGGTTGACCAGGGGGAAGACGGCTGCCTTGATTGGAGCAAGTGCCGGATGGAGTCGCAGCACGGTGCGGCGCTCTGTCGTTCCCCGTCCTGCTGGGATCTCCTCTTCATCGTAAGCACTGCAGAGGAACGCCAGGAACGAACGTGTCGCCCCTGCGGAAGTCTCCACGACATACGGGATGTAGCTCTCGCGAGTGACGGGATCAACGTACTCCAGCCGCTTCCCAGAGTACTCCTGGTGACGGCGCAAGTCGTAATCTGTGCGTGAGTGGATGCCCTCCAGTTCTCCCCATCCAAAGGGAAAGCGGAATTCAATATCCACCGCTGCAGCGGCGTAGTGAGCTAGCTTCTCATGTGGCCGAATCCGGAGCTGCTCTTCTGGGATACCCAGGGCACGATACCAGCGGTAGCGCTCCCGAAGCCAGTAGTCGAACCACTCCTGCTCTGTCCCTGGCTTGACGAAGTACTGCATCTCCATCTGCTCAAACTCCCGCGTCCGGAAGAGGAAGTTCTTCGTTGTCACCTCGTTTCGGAAGGCTTTGCCGATCTGGGCGATGCCGAAGGGGATCTTCCGACGACGGGTCTGCAAGACGTTGAGGAAGTTCACGTAGATGCCTTGTGCCGTCTCCGGGCGGAGGTAGACGATGCTGCCGTCATCCTCGACAGGGCCGAAGAAGGTCTTGAACATCAAGTTGAAGTGCCGCACCTCAGTCCACTCGCAGGTCCCAGAGACAGGATCGGGGATGCGAGCTTCCACGATGATGGCGTGGTAATCCCGTGCCTCCACAGCTTGCCGTAGCCGCTCCTCCCAGTACCGTGCCTCCTCCGTCCTCCCCTCGGCGTAGAGCTGGCCGATGTAGTCTTCAATGAGGGCATCAGCCCGGTAACGCATCTTGCTGACCTTGTTGTCCACCATCGGGTCGGAAAATTGAGCCACATGGCCGCTCGCTTCCCAAACCCGTGGATGCATGAGGATAGCAGCATCCAAGCCCTCGATATCCTCTCGCAGCGTCATTGCCTGCCACCAAGCCTCTTTGAGATTCCGCAGCAGCTCGACCCCTAGCGGGCCGAAGTCCCAAACGCCATTGAGGCCCCCATAGATCTCGGAGGACTGAAAGACAAACCCACGCCGTTTGGCTAAGGAGACTACCGCGTCTAACGAGGCCGCCGCCATCGTGCTCTTTCGCGCTCCGTTGAACAACGCCTCTGGTCGCTAAGTTTGCAATTTAGCGAAGGCCAAACACTATGCAGCCCTTACCGGAGACGCTGCTGTCGCAGCTCCGTTGGGAGCTGGAGACTGGCTCCAAAGCCCTACGGGAGGGAAATGAGGGGAAGGCAAGAGTCTGCGCTCGACGGGCGGTTGCATGGTTGGTACAGGCACTGCCACACCTGGGTTATCCCTCGTACGGCACCCATGTCGGGCAGAACCTCCGAGAACTCGCAAGCGATCACCGGCTACCAGAGCATGTCCGCCAGGCAGCAGCGCGTCTCCGGGGAGGAGCGAGAGCCCAACTGCAAGGCCAGCTCTACAGTCTCTATCCCCTCCGCGACGCGGCAATCATTCTGCACTACTTTGCCCAGCAGCTCGGCGTAGAGGAGACGATCGTGCCAATGCTGCGAGAACTCCAGCTATGCGATCCCCCCTGCGATTGCTCGCCATAGGACTCGTGAGCGCACTCTGCTCTGCTGCGCAGTCGAACTCCCCGGTAGAGCTTAGCGTCTCTCCGACTGTCCTGCGCCGGCCCGCCGGTGACACGGCCTCCATTACCGTTCGACTACAGTTAAAGCCCGGTTGGTATACCTACAGCCTCACCCCACAGGTCAACGCTGACGGGATAGGGCCGGAGCCACTGCGATTGAGCGTCGCTCCAGCCTCTGTGGTGGAGCTAGCAGGAAGAATCCGTGCCCCTCGCCCACGACGTAAGTACGACGAGGGCTTTCAGATGGAGGTGGAGTACTACACAGGCAGCGTCCTCTTCCACCTCCCCATTCGCATTACGGCACCACAACCGGGCCGCTATAGAGCACAGGTGGTCGCAGTCTACCAGGTCTGCGACTCTATCCGCTGCCTCCCACCGGAAGAGGCCCGCCTGCCGATCGAGCTCATCGTTGAAGCCCCTGTAGCTGAGGCGGCGCTATCGGATACCTCTGCTCCGCTACCACAAGCTACCTCTGCTCTCGAGTACCGAACATCTGCACCACAGACTCAAAGTCCAACCCCGCCAGCAGAGCAGTCGAAGGTAGTAGCACCACAGAACATCTGGCTCCTGCTGAGCATTGCAGTCGGTGCTGGAGCTTTCGCACTCTTGACACCGTGTGTCTTCCCGATGATCCCCATCACCGTCTCCTTCTTCACGAAGCGGGCAGAGCGGAATCGGCGGCGTGCCCTACGCGACGCTTTGCTGTATGCACTGGGCATCATGGCAACTTTCGTCGGCTTAGGGTTCCTGCTGTCCCTTCTGTTCGGCGCAACAGGCATCCAGGAGTTCGCAACGAATCCGTGGGTCAACCTGGGAATTGCTGCTCTCTTCGTTGCCTTCGCACTCAACCTGTTCGGCGCTTACGAGCTGATGCTCCCTCCCAGGCTGCTGAATCGGCTCCACCAGGCATCGGAGCGGCACGGCACGGTAGGCGTGCTGCTCATGGGGTTAACCTTCTCGCTGACCTCCTTCACCTGCACAATGCCCTTCGTTGGTACAGCTCTCGTGGCAATCGCTGCTGGAGAATGGTTCTACCCGTTGCTAGGAATGACGGCGTTTGCTGCCGTGTTCGCTACCCCCTTCTTCCTGCTTGCGCTCTTCCCAGCGGCCATAGCCGGTCTACCCCGAGCCGGGGCGTGGATGAACAACCTCAAAGTCGTGATGGGCTTCCTGGAGCTGGCAGCAGCAGTGAAATTCCTCAGCAACGCCGACTTAGTGTGGGGGTGGGGCATCATCACGCGGGAGCTCTTCCTCGCAAGTTGGGTCATCTGCGGAGCCCTCATTACCCTCTACGTTCTTGGGTTCTTCCGCCTACCTCACGACACGCCACTAGAGCAGGTAGGGCCGGCGCGTGTCATTGTAGCTACTCTCTTTGGGACCATCACGATATGGCTAGCGACAGGGCTATGGGACAAGCCCCTAGGCGAGCTTGAAGCGTTCCTACCCCCACGTGACTACCACGAGCTCATAGGGAAGGACCCCTCGCAGCCATCTACGCCAAGACTTGCTCCAACGTCTCAAGAACTGGAGTGGTACGACAACCTCGAGACAGCCCTTGCCGAAGCGCAGCGTTTCGGACGCCCCGTCTTCATAGACTTTACGGGCTTTACCTGCACCAACTGCCGATGGATGGAGACCAACATCTTCCCGAAACCGCAGGTCCGATCGCTCCTAGACAGCATGGTCCGGGTACGCCTCTTCACGGATCGCCTCACCGAGCCCTTCCTCTCCAACAAGCGCCTCCAGCAAGAGCGCTTCGGGACGATAGAGCTCCCTTTCTACGCCATCTTGACCCCTTCAGGACAGACAATTGCAACGGCAGGCTTCACTCGAGATCCGGATGAGTTCGCCTCGTTCCTCCGCAGAGCATTTCAGCATCGAGTCGGGTCCCTCTAGTGAAGCGCGAACTGATGGCACATGCAACCGGCCGTATCCAGCAACGGACGCTCACACGTCTTCGCGCGGAGCTTAGCGAGCTGATGCGGACAGTACAGCATCTGCGCTCTGCGCTCGCGCTGTTGGGGTGGGACCAGGAGACCTACATGCCCCCACGAGCTGCTGAGCGTCGCGCCCAGCACATAGCGACCTTAGAAGAGCTTGTGTACCGCGAGCTCACCAGCTCACGAGCTCGCCGCTTGGCTGAGCGCCTCCAGCAGCTTCTGCCTCAGCTCCCTGACTCGGACCAGCGGATGGCCCGCCTCTTCCTACGGGAGTTCCGTCGCGTCAGTGCCCTTCCACGACGGCTAGCTGTGGAGCTAGCCCGCACCCGAGCCCTTGCCGTGGAAAGTTGGCGATACGCCCGAAAAGAGAACGACTTCCAACTCTTTGCCCCGTACTTGCACCAGCTCATAGAGCTGAAGCGCGAGCAGATAGGCCATTACGGCTACGCCGAGCATCCCTACGATGCCCTCCTGGAGCTGTACGAGCCTGGGATGCGCACCAGTACAGTCCAGAACCTGCTGGAGGAAGTTGCCCAGAACATGCGTGAGTTGCTCTCTTGGGTCCAGAACCGTCCCCAGCCACAGCCTTTCCTCCATCCTGCCCCTTGCGCGGCTCAATTCGTGCTCGGCCGTGCTATCTGCGAGGCGATCGGGTTTAGGTTAGACCAGGGTCGAATCGACTACGCCACTCATCCCTTCTGCACGATGTTCGGCCCCGAGGACGTGCGAATTACCACCCGCTGCGACGAAGAGGACCCACGGACGTGCCTCTTCACCTTCCTCCATGAGTTGGGACATGCTCTCTACGACCAGAATCTCCCCCCGGAGCTAGCCGACACTTTCGCTGGCGATGGAGCCTCCACGGCTATCCACGAATCTCAGGCGCTACTCTGGGAGGACATCATCGGTCGCAGCCTCGCCTTCTGCCAGTGGGCTGCGCCCTTGTGGCGCAGACACTTCAACGGTATGCTCTCCACCCCATGGGCCGACCTAACTCCAGAGCTGCTCTTCCGCACGGTCAACTTCGTCCAGCCCTCGCTCATTCGCACAGAGGCTGACGAGGTGACATACCACCTCCACATCCTCCTCCGCTTCCGCCTGGAGATTGCGCTCCTTACCGAGGCGCTACGGGTCAGAGACATCCCCGAAGCCTGGAACGCAGGCATGGAGGAGCTTCTGGGAATACGCCCGCCCGATGACCGCACCGGCTGCTTGCAGGACATTCACTGGTCGTTGGGCGACTTCGGGTACTTCCCTTGCTATACCCTGGGCAAGCTGTACGCAGCAATGTTCTGGAAACGCCTGCAGGACGAGCTCCCCGATGTTGAGCAGTTGATCGCTCACGGTACCTTTGAACCAATCGTAGAGTGGCTACGTCGGAATATCCACTCCGTCGGTGCCCTCAAGACCCCCCAAGAGCTGCTTGCTCAGATTGCTGGCAAAGAGCTAACGATCCGCGACTTCGTGGACTACATTACTGCGAAGCTCGAGCGCGTTTACGCCGAGCCGTCATAGTCGGTAGTACTCCGGGCGCCGGTCGGCGAAGATATCACCGAAAGGACCGATTGTCTTGTCGCGAGCCCGCTCCATCTCAAGCTCTGCAACGAGCACAGCCTGCTCCTCTGGTCCTGCTTGGCAGTAAATCTCTCCCTCCGGACCGTAGATAGCTGACTTGCCTTGAAAGTGCAGCTCCTCGCCTTCACGCCGCTCAACACCCGTGCGGTTGGCTACGGCTAAGTAGACCCTGTTCTCCAGCGCCCGTACTGGCATGACCTTCTCCCATGCAGAGGTAACCAGATTGGAGGGACAGGCAATGAGCTCTGCTCCTTGTAGAGCCAACGTGCGGGCTGCCTCCGGGAAGCGCCAATCGTAGCAAATCATCACCCCAATCCGGACCCCCAGTTCTGGCACTGGCACGACGACGAATCCGGTGTTGCCCGGATCGAAGCAGAGCTTCTCCTTGTAGAAGAGGTGCGTCTTGCGATAGACCACGGTAGATGTAGCTCTGGGCAGCAGCACTGCAGCAGCGTTGTAGAGCTTGTCCTGAGCAGACTCCGGGAAACCAACGACGAGCACCTGCTGCCGCCGCTGGGCCTCGCGGTGCAGCCGTTCTATCGTAGGACCATTCGCTGGCTCAGCCACGGCGGCAACTTCACATCGCGCAAGGAAGAAGTAGCCTGAGGTTGCCAGCTCGGGGAAAACCACAACGTCAGCTCCTTGCGCTGCATCCAGAAGCTCCAGAATGGTGGCAAGATTGCGCTGAACGCCACCGAAGACAGGAGCGAATTGTACTACGGCCACCCGCAGCAAGGCCATCAGAATCGCACTTCCGGTGCCTACCACAAATATAGCCGGGACAGTGCAGGGTGGAGAGCGTATTTTTGCGCCGTCGTCACCTTACGCCCATGGGATTCCGCGTCGCCGTAGTTGGTGCAACAGGGCTTGTTGGACGCACTATCCTGCAAGTCCTCCAGGAACGGCGCTTTCCAGTGCGGGAGCTGCGCCTTTTCGCCTCGGAGCGCTCTGCGGGGCAGCCCCTTACCTTTAACGGCGAGCAGGTGCCTGTAGAGAGCTTCACTCCGGAGCGACTCCGTGGGATGGAGCTATCGCTATGGTCTGCCGGATCGACCCTAAGCCGGGAGCATGCCTGGAACGTTGCTGCTCTGGACTGCCTCGTCGTGGACAACAGCAGTGCCTGGCGTCACGACCCGCGAGTACCACTCGTCGTCCCAGAGGTCAACCCAGAAGACCTAGCAGAGCACAGCGGCGTTATCGCAAATCCCAACTGCGCTACTATCCAGCTTGTGGTTGTGTTGGCACCAATTGCGCGACGGTGGGGACTTCGCCGCGTTGTGGTGGCAACGTACCAGTCCATCAGCGGAGCAGGGCAGAAGGGACTAGACCAGCTCTATGCTGAGCTGGCTGGCATGGACCCACCGCATAAGGTTGCCCCGAGGGGAATTGCCTTCACCACTGCCTTCCACCCCATAGGAGCCGACGGCTGGAGCGAAGAGGAACGCAAGATCGTTACCGAGACGCGCCGCATTCTCCAGCTTTCAACCCTACCGATCAGCGCTACCTGCGTCCGGTTACCAACCATAGGCGGACATGCTGAAGCCGTCTGGGCTGAAACCTCGGAACCCTTTACGCTGTCGGAGCTCCGGGCTCTCCTGAGTCAACAGCCAGGAATCGTGCTGGTGGACGACCCAGAATCCCACCTCTATCCCCATCCCCGCATGGTCGCTGGACGGGACGAAGTCTTCGTGGGACGCCTGCGGATTGACGATTCGGTCCCGTCGGGGCTGTGCTGCTGGATCGTCGCTGACAACCTTCGCAAAGGCGCAGCTACGAATGCCGTCCAGATTGCCGAGCTCCTCTGTAGCCTCAGACCTGTCAGTCCCTCCCACCACGAGCATGAAGCTGCAGACTAGCGTTCTACTGCTGTGCGGAGCTACGCTGCTATTGGGGCAGCCCCGCATCGTTATTGATCCCCAGCGGCCGGAATTGGATACCCTAGACTTCGGCACAACCTTCGTGGGCTGGGCAGTACTCCGCTCTGTGACGATTCTCAACTTCTCTCAAGACACGGTCCTGCTCGCAGCCCCCGTCCAGCCGTACTTCTCGATTGAGCGCCTTCCAGGTCAGGGCGAGGACTCATACGACTACTTGGAGTTTGAGCCCCAGACCATTTTCCCCGTCATTGTCCCCCCGTGGCAGACGCAACGGATATGGATTCGCTTTCGGGCATACCCAGAGCTCTATCCTCTCGGTCTCAAGCAGGCGTCGCTGCTCCTTGGCCTACGCACTCTCCGCAGCCCGGCCATCATCGCTGCTGATACCTTCCTGCTCCGCGCCTTCAAGACGGAGCTCCAAGCGGAGTTCCTCCCGCCGCTCCTCTCAGCCGACAGCGTCTTCGTCGGAGCCCGGAAGCCCCTACAGCTAACGCTCCAGCTCTCTTTGACCCCACCACCGCCGACGGCAATTGATACCTTCGTCCGGATACGGCTGGAGACGCGCTACCGGAGCTATCCTATAGGGGCTGAGCTCCAGTTCGACTCTACCGAGCTGCTCGTCCCTGCTCGTTCCCTACAGCTCGGACTACGACTCCGGTATTGCCCCCAGGACCCCGGACCCGACACAATTGAGGTACGCTGCCTCTACCGACCATACCCAGTTGCCTCGAACGAGCGGAGCGCAATTGCCCTAATCACCGGCTTTGGTGTTGTCCACCACTGGCACTGGGAGATCCAGGATGCTTCCCCGGGGATACAGCTCCGCGGTGACACCATCTCCTTCGGCAATGTGCGGATAGGAGGCACCGCGTTCGTACGGCTCCAGCTCCGGAACGAAGGTAACTACCGCTACCATGCTCAGGACACACTCCTTCCCCTCACCCCAGAGGCGAACGGGGCCTTTCTGGCTGTTCCTAGCCCTTTCCCACCGGTGGGGATTAGACCACAGGAAGAGCTCCAGGTAGAACTTGTCTTCTGGCCCCATACGGCAGGGCTCGCCGAGGCCACATATGTCCTCACCAGCGACCTAGGCTCCCGCAGCTTCGGAGTACCATGGTCAGCCCGCCAATGGCATCTCGTACTCCGAGGTGTCGGCATTGGCCCACGGCTCCAGCTCTCTCCCAGAGTCTTGGAGCTCTGGTTCCCCTGGTCCTCACGGTGCCCGAGGGTCCAGGAGCACCGCCTGCAGCTCGGCAACACCGGCACGGACATCCTCAAGATTGACACAGTGTGGCTCGCTACAGGGCAGGCCATTTCCTTGCAGACCCTATCCCTCCCGCTGCTCCTACACCCAGGCGAGCGGACAGAGCTCCGGGCACTCGTGCAACCACCGTCGGCTGGGGAGTTCCGGGATACGCTGTACGTACGCACGAACGTGCCTGGACGCCCCCTTGTCTCCGTACCCATACAGCTCCTTGCAGTCGCTCCCATACCAGTCTCGCTCCATCTCCCAGTGCTCCGCGCTAAGCCAGGAAGCAGAATCTGGCTCCGACTGGAAGTGGACACTATTCCTGAGAACGCCCATCAATGCCAGATCGTCCTCAGCTACGACTCCAGCCTGCTGCGGTGGGAGACATGGCGGACCGAGGGAACAGCTCTGGAAGGGGCACAGATTGCCCGCATCGGTGAGCTTCAGCCCGGAGTCCTCTCCGTCCATGCCTACCAGCCGTATGGGTCGCTACGGCATCGCTCCACGCTCCTCGAGCTTGGTTTCCGAGTCTTTCTGGGCAGGCGCATGAGCACTGAGGTCTCCCTCCAGCGCGGGCTTTTAGGCGATACCCTCTGCCCTGAGTTCTGGACCCTGAGTGCCGTAGGCGGCCGAGTGATACTGGACTCTGTCTGCGGCCTGGAGGCAAAGCTCTTGCCTGAGGGAAGTCTCCGGCTAGAGCTCTTTCCCAACCCTTCTGCCGACATGGTGGAAGTCGTGTACGAACTCCCAGCAGAGGGGCCCGTGGAGTTGGCTCTCTTCAATGCTGCTGGAATGCGTGTGGCGACTCTCTACCATGGCTGGCGCCGGGCCGGGATACATGTCGAACGCTACTCACTGCGATCGTTGCCGCCAGGATACTACCACTGCCGCTTACGTTTCGGGGACGTCGTCCAGACGCGTCCACTCATCGTGGAATGGTGAATGGTAGCGCTGCTGTTGGCGCTGCTACTGCCTCTGGCTGCTTCTGCCCAGGGCTTCCCCTGGGAGCTCTCGCCGCGGCTACCCGTAGCAGCGCCCCGATGGTTCATTGGCGCCGGAAGCTCCTTTGCCCTCCTTCCCAGTACAACTACGCTCCAAGCCATCGAGGGAGGATGGACCTGCGCAACGTACCGGAGTGGAGCTGGTGCAGGGCTCAGCGCTACGGCTCTGGCTGAGCTCTGGCTCTGGCCAGAGAGTTCTCTCCAGGGTGCTCTCAGCGTGGAGCATGCTACGCTCACCCTTGCTGCCCCGGCCCAGCCTCTCCCTTTAGCCGACGGACGCCTGCTTGAGACCGAGTTCCAACTCCGCCTCCGGCTACTCGCCCTACGAGCCGAAGTCACCTGGAAACGCCAACTCTACCGATGGCTCTGGATCGGGGCCAGCGGCTGGGCTGCCTTGCAGTGGAGGACGCGTGAGGAGCAATGGGAAGTCGTCCGCCGCCCCGAAGACTTCTTCTTCCGCACCCTCCCCCCAAGCCGCGAACGGCGCCTTGGACAGAGCATACAGACCGCCTTCCGCCCGTACGGTGTCGGACTCCGCCTTCGGGTCGGCTACGATCTCCCATTAGCACGCTTCTCCCCGCTCTATCTCTCGCCCAGTGTCTTCGTCGGCACGTCGCTCATAAGCCTCCTACAGACGGCCGCGTGGCAGCGGTACGAGATTGGAGTAACGACAGCCGTACTCTGGGGTCTGACCGAACACTAAGGCTGACACGGCTGCGTCACCATCCCTGTGGTAGTCCCACAACAGGAGGACACCGATGGTTTGGCGCATAGGAGTTGGCTTCCTCTTCGTGAGTACCCTCCTCTGGTCCCAACCGAAGCTGGAGATCGTTGGTGGTGACACCTACGACTGGGGCAAGGTAGGCCCCAAGGATGATCCCCTGCAAGCCAAGATCACGCTGAAAAACGTTGGCACCGAAGTACTGAGGATCGAGCGGGTCCAGCCTGCCTGCGGCTGCACGGCCGCCCCGCTGGATAAGACTGAATTGAAACCAGGCGAGACAGCCACCATGGACGTAACGCTACGGATTGGCGGTTCGACAGGTCCCGTCACTAGGACTGTCTCGATTGTCTCGAACGACCCCTCGGCACCCACGAGGACCCTGTGGCTGAAGGCTGAGATCGTACGACCGCTGGCCTTCATTCCAGCTCAGTACTTTGTCTTCGTGGACATGCGCGTCGGCCAAGAGGCGAAGGCAATACTCACGCTGAAGAACATGTCGCAGCAGGAAGTGCGCCTCTACGACATCGAGACGACACCGGGGCTCTCGCTGAACTTGAAGAACAACACAGTGCTGAAGCCTGGACAGCAAGTAGAGTTGGTCGCCCGTGTCACGCCCACCCAAAAGGGCTACTACAGTGCGATGGTACGCATGAAGACGTCGCACCCGGAGTACCCGACACTGGAGGTCCCAGTGTACGGGAACGTGCTTGAGGCCAGCTCGCCGGTGTTTATTCCACGATAACACCGGCGGGGCACTGCTGAAGGCATCGGGCAGGTGCGGGGATGGAGGCTGCACCTGCCCGTTTTCGCAGAGAGCAATGCGATGCGGAGACTGCTATCCATCGCTGTTACCATCCCGATTTGCGTCGCGGCTTTCGCCCAGTCACCAGCGGAGGGACATCGCTACCTGATACGGCTCATCAACGGCGACCTTCTGGAGGGGACTTTCCTCGGCGAGGCTCTCATAGCCGACAGTCTCCCCGCTTGGCGATTCCGGACTTTAATCGGTGTGGCAACTATCGCACACCGTGAGATCGCCGAGCTTAAGCCTCTCCACGCTGCCTACCGGCACTCCCACCGCATCTTCATTCAGCCGACAGCCGAGCCAGTTGATGGGAACTCCTTCGTCGGATTGGCTGGACTCTTCGCACTCTACGGCGGTTTAGGATTCCAGGACTGGCTCTCCATCGTAGCAGCCCACACGCTGCTCCCCAGAGTCTCGATGGCTGAACAGCTGTGGGCGCTGAATACAAAGTTCACGCTCCTGCGTACCACCAACTCCATCAGCTACGTCACTATTGCCGTTGGAGCCCAGGTGAGCTCCCTTACGGCACGACACCAAATCCTACACCTCTACACCGTTGCTAGCTTCCGAGGCGAGCGCTCATGCCTCAGTGGGACTATCTTCGCGAAGGTCGCTGGCGACGATATCCTCACTGTCCGTGCGGGCTCTTGGGGATCGGTCACCTTCGGGTATGCCGCTGGTGCCGTCGGGATTGGCGTTGGCCTGGAAGTTCGGCCACTCGCCCGACGGGACCTGCACTTCCTAGCAGAACTCTGGAACAGCGACATCCGCAGCCCCTCGCGAACTGGACTGCTCGTTGGAGTCCGGCTCTCCAACTCCGTGTTAGCGCTGGATTTCGGGGTGTTCTGGTTCGGCTACCCGTATGCGGTCCCCGCCGCCAACATCACTTGGACACCGTTGTAGTAGCAACGCTCCGGGAACCATCTGGCCTCCGCGGACGGAAGGCCTGCGAATGTCTACGGGTATCAAGCTGACGAAGCTGTTACCAAAGCTGCACAGCCCCATACGACAGCTCCTAGCCGTTGTGGAGAAAGAGTTCCGGAGTGAGCTCCGTCAGCGAGTGGGCCTTGCTTTGACGTTCCTCTCAGTGGTGTCAGTGAGCTTCATCTTAGCTCTGTCGCTCCAAGGAGTGGAGCTATCGAGCGAACTGTTCGCCGCTCTACTGTGGCTTGCCCTCTTCTTTGTCCTGAGTCCGACCCTCAGCAGGAGCTTCATTGCGGAAGCAGAGCGGGGGACCTATGCCCTCCTACGGAGTCTTACCTCTATAGCAGCCTTGTACTGGGGCAAGCTGATAGCCAACAGCCTCTTCGGCATAGTAGCCAGCATCACTAGCTATGCGCTCTTTGCCTCCTTTCTTCGCACCCCACCAGTGGCCAATGCTGCTGGGCTAATCATCCTCCTCCTTGTTGCCGCGTTCGGGTTTGCAGCAGCTTTAACGCTCCTTTCGGCTCTCCTTGCAGCTGCTCAGCATCGAGGGATGTTGCTGCCCATCGTTGCTCTGCCAATTCTCATTCCCATCCTCCTCTTCGGCATCAATGGCACCCTTGCGGCGCTCCGAGATCCAACATGGGAAGGGATCATGCCACCACTGCGCCTACTGATTGCGTACGGTGGGATCCTCAGTATCCTTGGGTTCTGGCTTTCCGAATGGGTATGGCAAGAGTAGTCCCGGTAGAGCAAGATCAATTGACTACGACCACCGGCTCGACGACCACCTGTGTCCCGAGGAAGATTCGCACGAAGTACAGACCCGTCGGAAGCGATAGGATGTAAAATGTCATATCCCCCGCTGACTGGGGGCCGTAGTGAGCAACCAAACGACCGCAGAGGTCTAGCACCTCTACGCGAAGGGGTGGCGATAGAGGGGAGACAATAGAGATCTCGCCTCCGGAACCCTTGACGCGCACTTGCAATGAGCGAGGCATAGGGTCCGTCGTATGGTTAGTCCCCTCCGTCTCCAGCAGGAAAGCCTCCAGAAGCCCTGTAGCTGCATTGTATCCCCAGCCTGCGATGTAACGACCATCAGGCGTGATCGCGCGTGCTTCCAAGAGCTCCGATCCGTCAGCGAGCAGTGATGCATACACAACATTGAGGTCTTCCATCCCCCGATGTGGGGTCCACCGGAAGGCACGACGCTTACCGGTTGGTGTATCGGACCAGCCAACAACGATGGAACCATCCGACGACACAGCCAAAGCCTTGCTCTGGGCCCCACCAAGGGTTCCCAAGTCTCGCATACCCTCTGTAGCCGTCCATCGAAAAGCCCCCATAAAGCCGTCGGGATGCTCCGCCCAGCCGACTACAACCTCTCCGTCGGCAGAGACGCCATATGCTTCGGCCCATGTCCCCCCAAGGGTCCCCAAGTCTTCCATCCGCCCCGCAATCTGCCAGCGGAAAGCTCGCCATTCACCAATCTCGCTGTGGGCTTTCCCTACCACGACGCTCCCATTAGCGGAGACAGCGTACGCATAGCTCTCAGCACCACCAAAGGTCCCGAGCTCTTGCATCCCTGTGGCTTGCGTCCACCGAAACGCTCTCCAGAAGCCGCTTCCGTTCTGGGCTCCCCCAACGATCACCGCACCACTGAAAGACACAGCCGTAGCAATGCTACTTCCACCGCCCAAAGTCCCCAGCTCAGCTAACCCATTCGCTCCTAACCGAAAAGCCCGCTTGAAGCCGTTCTCGTCTGTGGTTGCCCCAACGATGACTCCACCATCCGCAGAGACCCCACGTGCAATACTCCCATCCCAGAGATCCGGCAGAATCTGAAACCCCTGCCCCTCACGCCAAACGAGTGCCCGGCGGATTCCAGCGTTATTAGCAATGTAGCCAACAAGGACCCTCCCATCAGCACTGAGAGCAAGGGCCTTGCTCTCAGCGCCACCCATCGTGCCAATCCATGTCAGCGTTTGAGCCGAGGATGCTATGACGACTCCCACCACACTGGCAGTAGCCCACATAGCTCTCATCATGCACCCTTAGCAAGTCTTACGTATGTCATTGCCCGCCAATAATGGAACGGTCCACTGTGAATTTCCCCGAAACAGCCTACATATTCCGGCGATACTGCCCGCCGACTTCATAGAGAGCGTGCGTCAACTGGCCCAGGGAGCAGACCTTGACTGCCTCCATGAGCTCTGCAAAGACATTCTCTCCGCGAATAGCTGCCTGCTTGACCCGCTCTAGTGCCGCAGGGGCGCGATCAGCGTTGCGCTGCCAGAAGGTACGGAGGTTCGCGATCTGCTGCTCTTTCTCTTCCGGAGTGGAGCGAACGACCTCCGCTGGGATGATCGTTGGAGAGCCGTCCTTGCCCAAGAAGGTGTTGACCCCAATGATAGGCAGTTCGCCGGAGTGCTTGAGCTGCTCGTAGTAGAGCGATTCCTCTTGGATCTTTGCCCGCTGGTACATGAGTTCCATAGCCCCAAGGACGCCCCCACGTTCATCGAGACGCCGGAACTCCTCCAGCACGGCCTTCTCGACAGCATCTGTGAGCTCCTCGATGAAGAAAGAGCCCTGCCACGGGTTCTCGTTCTTGGTCAAGCCCAGCTCCTTGTTGATGATGAGCTGGATAGCAACCGCCCGGCGCACCGACTCCTCTGTCGGCGTAGTGATGGCTTCGTCATAGGCGTTTGTGTGGAGGGAGTTGCAGTTGTCAGCGATTGCATAGAGCGCCTGGAGGGTGGTGCGGATATCATTGAAGGCGATTTCTTGAGCGTGGAGCGAGCGTCCAGAGGTCTGGATGTGGTACTTCAGCATCTGCGAGCGCTCATTGCCCCCGTACTTGTAGCGGATGACCTTTGCCCAGATGCGCCGAGCAACCCGCCCAATGACGGTGTACTCGGGATCCATCCCGTTGCTGAAGAAGAACGACAGATTCGGTGCAAACTCATCGATGTGCATGCCTCGGCTGAGGTAGTACTCCACGTAGGTGAACGCATTCGCCAGCGTGAAAGCCAGTTGCGTAATCGGATTCGCCCCCGCTTCAGCGATGTGGTAGCCGGAGATGGAGACCGAGTAGAAGTTGCGAATCCGGTTTTTGACAAAGTATTCCTGCACGTCGCCCATGAGACGAAGGGCAAACTCAGTGGAGAAGATGCAAGTGTTCTGCGCTTGGTCCTCCTTGAGGATGTCTGCCTGGACGGTACCACGGACAACGCGCAGGGTGTCGGCCTTGATCTTCTCGTAGACCTCTCGCGGCAAGACTTCGTCTCCGCTGACGCCTAGCAGGAAGAGACCCAGCCCATTATGTCCTTCGGGTAGTTGGCCTTGGTAGACCGGTCGCGGCAGGCCATAGCTGGCATAGAGCTCCTCTATCCGGAGCTCCACCTCCTCACGCAGTCCCTCCTGGAGGATGTACTTCTCGCATTGCTGGTCGATCGCAGCATTGAAGAACATCGCCAGAATCATTGGCGCTGGACCGTTGATGGTCATGGAAACGGAGGTGTCCGGCGCACAGAGGTCAAAGCCAGAGTAGAGCTTCTTGGCATCGTCCACAGTAGCGATGCTAACCCCTGAGTTCCCAATCTTGCCGTAGATATCGGGCCGATAGTCGGGGTCCTCGCCGTAGAGCGTCACTGAGTCAAAGGCCGTACTCAGCCGCGCTGCCTGCATACCGTAGCTCAGGTAATGGAAGCGCCGATTCGTTCGCTCAGGGGTTCCCTCACCAGCGAACATCCGAGTAGGCTCCTCGAACTGTCGCTTGAAGGGATAGACCCCAGCTGTGTAGGGAAACTCTCCCGGGAAGTTCTCTTGAAGCGCCCAGCGAAGGATGTCGCCCCAGTCGCGGTAACGGGGTAGGGCAACCTTGGGAATCTTCAGGTGGCTCAGACTCTCTGTGAAGTTCGGTACCCGAATCTCGCGCCCGCGCACTGTGTACGAGAATTCCGGCTGGCGGTACCGCTGTAGTTTCTCCTCCCACGTCTGCAAGATGGTCCGGCAGCGTGGATCGAGCTGCTCCCACAGTTCGTTGAACTCCCGCTCTAGCTCATCCACAGCGTACCCCTTCTGCCGCGCATGCTCAAGGGCACCGTGGAGCTGGTACAGGCGTGAGGCCAGGGCTGCTTGCTCTTCTACGAAGCGATTGTACCGCTCCACCGTCTCCACGATCTCACCCAGGTATCCTCGGCGGTTAGCGGGGATGATCTCGATCTTCCTCGTCAGCTCATATCGGAGGTCCAAGTGGGGCCTCCAGTCTGACTGCAGCTTCTCCGCAATTTTGCGAACGAGCAGCGCGTAGAGTGCATTTACCCCTGGGTCATTGAACTGCGAGGCAATCGTCCCAATAACGGGCATAGAGTCGAGCGGCTGTCCCCAGAGCCCGTGACTCCTCTGGTACTGCTTGCGGACATCCCGCAACGCATCCTGAGCCCCGAAGCGGTCAAACTTGTTGATGGCGATGAGGTCGGCGTAGTCGATCATGTCTATCTTCTCCAACTGGCTCGGGGCTCCATACTCGGGAGTCATCACGTAGAGCGTCACGTCGGCGATGTCCACCACGCTCGTGTCGCTCTGCCCAATGCCAGCCGTCTCCACCACGATCAGATCAAAGCCTGCAGCTTTGGCGATGTCGATAGCGGCCCGCACATTCCGATTGAGTGCCACGTTAGCCTCGCGCGTTGCAAACGAGCGCATGTACGCA
The DNA here is from genome assembly GCA_039630485.1 of Chlorobiota bacterium. Taxonomy (GTDB): domain Bacteria; phylum Bacteroidota; class Ignavibacteria; order Kapaibacteriales; family HRBIN21; genus HRBIN21. The sequence continues at coordinate 29,527 of JBCNUX010000005.1, read as the reverse complement.
TGAGGATGGCTGGCGATGTTCATACGAATCCGATCCCCCAACAACGCCCCTCCGCTCTTGCGCTTTGAAGGGTCTACGGACAAGATAGCCACCCGCTTCTCAGGGAAGTCCAAGAGGAAACGGCGCACCAACTCGTCGGTGAGGGAAGACTTTCCGGAGCCGCCCGTACCAGTGATGCCCAGCACTGGGATTCGCCGCGACGGTAAGTGGCGGCGGAGTTCCTGAAGGAAGTCCGGTGCCAGCTCAGGATATTCCTCCACCAGCGTGATAGCCTGCGCTATGGCCAAAGTGTCTCCCTTGAGCACGAAGCTGAGGAGATCACCGTTGTACGTCAGCGGCGGCAAGAAATCACACTTTTGGAGCACATCGTTGATCATGCCCTGCAGGCCCATCGCCCGACCGTCATCAGGATGGTAGATGCGGGCAATGCCGTAACGATGCAGCTCTTGTATCTCCGACGGCAGGATCGTGCCACCACCGCCACCGAAGATTTTGATGTGCCCAGCCCCCCGCTCACGCAAGAGGTCGTACATGTACGTGAAAAACTCCATGTGGCCGCCTTGATAGCTCGTCACAGCAATCCCCTGCGTGTACTCCTGGATGGCTGCCTCAACGACCTCCTGCGCCGAACGGTTGTGCCCAAGGTGGATGACCTCTGCGCCCGTTGCCTGCATGATGCGGCGCATAATGTTGATGGCAGCATCATGCCCATCGAAGAGGGAGGCAGCCGTCACGATCCGAATCCGATTGCTTGGACGGTAAGGTGACACACGCTCCGCCATGCTGCACCTCTCGCACCCGTTACCTTGCCAAGGATTGTGGACGAATTTCCCCTAACTCGTGGTGGCTGTCCGCTACCTCACTCAGGGAGTCGCACGCTGTGAAGCTCCCGTCGGCGCGTCTGGACTAGGCACCCCACGCAGTACCATTCAGCGACAAATGCAGGCTCTTTCCGAACGCCTCGTACCTAGACACGTTCCCCAAAAGCGCTGGTACTCTCCCACCCCTCGAACCACTTCCTCGTAACATTGCTGCCCTCCTGGTCAGCGGCTCCAATACTCGACAGGCCTCCACACCGCGCTGTCTATCCTACACGGTTCTCCCAGAAACCTCCAGCGCTTCGCCCCACTCGTTTCAGGCTCATTGATGCCGGAGTGTTCAGCACGGCTGAGAACAGACAGTCTATGCCACCTCTGTAGGAGAGTACCCGCACCAATACGCCGGGCCCATATGCTCACATAGCTGTGACGCTGAGTACACCCATGGCTATGGCTGGATACTAACATCGCAGGAGGGGAGGCATAAAACTTGCCTGTGCCTTAGCAGGCGCTACCCAAACCATCCTCTTCATAGCGGCAACTCGTCTCTGAGCATGCGTCCTGGGCCGCATGGCCACTCCACAACCACACTGCCTCTATGCCGCAGTAATGCCCACTGGTATTGTGAATATCCCTGCGCCCTCGTGCTGCCGATCAAAGCCTGAGCGTACGCCAAGTTTAGAAAGGGCCGTCTCTGCAGCAGCCATCCGTGCTGGGGGTGCTCGCAGAAAGCTTTGTAAATTTGCGCACAGCGGGCAGATAGCTCAGGTGGTCCAGAGCGCTTGCCTTACAAGCAAGAGGTCGGGAGTTCGACTCTCCCTCTGCCCACGCAGGAGTGGCGGAACTGGCAGACGCGCCGGACTCAAAATCCGGTGGGGCTGAAAACCCCGTGTGGGTTCGACTCCCACCTCCTGCACAGGGAGACCGATCTACGCCGACCCTCCCGGAGTGCTTCGAGCCTCGTAGAGTGTATGCCCTCCTCCCCACACTCCGACCGCAGGCAGCGGATAGCTGAACGCTGGGCGTTAACAGTTGCTATCTTCGCTAGCTTCTTCGACACCTTTGCCATGCTCCCGGTTCTGCCGGTCTACCTCCGTGGGATAGGGGCCGAAGCATGGCAGATTGGGCTCGTCATGAGCACGTACTCGCTTGTGGGGCTCCTAACACAGGTGGCGGGTGGCTACGTTGCTGATACATTTGGCCGAAAGCGGCCGCTTGTGGCGAGCCTCATAGGGACATCCGTGGTGTTAGGACTCTATGGCGCTCTTCCATCCGTGTGGTGGCTCGCTACCCTCCGTGTCTTCCACGGAGTCCTTGGAGCTTTTTCCCTACCAGCCCTCTTCGCGCTGATTGGTGAGCAAGCCGGAGGGCAACGGGTAAAAGCCATGGGCTATGCTGGAGCTACCATAGGACTGGCAGCGATCGTAGCTCCGCCCATTGGTGGCATCCTAGCCCAGCACTTTGGAGCACCCATTCTCTTCGCGAGTGTTGCTGCACTGATGGCACTGGCAGCACTCCTCGTTTGGCAGTTCGTGCCCGAAACTCTCGTCCTCAGGGCCGAATCTAAATCGCCCCAACCGCTAACAGTCCTCCGCGTCCCCCTGCTTGTCGTCACATACTTGCTGACAGCGTCGTTCACTTTCTGCATGGGGACGCTGGCGTACACTCTGCCACTCTTACTAGTGGAGCGCGGCCACACAACGGCAACCGCAGGCCAGCTCTTGGGCTGGATGGCACTTGTGTCTGTTCCGATTATGGCGCTCTTTCGGCGCGGACAGCCGTTAGAGCGTGCTCTGCTTGGGTTAGGGCTGATTGCAGCTTGCCTAGCAGTACTGTGGAAGCTCCATCCGCTCTGGAGCTTAGGCATAGCCATGGGGGTCTACGGAATCGGCTTCGGGCTGGTCTTTCCAGCACTCCACGTCTTGGTAGCTGAACATGCCCCAGCGTCGCTGCGTGGTTCTGCCTTCGCACTCCTCTACGTGTTCTACTCCGCCGGCATCATTGCTGGCCCAATCGTGGCAGGGCTTGTGACCTCCTTCCTCCCTCCAGGCGCCGTTGCGGCTGCCATAACCGCTGCTACCTTGTTAGCGGTCGTAGGGTGGAGGGTAAGGGAACGCCGCATGCACTGGGTACGGGCATGAAGCCCTCAGCCCACGAGCTCCTCGCCGGCATGGTGGAGGCAGCGCTAGAGGCAGGGGCGCTGCTCCGCACTGGCTTTGGCTCCTCTTTAGTGGTGGAGCGCAAGGACGGACGCCACAACCTGGTGACGAACTACGACCGACAGGCGGAGGCACTCATCGTTGAGTCCCTGCGACGACGCTTTCCAGAATCGGCATTCTGGGCCGAAGAGGGTGGGCGCTCCGGTGGTACACACCAGCGGCTCTGTTGGTTGGTGGACCCGTTAGATGGAACGGTCAACTTCGCCCACGGCATCCCTATCTTCTGCGTCAGTATCGCAGCGCTCTACGAACAGGAACTCCTCTGTGGCGTCATCTACCAGCCCCTCCTGGGGGAGCTGTTCACGGCCATTCGCGGCGAAGGAGCATGGCTCAACGGTGAACGCCTCCATGTTTCGCAGACCACCCAGATAGAGGACGCCATCCTCGTGACGGGCTTTCCTTACAACGTTGCCGACAACCCAGGGAACTGCATGGAGCACTTCCTGCGTTTCCTTCGCCTTGGAATACCAGTCCGACGGCTGGGATCGGCAGCCATCGACTTAGCATACGTTGCCGCCGGCCGCTTTGACGGCTTCTGGGAGATTGCCCTCCAGCCGTGGGATGTCGCCGCTGGCATCCTCTTAGTGCAGGAAGCCGGAGGTCGGGTGACGCACTATGACGGGACAGCCCATCGTTTAGAGCCTCGGTCCTCCATCGTAGCCAGCAACGGACAACTCCACGAGCAGATGCTACGGGTGCTGCAGGACTGAGATGCTGATCTCCGTCACGTACGTCTCTGGCGCGGGAAACACGTTTACTCTCGTGCGAGAACGGCGTCGCCGTTTGCCTCTCTCGGTATGGCGACGGCTGGCACGACAGCTCTGCCAGTGGACCGATGGGCTCTTGCTCGTGGAGCAGCCCGATGCGAACGGCCGTATTCCAGTCCACTACTTCAACCCCGATGGCTCCACCGGAATGCTGTGCGGGAACGGAGCCCGCTGTGCTGCGGCTGTCGCTATGGACCAGCAACAGGCCTCTGTGCGGCTGCTCTCTGCCGGACAGGAAATTGAAGCCACTGCGACTGAAAAAGGTATCCGCCTCCGGTTAGGGCCACCACCTGTACCGCCTCGAGCGTTGTCTGTAGAGCTTCCTGAGAAAACGCTGCACCTTTGGTTCGTAGATACGGGATCTCCGCACGTAGTCCTCCCCCTCTCGGAGCTGACCGCTACCTCCGCAGGCGAGAGTCTCGAGTCGGTAGACATGGAAGCCTTAGGCCGCCAATTGCGGTACCATCCGCGTTTTGCTCCCGCTGGTGTCAACGTCAGCGTATATGCCCCAGCAGAGGGGGGCAAGCTCCGAGTTCGGACATACGAGCGCGGAGTCGAACGTGAAACCCAAGCGTGTGGTACAGCAGCTATAGCGGTCGCCCTTACTGCATGGCTCCGTGGCGAGGTCTTGCCTCCGGTTGAACTCATCCCACGGAGCCGTGCTCCATTAGTGGTTGACTGGGAAGGTGAGTCCGTGGAACAGCTCCGCGCTGTCTTCCTGGAGGGCAGCGTCCAGGTCTTAGGGAAGGACACCATTGAAGTGTCTCTGGAGGAAGAAGAGTGAGTAGAGCGCAAGCCTTCCGGCAGCGAGCAGAAGCACTCTCCGGCGAGCTCCAACGCCATCGGCGATGGTTGCACCAGCATCCTGAGCTCTCGTTCCAAGAGCACCAAACCGCTGCCTACATCCGACAACAGCTCCAACTCTTGGGAATCCCTTTCCGGACGGCCGCAGAAACGGGCACGATTGGCCTCTTGGGGTCTGGCAAACCCTGCGTCGCTCTCCGAGCGGACATTGATGCTCTACCGATAGAGGAGGCCACCGGGATCCCATTCGCCTCGCAGCGGCCCGGTGTTATGCATGCTTGCGGGCACGACATGCATACAGCAATGCTGTTGGGAGCGGCAGCACTGCTGAAGGAGTGCGAGGCTGAGCTTCCTGGGAGCGTACTACTCATTTTCCAGCCTGGCGAGGAGCAGCTCCCTGGTGGGGCCTCTCTCCTCTTAGTCGAAGGAGCCCTGGAGGACCCGGCCCCCGCCGCCGTGTTCGGACAGCACGTGTATCCGGAATTGGCCGTCGGCCAACTCGCTATTGCTGCAGGCCCAATTTTCGCAGCAACCGATGAGCTCTACTGGACGCTGAAGTCGAGCGGAGGACACGCCGCTCAACCACATCGGACAGGAGACCCTATCGTCGCTGCAGCCGAGCTCATCCTCCATCTGCAGACCCTCATCAGCCGATGCCGCGACCCATTCCTGCCGGCGGTACTCTCCATCACGGCAATCCACGGCGGGACCGCAACGAACATCATCCCGACGGAGGTGCGCCTCCAGGGCACACTGCGAAGCTTTGACGAAGCGTGGCGTCAGCAGACACTGCAGCAGCTCCAGCAGGCTACTTCTGCTATCACTGCCCTACACGCAGTCCAGGCAACCCTGGAAGTGCGGCGTGGTTACCCCGTACTAGTCAACCATGAGTGGGCAACCGAACTGGTGCGCCAAGCAGCAACTACCATCCTAGGGCCCTCTGCAGTCACACCGTTTCAGCCCGTCATGTGGGCTGAGGATTTCGCTTACTACAGCCAGCGCTTCCCTTCGGCCTTCTGGCTGCTCGGGGTACGCCCACCGGAGCTTGAGGCAATGCCAGGTCTGCATCATCCGTCCTTCGCGCCGAGCGAAGAGGCTCTCCCGATAGGTGCTGCGCTGCTGGCAGCGGTTGCATGGAACGCATTAGAGATGGTGAGGAGCTGACGTTGCGGATAGACAGTGCCTGCAGCTTCTGTTCAGGACTCGGGCAGTGGATACACCGTCGTGCAGCACGCCGTGGATTTCCGTTACGGGTCATGCCGCTGCCAGAGGGGGCTGATGCTATGGTCGTAGAGTACGGTGGGCGACGCTTCGAGGCTGCGGAAGCCCTTTCCGTACTGCTGCAGTACTTGGGCGGTGGCTTTCGAGCGTGGGCATGGCTGCTGCGCGTGCTACCTCCACCATTCCGAAACGCTTGTTACCGCTGGGTAGCCCGGCACCGATACCGACTCTTTGGACGAACGTCGCACACACGAGGAGCATGTAGCCATGGCCCGCTGGGGTGAGCAGAGTCTGGTTGCCGGTTTGGTCGTCCTCCTTGTCTTTAGCCTCGTCCTCGGCGTCATATGGTGGCAGCAACAAGCGCGCGAGATGTCCACGCCGCAACAGGTGCGGTGGACTCCTGACTCTCTGGACGCCGTAGGCCGGGCCTTCCTTCGGCGGATGCAGGCCCTACTGCTGCAAGCTCTGCAGCAAGGACCGGAGGTTGCTGTGCGTATCTGTGCTGATACAGCTCAGCGGTTCACGGCATCGTTTGCTCAGCAGCACGGTATCTCCATCCGCCGGACAGCACTGCGATGGCGCAATCCACAGAACCGCCCGGATAGCCTAGAAGCCGCATGGATAGAGCAGTTCCAACGTTGGCGGAGCGAAGGCCGATCGCTGGATACAGTGGTTGTCGTTTACCACGAGAACGACGTTCGCCTTCTTCGCCCTATCCTCCTCCAGTCAGAGCTCTGCCTGATGTGCCATGGCAGCCCTGAGCAAATCCCCAGCTCTGTAGCTCAGCTCCTCAGTGAGCGCTATCCTGAGGACAAGGCACGGGGCTTCCGGGTGGGAGATGTCCGGGGTGCTCTGAGCATTCGGGTACCGAAGGCACTGGTGTCGGGAGTTCCGTAAGTCGCTGGAGCAGTATCTGCACGGCTTCCTGCAGCGTACTGCCAAAGCTCAGGAGCCCATCCTTGTGGCCGCCCATGACGATGAGTCCGCGCCTTTCAAGCCGATGCTCGACAACAAGCCTCATGAGTGCCAGTGCCAGCTCGGGGGTTCCGTACGGTATGGCCGGATCTGTCGTTGGGCAGACCCCAAAGAGCCGCTCCCAGAGAGTGCGATGATGGACATGGACGACCGCTCCGATGGCTGGGGAGCTGAGGTAGAGCGCTGCGTGGCTCAGGCTCTCCGAAGAAGCACGCACTAAGCCACGACAGCGCAGGAAGTTCCGGTGGATGTCTACCTCCATGACTTCCGAACACCCCTCAGCCGTTAGCTCTGCGATCCTGCCCGTACCGTTGCCCGTAATCAGAAAGCGCGCACCTTCACCGTAGCGGATGCTCACGTTCCCGTAGCCTACGCCAGCGGAATCTGCCCCGATGAGCCCATACCGAAAGAGGAGGTTTCGCCACCGGCAGAGTTCTCGCAGCTGCGGGGATTCGGGGAGTGGGATCCGCTCCCACTGGTACTCGAACTTAACGGTCCCCTCGGACGCGTACATAGGCATTCCTAGCCAATGCCTCTAGTGCGGCTTCGGTCGGCTGAATGACGCCATGCTCAGTAATGAAGCCCGTGATTAGCTCTGCCGGAGTAACGTCGAAGGCCGGGTTCCACGCTGGTGCTCCCTCAGGCGCTACGCGAACCGTCGCAACTCCCTCGCCGTCCCAACCGCTGGTAGTCAACACCTCGTCTGGAGAGCGCTCCTCAATTGGGATCGCCTGCAGGCCGTCGCTCAGTCCCCAATCCACAGAGGAGCTCGGAGCGGCCACGTAGAACGGTACCCCATGCCGATGGCACGCCAGTGCTTTGAGGTAAGTCCCAATTTTGTTGGCTGTGTCGCCCCGTCGGCTGATGCGATCGGCTCCAACGATGGCAACATCAACCATCCCTCGCTGCACTAAGTGCCCGCAGGCACTGTCGACGACAATCGTGTAGGGGATACCCTGCTGCTGGAGCTCCCAGGCTGTCAACGCCGATCCCTGGTTTCGGGGGCGCGTCTCGCTCACCCAGACATGGAGGGGGATTCCCGCTTCAGCAGCAACGTAGACAGGGGCTAAGGCTGTGCCGTAGTCAACGCACCCTAACCAGCCGGCGTTGCAGTGGGTCAGGATGTTGAGCGGTCTACCATCCCGCTGTTCTGCAAGTTGCTGGAGGAGCCGAGCGCCATGTTCCCCAATCCGGCGACAGCGGTCCACCTCTGCTTCTACCAGCGCATCTACCGCCTGAAGGAGCCGAAAGCGGAGCTCTTGCGGCTGTTCTATGCCGTCTACAGCCGCCATGACCGTTGCTACTGCCCAGGCAATGTTGACAGCCGTTGGACGTGTTTGCTGCAGCACCGTTGCCGCTCGCTGGAGAGCCATCCGGAGCCGGTCGTCCGGAGCCGAAACGGCAGCCAATTCCAGCCCATATGCAGCAGCAGCGCCGAGGGCAATCGCGCCGCGGATGTGCATCTCCCGGATCGCCCGCGCCATCTCCTCCACCGTGCGCACTTCCTTCACCACGAAGCGATGCGGGAGGAAGCGCTGGTCAATGAGAGCAATGACCCCCTCGCGCCGCCGCCAAATTGTGCGGTATGGCACCCCGTTCACTATCATGCCAGGGAGGCCTCGCGGACCGAGGCAATATCTCTCCTACGAGGGTGCAAGCCGTGAGCACGGCGCCGCTGCGCCAGCTCCAAGCTGAGGAGCAGAGCGTGGTACATGCTGCGGTAGTCGGCAATCCCTTTGCCTGCAATATCGTACGCGGTACCGTGGTCCGGCGACGTACGGACGAACGGAAGTCCGAGCGTTACGTTGACCCCACGGCCGCGAGCCAGCAACTTAAAGGGGATGAGTCCCTGGTCGTGGTACATCGCCACGGTGACGTCGTACTCCTTCCAGCGCTGGCGTGCGAAGAAGCTGTCGGCAGCAAAAGGACCATCTACAACGTACCCAGCACGACGCAGTTCCTCTATGGCAGGCTGAAGCATCCGCTCCTCGTTCCCCAGCCTGCCACTCTCGCCAGCATGGGGATTGAGCCCCAAGAGCGCTATCTTAGGCTCTCGCAGGCCAAAGTCTACCGAGAGCCCATCGTGGAGGCGCTGCACGAACGCGGAGAGGGCTTCTGGCGTCACCATGCTGTGGACCCTCCGTAGCGGGACATGGGTTGTCAAGAGAGCCACCCGTAGAGAACCCGCAACGAAGAGCATCGTCGGAGTACGGTTTGGATAAGGGTGGGCTAGATACTCCGTCTGGCCTGGGAAGCGCCAGCCGATCTCGTGCATGAGGTGCTTCGTGATCGGCAGTGTGACAATGGCATCGGCCTGCCCACTCCGAGCTAACTCTAGCGCGGTTGCCAGCGCTTCCCATGCTTGGCGAGCTGCCAGCGGATCGGGGTAGCCCCAACGAACCGGAGCATACGTCTGGCAAGGGATTAGCTCCACCGTGAGGCGTCCTATCTGCAAGCTCCCCTGCTGGAGCTTGACCGATGGACAGCACCCATCGACGTACTCTGCTATCGACCTCGGATGGCCAATAAGGATCCATCGGGTGCCGAAGACCTTCGAATGGCGCTGCGCCTCCGCTAGGGCCTTCGCCCAGACTTCCAATCCGACACCGTTGCAGTCTCCGATCGTGCAAACGATGCGCATTGCCCTTACCTCCCTGTGCCCGGGCAATAGACGCCAAGCAGCGCTAAACCGTTTAAGAACAAGCCGTTACACTGACCTCTGCTCCTCTGGCGTCTGTGCTCTGCCGAGAGCGTACGGTAGGACCAATGTGGCTCCTCGTCCTTGCTCTTGGCTCACTGCTGGGAAACCTCTGCCAGGCAAACGACTCCATCTCGCCGCCAGCGATCCTCATTGCTCAGGCCCGACTCGGAGCCGGCTTCGCTGGTTTCGGCGCACAGAAGTTAGAGGCTGCCATTACGCTCGCCGTGGAGGTCTCCGGCCGATACACCGTCGTCCCTGCACTACAGCGAGACTCGGTCATCGAAGCCCTTCAGCGTGAAGGGCTGGCACCGACAGCACGGGCTGTGGCGCAACGTTTGGGATGTACTGCCATCTGCTTTGCTCTGGCAGAGCGCTTCGTCCACCTGGTCCGCGTTGAGCTCGTGCTGCGATGGGCGCCGGAGTATGAGTCCGAAAGCCGTGGCGTCGGTTACGCGCTGGCTCGATACGCGAGGGTCAGCTCAGGAGAGCCCCTCTACGACCCGGCACTCTTAGAAGCAACCCAGCGAGCATTTGCCCTCTGTGTCGGCGATAGCACCCTATACGCCACTCACGAGCCCCCGTTACGGGTCTATCCAGCTCCGTTGCTAGCAGTCAGCAGCATCAGCTACAGCGAAGAGCCGGGGCTACCACCGTGGCAGCTCTTCCGGCAGAAGGTTGTCAGCTCCTACGATGCCGTGCTCAATGCAATTGACACCGCCCGCCACCATCCCCGCTTCGTCGTCTGTGACATCGACACGCGCGACTCCATCTACGCCCTCGGCCGACTCCGTGAGCCCGAGAACTACAACCCGCCGACGGCCTCAGAGCTGGAGCTACTGGCCAACATGGGCATAGAGTACCTCCTTGCCGGCTCATTTCAGCGAACGAGCGAGGGAGCCCACCTCCGGATGGAGCTCTACCGGCTCTCCCGAGTCGGCCAAGCGATCGCTCCAGAGCTCATCGCAGCCGCGGACACCACGGTGCACGGCGACTCTGTGCCGGAGTTTCGGCGAGCAGTCCGGAAACTGGTTGGTCAGCTCCTATGGCAGCAGCCGTAATTGAGGTCTTCGTGTGCCGGGCCTTCTCCGGACAGATTCTGCGCCTGCAGCTACCGGCTCAGCATCCCATCCAGGATTTTCTCGGGCAGCTTGCCGAACAGCTTCAGCTCAGTGCTGACGTAGACTCCTTGGGGCTCTACAACCTGACGCAGAACTTCGAGTACCTGCGCACCGATACCCTCGCCGATCGAGGCACTCGAGCGGGGGACCTGCTGCTCTTGGCACCTGGTGGCACTTGTAGCATGCGACGATGAGCGCCAACGGTACGGCATATCAGCGGGCTGCTGAGAGACTCTGCCAAGCTCGTCGAGTAGTTGCCTTTACCGGTGCAGGAATCTCCGCCGAGAGCGGCATTCCTACCTTCCGCGACCCTGGAGGACTTTGGGAGCAGTTCCGACCGGAAGAGCTTGCAACTCCAGAAGCCTTCGAACGGGACCCAGACCGCGTATGGGCGTGGTATCAGCACCGCCGCCGCGTCATCGCTGCTGCTGAACCCAATCCTGGGCATTACGCCTTAGCGGCTATGGAGCCGCACTTCGAGGAGTTCACGGTCATCACGCAGAACATTGACCAACTCCACCAACGTGCTGGGAGCCGCCGGGTGCTGGAGCTCCACGGCTCCATCCTGCGGAACCACTGCCATCGCTGCGGCAGGCCTTACGAGGCACCGAACCTGCCCCAAGAGAGGGCTCCTACTTGTCCCCACTGCGGTGGTCGGATCCGCCCGTCCGTAGTCTGGTTTGGGGAGCTCTTGCCAGCGGACGTCTTCGCTGAAGCGGAGCGGGCAGTCGCTCGCTGCGACGTGTTACTCTCGATTGGCACCTCAGGGGAGGTCTACCCGGCGGCAGGGCTCGTCTGGCAGGCGAAGCTGGCGGGAGCGACGGTGATAGAAGTGAACCCCAACCCAACGGAGCTAACACTTGCTGCCGACATCGTTCTCCGCGGCTCCGCAGCAACTGTTCTGCCGGAGCTCCTCCGCCGACTCCACGAATGCCGTCAAAAGGACTCGAAGGCAGGATGATCGTCGGCATCGGCGTTGATATCATTGAGGTCCGCCGCATAGAGGCTGCGATAGAACGCTACGGCGAGCGCTTCCTCCGCCGCGTCTTCACGGATGTGGAGCGCCAGTACTGCGACCGCTTTGGCCAGCGACGTGCCCTTCACTACGCTGCCCGATTTGCGGCCAAGGAGGCCTTCAGCAAGGCCATCCGAACGGGAATGCGCCCCCCATGCTCGTGGAATGCGATTTCGGTCGTCAACGGTCAACTGGGTGAACCGGAGCTCCTGCTCGGGGACGAACTAGCGCGCCGCTATAGCGGCTACCGCTTCCACGTGTCGCTATCGCATACGGCAACCCATGCTGTAGCAGTCGTCGTAGCCGAACTGGAAGACCATAGCCGAACGAGATGAATTCTGCTCCCCACCACCAGCTTCACACCTAGTGCCGTAAGAGTTGCCGTGGATAGATGCTACTGTGGAAGTTGCCGCGGGCAGATGAGGAGGGAAGCATCCCCGTAGCTGAGGAACCGGTAGCCCTGAGCGAGGGCTTCAGCGTAGATATCGCGCCAAAATTCTCCCACGAAAGCTCCCACCAACAGGAGGAGCGTGCTCCGCGGCTGGTGGAAGTTCGTGATGATGGCATCGCAGAGCTGGTAGCGGTAGCCGGGCATGATCATCAGCTCCGTTGTTCCCTGGAGCTGCCCGATGCCGTGGTGCTGCATCCACTCTAGGATGGCCTCGAATGCCTCGGCTGGTGGGGGGAGCGGTCCGCGAAGGAGCTCATACGGTTCCCACTGAGGCAACTGTAGGGTTGGGGAAGCCCAGAGATCGGGGTCCCTCCGAACGAGGAGGCGAACCCCATGCCAGTAGAGCGTCTCCAGTGTTCGCACAGAGGTAGTCCCCACAGCAACGAGCCACTGCCGCTCAGGACGACGGAAGAACCCTCGCAGCACCCGAAGCGTGGAATCTGCGACACTCAAGAACTCGCTGTGCATCTGGTGCTGGCGAGCATCCGACACCCGAACGGGTTTGAAGGTGTCCATGCCGACGTGGAGGCATACGTCTGCAATCTCGATCCCTGCCTGCTTGAGCCGCTGGAAGAGAGTCTCTGTGAAGTGCAACCCTGCCGTTGGAGCTGCGACTGATCCTGGCACACTGGCGTAGACGGTCTGGTAGAGCTCTCGGTCCGCTACTTCATCCTCCCGCCGCAGATACGGCGGCAACGGAACTCGGCCCAGCTCTTGGAGGAGCTCAGCCAACGTCGCCGTTGCAGGCTGCCAATCCAAGCAGATGCTCGCTTGTCCGGCAGCATACTCGAGAAGGCGAGCGCGGAGCCTCCATTCTCCCGCCACCAGCCCTAGCTCTGTGCCAGGACGCAATCGGCGACCTCGAAGCAGACACTCCCACTCCACGGGCGGATGCGCAGCAAACCCGGCCTCGGGTGAACCCTCCAGCGGCCGCAGTAGCAGCACCTCCACTACCCCTCCCGTTGGCTTGCGCAGGAACAGGCGAGCACGAACAACCTTCGTCACGTTGCGCACAAGCAGTGTACCCGCAGGGAGAAGCTCAGGGAGTTCAGTGAAGACGTGATGTCGAATCGTGCGAGTACGGCACTCTGCCACCAGCAACCGACACTGGTCCCGCTCTGGCAACGGATACTGCGCAATCCGATCCGGCGGGAGCTCGTACGAGTACTCCTCCAGCAGCACCTGTGGGAGGGTCTCGAACATGCTGCACTCCACCTGCGGGCGCAGCATACGACGTGCCCTGTGGAGTCTGTATTTTCGCAGCGGTCTCCTTTCGGTGCACCCCCTATGTCCGCAGACTTCCCGACACGCCAGAGAGACCCCGACTTTCCGACCCAGGCCCCTCCACAGCGCCGCAAGACACCGTGGTGGATACCCCCGCTTGTCGTCGCGGGACTTGCTGCCGTTTATGTACTGCTCAGCCTGCTCCTGCCACGATGGCTACCCTTAGACGACCTCAAACTGCCGAGCATCACTACTGACGATCGCGAGCCCTCAGTGCTCTTACTGGCGCTTGGCAGCCTCCCAGAGTGGCGCCAAGGCTCCGTAGCAGAGCTCTTCGGTGCCCCACCGCAGGCGACCTTTCGTGAAACCCTGGAAGCACTCCGCATAGCGCAGTCCGACCCCTCCATCAAAGGCGCATACCTACGGCTCAGCCTCAGCAGTACGGGCTGGGCACAGCGAGAAGAGCTCATAGAAGCCTTGCTCGAATTCCGCAAGAGCGGCAAGTTCGTCTACGCCTTCATGGAGGCCGGCGACGAACGAGATTTCATGCTCGCTGCCGCTGTAGACAGCATCTTCATGCCGCCGGGAGGACTGCTCAAGCTGAGTGGTTTCTCCGTCTCGGAGCTATTCCTCACCGGCCTCTTAGAGAAGCTCGGCATCTCCTTCCACGTAGAGCAGTTCGAAGAGTACAAGTCTGCTGGTGAGCCATTTGTGCGCCGTTCCTTTAGCCTGGCGGCGCGACGCAACCTCTTGGAACTGCTGCAGCAGCGGTATCGGCGCTTTGCTGCGCTCGTGGAGGCACAGCGAAAGGTAGCTCCTTCAGAGCTCCAGCGCCTATTGTCCAAAGGAGTCCATACACCGGACTCACTCCGCGCTGCAGGGCTCATTGACGGGGTAGTCCACGAAACTGAGCTCCTCATCTCCTTGGCCCGCCGAATAGGCCTCAAAGACACATTAGAGATGCGGGAGCGGCTGCTCAGCGTTGCCCGCTATCGTGACACGAAGCCATGGGAACGTTGGCACAAACGAGCGCCCTCCCGCCCAGCAATCGCGATCGTCTACGCAAGTGGCCCAATCGTGCCTGGCCGCCAATCCGACCCCTTCTCATCCCCTGTTATCGCTGCAGAGGACCTGATTGAGGCCCTACGCAAAGCTGAACGGGACAAGGACATCGCTGCGATCATCCTCCGAGTAGACAGCCCCGGTGGCTCCGTCCTCGGCTCGGATGCCATCTGGACCGAACTCCGCCGCATTGCCCAGCACAAGCCTATCTATGCCTCTCTGGGTCCAGTAGCCGCCTCCGGAGGGTACTACCTCGCCATGGGGTGCGATACGATTATCGCCCACCCGACGACGATTACCGGCTCTGTTGGAGTCATCCTCATGCTCCCGAACTACTCGGGCACGCTTCGAAAGCTGGGTATAACGGTTGACACCGTCACATCGAACGACGGTGCTCTATTCGCCGACCCATCCTTGCCCTACCCGAAGGCCCAGCTCCAGCGCTTTCGGGAGCTCGGTGCTGAGATGTACCGGCTCTTCCTCCAAAAAGTCGCCGCCCAACGGAACATGAGTCTGGAAGAAGTGCGCGAGCGTGCTCGGGGCCGAGTCTGGAGTGGTGAGGACGCCTACCGCCAGCGGCTTGTGGATACCCTCGGAGGACTCTCCGTAGCAATCAACATCGCTAAGCGCCGCTTGGGAATCCCGCCAGACCAGCCTGTGGCGATCCGAGATTTCCCCGAACCCAAGGACCCGCTTGAGCTGTTGCTTGAGGCCTTACGCGGAGGATCCTCCGGCAGCGCTCTATCACGCCTCAAAGAAGCCTTCCTGGAGCTTGTACCCCAGCAAGCCCGCACCGCTGCACAGCATGCACTCCAGCTCCAGGAATTGAGTCAGCGTGAGCCCCTACTGCTGGCTTTGCCACCAGAGTGGTTGCTACTACGCTGAAAGGGTCTAGAGCGCTCTTCATCGCCACTCGCTTACAGTTACTAGAGCCACTGCCCCCCGCAGCGTAACCAGTCCCCGTAAAATTCCAGCGCCGCTGGCATACGTCCGTGCACCATAGGTTAAGACTGAGGTACGCCCGTCCACTTCCGACGGCGGAGGCGGGCGATGAAGAAACCATCGGTGCCATGGACAGAAGGGAGCAGGAGGCACTCAGGGGACTGGGGCGGAGCCTCCGGGAGCTGAATCCCTGATGCACGGAGGACCTCAGAAACGGGTTCCAGCTCCCATTCTGGCCGACGTTCCAGGAAGTACCGTACCACTTCGAAGTTCTCCTCTGGCATCAGCGAGCAGGTGGCATAGACCAGCACGCCTCCCGGAAGGACGCGCTCGGCATAACGCTCTATGAGTTCTCGCTGTCTCCGCTGATGACGGGCAAGTGCCTCCGGCGTCAGGCGCCATTTCAGGGTGGGCGTACGGCGAACCGTTCCTAGTCCCGAACATGGAGCGTCCACAAGGACCGCATGGAAGCGGTGCGGGAGCGCTCGCGGTAGCTGCCCTCGAGGGAGAAGAAGGGGACGCACCGAACTAAGACGAGCTCGCCGCAATCGGACCCGGAGCGCCTGCAATCGTTGGGGGTCTACGTCGGTTGCCCAAATCTCACCT
This sequence comes from Chlorobiota bacterium, assembly GCA_039630485.1. Taxonomy (GTDB): domain Bacteria; phylum Bacteroidota; class Ignavibacteria; order Kapaibacteriales; family HRBIN21; genus HRBIN21. Next base: position 13,604 of record JBCNUX010000005.1, on the reverse strand, counting down.
CTATCCCCCTGCAGCACTGCCAAGTGGAGCGCTTTCCCACCTGCCCCAGCACAGGCATCCCAGAGCCGCCAATCAGGCTGTGGTGCAACGGCGTATCCGACAAGTTGACTCGCCTCTTCTTGAACTTCCACAACTCCACTCCGATGGAGCTGCAGCTCATGCAGCGCGATGCGCTCCCACAGCCGTATCCCGACCGGCGAGAATGGGGTCGGGACGGCAGCGATGCCCTGCTCTCTCAGAGACTGCAGCACGGTTTCTCGCAAGCTCTGGAGAACGTTGACTCGGAGGCATGGATATGCAGGCTGAAGGAGGGCACGGCAGAGTTGCACAACATCCGATGGCTCCCACCCATACCAGGGATTCTCGAGCCACCGCCGGAGAATCCAGTTGGGGATGGAGCAGACGGCCGAAACGAGTTGCCATGCCTCCGAACTCCGCTCCAGACATGGATGCCGAAGTGCTTCGGCAGTCTCTCGTTCCAGGCTACAGAACGCTTGCCACAATCCCTCGAGCCATGGCCGTGCTTGCCCTTCCCATCCTGACTCAGCCAGAACCCGCTCCCAGAGTTCCTCGTGCTGAGCTCCCGGATCGGCTTGAAGAGCTGCGGCACAAGCAGGAGTCAAATGCGGGTTTCCCAGCCGCGGCCCAAGGTAGCCCATCGCAGCTACCAGCAGCCGCTCCCTGGGGACCGAGGGGTGGGAAATCCGCGCTACGCACCATTCGAGCGTTCCCCAGCATCGCAGTGTAGCAAATGTCACCTCTGCGATGAATCGGCGCTCCTTACTCCCCAAGTATGTCCGCTGGCGGAAGAAGTCCTGAGCAACGCTGTCCGGCGGCTGCGGGGAGCGTTCCATCCGACGTAGCAATTCGCCGGCATGTCCCAAGAGGGACTCAGCGCGCATGGAAGGACGCCGAGAGCCACCGTCGCTCCAACACTCGCTGCCGCAACTCCTCCAGCAGCTGCCGCAGGAGCTGGAGTGCTACTGGGTCAACAATGAGTCCATCTTGGCCAACCTTCTCCCGGACACGAGCTACCAGCACCTCTGGTTTGGCGAGCACCTCAGCATTCAAGTACGACAGCACCTGGCGTAAGTGGAGCTGAGCCCGCAGAGTGCCGAATTCCCCAAGCGTCGCCCCGATAATTGCGACAGGCTTCCTCTCAAACGGATTCTCCGCCGGAGGACGCGACATCCAGTCAAGGGCATTCTTCAGCACCCCAGGAATGGAGTGGTTGTATTCCGGAGTCGCTATGATGACCGCGTCGGCTGCTCGGATCCGCTCCTTCAGCGTCTGCACCGCCGATGGCGCCGGTTCCTCTTCGTCCTGGTTGTAGAGCGGGACCCCTGCGAGCAACACCTCCTCAATCTCCATGTCGGCCGGTGCCACCCGTTGAGCTGTCCGCAGCAGCTTCCGGTTGTAAGACTCCCGCCGCAAGCTACCGACAATGCCCACCACGCGAATCATGTGTAGTCCGAATCACACCACGAGACTCTGTCCTACGCTCTGTCCCCTAACTATACGGAGGCAGCCAACGGCCTCAATCCGCTAACCTCCACCACGACTCTGGAATAGCCAACAGCAGCAGGGTCGCTCCGATGAGAGCCATGTTCTTCGTAAACTGGGTCAACTCTACCATTCGCTGTACGGGGTCACGCACCCTCCAGAAGGCGTGCATCCAAAAGGTGACCGGTCCCAGGAATACGACCAACGCCGCAACTCCAACAGGGACATACATGCCCGACAGGATCGTTATCCCGCCTACTGCGAGCAGTATCCCGCCGACGTATACGGCTAGCGTCGGTGCTGGCACCCCGTGCGATGCCGCATACTCGCTCAGTGCCTTCGGTGCAATGAGCAAGTGGTTGAGGGCATTGTAGAGCCAATACAGTCCAAACAGAAGGCGCCCAAGCACTACCAGCACCTCGACCATCCCTTAGCCTGCCGGCGACGGTCAGACATCCACTACATCTGCTTCCTCGGCGCTACAGAATACGGCCACGGCTCCGGAATCGCCAAGAACATCAGTGCACTGCCCGTGAGGGCAAGGTTCTTGAGGAACTGAACCATTTGCATCATTCGCTGCCCTGGATCCTCGATCGCCCAGAAATCATGCATCCAGAACGTCACCGGCAGGAAGAAGAGCACGAGCGCCAATACCCCAATCCGGGTATACACCCCCAGCAGGATACTCAAGCCGCCGATCAAGAGCAGCAACCCCGAAACGATAACGGCCAACATCGGCGCTGGAACCCCCTTGGCTGCGGCATACTCCGACAGTGGGCCTGGGGCGAAGACCAAATGATTCAGGGCGTTGTAGAGATAGTACCCGCCAACCACAATCCGACCGATGAGCACGAGGACGTTCATTGGAGCACCTCAAATGAGTTGGACATACCGCAAAAACCTTCGGGAGCTCTCTTCAGAATGTTTTGCCCAAGAGAAGGAACCCCTCCCCCAGAGCAGCGCATCTGCGTCTCTTGTAGACTTGAAGTTCGTTGCAAAGCTGTCGAAGAGCCCAACTCCTCTACCCCCACACTCCATGCCCTTGAGCAATCCCTGGAGACCATCTTCACAGCACTGACCCACCGTACAACCGAATCGTCTCCTGCCACGGTTTTCCTATCGCTAATACCCATCGAGCATCCTCCACCGCAGTGCAGAAGAGCTGTTCCTCCTCACGAATGACTGCCCCTTCAGCAGTCCGGAGGGGCACATCGTTGAGCCGGACCTCACCTTGGAGTACGTAGGCAAACCCTTGCCATCCCGATGGCAGCATATGCCAGTACTGATGGCCTGCAGAGAGGCGCACGGCAAGATACTCTACGGGGGTGTGAAGCTGGATTGGAGAAGAGCCACCGACGATCCAACAGCGGTATACGCCGTCGTATGTCTCCCATGCCAACTGCGGTACTGCTTGGTATGACGGCTCGATCCCTTTCAGAGCTTGCGGCAAGACAATCCAGAGCTGGAGACCATGGACCCGGTCACCGATAGGATATTCGGCATGTACGATTCCGCTACCTGCTGTAAAGCGCTGTGCTCCACCAGCCAGTACAGTGCTGTCGTTCCCTAAGTTATCACGATGCCGGAAACCGCCTTCCATGAGGTAGGTAACGGCCTCAAAACCACTGTGGGGGTGGTCGGGAAAGTGGGCCGGAGGTACGACATCGAACTCATCGAAGAGCACAAACGGATCAATCGTGCGTTGCTGTAGTGTTGGGAAGAGCCGCCTCACCTGGGCTCCTTCACCCTCGTACCGCTGTGCTGAGGGAATCCGCTGAATCATGGCTGGACAGCCTGTAGGGAATACATCTGCAACGGATAAGAGAACTGCTGCGCTATCACGTTCAACCGAACCCCCGGATGGCGGCCTTGCTTTCCTACCTCTGTGAAGTCAGCTGCGAAGAGGGCCCCAGCATGATGGGAGATCGTCGGCTGGGACAACTCCAAAAGTTGCCGCAGCTTAGCACAAAGCATGCTCCTCGGCAGGCAAGTTCTTAGAGCAGGAGCAAGTGCATGCGAGCTTCAAAAGTGCCTACACGATTCTAGCAATGTACCATGGGACTGCTCATCAGCGGCCACAAATTTACTTTCTCTGCCCCAGCCTCACGAGCCGCCTTCATGAAGAGACACGGCTCTTGCTAATTTTGAGCCGGCACACCTAAGAGAGGACCAACCGCCTATGGAAATCGGCATCGTGCGGGAACAGGCGTACGGCGAGCGACGAGTTGCCCTAACCCCTGAAGTCGTCCAGCGACTGTGCCAACAAGGCTACAAGGTTGTCGTACAGCAAGGTGCCGGCGAGGGAGCACACTATCCCGATGCAAGCTTCCAGAGTGCAGGGGCTGAGGTAGTCCCATCTGCCGCAGAGGTAGTCGGCCGAGCCGATGTCCTCCTGCGCCTCCACATGCCGACAGAGGCGGAGATTGCACAATTGCGAGAAGGACAGGTCCTAATCGGCATTCTCCAGGCCTGGCGTTACCCTGAACGGCTGGAGCTACTCCGAAAGCAGAACGTTACCTGCTTCGGCTTGGAACGGATGCCCCGAATCTCACGGGCGCAGAGCATGGATGTGCTCTCCTCTATGGCTTCGCTTGCGGGATACAAAGCTGTCCTCGCCGCCGCGGAACGCTTCGGGAAGCTACTGCCGATGATGGTAACGGCTGCAGGCACGATCCCACCGGCACTGGTGCTCGTCATTGGGGCTGGAGTTGCTGGCTTGCAAGCGATCGCTACGGCCCGTCGGTTGGGGGCCCGTGTAGAGGCTTACGATATCCGTCCCGCCGTTAAGGAGCAGGTCGAAAGCCTTGGAGCCCGCTTCCTGCCGATTACGCTGGAAGTGGATGCTGTCGAACAACGCGGCGGTTATGCCCGCGAACTCCCTGAAGAGGTCCAGCGTCGCCAACGGGAAGCCTTAGCAACCTACGTGGCCCGAGCAGATATCGTCATCACCACGGCGGCCGTTCCTGAACGCCCTGCTCCTCGGCTGATCACTGCCGAAATGGTAGAGCGGATGCAACCTGGCAGCGTCATCATTGATCTAGCAGCGGAAACTGGCGGGAACTGCGAGTTGACCGAGTTAGGAGCATGGAAGGAGCACAACGGCGTAGCCATCTACGGTCCGCTGAATCTTCCTGCCACCATCCCCACCCACGCCAGCCAGATGCTTGCACGTAACTTCGAGCAGTTCCTACGCCTACTCACCAAAGATGGGCGTCCTACGCTCCACTTCGAGGACGAAATCCTCCGACAGACCTGCCTCACCCACGCCGGACAGCTCTATCCTTTCGCTAACGAGACAGTCTCAACAGAGCGGTAGCCTGGATGACGGAGTTGCTCTTCTCCATCTTCATCTTCACACTGGCAGCCTTTGTTGGCTTCGAAGTCATTTCCAAAGTCCCTCCGACACTCCACACGCCCTTGATGTCAGGCTCCAACGCTATCTCGGGGATTACCATCGTAGGCTCGCTACTGATTGCCGGTCGCGGGGAATCCCCAGTGCTGATCCTCTTGGGCGTAGCAGCGGTGACCTTTGCGATGATTAACGTCGTCGGAGGCTTCTTGGTGACCGACCGAATGCTCCGAATGTTCCGCCCACAGCGCCAGGAGGAGCGCCATGGAGGTGCTCATTAACCTGGCATACCTGGCCGCCTCGGCAATGTTCATCATAGCGCTCAAGCGCTTGAGCTCCCCCCGAACGGCTCGATCGGGGAATCTCATCGGAGCATCCGGTATGCTCCTAGGTATCATCGCCACGCTACTGGACCGCAGCATCGTGAGCTTTGAATGGATCCTGCTCGGTATCGTCTTAGGTTCGGCGCTGGGAGTATGGATGGCGCTGACGGTCCGCATGACCGCCATGCCCCAGATGGTAGCACTCTTGAATGGCTTCGGAGGAGCCGCTTCTGCTCTCGTCGCTGTCGCTGAAATGGAGCGTCTTCAGCTCCATCACGGCATCGAGCAGGCCTCTGGTGTCTTGCTTGGGACGATAGAGGCTAGCGTCGTCATCGGCACAGTTACGTTTACCGGTAGCCTGATTGCTTTCGCAAAGCTCCAAGAGCTCATCACCGGCCGCCCAATTGTCTTACCCTTCCACCATAGCTGGAATGCTCTGCAGGCAGCCGCTATCGTAGTCCTCGCCGTACTCATACTGCTGCAGCAGACGACATGGGCAGAGTCCACCCTGGTTGGACTCTTCTACACGTTGCTGGCCATTTCTGCTGTGCTGGGGATTATGCTCGTCATCCCGATCGGTGGCGCGGATATGCCGGTGGTGATCTCCTTCCTGAACTCCCTCTCCGGCTTAGCCGCCGCGAGCACAGGATTTGTGCTCCACAACTACCTCCTCATCATCGCAGGCACGCTCGTTGGGGCATCGGGCTTCATCCTGACCAACATCATGTGCGTGGCGATGAATCGCTCACTGCCGAATGTGCTCTTCGGAGCCTTCGGAGCAGAGGTAGCTCAGGGGGCCGCCACCGACCGCATTGTCCGAACCACGACCGCGGAAGACGCAGCCGTCATCATGGGCTACGCACGCTCCGTCGTTATCGTCCCAGGCTACGGCATGGCGGTCGCCCAAGCCCAGCATGCTGTCAAGAAACTGGCTACCCTGCTCCAACAGCGGGGGATTGACGTGAAATTTGCGATTCACCCCGTCGCTGGCCGAATGCCAGGGCACATGAACGTCCTCTTGGCAGAAGCCGATGTGCCCTACGACCTTCTCTATGACATGGACCACATCAATCCGGAATTCGAGCACACGGATGTGGCGCTCGTTGTCGGCGCTAACGATGTCGTCAACCCAGCAGCCCGCAAAGACCCAACCAGTCCCCTCTATGGCATGCCCATCTTGGACGTCGATCGGGCACGCACCGTCATTGTCCTCAAGCGCTCCATGAACCCCGGATTTGCCGGTGTTGAGAACGAGCTGTTCTACCAGCCCAACACCTACATGCTCTTCGGTGACGCCCGCCGTTCACTGGAAGCAGTCGCTGAAGCTCTCAAGAGTGTATAAGGGTTCTGAGCAGCAACGGACATGATCCTCTCCGACAAGGAGATCCTGGAGAACATCGCCAAGGGGCTGATTGTGATTGACCCCTTCCGGCCCGAGTGCTTGGGGCCGAACAGCTACGACGTCCACCTGGGCAAGGTGCTGGGCGTATACGTCGACGAGGTGCTGGACGCACGTAGGCCGAATCGGATAGAGCTCTTTGAGATTCCCGAAGAGGGCTATGTCCTCCAGCCGAACATGCTCTACCTCGGCGTCACCGAGGAGTACACGGAGACGCATGCTCATGTCCCCTTCTTAGAAGGGAAGTCCAGCGTCGGACGCCTTGGGATTGACATCCACGCCACCGCTGGCAAGGGAGATGTGGGGTTCTGCAACTACTGGACCTTGGAGATCTCCGTCAAGAAGCCTGTCCGCATCTACGCTGGGATGCCGATCGGGCAGCTCATCTACTTTGAGGTCAAAGGTGAGGTGCTCAACCCCTACAATCGCCGCCCAAGTTCTAAGTACCGCGAGAAGAAATCCGTCCCGATCGAGTCTATGCTGTGGAAGGCCTTTCTCTGACGCTACAGCAGCTGCCAAGGGATATCGACGGCATAATTTTGTGCAGTCAAAGCTCAAGTGGAGCTGCAATGAAGGAACACCGACTGCACGATGAGATTGCCTTCGTGGAGCGTGTGCAGCAAGTCCGGCAAGCGAAAATCCTACGCCAATTGCTGGACCGCGATGTCAGCGTCCTCTTCGAAGACCCGCTGGAGAACGACCTCGTCCTCAACATGGGGCCGCAACATCCAGCAACCCATGGAGTCCTGCGAGTATTGCTCCGGCTGGATGGGGAGACGGTCGTCAAGTGCGTGCCCGAATTGGGGTACCTCCACCGCGGCTACGAGAAGCTGGCGGAGAACATCACCTACCACGAGTTCATCCCGCATACCGACCGGCTGGACTACATTGCTCCGATGTCGAACAACGTCGCCATTGTGCTGGCGATAGAGAACGCCTGTGGCATCGAAGCCCCACCACGGGCCCAGTGGATCCGAGTCCTGGTTGCCGAGTTGGCGCGAATCTCCTCGCACCTGATGGCAATGGGCGCCACCTGCATGGACGTTGGCGCAATGACCCTGTTCCTCTGGACCTTCCGCGAGCGGGAGAAGCTCTACGACATCTTCGAGCTCATCTGCGGGGCCCGCTTCACAACGAGCTATACCCGCATTGGAGGCGTTGCGAACGACGTCCCACCAGAAGCCTTCGCGAAGATTCGGGAGTGGCTGGACCAGTTCCCCCACGAGCTGGCCTACTTCGAGAAGGTCGTACACCGCAACCGCATCTTCATCGAGCGCTTAGCGGGGGTTGGGTATATCTCGGCCGAGAAGGCAATCCAGCTCGGGTTGACAGGCCCATCGCTGCGAGGCTCCGGAGTGCCACGCGACTTGCGGCGCGATGAGCCATACTTGGTCTACGACCAACTGGACTTCGAAGTCATCACCTACCCCGACGGAGACTCATGGGCGCGCTACATGGTGCGTATCCAGGAGATGAAGGAGAGCGTCAAAATCCTACGCCAAGTCCTAGAGAAGATGCCGCCCGGGGAGCTTCTGGCCCACGATCCCCACTTCGTCCTTCCCCCAAAGGAGCGGGTCTACACGCGCATGGAGGAACTCATCAACGACTTCATGCTCATCAACTTCGGTGCTATGCCCGAACCAGGCGAGACATACACAGCGATCGAGAGTCCGAAAGGCGAGTTGGGCTTTTACATTGTCTCCGACGGTACCGGCCAGCCTTGGAAGCTGAAGATCCGCTCCCCATCGGCAGCCAACCTGCAGGCACTGCCATACCTCTGTGAGGGCTCCATGGTAGCTGACGTCGTTGCTATCATTGGCTCTATCGATCCGGTGATGGGCGAAGCCGATAAATGATCCCATCACGGGAACGGACAGCCCAACGCCGTGATAGGATCGCAGAAGTCTTACGCCGTCGTCAACCCGACCTGACCGTCGTACTCGAGAACGTCCACGACACCCACAACGTCTCAGCAGTCCTCCGCACGTGTGATGCTGTGGGAGTCCTGGAGATCCACTTGGTCTACACGGTGGATCCCTTCCCCGAAATCAGCCACCGAACATCCGCTAGTGCGTATAAGTGGCTGATCCTCCGACGCCACAGAGATATCGCCACATGCTATGCTGCACTCCGCTCCCAAGGCTACCGAATCTGGGCAACAGCTGTCCGCCCAGAGGTCCCTTCGCTCTACAGCCTAAATCTCACGTTACCGACAGCTCTGGTCTTCGGGAATGAGCATCGCGGGGTTTCCGAAGAGGCTCTGGAGGCTGCTGATGGGGTCTTCTGGATCCCACAGGTAGGGATGGTGCAGAGCCTCAACATCTCGGTTGCCTGTGCCGTTGCGCTCTACGAGGCCTTTCGGCAGCGCTGGTCGGCTGGGATGTATGAGCGGCCACGCCTCCCACAAGAGCTGCGGGAAATGCTACTCCAGGAGTTCCTCCAACGGTAGAGCTCTGATGCCGCATCTCTACATCGGTCGCCGATTCGATCGAAAGCCTCTCCGGATATTAGGAACAGTCTGTCGCACGTCTATAGTCGCTGCGGTGTATACCAAACAGCTGGTACCACTCTCTGGAGGAAGCTCCTATGAAGCTCGTGTTCTCATTTGCTGTCGTTACCTTTGGAATTTGGGCTAACGCTACGCTTGCCCAGATTCATCTTGGAGTTGGTGTCTGCTACGGTAGCGACATCTCAAGGGTTGGGATTGACCTTCGAGGCTACTACGGATTTTCCCCCACCTTACGCCTGACCCCGAACTTCCACTACTTCTTCACTGAGTCAGGGACGAGCTTCTGGACCATCGACGTGAATGTCCACTACATCTTCTTCGAGTACCGGCGTCAGCAACGTGTCTATGGGCTCCTCGGGCTCCAGTATGCTCGTAGCAGCGTAGATCTGGGGTTTGTGACTGCTAGTGATTCCGAGATTGGTCTCAATGTCGGCGTTGGAGGCGAAACTCGGTTAGATTTCGGCGCTATCTTCGGCGAGATCAAGTTCGTGCTTGGCGGAGCTGAGCAGTTGGTCACCAGCGCCGGGCTACGCTTCTCGTTGTAGGGCACAGAACCACGTGGCTCCCAGAAAATCTGTAACTTCGTAGTAGCTCCGTTGGGGGTGCTTCGCCTCTCTGGGGCGAGGCTGAGAGGATACCCTTCGAACCTGATCCGGGTAATGCCGGCGTAGGGAAAACGGAGCAGCACAGAGAACTCCTCCGCTGCTGCAATCCCCCTCTCACAGCCTCCCTACAGCAAGCACCTCCACACGGTGAAAACGCGTTGTGTAACACACGTGTGGAGGAGACGAGATGGTTCGACCCACCGCAAGTGTTCTTGCTCTCTCCGTTCCTTTAGTCCTCGCTTATGCCCAGCAGAGAACGGAGAACCCCGAGGACACACTCCGCTTGTACCAGCTACCGGCCGTGACCGTGACCACAACCCGAGCTGAGGTGGGGAGGAGCCCCGTACCATTCGCCGAGGTTACACGAGCAGAACTTGCCCAGCGGTATACAGCCCAAGACCTCCCGACTCTCCTCAACACACTCCCATCCGTGTTCGTATGGTCCCAGAACGGCAACCAAATCGGCTACTCCACCCTCGTCATGCGAGGATTCGACCAACGCCGGATCGCCGTACTCATCAACGGGGTGCCGCAGAACGACCCGGAGGATCATAACGTGTACTGGATCGACCTCCCAGACCTGGCCGCCAGTATTGGCTCCATTCAGGTCCAGCGTGGAGCTGGAGTGACGAACTACGGTGCTGCTGCCATCGGAGGCAGCATCAACATCACCACCTCCAACTTTCTCACAGAGCGCTTAGTACGCATCAGCATCGGCAATGGCTGGCAGCAGTTCGGTGCTGGCGGGCGGACTACATTCCAGCCTACGGTACAGCGCTATGCATTAGAAGTCTCCTCCGGGCTCATTGAGGGGAAATACGCTGTCTATGGCCGCATGGCTCGCATCAACTCCTGGGGCTACCGGGACCAGAGCTGGGCAGAGCTGAACAGCTACTTCCTCAGCGGGGCCCGCTTCGACGAGCGTCTTACCACGCAGATCAACATCTACGGCGGGCCTATAGCCGACGGGCTGACGTACTACGGCATTCCCAAGGAGCACATCAAGGACCTAACACTCCGCCGCAAGAACTATGCCTGGTGGCAGTACGACAGCACCTACCGCCAAATCGGATTCGCCATAGAACGCCGTCCCAACGAGCTGGAGAACTTCTCCCAGCCACACTACGAGCTGCTCAACGACTGGCGCATCACCGATGACTTGGAGCTGAAGTCCGTGCTCTTCTACTACACTGGCGACGGCTTCTTTGACTTCGACGGCTCGTGGGCCGATGCTCGGACGCTACGGCTGACCAGAGAGTATGGCTGGGATCTCCCCGATACCGTCTACCCGCGCAACGCTATCATCCGGGCATTTGTGGGCAATCGACACGGTGGGTGGATTCCTCGACTGCTGTGGCGACACGCTGGCGGTGAGCTCCTGGTCGGAGCCGAGGTGCGACTTCATCGCTCCGTGCATTGGGGTAAGGTGCGGTATGCCGAACTCCTGCCGACGAACTTCGACCCCGAGTACAAGATCTACTCCTACGAAGGCATTCGCGACATCTTCTCCGTATTTGCCCGCGAACAGTACGAACTCCGCCCACAGCTTCTGCTCAACCTCGAAGGGCAGCTCGTCCACCATAGCTACCGCATCCGCAACGAGAGGGCTGGGGGCCGACCCACGCAGTACCTAACCCGATCGGGCGACACAGTAAGGGGCACCGGAACTCTGTTCGACGTGCGCTACACTTTCTTCAATCCCCGCGCTGGGCTCTTATGGCGCTCCGGTACAGGACACGAAGTCTTCGGCATGGTGGGCTATACCTCTCGCGAGCCACGGATGCGGAATCTCTACGCTGCCGAAGATTCCTACTTCGGGGCCCGGCCCTTATTTGAGGCTGACACTGTCGGTGGCGTCATCCGTTACGACTTTTCCAAGCCACTGATCAAACCGGAGCGGATGCTGGACATTGAGCTGGGGTGGCGCTACCGATCCGACCGTCTTGCTGCCTCTGCCAACGCCTTTTGGATGGAGTTCTTCGATGAGCTGGTCAAGAGCGGACGCGTTGACGTCTTCGGAGTCCCGATCGACGGGAATGCACCACGGACACGCCACATTGGAGTGGAGATTGAAATCCTCGCAGAGCTCTTCCGGCTTCCGGATGGGAGCTCTATAACCGTTGGGGGCTCCGCAACGCTAAGCCGCAACCGCATCGTGGAGTACACTTACTACAGCGGCGGGAAGGCCTTCTCGCTCAATGGGAATCCGGTGGCAGGGTTCCCTGAGGTCCTTGCCTCTGGATTGCTCCGTTACCGGATCGGGCAGCTCGATGCCCAACTCACAGTCCGGCATGTGGGCAAGTTCTATTCGGACAGCTTTGGAGAGAAGCTGGCTGAATACGCTGCCCAGGACCCAACGATTGCCGACTACCGGGACAACGTTGTTGACCCCTACACAGTTGCCGACTTAGACATGCGCTGGCGACTCTCGAATGTTCTGGGACTCCAGGGGATTGTTCTCCGCCTACAGGTCTCCAACCTCTTCAACGCCCTCTATGCTGCTGGCGCCGAAGGGCGCCACTTCTTCCCAGGCGGGGAGCGCCTAATCTTTCTAGGGGCAGACCTAGAGCTCTAACGTAGGCTCCTCTCAAAGGAGTTCCAGCCCCCAGCGGACTTCACCAGGTGGCAGAGTAAGCTGCACGCAGTGAGTGCGTTGCCGCACCAAGTACCCTGGGGAGAAGAAGCTGGGAGATACTTCCGCAGGAGCCGTGCTCCAGAAGCGGAGGGTACCCACCGGACTATGCCAGAGCATCTCTTCGGAGCCATGCTGCACAATCTTGATCCCCGGTGACAAGTGGAAGTTGACAACTGCTGAGGTCGGCCCCTCGTAGACGTCCGTCCCTTCGATCCCCGTGGCTAGCATCCGCAAGCAGCGACGATGCCGGTACAGCGGATGGAGGAACTCTCCGACAAACTCTTGCGCGCTGACAGAGAGTATCCGCGCCTGCACCTTACGTCGGAAGAGCCAGAAGAGAGCCTCTGGAGTGTGTCCGTAGAACCGGAACTGCTCTATCCCAGGCACAGCAACCGTGTTGTGCGCTCCTGTTGCACGAAACCAGTTCCGCCATTCCGGCGAGGCCGTATAGCAGTAGGTTCCAGAGTCTACAAGGATTTCACAACTGCCGATGGTCAGCTCAAATGACAACTGATCGCAGTGAGCATGTCCACCACTCGGATGGAGCCGATCTATGCCCCCGCAGCGAACAGCCAAGAAGAACTCGTCCCACCGATAGAGCACGACACCGAAATCGGGAAAGACCTCCACAAGTCCAGGCGGCTCTACCTCCAGCAGCGGGCAAGGCTCCAACAGCCACGCTTCTGGCTGTTGCAACCATTCCTCGGGACAGGACCGGCAGAGCGCTGCTGCCAGGCCTAATGTCGGTCGCATGTCACGATGGTCCTCTGCTAGCTGCGCAACCGGTCGTCCGCCAGGGAGCTCGTATGTCTCTGCCTGCTCTTGGGAGAGTACAATGAGCCGCGGAAGGAGCTTGACACAGCGTCCACTGTCGTGGTCGCCAATCTGCGGAGCCCGCCCACTACGGTTTGTTACGGCTGCAGCAAAGCGGATCGCCGCGCGCAATCGTTCCCAGTACTCCTGAGGAAATGGAGATACTAACCCTGCCGCAGGTATCGGGTACTCTGGGACTGGGGGTGGCACCAGCGGCCGTTCCCCTCGCCACAGCCGATGGTCGTAGTGCTGGAGCCGCTGCCGCCGAGCCGTAGGGAGCCCTACCACGACAAGGGTTCCGAGGAGCACCATCTCCAGCACGAACCGGTGATAGTACGTAGAGCCTTCAAAGTGCCCCCCGTCCGGCAAGAACTGGTGCAAGACCTCGCTGGTCAGCTCCCGAATTCCAAAAGCCAGCCATGCATCAGCCACCGGAAGATTGTCCAAAGCGGCTCCCAAACACAGCAG
>JBCNUX010000049.1:0-10029 GCA_039630485.1 Chlorobiota bacterium | reverse complement strand
GCATCTTGAGGTCCATACCCCGTAACCACCACAGGCAAGCCAGGCTGTGTCAGGAGCCTACCGTTGAGGTTAATCCAGTACGCCAGCGGACCCCACGACTGCGCATACACAACTCTGAAGGTATCGCCTCGCAGCAATGCGATTGTATCCCCTCGCCGTAGCGTGTCACCTCTGATTGCACCACCCCATAACAGATGCTGCAGCATTTGCATAGATTTCAGCGCTGTTGCTGGCGTTTTGCCATCGTTTCTATCGTCCCCTTGCGACGATGAAAAGTACCATGTCCGTTGCCCAAACGCCACGTGGGCACACAGCCACCAGCTAAGCACAACGATCGCCTTCAGCCGCAGAGCCATGGCACCTCTCCCGTTGTGGCACGAGAAGCGCACTGAGAATAGCATACCGCTGTCATCAACGGCTTTTTCGGAGACCTCGTTCCACGCGCCATCCAAAAAGCATAACAGCGGAACTGCCTGTTGCACTGCTTTTCCTAACCACCTCTTCCACTTGTTCACTGCATTCCCAGCAAATCCAACCTGCAAACGCCACGAAGTCACCGATCGAAAAACAAAGCTACATCTGAGCCTACAGTCGTCAGAGAGGACAGTACTTGCGGCGACCACCAGCCCTCTCCCTAGGAAAACGAAAGCAACATACGAATTTTCGCATAGCTTACACAACCTCCGCACGCACGAAGCTGCGATTCGCACCATTGGAAAGGGCCATGTCCACAATCCCACCGATCGTGATCATTGCAGCCAGATCTTCAGGCGCCTAACCGCAGCTAACCATGAAGACGGAGTTTCTACAGGTCCGCGTACCGGTGCACTGCGTGTGGGGGATCTGCAGTTCGCCAAAGATTACCACAACTCGGAAAAACGCTCAATTGCGGATGCGGATTTACTTGTTTGAACTCAACGATGGCTCTGTCTTCGATGAAGTAGCCGTCGAATACCCAATTGGTCACAAACGCCAACGCCAAGAAGGCATCCCCGAGCTGCTTCAAAAGTTCAAGACAAACCTAGCATGAAGGTTCCCCGGAGAACGCTGGACTTTAACACCGTTGCATAGATGCCTATCCACGAGTACACGGACCTATCTGGTGATTGAGGTGCCCACCAGCAGGCAGGCTCTCAACACTGTGTACCACAAGCACTAATTCTCTGCCGTGAGCGTGCATGCGAACTCGACTCAGCGGGTTTAGTTACCGAAGAGACAAACAGTGAAATGGCTGGCCCTCGCTTGAAAGAGTATAGACAACGCATACGAACTTCCGAAGCCCGATGTACTGCTCTTCTCCCTCAAGCTGCTCGAGCAAATCCTCACGCCTCCGGCGAAACTCATACCATCGTTTCGATACCGCAGCTACCTGCTCTACGACGTTCCGCGTTCGGAGCACCTTGAAACCTGTGCTCTGCAATAATCGCTCGTTTGCACCCAACAGCGTATACAAAGCCGATTGGGTTTCGATTTGCGCTCTCGTCATCGGTCAGAATGGCGGCGACCACACTGAGTCGGTGACAGCGCCCCAGGCTATAAGACCCCGCACCACTCCTTGAACCAGCTTGTAGTTGACCGGTGTGACTCTCATCAGGATCAACGGGTTCGTCATGGGAGATGGCTCTGAAGCAATACTCTATCTCCGTATCTCCGTGAGAACACACATATCGCTGCCCAACGGTCGGGTTCGGCCGCATTGCAGAGCAACGTCAGTTGCAACCCGTTATTAGGTGGCCGAGTTACCAACCCCTGACCCGATCGGAAGGGAATTTCCTACTCGTCGGCCATTCCTTCGTTTTCCGCGCTCTCCGGTTCAATAACCTCCGCACCTCCGGCCGATAATTCTAGGATCCGGACGGCTTCTTCCTCAGGCAACTGTTCGACGGAACGAAGTTTCCGCTCCATAGCACGAGTCCGCACGCTGGTCTCTTCGATCGTGCGGCTAGCTGCATTGAGCTGTCTCTTGACCTTGTCTAGGACTTCGCCGAACTTTCCGAACTCCGTCTTTATAGCTCCAAGGACTCTCCATACCTCCGCTGCACGTTGCTCGATCGCCAAGGTCTGGAAGCCCATGCGGAGGCTACTCAGAATAGCTGCCAAGGTTGTGGGACCGGCAACGACGACGCGATACTGGTGCAGGAGGTCCTCGACAAGGGCTGGCTGCCGAAGTACCTCGGCATAAAGACCCTCGGTAGCAAGGAACATAATTGCGAAATCAGTGGTAGCGGGTGGGTGTATGTACTTGTCGCGAATTTCCTTCGCGGCCTTCCGGACAGTTTGTGCCAAGGCCTCTGTTGCCCTTTGAACCGCCTCAGCATCCGCGCTCTCCGCAGCTTCTCGCAAGCGGAGGTAGTCCTCCTGGGGGAACTTGGAGTCAATAGGAAGCCACACGCAGGCCTCGGGATTGTCCTTTGGCCCCGGCAACCGAATAGCGTACTCAACTGCTTCCGTTGATTCCTCATTCACGCGGACGTTCCTTTCGTACTGTCCATTTGTGAGAATCTGCTCCAAGATCGCTCCAAGCTGGACTTCGCCCCACGTTCCGCGTGTTTTCACATTTGTCAGAACCCGCTTGAGATCTGCTACTCCAGTGGCCAAAGCCTGCACTTCGCCAAGACCCTTCTGGACCGCCTCCAATCTTTCACTAACGAGCTTGAAGGACTCGCCAAGGCGCCTCTCAAGGGTATCGTGGAGCTTCTCATCCACTGTCTTGCGCATTTCTTCGAGCTTCTTTTCGTTGCCTTCCTGAAGTTCCTTGACACGCACGTCGAAGGTCGTGCGGATGTTCTCCAGCGCTCTCTGGCTAGAATCCGTGATTTCTTTCAACTGCTTCGTCATGCTCTCAAGCTGGTTCTCCTGGAGCTTGCCCATGCTCTCGAGCGTCTTCGAAAGCGTATCGTAGGCTGATTTCAAAGTGGCAGATATCTCTTCCCGAAGACTCTTTGCCTCCTCACGCCCCATACGGAGTTCATCGCGCAGTTCCTTCCCAGCGTTCTGGAAAGCCCACGACGAACGAACCAGCACGACGACCACGAGGACAACCGTGAGGGCCGTGCCGAGCAAGATCAGCCAAAGGAGGACCTCATTCATGACTTACTCCATACCACATAGCGATTGAGTTTGTACAGTCCTGTACAAGCCGCTCCCACCGCTTCACTGTTGGCATAAAACGTCTTTGGGTTGGCATAAAACGTCCTTGGAGTAAGTTCTTCGCTATCAACGTCCCCAACATGGCTGTTGTCATCTCCGGGTCTCATTCGGTTTCCGTATGACATGCCTTCATTCTCTCGACTGTAGCTTGTTCTACTGCGGTTCAGAACGTGCGTACATACCATCGTTGCTTTCACATCCTTATGTCTTGCGGACTCCTGCGTTATGTGTATCTGGCACGCGAAAATATCTCGATGGACTACCACTCCAAATCACGAGAAGCAAAATTGCCATAACTATTCATAGCTGCCACTAGCAACGCCATTAGTCAACTGCCTCGTTTATGGTCATGCAAAACGTATCAGGCACGAACGTACAATACGCTCGCTCCCATGCTCGCAAATCCGTAGCGACCGCCCATACATGTTGTTTGTTACATCACCTCCGCAGCAACCACTGAGCTGCTACAACACAACCGTTGTGGCTCCTGACGCACTCTGTAGGGTTTTTCTTCAGTTACTACCCCAACACCTTCGCTAGCAGCCGATGGAAGTGGTGTACGCCTTGCTCCTGTGAAGGAGAGAAGCGTCCAGCCGTATAGAAACGTGATTGGATTCCTCGCTGGACTGCTTCCACTACTGCTTCATCTTCGCGTTCGACGCGGTCCAGCTCCGCTCCCGCTCCAACGCTGAGTTTGTCAGCTCGCCACACGTACGAACGAAAGCTCACACGCGTCAGCCCCACCCCCAACGGCCGCACAATGTTCAGCGACAGCCCCCACGGATAGAAGTTGAACATGATGTTAGGGAATAGCCAGAAGTAGTAGGCTGCTACAGGCTGGCCAGCATCTTCATGCTCGGGCGGAAGTTCAAAGACCTCCTCTCCTCCTCGCGCAATCCCAACCTGACAGCTCCCCCATGGCAGCAGCTCCGTCCGATATGCTTCACAGTCCAGTGTTGCAGCAAGGCTGCGGTGCACAAACGGAATGTGGAACCCCTCCAGGTAGTTGTCGCAGTAGAGTGCCCAGTGTGCCCGCACCAGGTAATCCCGCGAGCGAGACGGATCGAAGCGGAACTCCTCGATCGGCAGAAACCACACCTTGCGCTCCATCCCGGCAATCCACTCCTCAAACGGCATCAGAGGGTCGAGCGAGGTGAACAGGAACTGCCGCCACCGTCCAAGGGGCAATTGCCTTAGGTTATCGGACTCGCACGGAAAGTTTTCCATCCCCTCTGTTGCAGGCATGTGGAGGAATCGCCCATCGAGCGCAAAACGCCTGCCATGGTAGTTGCACGCAATCACCCGTTGCAACCGCTGTGGATGCCACACAAGCAGATTCCCCCGATGCGTGCACACGTTCGACAGACACCGAACTTGGTCGTGCTCATCTCGCACAAGCACGAGCGGCTCTTCCAGAAAACCTTCCATGAACACAAATGGCAGCGCATCGCCCGGAACACGGACATAGTCTTCCGCTCCCACAATCATCTGCCAGGAACGTGCAAAGATGCGCTCCCGACAGGCGGCAAACATCTCTGGCGATCGGTAGAACTCTGCCGGCAGTGTTGCTGCGCGGCGAATGTCGTCGTGAATCTCAAGATGCATACGATACAAGGCAGATTGTTGAAGATGAGAGCTGCTGTCCAAAGCCGCTATTTCAGTACATCCCCCGCCGCACTCCAAAGATAGCACCGAGTAGCTCGCCGAACAGATACGTAGCGACCGCCGTGCCTAACAGCAGGAGAGTATTCTCGACCGCCTCCCGCCAGAAATTCGTTTCGTTCACAACCGACACGTAGAACGTAAACCCAACACTAATGCTGACGGCAAGCACAACCGACACTCCAAATGCCACCAGCATTGATTCTGTCAGGAAATACGGTGCTGCCAGCAGAACGACGGAGGCTAAGTACGAAACACTGGTGATCAGCGCCGATGCAAGGGGCGAGTGCCGCGTTTCACTTTTCGCTTTCAAGTACGCTGCAACGCCCATCGAAATTGATGCGGCAAACCCGACCACCAGTCCTGCAATTCCTGCCACAAGTGTGGAGCCCATCACTCCCAAAAAGCCAGCATGCACGCCGGTGATTTCGATAATCGCATCGGAAAGACCGAGTGCAACAAAGCCGATGTAGCGGACTGCGGCATCGTCAACCTGCGCCATAAAGGTGCGTTCATGCTCTTCTTCATCGCGGAGGATGTCCTGCAATTGCTGCTGGAGCGACGGATCGAGAGAGGGAAGAATTTCGCGATAGCGCTCAATAACGCGCTGCTCGTGCAGCTCCAAAAACTTCATCGTAAAGGTCAAGCCCGCTAACCTGCGGAGCAGCTTCAGCAGCCAAAGCCGAAGAGGATTGACTTTGCTCGGCTGACGTTGTGCTATCCCTGCCCAAAACGCGGCATGTTCGTGTTCTGTCGTCGCTAAGCGCTCCAGAAGAGCCCTTCGCCCTTCATCGCGTTCGAGTGCTGCAAGCATTGAGTATGCCACGCTATCGAAATGCTCCTCTTCCAGAAAAGCACTAGCTTGCGTCTGAAGGCTCAACCCAGCAGCCCGCGTGCGGTTCATCGAAAAGACAGGTACATTGAAACCACCAGCGAAAATAGCACGCTTTCCTTGGCGTTCCGCGTCGTTAGCGTATCACCACCGCGGAACAACACCGATAGCGTGGCTGTTCCCCGCACAGGAAGTACACTCCTGCTGGCAGCATTCCTTGCTCCAGCCGATATGTTCCTTCCCCCAGAGGAACAAGGTAGGTGTGCAGGTCAAGCTTTCGTCCCATTACGTCGTAGATGTGCACTGTGGGTACCGTGCCATGCAGTGGGCGATACACAACAATCACGTCTCCTCCCTCTTGGCGTACTATCAGGCAGCCATCGCTAGGCTGCACTTGCTCTACCGACTGCGGCGAATCAGGGCAGGCGGTGATATACCGCAGCGTTGCAGAGAGCTTGGGAGCTGGTACTTGTGCTGTGTCCTGGTGGAGGTCCTCCAGCAAGCCCCACGAGCCAAACTGCGCACTGCGCCCAAATACGAGCGTGAAGTTCATCAGCCACCAGGGGTGAGTTCCACGGTGAATGCGCTTTAGGTACTCGTAGTTCTCCACGTACAGGTTGTACATTGCCGTGTCGCGCTGGATATCCAGCAGTACTTGGTCGTAGGTTGACGGCACGCCGAACGGAATGGGCGTGATGTGTTGCCCGCCTTCGTAGAAGTACACTTTTTTGCCCAGCGGAACAGCGATGGAGTCCACAATCTGTTTGATCCAGACCCACTCCCGCTCGGCACGATCGCGGCGTACAAGCTCGGCAAGGAGCGCGACTGTCGCGTTAGTACCCAAGGAATCCAGCAGCGCATCGCTCTCTTCGCTGAGGCCGAAGTAGTACGTCAGCGCAACAGCATCGAAGCTGCCGGGACGAAGGTTGACGGCAATCCGCCGGCTTACATCTAGCCATGAGGTAAACATCCCAACTGCCCGTGTAATGCGGTGGAGCTGCCCGGCAAACTCCTCCGTCCAGATATCCAGCACCTGCTGGATTGCTGGCACAAGGCACTCTGGCCAATAGTTCCCTCCTTGTTCGCAGCGGTACCGCTGCCACAGCCAATGGGACTGTCCGAAGATGGCATTCCAAATTTCGTTGCTGAACTCCACTACTAAATGGCGCTCCGGCTCAAGGTTATCCCGGAAGAAGCGGGCCATCGCACGAATGTAGCCAGGACTGGCATTATGGGGAATGCACACCCAGCCATCGAGGTCGTAGTCGTTCATGAGCTTGACCATGTACTCGTAGGGCACGCCTTTTGAGTGCGTGAACGTGTAGTAGCTCCGCTTGGAGCGTTCTTCCCACTCGAACGTCTTCTGCGGATCAATGCTATCTGGGTGGGGCTGTCCCCAGTTGTTGGTATGCCCCCAGTCCATAAAGCGCACAGCCTTGAACTTCCTCACCCACTGCAACCAGCGCGGATTGAACGGCTGCTGGCGATACGTCGCCGCATGCCCCGGCATGATGAGCCGCACATTCCGCACGGGATTGAGGGAATCTGACCGCAGAATACACAGCTCAAGCTGTGCCCCGCGTGGAGCGGGGAAGTCGAACGTGATCGTGGAATCATTGATCTGGCGCCAGTTCTGAATTGGACCGGTCACTCGGAATTCCCCGCGCCCTTCCCACAGCAGCGTGTAGGTACCCGGCTCCCAGCTATCGGTAACCGCCCAAATTGTGCAGACGTACTGCGGCAAGGGATGATGCGGGGATCGCTGGGGAAGGTGTGTGGGATAGCCATTAGTGTCGTACCGTAGGTATTTGGCTTGCTGGGTATCAAATTCCCAGTTGGGGTCATCCACCGCTTTTGTGTACCACTGGCGGCACACCTTCATCATGTCCACGAAGGGAATCTCCGTGCCCCAGTCAAACAGCCCACTCAAGTTCGTGCCCAGCTGTAAGCGGCAGGTATCGGGCAATTGGGCAAAGGCCCCAAGGCCCCACACGTGCACCACCGCTAAACTCAGGGCACCGCTGAGGTATGAGAGCATGCTTCGAGCCCGCATCTTGCCCCCAACCGTGGCTACTACAAAAATACCCAGCTACCGAGGCCCTGGGAGCAAGAGCGACAGTATAGTAAGGCGCTCAGTAGCAGCAGGATAGGATCAGCGAGATTCACGCAGAGATGTGCGCAGTGCGTTTGGAGCTAGCGCATTCGGAGAGCAAGGCAGAGGGCTTGGCCGCATCTACATGAAGCTGCGCACTGCTAAGAGGGTATAACCTCCGTTCGTTCCACCCCCTCCATACGGATTAGCAGGCCGCACTGTAAATTAGCAACTGTCGCTTGGCACGTGGACGAGCTTCAGAGCTTTTGAGAGGGCGGACGGCCACACGGTTCTGAGGATTGGGCAGCACTGAGAGAGGGGCCTCTCTTGAAAGCTGCGTGAAGTTCCCCACCACGCCAAGGAATCCCCAGGGACGGGCAGAGGGACTGAAGGGCTCTCGTCTACTGAGGTCAGCATAGTGAGAGTGCGCCGTACATACTGCCCAGCCAGAGAGCCGCAATCTGCCCGATGGCTGTGGAGGTTACGGAACGCTCTGGCTACGCTATCCGCTCTAGAACCATCTCACCTCAGTGGAACCATACGCAATAGACCGAGGTTTTACCATCGTGGCTACGTTCCACTCCCGTCGAAAGCCGTTCATGTGGTGGATCCTCCTCGTCTTCGTGATCTCCCTAAGTACCCCATCCGTGGCTCAATGGATTCGGGCCACTGGCTCGCTGGGTGCCTCGGCCGACGCATACCGGGCCTTCGGTAGCAGTCTACGGCTGCCATCCCAGAGTTACCGCGCAACGGCCCGCCTGACCGTTCACCTCTTCGACCAGATTGACCTGCCCTTTGAGGTGTACCTGAACAGTGGGCGGGTTGGCTACCTGCAGCCCTTCAACCAGTTTGGTGTCACCCCACGCATTGGAAACTGGCTACAACTGTTCGCTGGATGGTACTCCACTCGCATCTCCGACTACACTTTCGGCGACCAGCGGATCCTCGGAGGCGGCGTAGAGCTGACCCCTGGCAACTTCCGTCTCGCCTTCCACTACGGCTACACGCGGCAGGCGCGGAACCCAGATACCGCTTACCGCTTCTACGGGGAGTACCGGCGCCGCACCATCATCGGCAAGCTGGGCTATGAAGCCCCCGGAGGGAGCTTTTTGACACTCCAAGCGATGGCCTCACGGGATGAGGAAGGCTCTATCCGCCGCGATAGCCTCACCCCACCACCGCAGGCGAACGCCGTCTTCTCGATTGCGGGCGGAGTCGGAATTCTGGAGGGCACAGTGCGCTTCCGCGGCGAGCTTGCCCTCAGTCTCTTCACGAACAACACAGGGGCCGATCCTGACAGCGTAGGCATCCTCAAGCTTCCAGCGCTCGCGCGACGCTTCCTCCCCATCAACACCACCTCCCATGCCGATTGGGCTGCCCGTGCCAACCTGGCCATTACTCCCAGCTCGTCCTGGGGTATTACGCTCGACGGTCAGTGGATTGGCCCTGGCTTCGTGACACTCGGCTTCCCTCAACTGTTCAACGACGTCCTGGACTTGGGCGCCTCCCCGTATGTACGCCTGCTCAACGGGAGGCTCCTCGTACGGGCAACGGTGAGCCGGAGAACCAACAACCTCCGCCAAACCCGCATGGCTACTCTCCAACGCTGGACTACAACCGGCGGCATCTCTTGGCAGTTGACAGACGCCTTCTCCCTGGACGTGCAGGCGGCGCAGTACACGATGAGTTCTAACCACACCAACGACACGCTGCGGGCGGACAACCGCACCCGCACCTTAACCCTGACCCCGTCGTGGCGCTTCCGAGCGTGGGGGAGCGATCAGTTCCTCTCCGCTGCTATCACCTACCAGCACACGAGCGACCGCAACATCCTCAGTGGCCGCTACGGCACAAGCTCCGCACTCAGCGCCTCCCTCTCGCACTCGCTCCAGTTCCCCTCCAAACTCAACCTGAGCACCTCCCTCAACGTCAGCCGTACGGATACCTACTTCCAAGACGCCACCTTCGCAACCCTCACTGAGTCACTCACCTATCCCCTCGCCGAACGTTTTACCCTCCGAGCCTCCCTGAGCCTTGGGATGACGGGTACAGCCGTCACGGCCTTCCAGCTCTCCCTCCGCGGCGGCTTGACCTACTCCTTGGGAGACTGGGGCAGCTTTACGCTCCATCTGACGAACAACACCTATGACCTGACAGCCCGGCACGGCAACCGCTACACCGAGCTGTTCGGGAGCTTACAGTACTCCGTCAACTTCTGAAGCCGGACATGTCTTACACCAGTAGCTGGGCAGCCATGAACCTCCGACACCTCGCAGTGGCTCTCCTCTGTGGC
>JBCNUX010000048.1:0-10039 GCA_039630485.1 Chlorobiota bacterium | reverse complement strand
GTTGATACGGCTACCTGCAAACCGAGGGAAGGGGGAGGCCGTACGAGTCGGTATGCTCCAAGCGTGTGGGCAGTACCGCGTGTTTACTGACGCCGACCTCTCTACGCCGATAGAGGAATTGGAGCCGATGCTTGCTTGCTTGTCTGCGGGGGCAGATGTCTGCGTCGGTAGCCGAGAACTTGACCCACGTCGGCTTCTCCGTGCACAGCCAGCATATCGGCGCTGGATGGGACGGCTCTTCCGCCGATTCGTTCAATGGGTTGTCTTCAATGACCTTCCAGCCTTGCGTGAGATTGAGGACACACAATGCGGTTTCAAGGGCTTTCGAGCTGAGGTGGCAGAAGCACTGTTCCGACAGACCCGATTGACGGGCTTTGCGTTTGATGTCGAGGTTCTCTACTTAGCGGCTCGCTCCGGTTACCGTATCGTTCAAATCCCGGTCCGGTGGCGGAATGATCCACGATCACGAGTCCACCTTCTGCGCGACCCGCTGCGGATGCTCATAGAAGTGTGGCGTATTCGTCGTTTACACCGTGATTGCGCTCGTTCGTGCGGCTGAGGGGATGGACGCAAGCTTGGACGGTGTAGCTTTCCCCCACTGGCGTTGGAATCTCCGAATCCTCTGGGTGGCTCAGCTAATTGCGATGATGGGCATGAGCGCCTTCTTGCCCTTCCTGCCGCTGTACGTGCGGGAGTTTGGGCATCTGTCCTCTTCGCAGGCTCAGTGGTGGAGCGGGCTAGTGATTGCGGCACCCTTCCTGACGGCGATTGTGGCCACCCCGATATGGGGGGTGGTTGCCGACCGCTTTGGGCGCAAGCTAGTTGTTGTTCGTGCTGCCTTTGGGCTGGGAGTGACGGTGTTCCTAATGGGTTTGGCGGAGTCAGTCGAGGCTCTGTTTGCCTTACGACTGCTGCAGGGGATCCTCAGCGGCTTCGTTGCCGCAACCACGGGGTTCATAGTTGCTGAGACGCCTCCACAACGGGTTGGATATGCCTTGGGGGTACTTCAGAGTGCTACGGCTGGCGGGAGCGTCATTGGACCTCTGGTGGGCGGGATCATCTCTGACGCCGTGGGGATGCGGTGGACCTTCTTCGCTGTCGGCGTTCTTTGCGTTACCAGCGGAGGATTGGTCTGGGGCTTTCTGCGGGAACATCGCCGGCCAACAGCGCAGGGAGGGTTCTCGTTGGTGGTGCCACTGCGCCATGTTGTGAAGACACCTGCGATGGTGAGTCTCATAGCGGGAATTGTAGTCGTACAAGCAGCGATGATGCTGCCAGCCCCGGTTTTCCCACTATACCTTGAGCATCTCGGGGCTCCGCGACGGTTGCTGTCGACGTTCACGGGTCTTTCGGTTGGGATTACTGGGGCTATGATGGCAGCGGCTTCTCCGCTGTGGGCACGCTACGCTGAGCAGTATGGCTATCGGCGGATTCTCCTCCTCTGCACTGCGTTGGCTGCTGTCGTGTATGCGGCGCAGGCAATCGCACCACACTACGAGCTCGTCATCTTTCTGCGGGCACTCACTGGCGCGACTGTGGCAGGGATTGTGCCTCTACTGTACACTCTGCTCGGCCATTCGGCACCGGCATCTCTACGAAGCAGCATCATGGGGATCGGTAGCAGTGCGACCCTGGTGGGGAATCTTCTCGGTCCTCTACTTGGCAGTATGCTTGCAACATCAGTGGGCATAGAGTGGGTGTTTGCCGCTTCGGCGGCGCTCATGGGGGTAGTCTCATTGGTGAATTCTCAAGGGCGCTGGGGACTGCGCCTGCTACTGCGTTCACTGACAGGGCATGGGTGAGTCCTCAGGAAGCCAGAGGGTTTCTGGCCGGCGTGGGTAGTTGTCTCGGTAAGAGCGGAACGCCTGCTCTTGGCGGCTGGGGGAGAAATGTCGCCATGAGCGGAGGGTATGGGAGTCCACATCTACCTTGCGGCGCTGGAGGAGGAGCCGGAGTAAGGTAGGCCGATCTTCCCAGGGGATTGTGGAGGGGGGAGGTTCGACAGACTCCAACGCTGACCGCAAGGGGGCTTCTGGTATGGGGAGCCGTGCCCAAGCAGCGAAATGCCGGACGACTGTGTATGTACACCGGACTCGCGCCTGCCACGTGTAGCCGGCAATGTGGGGAGTCGCCAGTAGAGCGTTCTCCGCTAAGCGCCAATTGCACCGAGGCTCATGTTCCCATACGTCAATCGCGGTTGAGAGCTGCTTCCCTGCTATCGCGACTTCCAAAGCTGATTCTGCGACGACCCCGCCTCGCGATGTCTGGATAAGGAGTGCACCGCTAGGAATTTCAGCAAGGAGCTCTGAATCCAGCAAGTGCCACGTGGCGTCCGGGCCACTCCGGGTTAGGGGAACATGCAAAGTGGTGGCGGAGCAGTTCCTGCAAAGCTCCCGGAGGGTGGGGACGCAGCGTACCCACTCTGGGAACTCAAACCCTTGGCGAGCCAGGGGTGGGTCGTACACCCATACCTCCATACCGAGCCGGCGAGCATAACGGGCGACTCTGCGTCCGATGTGTCCAAAGCCGACAATCCCCAGGCACTCTTCCGAAAGTTGCTTTGGCAGTAGTGCCTCCCAGAGGAGCAGTGCAACGATGACGTACTCTGCAACGGCGTTAGCATTGCAGCCGGGTGCATGGGCGACCGTGATGCCAAGCTCTTGAAGCTCCCCCACAGTGATGTGGTCTATACCGGAGCTAGGAGTCCCGACGAAACGGACAGAAGTCCCCTCTACGAGGGAGGCATCCACTCGAGTATGGGCCCGCACGAAGAGGGCGTCGCAGCGAAGTTGGCGGAGCACTGCCCGACTGAGCTTCGGTCCCTCAATTGGGCGAAGGTCTACGTGGGAGCCTAGGAACTCTGCCAGCAAGGGGATTTTGGGGTCGAAGCAGCATACGAGGCGTCTCATCGACACCAGTATTGGCGGTCTAGAGTGCGGTACTGGATGGCTTCGGCCAGGTGGTGGGGCAGAATAGCCTCACTACCTTCCAAGTCGGCAATTGTGCGAGCAACCTTGAGGATTCGGTCGTAGGCGCGGGCCGAGAGCCCCAAGCGGCTCATTGCCGTTCGGAGTAGTTCTTGCCCGCGGGCATCGAGGCGGCAGAAGCGCCGGATTTCCTGTGTCCCCATGTCGGCGTTCTTGTAAATCCCAGGAAGGCCTCGGAAGCGTTCAGCCTGGCGCTGCCGTGCTCGGACGACGCGCTCTCGGATGGTGGCAGAGGATTCTCCAGAGCGCTCGATGCTGAGTTCGTGGTATTTGACGGCTGGCACTTCCACGTGGATGTCAATTCGGTCGAGGAGTGGCGCAGAAATCTTTGCCAAGTAGCGCTGAATCTGGTGGGGTGTACAGGTGCATGCCTGGTAGGGATTGCCGAAATTGCCACAGGGACAGGGGTTCATGGCGCAGACGAGCATGATGTTGCAGGGGTATTCGACCGTCATCTTCGTTCGGGAAATCGTGATGCGCCGCTCCTCTAAGGGCTGTCGGAGGACCTCTAAGACGTTACGAGGAAACTCCGGTAGCTCGTCCAGGAAGAGGACACCGTGATGAGCTAGCGAAATCTCTCCGGGCCGTACGGTACCAACCCCGCCTCCGACGAGGGCAGCATCGGAAATCGTATGGTGGGGGGCACGGAACGGCCGAGTCGTGACGAGCGCTTGGCCAGGCGCCAGCAGGCCCGCCACAGAGTGGATTTTGGTTGTCTCCAATGCCTCTTCCAGCGTCATCGGCGGGAGGATACCAGGTAGCCGCTTCGCCAGCATTGTCTTTCCCGAACCCGGTGGTCCCAGCATGAGCACATTATGGCCCCCTGCGGCTGCAATCTCCAGTGCCCGCTTTGCATTCTCTTGGCCTCGAACATCGGAGAAGTCGAGGAGGATGGTATGCCGCTCCTGCTCGAAGAGCTCTTGCACGTTGACTCGAAAGGGCTGGATAGCCACTTCGCCGCAGAGGTACCGTACGGCCTGCTGGAGTGTCTCCACCGGGAGTACTTCTATGCCTTCCACCAGAGCAGCCTCAGCAGCGTTGGCAACTGGGAGCATGAGCCGAGGGATCCTTTCGTGGAGCGCATGGAGCGCGATTGGTAAGGCTCCGCGAATGGATCGAACCTCGCCATCCAGCGCCAGTTCGCCTAAAATCAGGAGTCCGTCCAAGCGCTCATGTGGAATGAGGCCTGTTGCTGTGAGAATGCCGATGGCTATTGGGAGATCAAATGCGCTCCCCTCTTTTCGGATGTCCGCCGGTGCCAAGTTGATGGTGATTCGCTTGTTGGGGAAGCTGAAGCCAGAGCTTTTCAGCGCCGCCCAAACACGTTCGCGCGCCTCTTTGACGGCGGAGTCCGGCAGCCCTACGATGCTGACACCTGGAAGGGCGTTTTCCAAGTGGACTTCAATCTCAATCCGGAGCGCCTCAATCCCGAAGGTGGCCGCAGACCAGACCTGCGCATATGCCATGGGTGGTGAGGCACGAACTGTGTCACAGTGGTTCGTGGGCAATTTAGGGCTTTCGCTGCAGCCGCACCGCTACGGCTGCAGTTCCGCTGCCCGGATAGTCCGTTCCCACAGTAGTCTGCCTTTGCTGTTGTAGACCCGGATTTGGAGCTGACGGTTGCTGCTCTCTCCGGTGAATTCCAAGACGGCAAAGTTCCGTTCCGTAACCAGGGTCCCAGGGACACGAAGAGGGTTGGGCTCCTGAGCAGCACGCCGGAAGGGAGAGGCCGTGAGAGGTGATACCGTCAGCTCGTAGAGAGGATAGAGGCCTGGTCGTTCCAGGCGCGAGAGTTCCGTGAAGTGCCGGTCCCCACTGAGGAAGATGACACCAGGGATGCGCTCCTGCTGCAGGAAGTTCAGCAGCTCTTCTCGCTCCTCCGGGGCACAGTTGGCGTAGGTCTCGAAGACAGGCGTAGGGTTGAGCACTTGTCCGCCGATGACGACCACTTTGAAAGTTGCTCGGCTACTGACCAATGCTTCCCGCAGCCAGCGGAACTGCTCTTTGCCTAGGATGGTACGGGGTTCGGAGCGGAGACGATTGGGGGTGCGCCAGAAGCGATTGTCTAGCAGGAAGAAGTCCACATCTCCCCAACTGAAGCTGGTGGTGATTCCGCCTGTGCCGGTGCCGTCAATCCCATATGCAGGGTTGCACCAGAAGTTCGTGAAGGTCTGACGGGCAATGTGCTTGTGCACGAAGCTGCGGTCGCTGTCGTTTGGGCCGTAGTCGTGGTCGTCCCAGATGGCGTAGTGGTGGACCGTTGCTAAGAGTCGCTGCAGTTGAGGGAGGGCTCGGTCGTGGGTGTACCGGGCCGCCATTCCGTAGTGAGAGTCCCAGTCTGCCTCGCGGAAGTAGACGTTATCACCGAGCCAGAGCATCAGCTCTGGTTGCAAGTTCGCGATGCTCTCAAAGATTTCGTAGTCTCCACCGTAGGGCGGACCTGGTCGGTCAACCAGGGAGTCGTTGATGAAGGCACAACTGCTGGCAGCGACGCGGAAGGTTGGAGGATCGCTGCGCCACTGCCAGAGAGGGGGTGTACGAAACATGAGCCGGTATGGGAAGGCAACACGCTCGCCGTTGAGGTAGAGTTCGTACTCGTAAACCCGTCCCGGCAGGAGGCCGCTGACTTGGATGTGGGCTATATGGCTGCCGAACCACCAGGTGGTCGAAGCTGGATGAGTCCGGTACCGCACCTGCGGAGTTGCCGTATCCCAGTAGGCGATCTCAACGGAGGCTTCTTGCCGAGTCTGGACCCAGATACAAACCTCTCGCATAGTAGAGTAGCCCAGCATGGGGCCGGCATGAAGTAGGGGATGCTGAGCCCATAGGATGGGAACTGCACAGCAGGCAATGAAGACGAGAAGCGGTGCGGTGCTACGCATGGCCTTTTGGGAGGAGCCGGATGATACTCCACTGCTCTGGGCTACAGTACCGGGCGGCTAGAAGATTGACATGCTCGTAGGAGAGGGATTCCAAGGACTGGAAGGCATGGAGGAATGGTTCGTGGCCATCGTCTAGCAGAATAGCCCGCGCCAGGGTAGCAAGTGAGTCGGCAGGGCTATCGAGGAGCATCGCGAGCCTAGCTCGGAGGAAGTTGCGTCCGCGAGAGAATTCACTTGGCCGAATACCTTCCTGGACGAGGTGCTGGAGTTCGGAGGAGATAAGCTGCTCGATTCGAGCGAGTCCCGAAGGACTACCGCTAGCGGTAATGCTCCACATCCCGCAGTCGGAGAACCACTCTAGCTCGGAAGTGATGTGATAGGCCAACCCATAACGCTCACGGATGCGCTGGTAGAGTCTCGAGCTCCATCCTTCAGCCAAGAGGAAATTCAGAAGCGCGAGGGCAGCCCGTTCCTGTGACGAAAGCTTCGGAAGCAGGCGGGCAACCGTGATGTAGCCCTGATGGAATGGGCAGTAAAGTGTTAGTTCGCCGTCAGACTGCAGCCTCGGCGGGGTGCGCTGGGGAAGAGGAACCCGGATTGGTGGAATCGAGGCGAGTGCCGAGGAGATAGCCGTAAAGACCTCCTCAGGCGAGATATTCCCAGTAACGCCGACGAGAATGCGCTCTCCGACGTAGAAGCGGGAATGGAAATCGGCGACGACTTCTGGCGATATTCGCTCCAAGGTCTCGCGTGTGCCCGTAATCGGTAAGCCGAGGGGATGGTCGCCGAAGAGTAAGCGTTCGGCATGCTCGTAGAGCATCTCCTCAGGGTCGTCGGCGTAGCTGAGAAGCTCTTCGCTGATAATCCGGCGTTCCCGCTCCAGGAGGCGCGGGCTATACCGGGGGTGAATGAGCTGCTCAACTAACAGCTCCAGAACGCGATGGAAAGAGGCACGGAGCGTCTGCACATAGTAGCATGTCAGCTCCTTGGTCGTGTATGCGTTGATCTCTGCACCGAGCCTCTCGAAGGCAATCGCTAACTGATAGGCAGAGTGGCGCTGTGAAGAGCCAGCTACCAGGTGTTCTAAGAGATGGGCGACACCGTTGTATGAGGGGTCTTCATCCCGACTGCCGGCGAGAACCCAGATGCCGAGTACTACGGAGTACGCAGACGGAATCTGCTCACTCAGCACTGTGACGCCATTTGGTAGACGCCAGTGAGCATAGGCTCGCTCGATCGATAATCGGGGTGGCAGTGCGCTACGCCGTCGAATCCCCATGAGGGACTGTCGGTGGCAATTCCAGTTCCACCATCTCTATCCGCCGCTTGGACGTTTTGAGAATGCGGCACGTGTATTCGCCAAGCTGGCACTTGGTCTGCTCGGCTGGAATGCCCCCGATCTGCGTTGTAATGAGTCCACCGACGGTCCCATACTCCTCGGACTGGGGCAGCGGAATAGGCAGTAACTCGTTGACGTCTGCGACTGTAGCTGTTGCGCGGACGAGGAAGCGGTTGGCAGCAAGGGGTTGGACGGGTGGTAATTCTTCGTCGTACTCGTCCTGGATCTCTCCTACAAGCTCTTCCAGCACGTCCTCCAGCGTGACGAGTCCTGCCGTGCCCCCGAATTCGTCTACGACGATTGCCATGTGAATGTGGCGTTGCTGCATAGTGCGGAGGATGCGCTCAATCGGCTCGTCTTCTGGGACGAAGTATGCAGGCCGGATGATATCATCGAGGATGATGAGGTTCCGGTGCCAAAGGAGGCGTAGAACGTCGCGTGCATAGACGATCCCAACGATCGTGTCCAGGGTCCCCTCATAGACGGGCATCCGAGAGTAGCCCTCCTCCAGGAAGAGCTCCACGATTTGCTCGCTGCTCATGGAGCGCTCGATGGCTACGATCTCTGTCCGCGGCACCATGATCTGGCGTGCTGTCATCTGTGGGAAGCGGAGGACATTCTCCAGGAGTTCGCGCTGCTGTGGCTCTAATTCTAGCTGCTCGCGGACAACATACTGGAGTTCCTCAGCACTGTGGAGTTCTACATCTCTGACAGGACGCAGCCCAAGAGCGCGTAGGAAGAGCCACGAGAGGGCATTCAGGAGGGTGATGAGCGGACGAAACAGGAAGAAGAAACCCTGCAGGATTGGGGCAAGGGCAAGACTTATGGTGCGAGGATGTTGAATCGCGATAGACTTCGGGGCCAATTCCCCCAGGACGATGTGAAGTGTCGTAATCAGCAGGAAGGCACTTGGGAGGGCGATGCCGCGGGCTGCGTCAGGACTCAAGGGAAGGCCGAGGAAGGAGAACAAGGATATCAGCATCCGCGCAACGACGGGTTCCCCAATCCACCCGAGGCCTAAGCTGGCGAAGGTGATGCCAAGCTGCGTTGCTGATAGGTAAGCGTCTAAGTTCCGGCGCATATGGAGAGCTAAGCGCGTTAAGAAGCGCAACCGCTGCAGCTCTAGCTGGAGCTGTGCCTCCCTTACCTTGACGAGGGCAAATTCGGCCGCAACGAAGAAGGCGTTGAGTAGCACTAAAGCGGCTGTCAACAAGATCCCTCCAAGCATCCCCTTCAGCGGGTTGCCAACGGCGGAGATGCGACATTCCACAGTACTAAGCTCCGCAATGGGAGTGGGTGCTCGAGGTGGTGCTCTAAGTAGGCGATGAAGCTACGTAGTAGGTTTACAGCCCGCTCGGCAGACAGCGAGATACTAGAGGCTGTCTCCAAGGGCAGGTCCCGGAGGCTCTGGAGAGTCTGCACGTCTTCGAGAGTAAGCGTGGTGCCTGTGCAGGCGGTATGCTGCGAACCGTGGGGAACCAGACGCCCATCTTCGAGGCTCAGAGAGTACTGGGAAGTGGGTTCCCGCACAGCGGTTACTTGCAGAGAAGGGGCAAAGCCCAGTAAGTGGAGGAGTCCTAGCATGAAGGCCACAGCAACGCTGAAGGGTGGTGTTGGACTGCGGTCGATGCTCCGTAACGCCTGCAGGAGCAAGCTGAAGAGCACAGGGTTGGGTTCCTCCGGACGTTGTGTGAGATATACACTTTCAGCGATGGAGAGTGCCACCGCCATGTGGTCCAACGAAGACCGTAGCCGAGAGAAGTGTTCCACTACGTCAGCAGAGCGCACATAGTACAGCTCACGACGTGGGGTGCGGTAGAAGATCAGCCAGATGTAGTTGGGTACTTCAAAAGCTGCTCTGTGCAGTGACCCGACACTTCGGGCTCCCTTCGCTAGCACGGAGCACTTTCCAAACTGCTGAGTGTAAACGGTTGCCACGAGGCTTGTGTCCCCATGGCGTTGCGTACGGAGGACAATTGCCGCACTCTCTGCTACCATAGTCGGAGGAGCAAGGGCTTTCGCCCTATCTGCTGTGGTGGTATAGACGTAGACGGAGAGTGGAATTCGTCACGGACTATGATGCTGATGCCGAAAAAAACAGGGGCGGCCAACGCCGCCCCTACGGTATGTTGCTTGGGAACCCACTAGCGGACAACAACGAAAGGCTGCTGCAGCATTACGTCCCGGGTTTCTAACCGAAGCATGTAGACGCCCGGAGCAAGCCCAAACTCTTCTGGGCGGAGCCATAGGGTGTGCTCGTCCTCGAAGTTCCCCTCCACTACGGTTGCCACTCTCCGGCCGTATGCATCGTAGAGAGCAAGGCGTATGGGGTTCATCCCTGGGGCAACGAAGCGCACTAGTGCAGTCCCTACTGCGGGGGATGGGGTAACAGGATAGAGCCGGTATCCGCCAGCTTCAGTGCCCGAGGAAACCGAGACAGCCTCTACCACTACTTCTGCTTCGTTTGACGAAGCCTCGCCACAATCATTCTGAACTCTACAGCGATACCGACCTTCATCGGCCTTCTGTGCACGTTCGATCACGTAAGTGTTGCTGGTGGCTCCTGGGATATCTTGCCCGTTCTTCTGCCATTGGTAGCGCAAGGGGAGCTTGCCCGTGGCTTCTACACGTAGGACGATGCGCTGTCCCTGGGACACTCGTACACTCTGAGGCTGGAGCGTGATCTGCGGTGGTAGGTAGGCTGTAACTACGACGCGACGTGACTGGGTCTGCCCACATTGGTTGCTGACGACCACCCAGTACTCTCCTTCCGTACTTCGGTCAACCGTGAAGCTATACGCCTGTCCCGTACCTACGGGGACACCATTCCG
>JBCNUX010000047.1:0-10206 GCA_039630485.1 Chlorobiota bacterium | reverse complement strand
ACCTCAGAGGTCTCCGGATCGAGCACTAGCCACGCTAGTGTAGCCTGCTCAAAGAGGGCACGGTACCATCCAGCAGAGTCCCTCAACTGCTGGGAGCGCGGTTCGGCCACCATCTCTCCGAAAACTTACCGTTACATCCGGTATCGCTTCGCTAAATAGTGGCGCAGCCCTACGTCAAAGGGAACCGTCGTATCTAGGGCAACGAAGTCGATCCCGTGTTCAGCACATCCCATCGCTAACTGCCGATGGTGTTGTTCGACAGCCCGCTGATAGTCGCGCCGTAGGAAGTAGGGATGGGCTGCTACACGCTCCCCTGTCTCCATGTCGTGGAACTCTGCTGCTCGGCTCAGCGCTAAGCTGCGTTCCACAGGCTCCAACACTTGGAATGCAATGACCTCATGCTTCTGTGCGCGGAGACGCCGTAGTGCACGGACGGTATTGCCGGGCTCGTCCAGGAAGTCACTCATCACGACGACAAGGCTACGACGACGCAAGCGTTCTGCCAACTGTGCCAAAGCACTTGCTACATCAGTCTCCCCCTGCGGCTCGGCACTCTCCAACGCCGTGATGATCTCTCGGAAATGGGAGGCCCGTGCGCTCGGTGGCCGGTAGAGGCGCAGCTCCGCGTCGTAGAGAGCTAACCCAACAGCGTCCTTCTGTCGGAGGAGCAGATAGGCTAATGCTGCCGCATACACCGCTGCATAGCCCCATTTTGAGACAACCCCTTCGTGGTGGAATCCCATAGAGGCACTGCAGTCCAACACCAAAAGGGTCCGCACATTGGTCTCCTCCTCAAACTGCTTGACGTAGAAGCGATCTGTCCGCGCATACACCTTCCAATCGATGAGCCGAGGTTCGTCGCCAGGCTGGTACTGTCGGTGTTCTGAAAACTCCACGCTGAAGCCATGGTACGGCGACCGATGGAGGCCTACTAGGAAGCCCTCCACGACATAGCGCGCACGCAGTTCCAGAGACTGCAGCCGCATAAGCAGCTCTGGCTTCAGGTATTGGCGCCATGAGCGCTCTGCTGTGTACACTGGCATCAGGCACCTCTCTCAAACTTTGCCAGAAGCTCCGCAGATACAGGATGGAGCATGCTAACGAGAGACGCTGCGTCCTGCACCAACCCTTGCATGGTCTCCTGATGGATGTACCGCACTACCTCCTGCAACGAGCCCGTTCTACGCCAAACCTGCAATTGGCGGTCGGCTCCAGTCCCCATCTCCAGAATCTCGTAGATGTACTCAATCTCGCGCCGAGTCCCTAGCTCATCAACGACGTCATCAACGAACTCCAGCAGTTCCCGGATGAGGTCTCGCGCGGGGAACTCACGCTGCTTCCCAAAGTCGATCAGCTTACCGTCTAGTCCGTAGCGAACAGCCCGCCACTTATTCTCCATAATGAGCGATCGGCGGTAGATGCGGAAGCTCATGTTCTTCTCGTACAGCGAGAAGAGCTTTGCTGCAATCGCTTGGCATAGGGCCGCGATAGCAATTGTCTCGTCCACTCGCATGGGGATGTCACAAATCCGAATCTCCAGCGTCGGGAAGAATGGGTGTGGCCGGATGTCCCACCAGATCTTCTTGCCGTTGTCGATGCATCCGGTGCGGATGAGCAGCTTGACGTAGTTTTCAAATTCCGCCCAGCTCCCAAAGAAGTCAGGAAGCGCCGTCCGAGGGAAGCGCTCGAAGATTTTAGAGCGGTAGGACTTCAGCCCAGTGTTCATCCCCATCCAAAACGGGGAGTTCGTCGAGAGCGCTAAAACGTGGGGCAAGAAGTATCGCATAACGTTCATGAGCTGGATTTGGGTCTCCCGATTCTCAATCCCGATGTGGATGTGGAGCCCGAAGATGAGGAGCGACCGGGCCAGGATTTGCATATCTTCCACAATGCCCAGATAGCGCTCGTCAGGATAGATTTCCTGCTCCTGCCATCGAGCGAACGGATGAGTGCTGGCAGCGCCGATGAGTAACCCATTCTGCCGCGCCAAGTAGGCTACAACAGACCGAATCTTCACTAACTGCTCTCGCGCCTCCTGAACCGTACGACAGACCCCTGTACCGACCTCCACAATAGAACCGTGCAACTCAGGCTTGATATGCTCATGGAGAATCATCCGTCCTTGCGACAACAGCTCCATACCGATGTGGGAACGCAGATCCCACGTCGTGGGATCCAGCACCATGTACTCCTCCTCGATCCCCATCGTGAAGCTGGGACGCTGGTAGGGATCGTAGTCCTGCACGCCAGGGGTGATCTCATCGGGCTGCATTCCTATCCTGTAACGGTGTGATACGGATCTGCCCTTGGACGTCTTCTGGCACGAAAGTACGCAGTTTGCAACAGATAGTCGGAATGGCTCACGTCTGCTTCTTTGGGGATGTTCACCTGGGCTGTGGCAGCCGCGCCGAGCAACGGCGGAGGGCAGAACTCCTGACCACTTTCCTCCTCTGCTTGCCTTCCCGCTACTCGCACGTGGTCATCATCGGTGACCTCTTCGATTTCTGGTTCGACTACCGGACCGTCATACCCAAACTCTTCTGGGATACCGTGGCAGCCCTAGGAACTCTGCGGCGACGGGGAGTCAGTATTGACTACATCGTTGGCAACCATGACTTCGGACACTGGCGCTTCTTCAAGGAGGAGCTCGGGATTGAGCCAAAGCGAGAGGGAGTACAGTGCCTATGGAATGGCAGGCGATTCTACATCGCCCATGGCGATGGCACCATGCCCGAAGACTGGGGCTATCGGCTCTTGCGCTCTCTGCTCCATAGTCGTTGGGCCCAGTCACTCTACCGCTTACTCCACCCCGACATAGGCATTCAGCTGGCCCAGTGGGCCTCACGTGCCAGCCGACAGCACACGGCCCTTCCACCTCAGCGCCTCATAGCTTCTTTAGAAGCCTTTGCTGCTCAGAAGCTCGCGGAGGGCTATGACGTTGTCGTCTTAGGACACAGTCACTACCCAGTCCTCAAGGAGCTTGGCAACGGCTGGTATGTCAATCCCGGTGGTTGGCTAACTGAGGAACCCCTCTTCGCCAGCTTCGATGGGGGGCATTTAGAGCTTGTCTCTGTCCGACGCTTTCTAGCTGCAATCGGTGCAAATCCTCCTGCGTCTTGTTCGTAGGCAGGTTAGCGGCCTGAACAGTCAGCACATGGAGTTCAAAGACTACTACAGCATCCTGGGGGTTCGGCCAACGGCCAGCTCCGAGGAGATCAAGAAAGCTTACCGACGGTTAGCTCTCCAGTACCATCCCGACCGTAATCCCGGAGACAAGGCTGCTGAGGAGCGCTTCAAGGAGATTGCTGAGGCCTACGAAGTGCTAGCAGACCCCGAGAAGCGCGCAAAGTATGATCGCCTCTATGCCCAGTGGAAAGAGTTCCGGCAGAGTGGCAGGCGTGTGGAATCTTTCGATTGGTCCCCTTGGACTTCTGCTACCCCCGGTTCTGCCCGGATTCGGTTCGTGACGGAAGATTTTCCCGATCTTGAAGAGCTCTTCAGCACAGGATTCTCCGAATTCTTTGAACGCCTCTTCGGTGGCGGCACGACGACCCAAACACGCCGCACACGTCGGAGCTATCCCGGGAGTCTCCGAGGCGAAGACTACATGGTAACGGTGGATATCTCCCTAGAGGAGGCTTTTTCCGGAACCCAACGTAGGCTCCGGGTCGGCGACAAGACGATTGAAGTCCAGATTCGCCCTGGAATTCCCGATGGGCACGTACTGAAAATTCCAGGCAAAGGAACCCCGGGATACAGGGGTGGCCCCTCAGGTGACCTCCTACTTACCGTGCGCGTCCTCCCTCACCCTCGCTTCGAGCGCCGTGGCAACGATCTCCATACGATCCTGACGGTAGACCTATACACAGCGGTTCTTGGTGGAACTACCACGCTGCGGACACTGGACGGGAAGATTATCCAACTCCGCATCCCTCCTGAGTCGCAGCCTGGCAAGCTCCTCCGCCTCAGCGGGCAGGGCATGCCAGTCTACGACAACCCCAAGCAGCGCGGCGACCTCTACGTGCGGCTGGAAGTAGAGCTGCCTCGGAATTTGACACCGCAGGAACGCGAGCTCTTCCAGCAATTGGCTCGCTTGCGCAGGACCATCTCTTAAGCTCTATGACCCAACTGCAGCTCCAGCGCGTGACAAAGCGGTTCGGGGAGACAACTGCTGTAGAGGAGCTCTCCTTAACCGTGGAACCCGGAGAGTTCCTCACCATCGTTGGACCCTCCGGTAGTGGCAAGTCAACAGTACTGCGGCTTATCGCAGGCCTTGAAGAGCCGACCAGTGGGGATATCCTCTTCGATGGGCATTCTATCCTTCACCTACCGCCGCACGCTCGAGACGTCGGGATGGTCTTTCAGAACTACGCCCTCTATCCGCACCTGACAGTCTTCGAGAACCTTGCCTTCCCACTCCGATTACGCCGATGGAATCGAGCAGCCATTGCCAATCGGGTCCAAGAGATAGCTCAAC
The DNA here is from genome assembly GCA_039630485.1 of Chlorobiota bacterium. Taxonomy (GTDB): domain Bacteria; phylum Bacteroidota; class Ignavibacteria; order Kapaibacteriales; family HRBIN21; genus HRBIN21. The sequence continues at coordinate 5,729 of JBCNUX010000047.1, read as the reverse complement.
TACTCGGGATTGCCGAGCTCCTGGAACGGTATCCCCGGCAGCTCTCCGGTGGTCAACGCCAGCGCGTCGCTTTAGGCCGGGCCTTGGTCCGTTCACCGCGCCTATTCCTCTTCGATGAGCCCCTCTCTAACGTAGACGCCCAGCTCCGCTCAGCGATGCGAGCTGAGCTCGTCGCCCTACAGCGCACCTTGGGGATTACAGCCCTCTACGTCACCCACGACCAGACAGAGGCACTATCGCTGGGGAACCGGGTTGCCGTACTCTCCGGAGGACGGCTGCTTCAGGTAGCGCCACCAGCCGAGCTCTACAATCGGCCTATATCGGTCACCGTTGCCCGCTTCATTGGATCCCCGCCAATGAACCTCCTGAGGACCTATGTTCGGGGGGAAAGTCTCCACTTTCCGGACAGTGAAGGCCATCTTCCTCTGCCGCTTACACTGCCCGAAGATTCGGAGTGGTTCCTGGGTGTCCGCGCCGAAGCGCTTACTTTTCGTCCACAGCCAGGTTGGTACCTCTTTGGGCGAGTTCGTGTTGAAGGAGTGGAGTATGGCGGCCACGAAGTTGTAGTTGCCGTCTCCCATTCAGCAGTTGCCACACCTCCACTCTTGGTGCGCCTCCCCGTCCGTGAACCTGGCCCATGTATTGGAGAGCAGCTCCCACTCTACCTTCACCAGAATGCATGGTGTCTGTTTGAGCCGCTCTCGGGCCGTCGGGTCTTCCCGCTTTAGAGCTGTACGGTAATTCCAAGAGTAGGCAGAATGGGTAACATCCGGACGGGACGCTCTTCAATCGCGAGCGTCTCTGGGTTGACACGGTAACCAATCGCTAGGACGTTTGCTCGGTTGTAGAGGTTGGCGACATCTAAGTAGAGGCTCCACTCCTTACCGAACCACTGAGCGTAAGTGGTCAAACGGACGTCCAAGCGGTGGTAGTCTGGCAGCCGTATGCGGTTGAGGTTATCCAATCCCCCACGATCCGCAACGAACGCGACCCCACGCCAATCGTGGTCAACTCTGGCACGCGGGGCTCCAGTGGAATCCTGCTCAACCACAACCCGCGGCTTAACGCCCACCGGCGCTGTCCAGGGAAAGCCCGTGCCGTACGCCCATGTTGCATTCAGTTCTAGCCAAGAAGCAATGCGCCATCCCAGCACGACATTCACAACATGACGCCGATCGTAGCTGAAGGGATAGCGGATCCCCTGCTGTTCCCGATATGCCCACGAAAGAGCATACGAGACCCAGCCATACACTGGACTGCCGAAGTTGTAGAGCTTCTGCAGGAGGATCTCCACCCCGTAAGCGTCCCCCATAGCGCCATTGACGGGGATTACAGTAACGGAGTCCCCGAGGACGGGAACAGGAGAAGTCCAACTCTCAGGCCTTCGAGGGTCCATCCCCGGTCGTAACGAAGCTACCCAAACCGTCCCAGGGAGCCGCTCCTGCACAATGAGGTTCCAGAAGCGCTTGTAGTAGCCCTCTACGCGGAGCTGCCACTCTGGATTCAGCATATGCTCTATCCCCGCCACCGCGTGGGTCGCTGCTTCGGGTTTAAGTGCACGTGCCCTCGGATGGGTGAAATCCAGGAATACCTGCCGATCCAACAGCTTCTCATAGCCAGGGGATTGGTAGTAGAGTCCCCATGCGGCCCGTAGCGTGGTGCTCGCAGAAAGGGCATACGATAGAGCGAGACGTGGCGAAACAACTCCCTTGCGTAGGAAGCCAAGGTAGTCCCACCGCAGCCCTGGCGTTAAGGTTAGCGCTGCCGACAGCCGAATTCGATCCTGCACGTAGGCGCTCAGCCGGGGATAAGCTACGGCTGTCGCATACGACTCAGGAAGTTCCGGTATTCGGGGATTGCTGGCTCGAATAGCCTTAAGCCGCGGATCTAACTCGAACCGGAAGCTCAGCGTGTTGTGAATCCAGTCGGCTCCAATCCCCCATTGGAGGCGGTGCTGCGGTGAAGGCTCCCACAGGCTCTCCCACTGAAGACCATAACGCCGAAATGCGAACGAACTTCCACCCTCTACACTGAATAGCCGAGGCACCTCTATTCCCAACTGTCGCAGTGAGTCCTGGAGACGCCGGAAATCCTCCAACCTCGGGTCTTCTCGCCCCAGCAACAGCTCACTTCCCCCTTCCCCGCCAAACTGATTGCTGCCATGGTTGCTGTACGCAGAGAGCTGAAGACGCGATGTCCATCCCGGCTGGGGCTGCCACTGCCACGTCAGTCCGTAGAGCATGTTGTAAGAGTTGTCCAACAAGCTAATGCTATCTGGGCGTGGACGCTGTGCACCCGTCGTCAGCTCAGTATTGTCCCGATTCAGGATGGCAAGTACGGAAAGGACATGTGACGCTGCAGGGAGGAGTGTCAGCTTTGCCTGAACATCGCCGAAGTTGGGCAGTGCAACATCACCATCTACCAGCTTCAGCGCTCGGATAACAGGGCCAACGACGAGGTCGTAGTATGTCCGGCGAGAGCTTACCAACCATGACCCTTCCCAAAAGGGCAGCTGCCCCTCTATCACTGTGTTGGCGTTGATGATACTCGCTGCAACCCGTGCCTGAAATGGACGCCGCCGATCTCCGCTCCGATTCGTCACATCCAGCACCGCCGAGAGTCGATCCCCATACTGCGCCGGGAATCCTCCCGTCAAGAGCTGGACTTCTGCCAGTGTCTCTGGATTGTACATCGAAACGAGCCCGTAGAGCCGGTAAGGGTTGAAGACCTCAAAGCCGTCGATGAGGATGAGGTTCTGGTCTGGTGTGGAACCCCGGACAATGAGCTGCGAAGAGAAGTCACTTACGGCGATGACACCAGGGAGTGCCTGAAGCGTACGCAGGAGATCCTCTCCAGCACCCGCTCGGTACTTGACCTGTCGAGGCTCCACAGCCACTAGACTCGGCCGCGTATCCTCAGGGGCCTGAAATGGTTGGCGCCCAGTGACCTGGATGCCAGCTAACGGGATAACTCGCTGACGCAGTGACAGCCGAAGTGTCTGTACTGATCCAGCAGCGACTTGCACTTCAATGCTCTTAGGCTCGTACCCCAGTAGGCGCGCCTCCAGCCGATATCGGCCTGGCGGCAGCTCCAACCGGAACTCACCACGTGCTTGGGTCACTGTCCCCTTGCCGAGCGGTTCTGCCCGAAGGGTTACCCCTGGTAGCGGGGTCCCAGCGGTGTCTTGGACACTCCCCTGTAGAATCCCCACTTGTGCATTCAGCGAGAGGGCACTAACAGCCACGAGCAGGAGGACTGTCATGGGAATTCGCAAGGCAAGCAAGAATAGCGACGAACGTAGCAACTCCCTCGTATCAACCAATCCACCCCCGCAAGGCAAGCCAAGCGTAAAGGCAAGGCGCGGCGAACAAGAGGCTATCAATCCGATCCAACATGCCCCCATGCCCCGGCAGAAGAGCGGAAGAATCCTTGACCGCCACGTCTCGCTTGAGCTGCGATTCTGCGAGATCGCCGACTTGCCCCACCACACCAAGGAGCACGCCGAGTGCGAGCGCTTCACCTCCCGGAAATACCGGCATCCACCACTGCAAGAGCCCCCAAAAAGCCAAGGCCGTTCCGATGAAGCAGGCTACCGTACCTTCCCATGTCTTCTTCGGGCTAACTCTGGGTGCCAGCGGATAGCGTCCCCACCGCCGCCCGACAGCGTAGGCCGCCGTGTCCCCGACCCATACGGCCGCTAAGAGGGGCAGCACCATCCCACCAGGCACCTCTATCCCCCCTTTCACCCACTGCAGTGGAATAACCGTGCTCAACAGCCCTCCCACATAGCAGACTCCAGCGACTGTGGCCGCAGTGTTGAGTAGCGGGGAGCCACGCCACCACCACAGAGCCATGCCCCAAGCGAGCAAAACAATAGAGAGCCCAACAACCCCCAAAGCCACCAAGGGACTGCCGAAAGCAAACGTCAGCAAGTTCTGGGCGACTGCCCCCCCGACGAGTAACGACCACTGAGGAAGAACTCCACGCCGCTGCATGAGCCGTCCGTACTCCCAAGCTGCAATCCCTGCTACCACAGCTACCAATCCTGCGAAGACCCACCTACCTATAAGGACAGCTCCCACCACAAGAGGAATTCCCACAGCAGCAACGGCTAGACGTTGGACTAAGCTTTTCCGCTGAGTGTCCGATCCTTCCATCGCCAAAGCAAGCTCAGCACCCAGTATCAAAATTACCGTAGTTTCGCGCAGGTGCCCGAGGAGAAGGAGCCTCTGATGGCATCCACTTTCAGCGTCATCGTTGTTGGAACCCTGACGGAACACCCGAGAAAAGCTCAGGAAATCGCCGACAGGTGCCGCCAGTACGAGATCCCTGTTGCCCTCGCCTTCTCAGATGAGATTCCGGCCTCACCATGGCGTGAGCTATGGGAGAAGCTGCGGCAGGAATGCCTCTCAGAGGAGCAATTGCCAGACTACGTTCCCACCGTCGTCATTGATCCTTGCCTGCTGCCTACTCGACAGCGACTGAACTCCCTCCAGAACCTCCAGAGACGGTATCCCCAAGCACTCTGGCTGCGGTCTGGGCTCACAGAGACGGCCACGGCATGCGCTGCAGCTCTCCAATACCCTGAGGTTGTTGCCTTCAACGGCCTGCCTGGTGTCTTCCAGAGCTCTGATATACTGGAAATTGCTCCGGCACTCACGGCTTCAAATCAGGCCTTAGCAACAGCCAAAGACTTCCTTGCCTCGCTCGGATTCCGCACGGAGGTCGTTGCTGACCGCGTTGGCTTGGTCATCCCACGCATCTTAGCGCTGCTCATCAACGAGGGGGCTTTCACGGTTTTGGAGCGTGTTGCTGAGCCGAGTGACATTGATACCGCCATGCGGCTAGCGACAAACTATCCGAAGGGCGTACTGGAATGGGCCGACGAGATTGGCCTGGATACCATCGTTGCCATCTTAGATGCACTCCACGAGGAGTATCGGCAAGAGCGCTACCGAACCTGCGTCCTCCTGCGACAGTACGTCCGTGCTAACCGTCTCGGTCGAGTCTCTGGCCAAGGATTCTACCAACATGGTTGAGCTACCCGGCTTATACCCTTTTGCAGATGACCTTCGAGCGGTCCTCTTCTGCGACTTCGACGGGACCCTCACTCCAGCCGACATCGGCACCACTCTGCTCCGCCGCTACAGCGGCCGAGGTCAGGAATTAGAGCAACGTCTGCAACAGTGCCAACTCTCCGTTCTGGAGTACTATCGCCAGGCCATTCAAGAACTCTCGCCTGAGCTTACGCCTGAGGAAATCGCTGCGTTCGCACAAACTATTGGCCTGCGACCGTATGTCCGAGAGCTTATAGCCTACTGTCATCACCAAGGCATCGGAGTGGCCATCGTCAGCGATGGCTTCGACGCTTACATCTTGCCTCTGCTAGCAGCGGTAGAGCTGACCGAACTGCCGATTGCCTGTAATCGCCTCAAATGGAGCTGCGGCCGCCTGCGGGCTGAATTCCCCTGGGCATACGAAAGCTGCCAGGAGACGTGCCCAAGCCCTTACCCTTGCGCTGCCTGCAAGCGGGCAGCACTCCTTAGTTGGACTCCACCCGAACTGCCAATACTCTATGTCGGCGATGGCCTCTCAGATCTTTGTCCAGCATATTATGCAGACTTCGTCTTCGCCCGAGGTGAGCTAGCCAAGTGGTGCCAGCAGCAGGGGATCGGGTTCTTTCCGTACGAGTCATTGTTCGACGTTCGCCGCACGATTGACTCCCTCCT
>JBCNUX010000046.1:0-12231 GCA_039630485.1 Chlorobiota bacterium | reverse complement strand
GGATCCGTACGTAACGGTCAGCCTCCAAGCTGAGCGGGTGTCGCCGTTTGTAGCTGTGCCGGCTGCAATCCCTCTCGGAACTCTGCGACAAGGACAGACGGTTCAGAGAACGCTGCAGGGACGGAACCTTCTGCTTCGCCCCCTACGAGTAGAGGCAGTGCTGAGTTCGCATCCGGACGTCAGCGTTTCGCCGACTTCGGCAGTCATTCCAGCTTCGGGGAGCTACGATTTCACCGTCACTGTGACGCCACAGCGCCTTGGCGTGCTGGAGGCGGAAGTCACCTTCGTGCTCACGGAGCCCTGCCCAGATACCCACCGTGTGCGTTTGTACGGGACAGTGCAGGGTGAAGGCGTCGCATATAGTCCGCTGCTCGACTTTGGAACGGTGGCTTTCTGCCAGGAACGGTCGGATACGCTTGTGCTGAGCAACGCTACAGCTGATACTCTGTGGCTCCTTGAGGCGGTGCTCCTGGGATCCGATGCAGGAGTCTTCGTGGTGGAACTGCCGCCTCTGCCGGCTAGAGTACAGCCCAGAGGCCACGCTCGGTATACCGTTCACTTCCGGCCGCAGGGAACGACCGATGGCGATAAGAGCGCACAGCTCCGCTTGACAGCTCGACTTGGGGTGGAGGTGCTGCAGCTTACTGTTACCTTGCGAGGGCGGCGGGAGACCCCAATGCTGAGTGCTCCGCCGCAGGTGCACTTCGGGGGTGTCTTCGCCGGAGCTACTTCCCAGCAGCCGTTAGTAGTGGGCAATCGTGGGGCTTTCCCGCTACGAGTCGAGAGTATTCGGCTCCAGCAAGGCTCAGCGTTCCAGCTCTTGGCAATTCCAATGGTGCCTCAGGTAGTGGCGCCGAGCGAGAGTTTGAATTTCATCATCGGATTCCGTCCGCAGCAGCCAGGGGTGTACACGGATACGCTCCGGCTCTCCATCAGCCAGCCGTGTGCTGACGAGCGGCTCATTGCCATCAGTGGTATTGGGCTAGAACCTGCGAGAGCGCGTGTTTGGCTGCCCGATACCCAAGCTACGCCATGGACGCAGGAATTCCGAATCCCGCTCCGCTTTGCCATAGAACCTCCTGGAGCCCAGGCTGGAGTCCGACAGGCAGAGGTGGAGCTAGCGTATGAGCCGACCCTCTTCCTAGTCCGCGGTCTCAGTCGAGGAACCATCCTCCGCCAGGGAATGGCGCAAGGACTGGCTACCCTGACGATTCGCGTGGAGGGGATTCAGGCGGCTTCCCAGGGGGTCGTGACCGAGCTCATCGGCGATGTACTCTTAGGCAGTGCGGAAGAGACTCCGCTACGGATCCTGGGCTTCCTCTGGGACGATGGGGTGCTGAGCAGCCAGACGCAGCGCGTGGACGGTCGCTTGCGCCTCGTCGGCATCTGCCGGGAGGGAGGGCCACGGCTGCTACGGCCTGTGGCACCGGTGGGACTGCGGACCACAGCGAGTGCCGGGGAGCTTACTGTGGAGACTCGGGCGGGTGAGCGTGGGGCCTATGCACTGGAGCTGTACTCCCTTGAGGGGCGCCGACTAGAGCAGCGGCGGTGGTACGAGGACTCGGCCGGAAGCCACGAGCGTGTGTGGCACTTCCGGATCGGAGCACCGGGAGCGTACGTAGTGCTCTTCAGGACCCCGTCGGAAGTGCGCTCTGCCCTCGTCCTGGTGCCCTAACCCATGTGGGAGTTTTGGATTCCGGCAGAGAGTACAGTGCACGCTCCAGACTTGATTGCCGTGGAGGCCGGACCTGCTGCAACGGTAGGCTATCTGTTGTTGGATGTTCCGGCAGGGGTGGCGTGCGTGGTGGACGTCCCTATGGGCAGTGCTGAGCTCTTCGTTCGCTTGGCCCAGGAGCGTGGAACTCGAATTTGTCGCATCCTCTTGACGCACAGCCATTGGGACCACATTGCGGACGCTGCGGCCCTGCAGCGGATGACGGATGCCCCCATCGCCGTACATCCGGCGGACGCCTATCGGCTAACCGACCCCGTGGAGCTGCGGCTCTGGCAGCTACCCCTCAGCTTTGAGCCCGTGACGGCGCAAGAATGGCTCCAGCACGGTCAATGCGTGCAGTGTGGAACCTCATGGGAGCTAGAGGTTCGGCATACCCCAGGGCATACCGAGGGTGGTGTCTGCCTTGTTGAACATCGCCGCCGGCTTGTCTTCTCCGGAGACACTCTCTTTGCCGGTAGCATCGGCCGCACGGATCTGCCAGGCGGTGACATGGAGCTCTTGCTCCGCTCAATTACCGAGCAGCTCCTGGTACTCCCGGACGACTACCGCGTCTACCCTGGTCATGGAGGACCAACGACGATCGGGGCCGAACGGCGCTACAATCCCTTCCTGCAGCAAAAATGAGGAGGCCGTCAGAAACTGCTCATCGCCGTCTCAGCATTCTGTGCCTATGTTGCATGCTGGCGAGTTGCTACTCCTTCACCGGTGGCAAGCTGCCGGCACATCTGCAGACGGTGGCTCTCACACCGGTGGTGGACAACTCTGGCTTCGGTGTCCCGATGTACCGGGAGTACCTTACGCAGCGGCTCCTACAGCGTCTGCAGCAGGACGCACCGCTGCGCGTTGTCATGGATGAAGCTGACGCACGGCTGAGCGTCCGGCTGCAGCACATCCGAGATGTCACGCAGACGGTCCGGCCGGGCGAGCTGGAGCGGGAGCGGCGTGCGGAAGTGACTGTGGAAGCGGAGTTCTACGATGCCGTGCAGCGGCGAGTCCTCTGGCGCAGGACCTTTACGCGGTATGAGCTCTATGAGGTCGCTGGAGGACAGCCGGCTCGAGACCAGGCTGTGATGCGTTCCCTGGATGCTCTCTGCGACGACATCCTGCTGGCGATTGTCTCGGCATGGTAGGTGCCACAACCGGTGACGGGGAATGGAGGAAGTGTTGCTGGCTACCTACGTAGGGGCGTTGTCGGTGCTCTTTCTGTCCGGCTTGCACAGCCTGGTGATGGTGTACTACCACTGGAAGACGATGCGGCGGTCTGCGCCGCCACCACCACCTCTGCAGGACTTCCCCATGGTGACGGTGCAGTTGCCCATCTACAACGAGTACTACGTCGTGGAGCGGCTGCTGAGGGCTGTCTGCTCCCTGGACTATCCGCGTGACCGCCTGGAGATCCAAGTGCTGGACGACTCTATCGACGAGACTACGGAGATGCTGGAACGGCTCTGTCGGGAGTATCGAACGGCGGGTTTCCAGATTGAGCACATCCGGCGGGGAACGCGCGAAGGCTACAAAGCAGGGGCTCTGCGCTACGGGCTTGAGCGTGCTCGTGGTGAGTTCATCGCTATCTTCGATGCTGACTTCGTCCCGCGGCCTGACTTCCTGCTGAAGACCCTTCCCTACTTTGCCGATCCCAAGGTCGGGATGGTGCAGACGCGCTGGGAGCACCTAAATGCTGACTACTCCTTCCTTACGCAGGCCCAGGCGCTGTCGCTGGACGGCCACTTCGCGATGGAGCAGGCAGTGCGGTACCGGGCCGGCTTTTTCATCAACTTCAACGGCACTGCCGGGATCTGGCGCCGCTCCTGCATTGAAGCTGCAGGGAATTGGCACACCGATACGCTGGCGGAGGACTTGGACCTGAGCTACCGCGCCCAGTTGCTGGGCTGGCGATTCGTCTTCTTGCCCGACGTGACAACGCCAGCGGAATTACCGGTGGACATCAATGCGCTCAAGATGCAGCAGTATCGCTGGACGAAGGGCGCTATTGAAGTTGCCCGCAAGCTCTTGCCACGCATCTGGCGAGCCCAACTGCCATTCCGGATCAAGGCAGAAGCCACCGTCCACCTGACGAGCAACGTCGTCTTCCCCTTCATCCTCCTGGTGGCGGTGCTCAACGTCCCGGTTGTGCTCATCAAGAACACCGTCCAGGGCTACGATACCTTCTTCACCGCCCTCTCGGTCTTCGTGCTAGCAGCCATTGGCACCTTCCTCTTCTACCTCTTCGCCCAGCGGGCAGCCTACAGGGACTGGCGGCGTCGGCTACTGCTGTTCCCAGTCTTCTTGGCAGGCAGCATGGGATTTGCCGTCAACAACACACGGGCCGTGATTGAGGCGCTGCTTGGGAAGCGTACGGAGTTCGTGCGGACGCCGAAGTACCACGTCCTCACGCCAGGTGAGCGATGGCAACACAAGAAGTATGTCCCACGGCAACTCCATCCTTCGGTTGTCATCGAGTTGCTGCTTGGGCTCTACTTCGTCGTCGGGATGGGGATTTCGCTCTACCATGCCGAGTTGGCTGCACTCCCGTTCCAGGCAATGTTCATGCTGGGCTTCGGCGGGATCGGGGTCCTGTCGCTCCGGCATGCGCGGCTGCGGTGAGGTCAGAACTGTAGAGGGCTACGGTGGCAGATGAAGCTTGTCTCCTATCGGCTCGGGCCTTGTGTGCGAGCGGGATTCATCAGTGGTGAGCGCTGGATCGTTGACGTTGCGGGGGCATACGAAGTTGCCCGCCGGGAGGGATTGGTCCACCGTCTCTTCGCGATGCCCACGCAGATGCTGCAACTCTTGGAGCTGTGGGAGGTAGCTAGCGAAGAGCTACGTCGGCTCCAGGAGTGGTGCGCAGGGCGTGAAGAGGCGCTTGCTGCCGACGGTATAGCCTTTGCCCTGGATGGAGCGGTGTTGGAAGCTCCGCTCCAGCCACGGTCGCTGCGCGATGGCTACGCCTTTCGGCAGCACGTTGAGGCCGCACGCCGGAGCCGCGGGCTACCAATGATCCCAGAGTTCGATGCCTTCCCCGTGTTCTACTTCGGCAACCACCAGGCGGTGACAGGCCCGGGGCCCGTTGCAGTCCAAGCACGACATCTGGAGCGACTGGACTTTGAGCTGGAGTGCGCTATCGTCATCGGCAAGGCTGGTAAGAACATTCCCGCCAGCGTAGCGGAGCGGTTCATTGCTGGGTTCATGATCATGAACGACTGGAGCGCGCGGGAGCTTCAGGCGCAGGAGATGAAGCTGAACCTTGGCCCGGCGAAGGGGAAAGACTTCGCTACATCGCTGGGTCCCTGGCTGGTGGCGCTGGATGAACTCGCAGACCGGGCCATCCCAACCCCGGAAGGGGACCACTACGACCTGGAGATGACCGCGCGGCTCAACGGGGAGCTCATCTCCCGTGATACGCTTCGCAACATGCGGTGGACGTTCGCGCAGATCATCGAGCGGGCAAGTTACGGGACATGGCTGTATCCAGGGGACGTCATTGGGTCTGGGACGTGCGGCACGGGATGCCTTTTAGAGCTCAACACCACGGGTGCTTTCACCCCTGCTCGGTGGCTACAGCCGGGGGATACAGTAGAGCTCTCGATCGAGCGGCTGGGGACGCTACGGAATACGCTCGTGTTGGTGCCAGAGGAGATGGCGCAGTGAACGGGTCTGAGACTACCCGGTCTGCAGGAGCGGCAGCACATGGTGGCCCGATGGGCTTTCGCTAACTTTGTGCTTAGCCAGCAGGTGTTTGAGAGGTGAGGAGCCGTACATGGCACGGCGTTGGGCTACAGCACTCCTGCTATCGGTGCTCGCCATAGGGCACTTCCACTGTGCGTCCCCAGAGTTCACGACGGCGAAGATTGCGCTCGGACAGCGTGATTACCCCAAGGCGCTCCGTAACCTGGAGGCTGAGACGCAGAAGAACCCAAGGAACATCGAGGCGTGGCTCTTGCTGGCGCAACTGCACCGAGAGCATACGCGCTCCTACGAGGCAGCCGCACAAGCACTCCAGGGAGCCCGCAACAATGACAAATCGGGACAGTGGGCAACCCAGATTGCTGCCGAGGAGGTTGCGCTGTGGGTTACTGTCTACAACCAGGCTATCGTCCAGTACAACGAAGTAGCGGCGGCTCAATCTCCTTCGGCAGAGCAGCTCCAGAAGACTCGTCAGCTATTGCAGTTGGCAATTCGCCTCAAACCGGAGGTTCCAGACCCCTACGGTCTGCTGGGGGTTGTGGAGGAGCTTGCGAAGGACACCGTAGCTGCCCTGCGGAACTTCGTCCGCTATCGGCAGCTACTACAGCCGGAGATAGAGGTTGCACAGAAGGCTGGCGTCACTCTCGGTATGGCCCGCAGTGAACTCCTACGGAGGCTGGGTCCTCCAGCACAGAGCCGCAATATCCCAGCTGAGCAGGACACGCTCTTCGTAGACCTCTGGACCGTTGAGGGACAGCCGCTCTACGTCTTTGCTGCGGCAGTGGGCGGGAAGGAGGCGGTCGTGGAAGGATGGCGATACAGGCCACCACAGGCGTGGACACAGGCCGAAAAGGAGCGGTATGCTCGGCTTATGGTCCAGCCCCTGGTGAGTGCAGCGTTGGCATACATGGACCGTGGAATGCTGGACACAGCCCTCAGCTACGCCCGCGATGTCTTGACCCTCAGCCCAGAGAGCGAAGCGGGAATGAGTCTGCTGCTGGAGATCTACGACCGCCAGGGGCGGACTCAAGAGCTCCTGGACCTCCTCCAGCGACTCCGAAGCCAATTCCCAACGAAGACAGCCTATACGCTGCAGTACGCAATCGTGCTGACGAAGCAGGAGCGGTACCAAGAGGCTACAAAGGCCTACGACGAAGTCCTGCAGAAGGAACCGGCAAACGAACTTGCTCTCTTCAACGGTGCTGTGGCCTACAAGAACTGGGCTGGGAAGCTGCAGCAGGAGGAGATAGAGAAGCGGCGCCAGAATCCGCGGTACCAAGAGCAGCGCGAGCGCTATGCGCCGCTGCTCCGCCGTTCTGCAGAGCTCTTCGAACGCTACCGTCAACTGCCTGGGAAGCGGGATGAATTCCCTGTACTGGAGCAGCTCCTGAACATCTACGAAGTGCTCGGCGAGACCCAGAAGCTGACCCGGCTAGTAGCAGAGCTGGAGCAATTGGAGCCGCTCTATGCCACGCAGCCACGATACTACGAGCTCCTGGGTGGCTACTACGCCCGCCGCGGCGAGAAGGCGAAGGCAGAGCAGTACTACAACCGTGCCGACCGACTACGTAACCAGCAGTGAGGCATAGCGATGGAACACGACAAGTCCAAGCCGGAGCAGCCGACCATTGAGCACCAGATCAACATAGAGCTCGGTGAGCAGGAGGCTCAGGGGATTTACTCCAACTTGGTTATCATCTCGCATTCGATTGCGGAGTTCGTGTTGGACTTCACCCGCGTCCTGCCGGGACTGCCTCGGGCACGCGTCCATGCTCGGATTCTGATGACTCCGCAGCATGCCAAGCTGTTCTGGATGGCCCTTGGAGAGAACATTCGCAAGTACGAGCAGCAGTACGGGGAGATCCGTGTAGAGCCCCAGCAATCCATGCCATCGATCCCCTTCCGAGTGCATTGAAACGGAAGCCTTGCGGATGGCGCTTGGAGCTGTCGTTGTGGTCCTCCATGCGCACCTCCCGTATGTGTTGCACCACGGTCGTTTTCCCCACGGCAGCGATTGGCTCTGCGAGGCTGTAGCGGAGTGCTACCTGCCATTGCTGAAGGTTCTACGGGGATTGGTACGACGTGGCCTTCTGCCGCGCTGCACGCTGGAATTCTCGCCTGTGCTGTGCGAACAGCTAGCCCACCCCGCTTTCCGGGTGCTCTTCCAGCAGTACTGCCAGGAGAAGATGGAGGCAGCTCGGGAGGATGAGCTCCACTTCCGCCGCTACGGTTACGGTGAGCATTGGATCCGTCTGGCCCAGCTATGGCAGACGTGGTACTCTGAGCGGCTGCAGGAGTTTCTGGAGGAGTACCGAGGAAACCTCATCGCCGCTTTTGCGCGCCTGCAATCCATAGAGGTAGTAGAGCTTGCAACCTCAGCGGCCACCCATGCGTACCTTCCACTGCTGCCGAGCGAGCGAGCGGTTGTCTTCCAGCTTCGGGTTGGTGTGGAGGCGTACCGACGCCATTTCGGCCGTACGCCGCAGAGCGTGTGGTTGCCCGAGTGTGGTTACTACCCAGCGCAGGATGCGACGGCGGAATCCCTCTACGGCTCGAGGGCACAGCGCTCGGTTGGGGTAGAGTATTGGCTGTGGCGCTTGGGACTGGAGAGCTGCGTGGTGGAACAGCAACTGTTGGAGCGCGGTCACTTCTGGTCGCGATCGGAGCGTTGCCACAAGCCCTCGCTGTTACAGCCGTACTGGTGCTGCTCCATGCCTGAGTGCCCATGGGGATGCTACATCCTGGCTCGACACCAGGCAACGGCAGCTCATGTCTGGGATGCCCGGACAGGCTATCCGGGTGACGGGGACTACTTAGACTTCCACAAGCGCCACTACACTTCGTGGCTGCGGTACTGGCGTGTGACGGACAACCGGCTGGATATGCAGTACAAGCTGCTCTACGTGCCCGAGTGGGCTCAGAGTAAGGCAGCGGGGCATGCTGCACACTTCGCCGACGTCCTGACTCAGACACTCGCCGAAGAGTCTCGGCGCCAGGGTTGTTTCCCAGTCCTCTGCCTGCCGTTTGACACCGAGCTCTTCGGGCATTGGTGGTTTGAGGGGCCGTTGTTTCTGCACTCCCTCTGGGAGCGGGTGGCCGCAGACAGTGCTGTGGAACTGTGGAGCCTCCGGGAGTGCCGACAGCGGACGCAGCCGGCGGGACGGGTGCGGCTTCCTGCCGGCTCGTGGGGAAAGGATGCCGGGCACGAGCCCTGGATAGACCCCAGGGTGCGGTGGATGTGGCACTTCTTAGCCCAGGCGGAGGAGCGCCTCCAGACTCTCCTCCAGCGCTTTCCAGCAGGGGTTCGCTCTCCGCTTCAGGAACGGCTCCTCCGGCAGGCCTTGCGTGAGCTCCTGCTGATGCAGAGTTCGGATTGGATGTTCCAGGCAGTCACCGGGGGTGCCCGAGAGTACGCCGAGCAGCGTTTTGCCTTCCATGCCCAAGACTTCGAACGTCTATGCCAGCTCGTAGAGGAGAGCTCAGAGCGAGGGGAGCTGACGCCGGGCGAGGAAAAGTTCGTCAGTGCTGTCGAGGAGCGGGATTCGGTCTTCCCAGAGTTGTCCGTGGAATGGTGGAGCCAACCACTGTGAGTTCTGCGGGTCCGCCGCTGGTAGTGGATTTGGACGGGACACTGCTGCGAACGGATGCCCTCTGGGAGTGCCTCGTTCGGTTGTTGCGACACCGTCCGTGGAAAGCGACACTGATCCCACTGTGGCTGCTGCAGGGTGGGCGAGCGTATGTCAAGGCTCGGCTCGCGGCCGAAACCGGGCTCCAAGCCGACGGTCTTCCCCTTCGGGAGGAGCTCGTAAGATGGCTTCAGGCCGAGCGGCAGAGGGGGCGGAGGATTATCCTGGCTACGGCTGCACCGCCCTCCGTTGGCGAGTCCGTTGCTAGCCGTACGGGGCTCTTCGATGCCGTGATGACGAGTACGGATGTCAACAACCTTCGCGGGCGGCAGAAGCTGCAGCGGATCCGGAGTCTTCTTGGCGCGGAACCGTTTGAGTACGTCGGGAACTCGCGAGCAGACATCCCTATCTGGTCGGCCGCGGTCGCTGCTCACATCGTGGGGACTCCACGGTTCATAGGCCGGATGCGACGCCTCTTCCCCGAAGGACGTGACTTTCCGCAACCATTGCGGTGGCAAGTGCTGCTCAAGGTTCTGCGGCCCCACCAGTGGCTGAAGAACCTGCTGGTATTCGTGCCAATCGTTCTGGCGCATCGCCTCTTGGAGTGGCAGCTCTGGGAGATGGCCGTACTGGCGTTCGTTGCGCTGAGCTTGGTTGCCTCCGGGCTGTACGTCTTCAACGACCTCATGGATGTGGAGGCGGATCGGCGCCATCCACGGAAGCGGAGGCGTCCCTTCGCCAGTGGAGAGTTGCCGTTGTGGGTTGGTGTCGTGCTGACGCCGGTCCTTGTAGCCGCAGGGGCGATTGTGGCGTGGCTTGGCCTGCCACAGCGGTTCTGGCTGGTATTGGGGCTCTATGCAGCAGCTTCGGTGCTCTACTCGTTCTGGCTCAAGATGGTGCCGCTAGTAGACGTCGTCGTACTGGCGGGGCTCTACACGGTGCGTATCCTTGCCGGCGGCTGGGCTACGGGGGTTCCACTCTCGGGATGGCTGCTGACGTTTGCGATCTTCCTCTTCCTGAGCCTGGCTTTCCTGAAGCGGTATGTGGAACTGCGGACGACAGCAGAGGCCGAGCTCCCGCGCCGGGGCTATGCTGTGGAGGATGAAGCCCTCGTCCGTTCGTTCGGTACAGCTAGTGGCTACTTGGCTGTTCTCGTCTTCGTGCTCTACGTCAACAGCCCTGTCGTCGCGCAGTTGTACGAGCAGCCACAGTGGCTGTGGCTGAGCACGCCACTGCTGATTTACTGGGTAGCCCACCTGTGGATGCAGGCACATCGCCGGCAGATGAGCGACGATCCGCTTGTCTTCGTGCTGCGCGATCCCGTCAGCTACGCCGTCGCCGTTGGATTGGGTCTTATCCTCCTCCTTGCCAGCGGATGAGCCGGAGGGATTACCTCTCGTGGGGGCGTTATCCGAAGCATCGTCCGGCAGCAGTATGGCGCCTTCGCTGGCGTAGCGATCCATTACCGGCGGTGCCGGCGGGGATGACCCTCCTGCCCCGCGGCTACGGGCGGAGCTACGGCGATGGCTGCCTCAACGATGGGGGAATCCTGGTAGACGCGACAGGGCTGGACCGCTTCATCGCTCTCGATGAAGAGAACGGCATCCTACGATGCGAAGCGGGGGTAAGCATCGGCCAAGTGCTGGAATTGATTGTGCCCCGGGGGTTCTTCGTGCCCGTCAGCCCAGGTACGCAGTGGGTCTCGATCGGTGGTGCGATTGCCAACGACGTCCACGGTAAGAACCATCACCGTTCTGGAAGCTTCGGCTGCCATGTGCTGGCGTTTGAGCTTGTGCGTTCCACAGGTGAACGCCTGTTGTGTACACCCACGCAAAACCCTGAGCTCTTCCGAGCAACGATCGGTGGCCTAGGGCTGACGGGGCTCATGACGTGGGCAGAGATCCGACTCCGGCGAGTGGAGACGGCGTGGATGGAGGTGGAGTTGATTCCCTTTGGGCACGTGCGCGAGTTTTTCCGCCTAAGCCAGGAGTCGGATGCGGCTTTTGAGTATACGGTCGCCTGGGTAGATGTCACGGCACAAGGCAAGCGCTTGGGACGGGGTATCTTCTGGCGAGGAAACCATGCACGGAGCGGAGTTGCCCCACTCACTCTGCCGTCAACCGGCCTGACCTTCCGAGTGCCACTGGATGCTCCGAGCTGGGTTCTGAACCCCTGGAGCGCACGGAGGCTCAACGCGCTGTACTACTGGTTGCAACGTCGGCGGCCGCGCTTGCAGATCGTGCCCTACCGGACCTTCTTCTACCCGCTGGATGCCGTCGGGGCTTGGAATCGGCTCTACGGCGAGCGTGGCTTCGTGCAGTACCAGTGTGTCGTTCCTCCGGCAGCAGCCGAGGGGGCCATTGAGGAGATGCTAGGGCGAATCTCCCGAGCACGAGTTACGGCGTTGCTCGGCGTGCTGAAGGTCTTTGGAGTACGGCGCTCGCCGGGGATGCTCTCGTTCCCACGGCCCGGTGTGACGCTGGCGGTGGATTTTGCAGTTGAGGGGGGACGGACGTGGAGGCTGCTGGAGTCGTTGGATGCTTGTGTCCGTGAGGCCGGGGGAGCGTTGTATCCGGCGAAGGATGCCCGAATGTCGCCGGAGATGTTCGAGCTCTCCTTCCCATGCTGGCGGGAGTTTGCCCGTTTCCGTGATCCAGCGTTTTCGTCCAGCTTCTGGCGTCGTGTCACAGGAGGGGGGTAGACATGCGGCGAGTCTTCATCGTTGGAGCGACTTCGGCAATCGCGCAGGCAGTCGGGCGGCTCTATGCAGCCAAGGGGTCTCGAATGGTACTGGTCGGACGGACGCCGGAGAAACTGGACGCTGTCGTGGCGGATTTGCAGACTCGCGGTGCAGTGGTTGCCCGTTCCATCCTCTGGGATGCACGCCAGTGGGACCAGGCCCTGCGGGTTGTGACAGAAGCTCAGCAGGCGTTAGGAGAGTTCGACGTTGTCCTCATTGCCCACGGGAGCCTTCCCCGGCAGGAAGAGTTGTGGCCGCATCCCGAGCGGAACGTGGAGGAGTTCCACGTTAATGCCACCAGCGTCGTGGCTCTCCTGAGCGCTCTGGTGCCGGTGCTGGAGGCCCAGCGCCATGGGGTGGTGGGGGTCATCAGCTCCGTGGCTGGGGAACGCGGACGGGCCCAGATGGCAGTCTACGGCGCTGCAAAGGCGGCGGTGACGGCATTC
>JBCNUX010000045.1:0-12274 GCA_039630485.1 Chlorobiota bacterium | reverse complement strand
GGCAGGGCAGGTTCTGCAGTCAGTTCAGGCCCTTCTGGAGTCCCTACGGTTCGTTGGGTCCAGCTATCCGATGGGGGGATGTTGGCCGAGTTAACTGTGGAGCAGCCGCAGTGGGTGGAGCTCCAAGTCAGCGACATTCGCGGTGCTGTAGTGGCTCACGTTCGTCAGTGGATAGACCAGGGGACCTCGTACGTGAGGTTGCCTACTCCTCCAAGCGCTTCGGGTCTCTATTTCTGGCGTTTGGCCCTGGCTGGAACCGGAAGGTCCCTCGGCGGTACCTTTGTGTATCTGCGTTAATGGACCCAACGCAGCGCCCACAGCTAGAGGGTCATGAGCCGGAAAGGGGGCGCCCTCGGCGGGTGACGACGTTACGGCTGCGACAGATGAAGGAGGCGGGGCAGAAGATTGTCTGCCTGACGGCCTATGATGCGCTTATGGCTCGCATCTTCGACGAGGTTGGGGTGGATGTCATCTTGGTGGGGGACTCCTTGGGCAACGTCTTCCAGGGCCATGAGACGACAATTCCCGTAACGCTGGAGGAGATGATCTACCACACGAAGGCTGTCGTCCGTGGCGTTCGCCGAGCCCTCGTCGTCACGGACATGCCCTTCATGAGCTATCAAGTCTCTCCTGAGGAAGCCTTTCGGAATGCTGGGCGCATTATGAAGGAAGGAGGAGCCGGTGCCATCAAGTTGGAAGGTGGGAGACGGATCGTGGATACCGTCGCCCGAATGACTGCAGCCGGTATTCCCGTCATGGGCCACCTAGGGTTGACCCCTCAGAGCATTCATCAGTTTGGCTCCTATCGTGTCCGCGGGACCGATCCTCGAGAGGCGGAACAGATTCTGCGCGACGCCAAGCTCCTGGAAGAGGCAGGAGCCTTTGCGCTGGTGTTGGAGAAGATTCCGGCAGAGTTGGCTCGACGAGTTACAGAGTCTGTCTCCATCCCCACGATCGGCATTGGAGCCGGAGTCTACTGCGACGGGCAGGTCTTAGTCTACACCGATATGCTGGGGCTCACTCAAGACTTCCAGCCGCGCTTCGTCCGGCGGTACGAGAACCTCTATGAGCGCATCCGTCAGGCTGTTGCCCGCTATGCTGACGATGTCCGAGCTCAGCGCTTCCCGTCAGAAGAGGAGAGTTATTGAGGCCCTCTTCGTGCTCTTCGTGGTAGTAGTGATCGGAGGATGCGGTACTCCGTTGCAGCCGACTCCTCCGGCGGTCGTATTCCCGGACAGCAACGTGAGCTTCCGTCGCCATGTACAGCCCTTCCTGCGCCAGGGATGCTCTCTTGTAGGCTGCCATAACGATGGTTCAAGGGCTGGAGGTGTCGCTTTGGAAGAATATAGGCACCTTTGGGAGCGGCCGGGATTGGTTGTGCCGGGAGACCCTACAGCCAGCCTCTTACAGCAGATACTGGAACGTCGTATCTGGCACTCTCCCGAGCCACTAACCCTCAGCACGGAGAACCAGCGCCGAGGTGTGCGGCGGTGGATCGCCGAAGGTGCACAGAACAATTAGGCGATGCACACTGTCTTGATGTTGACAAACTCCCGAATCCCGAAGATAGAGAGCTCTCGCCCCCATCCCGACTGCTTGATCCCACCAAAGGGGAGTCGGGGGTCTGAGCGGACATATGCGTTGACGAAGCATGAGCCAGCATGGAGTAGGTCGCGGGCAATTCGCTCGCCACGTTCGCGATCCCGCGTGAAGATAGCGGCTCCGAGTCCATACCGGGAAGTATTCGCAAGTTCTATGGCTTCACGCTCGCTACGAGCAGGGACAATGGCAGCCACAGGACCGAAGGTCTCTTCCTCAAAGACCGGCATGCCGGGGCAAACGTCCGTGAGGACCGTTGGTGGGTAGAACCAACCCGGTAGCTGGGGGATGTCCCCGCCCAGGAGTAGACGAGCTCCAAGCGCCAGGCTCTCCTGAACCTGCCGATGGAGGTTGTCCCGGAGATCACTACGAGCGAGTGGACCTAAGGCGGCTGTGCGGTCGGTTGGGGCCCCAAACCGTTGTTGGCGCATTGCTTCAACGAAGGCCTCTTCGAACGCTGAGCGGATGCTCTCCAGAACGATGAAGCGCTTTGCTGCGATGCAGCTTTGGCCACTATTGATGAGCCGGGCAGCGACGCAGGTCGCCACAGTTGGCTCTAAATCGGCATCCTCCAAAATCACGTAAGGGTCGCTCCCACCCAGCTCCAGGACAGTCTTCTTGAGCGCTGCACCTGCCTGTGCAGCAACGATTCGTCCAGCTCGTGTACTGCCCGTAAACGCGACTGCGGAGATCGCAGAGTGTTGGATGAGATCTGGAATTCGTTCGACCGGTACCAGTACTACTTGAAAGACCCCCTCTGGGAAGCCACTCTCCCGGAAGAGCCCTTCGAGGGCAAGGGCAGTAGCTGTCACATTTGGGGCATGCTTGAGAAGGAGCACGTTGCCTGCCATGAGGGCTGCAGCAGCACAACGGAAGACCTGCCAGAATGGAAAGTTCCACGGCATAATCGCCAAGATGCATCCGAGGGGTTGAAAGGTGACGTAGCTTTTGGAGAATTCGGTAGCAACAGGTTCTGACGTGAGGAACCGCTCAGCGTTGTCAGCGAAGTAATCACAGGCCCATGCGCACTTCTCAACTTCCGCTATCCCCTGCGGTATTAGTTTGCCCATCTCCTCAGCGAACAGTTCCGCATACTCCTTTGACCGTTCGCGGAGCAGGTTGGCTATTCGGCGTAGATAACTGGCTCGCTCGGAGAAACTGAGTGCTGCCCAATCGGGGGAGGCCGAGATGGCCCGCTGGAGTCTCCGTCCGACTTCCTCTGGGGAATGGGGCTCATAGCGGCGGAGCACACGTCCAGTGAGAGGTGAGATACTGACAAACTCCATTGTCTCTCACCCTTTCGCAGTGGAGGCGTTACCAGAGACGAACAGCGCAGGAGTTGTGACTTTGGTGAGTAGAGTTGTATTTTTGTGATGTCCTCGAGGGATGGGGAGGGTGTAGAGGGGGGTTTATAGACGAGCCGCAGAGAACGTAGCACAACGGAGGGGCAATGATGCAACATAGCTTGGCTGTTGCCACCCTACTCATTCTCTTCTGCGCTACAGGCTTAGGGGGACAGAAGGTGTGGACTCCAAAAGTAACCAACGAGGTTCGCCCGGAACTCCAACAATGGCACGATCCCGCTAACTGGTATCCGCACGGAGTGCCAACCCGTGAGGATGACGTGGTAATCTCTACTTGGATCTTTGTCACGCAGCCTGCAGAATGCCGTAACCTTACTCTCTCTAAGGCTACGCTGACGCTCTTTGCCCCACTGGTCATAGAGCAGGATGCACGCATTGTGAATTTCGGCATGGTTGATCCTGTGGATTCCCTTGCGTACTTGGAGGTTGGAGGCAGGCTGGAGCTGGATGGAACGTTGCTAGTTCGAGAAGAGCACCCCTTCAGCAGTTACTACCGCATCCTGCCAGAACGGCTCATCGTTGGTGATCTTGGAGTAGTTATCACGGTGGCAGATGGTCGTGAGTATGCCGGCATCCCGCACCGCGCTCCGCTGAAGGACTGGCGCAAGGTTCGCTTCCCTGAGGGCATTAGCGTTCTCCGGACATGGGATGGAGGTGCCGGAACAACGAACTGGAATGATGCTGCGAATTGGAATCCAGACGGGGTACCGGCAAATGGAGATAACATAACGATTAACACTGCGGTCACGATCAATGTGAACTTGGCTGCCACTGTTGCCCTCAACGGTGGTGCAAATAACATTGCCACGGCGGCCAGTACTCAGGTGACATTGAGCATGAATGCTGGTGGCAACTACTTCCTGATGTTCAGCGCCGGAGGCGTGACGCACAATTACGGAACGGGGACGAACTCGTCCGTCACCTTCACACAGGCCGCCGATAATGCCCAAGGACGATTTTCATTCCAGGGCAACAATGCCACGCACAACTTTGGCAACGTGACATTTGAAGTTCGTGGGACAGCCTTTACGGGCGGCGCTGGCTCCAACTACGTCTTTGGGGCAAATCCTAATTACGTCTGGGGGACAACCACTGTCTGGTATCGCCGAGCCGGAGACCAATCCGTGGACGTTAGTCTGCCCGACGGCACACCATACCAGACGCTACGTTTCAGCGGTTCCGGGACCAAGACCCTAGAGCCTGGAACGTGCTCAGTTACGAACCTTGTGCTGGACAACGATAACTTCACTTTGGACACACAGTTTAACACGGATGGGTTCAGTGTTACGAACACCCCAACGACACAGAGCAACAACACGTACATTGTGCGAGGCTGGATTGGGACGAACTACAACGGCTTCCCGACAACGTGGGAAGGTACCGTACGGTTCATCGCCTCCAATGCGAATCAGAATCTACCCAGCGGCTATACCTTCAACGGCACGGTCACCCTAGAAGGGAACAATACCACGAAGAACATGACGGGGAACTTCAGCGCCGCAACCGTGTTCATCGGCACTGGCAGCGATAATCCCGTCCTCAACATGAACGGCTACAAGATCAATCCCGTGGGCGCCTCTAACAGCGTTACGGTGCGTTCAGGAGCAACTCTACGTATTCCGAACGCTCCCGGTTCAAGTCCTGATCTGCCGGGCGTTGGCTTCACGAACCTGACGACACAGCCCAACTCAACTGTTGTCTACAACCGTAACGGCAATCAGAACATCTTTAACACTACCTACCACAACCTCCAGCTCACCGTAGGGGGGGTCAAGACGTTCCCCCAGGCAGACGTGACAGTTAAAGGGACACTGACCGTCGGGAGTGGAGCGAAAGGGACAACGCAGGGAACCTACAAGGTCATCTTGGACAGGAGTACAGGTGCAACGCTCTCGGAGACAGCCACAGGTGATGACGGCAAGCTTTACGGTACCGTTGAGGCAACGGAGAACATCAACGCCGCTGGGACGACTTATAGCTTCGGCAACATCGGGCTAAGCATCACGACGAGCTCCAGCACTACAAACTTCCTGGGGAGTACGACCGTCGTTCGCTACCTCGGCTCTCCCTTTGTGCGCGATTTCTCTAATGTCCTTGGTCCCGGCGTCCCAGGCAATGTGCTCCGCGGCTATAAGCTTCTTGCCGCGAATCAGGGGAATATAGCGGGACATGACATCACGCTCAGTTACAACCCCAACAACACCGTGGAGCTCAATGGCCAGAACCCGAATGCTATGCGGGTTTACCGTTGGGTGGGACACGGA
Source organism: Chlorobiota bacterium (assembly GCA_039630485.1). Classification (GTDB taxonomy): domain Bacteria; phylum Bacteroidota; class Ignavibacteria; order Kapaibacteriales; family HRBIN21; genus HRBIN21. The sequence goes on along the minus strand of JBCNUX010000045.1, from coordinate 7,047 downwards.
TTTACGGATCTCTTCCCACGGGCTAGCGACTTGAGCTGGTTTGGATACGCGATGGGATCCGCGAGCTCTGTGACAGTTGCTCTCTCCACTTTCCAGGGAATAGGTCAGACCCCGATTGACACAAGCTACGGCAACATCAATGGCGAATTCTACTTCTCCAACGGCCGTGCAGGAGACTTTGCACTGCCAGTGCAGTTGGAGTCGTTCTCTGCCCATCCTTCTCGTGAGGAGATTCTCTTATCGTGGCGGACTGCCTCGGAAGAGCGTAATCTCGGTTTTCGACTTTGGCGGCGAGATGACGGCCTTGGAGATGGACCCTTCGAGCTCATTGCCTCTTACGAGGTTGTCCCCGAGCTTCGGGGGATAGGCTCTGCGCCCTTTGGGCGCCGGTATGCTTATGTTGATCGATACAGACTGCAACGCGGGCATACCTACACGTACGTGCTGGAGAGCGTTGATGAGGATGGAACCGTCCACTTCCTGCGCTCTCTAACGGTCGTCTACGACTATGCTGATGAGTTCCAGGCTGAGATTCGGCCGAGTGTTTCTGCAGGGGATGAAGCGAAGCTGGTCATATATGGGCCTGTTCGAGGAACGGTTGAGCTGACTCTCTATGGAGTCGATGGGCGACGAGTGCAAGAGCTACGACAGGATGGGATGGAACAGCCGGAGGTCCCACTCTCCTTCAAGTCATTGGCAGCGGGGACGTATGAGTATGTCGTCCGTGTATGGACGTAAGAGGGAAAAGTGGTACTGAGATTGGGGCGGTCGTTTGTGGTGGGATACTACTGCTTTTTCACCCCGTCGCGCGGCGGCCCGACAGGCGGGGGCGGCCTTCATTATTGCCAGACATCGTGTAGCCCGCTTTCGGCGAGCACTCTGGAGTTTGTTCTCTACTCTTGCTCGGTGGAGCATCCTCGGTTTCTGCTCGGCTGCCGTGCTCCATGGGTACAGCGGCCAGACTGAAGGACAAAGAGATACAGCTACCGATGTGGCCATTCAGCCATCGGCTAAGTGGCAGAGAGCCCTGTCGGAAGATACAACGGCCTTGATGCTTCGGCAATCGGAGATCCCGTGGCGTGCATTCGTTGGACTATCGGATCTCTTGTCCTCTCAGCCGTTGTTGACTGCCTTCCATACTGGTGAGGCGGGAGGATGGCACCTCTTTGGCTTCGGGAGGATAGCTCCCCAGGGGGTCGGATTAAGCCTCAATGGGCGCCCTTGGTGGGAGCCGACCTTTGGAGCGCTTTCGCCTGAGCTGTATCCTCCGGAGTTCGTTGGCGCTGTAGAGCTCCTAAAGGGAACGGAGGCGGCTGTCTTGGGATGGAATGCTCTCGGCGTTGCTGTCAACATCGTAGAGCCGCTGTTGCAATCGGTCCCTGTCGCCTCTCGGCTATGGTATCTCAATGCGGCATATGGCGTAGGGGGTTCTGATGGGATGCTTTCCCTTGCGCTCTCTCCAACCCTACATCTGGTGGCTGGATATCGCCGACTCAGTTCGGAAGGGCGCTTTCGGAACGGCTGGAGCAACAGCTGGAACGTACGTCTGCGGCTCCAGTGGATGCCGACACCTCGGTTGCTCTTCTCCTTATCGGAGCTCTTTACGCATTGGGTTGGGGGGCAGAATGGAGGGATAGCTGGAGCAGATTCGCTGCCCAGATGGTGGGACGAAGTCGCAGCTCAGCCAATACTGACCGATTTCAACGACCGACTCTACCGGCATGATGTGACACTAATGGGAAGGTGGTGCTTAGGCTCCTCGTCTACCTTGGTCGGTCAGGTGTGGTACGTGCCAGTGCTCTGGCAGCGGCATATCGGACAGGTGCTCCTCGACGGCGGACGGGATACGTTGTTTGGAGATGCGGTTTGGCGTTCGCAGCAGTTCGGAGCCCGACTCCAGGCAGAGCTGGGAGCAGTTCCGAATGTAGTCGTTGGAGTCCAGGCACTCTGGGCGCGTAGTCCCGAGCTACCCTTCGCGTGGGCAACGGATTTCCGTGAAGGGGCGGCATACGGGTTGGGACGGTGGGTGATAGCAGGAATCCAGGCGACAGCGGGTATCCGGATTACCGTAGGCAACATGCCGCCTCTTGCTAACGCTGGGTTCCAGCTCCGCGGGGTTCTAGGTGCAGGCGGGTGGTGGCGAGTGGATGCTGTACGAGCTCTCCGGAGGCGTTCGGGGGCTGAGATGGTACAGACACCAGAGGAGGCGTATCTGCTCTGGGTGGAGGGCGGTTGGAGGGCCTCACGATGGGAAATGCAGATAGGAGGAGTAGGCCAGTGGCTCAGAAATGCTGTTATTGCAAATCTCACCCCCTATCCAACGCCACAACAGAATGCTGATGCCCTCCTCATTTGGGGACAGCTCTCGTACAAGTACATCCTTCGTGCCAAGCTTGGGACGGAGTGGAGCCTAATACCCTCGGCAGAAGAGGCTTGGCGCACGTTCCGGCTCGTTGCGATTGCAGGTGTGGAGGAATGTGTTGGACGAAGCTGTGTTCGGGCAGAGCTCCGCTGGGAGGTGTTACGGCCACCAGCTCTGCGACCCTTTCCGACACGGTGGATGTTGTATCAAGAGAAAGTTCAGCCGCTCCAGCATTCTGGGGGAGAGCTCTGCATCACGGCTTCCTTTCGAGGAGCTTACCTTCGCCTTGCTCTTCGGAATCTCCTCGGGGTGCCATGGTATTGGGCGCCATACTTCCCTCAGCCAGGGCGTAGTGCGCTGTTCGCTCTGACGTGGTTCTTCGATGACTGATTACCGTCCCAAGGCACGCTCGTAGTCAGTGCCGTGGCGTGGGTCCAGGGCCCGCAAACGGGGTAGTAGCGTCGGTGAATCCCAGTTGCGGAAAAGCTCGATGAGCTCCTGATACTTTGCCTCGAAGAACAACTGCAGCACGATGCTGGGCGTACCCAAGCGTTCTTTGAAGCGGAGTAGCTCTGTTAGCAGGGAATCGATTGTTGCTAGGGCCTGTGAGCGGTCATGTTGGAGTTGCTCTAGGCCGTCAACGTAGTAGGCGAAGATGAACCGCCGGAAGGGCTCAAATTGAGGGCTAATAAGCTCAGTGGCGAGGGTGAAGCGACTGAACTGGCCAGGTTCAGCGAAAGTAGAAAAGCCTTTTGCATTGGAGGCTGCCGCAAGTTGAGCGAGCTGGTGTGCCTTCCGAAAGTAGGGTGTGCCACCGAGCTCTTCGTAAGTATCACAGTCCAGCCCAATTGCAAGCAGGGCGTAGAAATCAATCAGCGTTAGCAGAGGATCGTAACGGAGGGGCTGGTATGTTAGGGAAGCGCCTCTGGTATACTGGAAGCTCCAGTCGGGCTCGTAGACTCGCAGTAGAGGAGTGGGAGCTCCTTTGCTCAACAGGCGGGCAGATTGGAAGATTAGGCGCGCAGAGTACCACGATCCACTCCGTCCTGTTACCATGATTGTAAGCTCTACGGGGATGCGCTCGCCTTCCCACGGGGTGTCTCCGAAGCGCTGCGTGTTGAGGTAGTGTTCCAGGTCCTGTTGGAGTGCTGCCAACTCGTGGCGGTGTTCTATCGGGAGGGCGTCCAGGATGACTGCCACACGTGCTGTGAGCTCCTGTGCCGCTGCGGTCTGAGAGACTAAGGAGCCGATGAGGGAGAGAGCAAGTATTTTTGGCCGTGGCATCCTGGAGGCGGGAGGAGCTGATGGACCACCAATTCTGCTCACCAAAAATACAGGCCTTGTCCCTTTTCGCCGCGTTGGCACTTCTGCCGTGCATCGGCACGGCGCAGGTTGCGGGGGGTGGAGCAATGAGCCCAGTGGCTGTAAGTAACCCTGCGCTTATTACGGATTTCCCCAGGAAGTGGGCATGGATTGGCTACGAACCTTCCCGCTTTGGACTGCCTGAGCTTCATTGGGCATATGCTGGAATTGCTTCTCCGCTCGTTCCACATTGGCATGGTGCCCTTGAGGTGTGGGGACGTGTGATCCAGCATAGGTTCTCACACATACGCCTGAAGGTACAGGGAGCTGTACGGCTGACGGCAGTGCTTGGGGTGGGGGTGGCCGTAAAGGTGACGCGTTACTCTGTCGTAGGGATGCCAACCCGCTGGTGGGGAGGCATAGATATCGGCATGCGCACCAACCTTTCACCGAAGTTGAAGCTCGGTTCGGTCCTGGAGAACGTAGTGCTGTGGCTACATCCTGAGGGAGCTAGCGCAGAGCAACGATTTGGCTTGGGTGTTGGTTGGAGTGGGGAAGCATGGGGAGCTGAACTTGATGCTGTTGTTGCAACGCTCAGTCCACCCACCCTCAACCTCACCGCCACAGCAGAACTAACCAAAGCAACAACTATCGTACTTCGGACCACCAACTCTCCACTCCAGCTCCAACTAGGCGCACATCTGGAACTCAGCGACGTAGCTCTTGATCTCGGGATAGCTTTCCATAGCGTGCTCGGATGGAGGCATGCCCTCACAGTAGCTTATCGGTGGGACTAAGGTCCTGGAGCCTAAGTGTATTGGCAGGAGCTACTCTGGAGCTGGCTGCTCAGGTTACGGAGCCAGCAACTGAGGGATGGCTGGAGGTAGAGGAGGATGAGGTAGTGGCTCTGTCAGCTCTGGAGTACTTTACCCTCCGCCAGCGGGACCCAATCTGTCTCCGTCAGGCGACAGTAGCAGAGTTGCAGCGGTTGCCGGGGGTGACAGCCAGCATAGCTCGGCAGCTTGTGAGGCTTGTTCAGCGCCAGCCAGAGCTGTCGTATCCAGAGCTTGCCGATAGCCTCGCACTAACTCCTGAGCAGCTCTGGGTCCTGCAGCAGGCTACGACTCTTGACTGTCCTCTGCCGGATGAACGTGGGAGAGTAGTCCGGTCCGCTGTCACAGTGCCCCTAGTCAGGGTGCAGGGAGAAGAGGCATTCGTTGGACCTCTCTGGAAGCTGCAGGGAAATGCTTTCGGCCGTTGGGGTGTTTGGCGAGTGGAGTATGTATGGGATAGAGACGCGGGAGAGCCGGGGATTGCAGACTTCGTGTCTGCTTCACTCCAAGCGGAGCCGTGGGCCGGAGTGCGTTGTCTCGTCGGAGATTTCCGCCTCGGGGTGGGTATGGGCGCGATGGCCTCCTCTAGTCAGGGATTCCGCAGACCGGCGTTCGAGCTAGGCGCTCCCCTGCGGTGGAGCACAGAAGTACGGCCTTGGGGTTCGGTCCGGGAAAGTAGCTTCCTACGTGGAGTTGCACTCCAGTGGGAGTGGGAAACTGGTACGGTCGTGGGCTGGTTCTCCATAGCTCCTCGCAGTGGCAGCATTGATACTGCTGGGGTTGTGCGTAGCGTTGTAGATGATGGCATCTTCGCTACATCACGCGACCGTTCTCGGCGATATGCATTCCGGGAGCGTTGTTACGGGGCGGCAGCCGAGATAGCTTGGGGAAATCTCAAAGTGCTCCTGGGTGGAATGGCACTCTCGTATTCGCATCCGCTGGCGACGCAGAGCCGGCGGGATTTCGCCGGACAGTCAGGGGTGTTAAGCACAGCTTGTTTCTCCCTCACTCCGGAATGGGGAGAGGTGGGAGTTGAGCTTGTGCGTGATGCTCGTGGCTTCTGGGGGATTCATGGTGGGTGGATGGTTGCCAGACCTGAATTTCGGCTGACGGTTGCAGTTCGGAGTATGCCGGACGGCTTCCGCTCGCCGTTCGGTAGCATTCTCAGCCGTTCAACTGCTGTCAGCAATGAGCAAGGGCTGTACGTGGGAATCGCCTGGGATGAGGGACGCCACCGATTCTGGACGTACGCTGATCTCTTCCGAACGCTTGCTCCTCCTTACGGGATGCCGATCCGCCAGTCGGGTAGTGAGATCGGGGTTCGATGGAAGTACTCCAAGCAGAAGTCGTTTGACTGGTGGCTCCATGCTAGGTACCAGACGCGATTGACAGTCCTTCCTGCGGAAAGTTCGAGGGGTCTAAACGAGGAAGGGATAGTGAGCCTTCGGGCAGACGTCTTCGGAGTTATCGTCCGGGGCTGGCGGTGGCACCTTCGGTGCGAGTTTCGGCAGGGTAGGGTACCGCAACAGGTAAACGGGTGGCTAGGAATGATCGGCTGCGAGGGAACTATGCAGAGATGGAGGCAGCAATGGGGGCTGCGAGTACGGGCTGGCGTCTACTCAGTCTCACACGAAGCCCTTGGCTTTCGGTACTACGAGTATGCAGCTGCGGGTATCCCTCGCCTTCACTTCCTCCTGGGACACGGCTCTTATGTATTCGGTTGGATGCGGTGGAGTCCTGTAGGGTGGCTGGAGCTCCAGGGCTCTCTGGCAGTGGTGAGGCGCAATAGCCCTCTTCCCCTCCAGCTTTGGGGGGTACGGGTCCTGGGGGCTGCACTCTGCCTCTGGACTCTGTCGCTGGAGATACGGCTCTAGGCCTACAGGGGTTTCCGTACTTTTGCGCCTTCGAGAGTAGCGGAGTAGTTGAGCGGCGCGAGAATTGCAGTTCTATGACAGGGTGGAGCATCTTTTCGAGCGACATTGCTATTGACCTAGGGACAGCCAACACCTTGATTTGGGCGAAGGGACAAGGGATTGTGCTGAATGAGCCTTCTGTCGTGGCGTACGACCGTACGACTCGGCAGTTGGTGGCGCTGGGGCATGAAGCACAGGCGATGATTGGGAAAACCCACAGGGAGATTCGCGTCGTCCGGCCCCTGAAGGATGGGGTGATCGCTGACTTCGAGATTGCGGAGAGCATGTTGCGGGCCTTCATTCGGCGAGTTAACAATGGTTGGCTACCGCCGCGGCGTGTTATTGTCTGTGTCCCCGTGGGCATTACAGAAGTGGAGAAGCGAGCGGTGCGAGAGAGCGCTGAGCACGCTGGGGCGAGAGATGTGTATTTACTGCCGGAGCCGATGGCAGCCGCTATAGGGGTGGGGATCAACGTTCACGAGCCAACTGGGAACATGGTAGTGGATATAGGGGGCGGAACGACAGAAATTGCTGTTATTGCACTCTCCGGCATCGTTGCTGAAGAATCCATCCGAATCGCCGGCGACGAAATGACAAACGCAATCATTGAGTACTTCCGCCGCCACCACAACATGCT
>JBCNUX010000044.1:0-12380 GCA_039630485.1 Chlorobiota bacterium | reverse complement strand
CCCCTTTGTGGTGGCGAAGATGGGGAGAATCAGTGCTGGTAGAAGGTAGTGTACTGCGAGCTCTCACCGCAAAACTCGGAGCCGTTACTTTCAGCAGAAAGAGGAAACTTCACGAACGGCAGGTTTTGGCAACGAGCGGTAGCCCACAACTGATCGATGGCTTGATGGGAGTCTTACTGCCACCGACCCTGAGACACAGCAGCGGTGTTGGACTGCAGCATTCATAACTCTGCGAGAGCCTCAGCAGCAGTACGTCCACTGCGAGCAGCCCCTTCCAAGGTGCAGGGGAGCCCTGTCTGGAGCCAATCTCCAGCTAGCACGAGGTTAGGCCACGGAGTCACTCCCGGAGGCCGGAGAGCATTCAGGGCCGGGGTCACCTTCAGAGTCGCTCGTCGCTCTACCATGAGGCGTTGGCGCAAGACCAGCTCCGAGCGAAACGCGGGGAAGGCTGCGCTGAAAGCCTCTAAGAGGCGTTCCACGAGCTCCCGCTGTGGCAGATGGAACAGATGATCCGCTGCGCTCGCTACGAGCGCTATGGCTTCTGCGCCATACCGCGTCGGACGCTGAAAAGCCCAATGGAGGTCAGGGTGTGCAAAGGCGCAGATAGGCTCCGTCATTAAAGGCTCTCTCAGCCAGAGGTAGAGCGTGACGATCGGCGAGTAGCTGGCAGACTCCAGAAAGCGGCGATACCCAGGCAGATGCAACAGCGCTGGGGAGAGCCGAGGCAGGACCCAAGGTGGAACCGCCAGCACGACAGCGTCGGCCCGTAGCAGCTCACCTCCACGGATGCGAATGCCATAGGCTCGGGAATCGTCATGGAGCACTGCCTCCACAGCAGTGCTGAGCCGCAGTGCTCCACTGTGGTGCTCTAACCACCCTGCTATTGGCTGGAACAATTCCAACAGGCTGCAACTTGGCACCATGAATCGGGCTGCCGCAGAGCCTTGCAAAAAGCCCTCGCGGAGCACTACTCGCAACAGCGTTATAGAGGCCTCCTCTGGTGCTGTATTGAGGGTTGCTAGTGTCACTGGCCACCAGAAGGCCCTCTGCGCTGTCAGAGCCTGCCGAGAGCGTTGGAGAAACTCGGCAACAGAGGTCTCTGGTGGGATCCGCACCACCAAGTTCCACAGTGCTTTAAAAAGCCGAAGCCTGTCAACAGCCCTCATCCCTGGCAGACGATTCAGGGCTGCCAGGAACCCAAGCCGCCCCGGCATCTGGCCCGCGTCAAACAGAAAGCGCCGTTCTCCGTCCCAGAACTGAAAGCGCAACGGTCCCCCGCTTCCGACCAGGTGTTCCGAACCTATGATGCGAAGCAGACCAAGGAACTCCCGATAGGCTCCGATGAAGACGTGCTGGCCGCAGTCTACGAACTCCTCAGCCACAGGGTCCCATACCGAGGTAGCTCGTCCGCCAACGGCAGCAGCAGCCTCTACTAACTTCACTCTCCAACCACGGAGAGTGAGGTGGACCGCTGCGGACATACCTGCTACCCCAGCACCAACGACCACTGCTTGAGACATCCCCAAAGCCTACTCGCCGCACCTTCCCCGATGCTGCAGGACGGATAGCTGTAGCAATGCTGTGCACGAAACTGGCTCCTTTTGCCGTCTCCACTCTCCGCTCACTACGCGGGCGTGGCGGAACTGGTAGACGCGCCAGACTTAGGATCTGGTGGGGCAACCCGTGGGAGTTCGAGTCTCCCCGCCCGCACGAGCGATGAGTCTAATAGTGCATGCCAATCCACTGTGGAACACGAAGTCCTGCACATTGCTGACTGCGAACGTGAGCTTCATCTCCGCCTCTCCGCCGCTGAAGTTGCCAGTACTTTAGAGGAGGCATACCGAAAGGCACAGCAGACCCTCGTCATAGAAGGTTTCCGCAAGGGAAAAGCTCCAATAGAGCTCATCCGGCAGCGTTATGGAGCTACGATTGAGACGGAGGCCTTGGAACGGCTGGGACAGCGTCTCTTTAGGGAGATCGCGCAGGAACAGCGCTGGGTTCTTCTTGGTGAGCCACAGCTTACCAACCTTAACCGCTCTCCGGAGGGCGTCCAGTTCACGTTCCGCTACTACACCCTGCCGGAGCTAACGATTGATCTCTCTGACATCAAGCTTCGGATGCCAGCCGTTAGCGTCAGTGAGGAAGAAGTAGAAGCGCAGTTAGAGCGCCTCCGTCTGCGTTACGGTACTACCGAGGAAAAGGTAGAACAGGTAACAGACTACTACCACGAAGTCACGCTCCACTTCCAGCCCGTGGAACTGGAGAGTGGGATGCCACTAGTAGGCGAACCGGCTGAGGAACTGACACTTGCCCTCTACGATGAAGATGTCCTACCAGAACTCCGCCAGCAGCTCCTAAACATCCGCCAAGGGGAGAGCTTCCTGCACACCCTTCCGAGTGCTGATACTGGACAAGCTCCGCGGACCTATCGCATCACTGTCCAGGCAATTCGTCGGCGGCAACCTGCGGAGCTGACCCCTGAGTTCGTTCAGCGACTCAGTCAAGGACGCCTGCAAGACGTTGATGCTCTCCGGGCATATCTCCGGGAGGAGCTGCAGCACCAGCAGGAGTCCTACGCCCGCTCCCTCCTCCGAAATCAACTGGAACTGGAGGTGGCACGGCGCTATCGCTTCGTTCCCCCCAAACCGCTCGTCCACAGCATTGCCCGCGAGCTCATAGAGTCGCTGCAGCGTGGAGAACTCAGCATCCCTGCGGAATACTTGCGTGAAGGTGAGAGCGGCATATACCGATTCTTAGCAGAGTTAGCCGATTACCATGCCCGACTCTCCATCTTAGAGCTGCTCTTACTGCGGCAGTACCAAGTGCAGCTTACCCCAGAGGAACTCCAGGCCCTAGCACGCTCGCTGAATCTCTCGGAAGAGGTCCTCCAGCAACGTCTCAGGGAGGACACCGATCTCCTCCACAGCCTGAGACGCCGAAAGCTCTGGCAACTCTTGCTCCAAAGCGTCCATGTCGAAGTGACTCCGTCAACGGACCATGGAGAACCGCCTGTACATTCCTAACCCCGTGGGATTGCTGAGCCTTCACCAACAGTACGTTGGACAACTTGTCCCGATCGTCGTCGAGCAGACCAGCCGTGGGGAGCGTGCTTACGACATCTACTCGCGGCTGCTTAAAGAGCGCATCATCTTCCTTGGATCCCCGATTGACGATTACATCGCCAGCCTTACCATCGCCCAGCTCCTCTTCTTGGAGAGCGAGGACCCGAACCGTGACATCTACCTCTACATCAACTCTCCCGGCGGCAGCGTCACTGCTGGATTGGCGATCTACGACACAATGCAGTACGTACGCCCAGATGTCTGCACTATCTGCATTGGGCTGGCAGCTTCCATGGCTCAGCTCCTCCTCTGTGCAGGCGCGAAAGGGAAACGGTTTGCGTTGCCGCATTCCCGTATCATGATGCACCAGCCACTGGGAGGTACACAAGGACGTGCTACCGACATTGAGATCTACACCCGCGAGATGTTGCGCATCCGTGACATGCTCTTCGAGATCATCTCCCAGCACACAGGCCAGCCTGTGGAGAAGATTCGCCAAGACGCTGCCTACGACTACTACATGTCAGCCCAGGAGGCGCTGGAGTACGGAATCATCGACAGAGTCTTGGAGCGGCGTGGAGAGGTCAACTCTGCAAGCAAGAAACAGCAGAGCTCATGAGTAGCTCCCCGCGATACCCAAACTTCCGCCCCGAAGAACTTCGCTGCTCCTTCTGCGGCCGCTCCTCTAGCGAGGTGAATAGCCTCATTGCTGGACCAGACGTCTACATCTGCGACATCTGCATCCAGAACTCCGTTCGCATCCTCCAGCAGAGCGCAGCCCAGCGAGCACGGCGCGTACTGGCCGATCTACCGAAGCCCTCTGAAATCAAGGCAAAGCTCGACGAGTATATCGTAGGGCAGGACTATGCTAAGACCGTGCTCGCGGTAGCAGTCTACAACCACTACAAGCGCCTCCAGTCTCGTGAGCTCTTCGGTAGCTTCGATGACGTAGAGATCGAGAAGAGCAACATCCTGCTTGTTGGACCAACCGGCACCGGGAAGACGCTCTTAGCACAGACGCTCGCTCGAATTCTGGACGTCCCTTTCGCCATCGCCGATGCCACCACCCTTACCGAGGCCGGTTACGTTGGCGACGACGTAGAGACGGTCATCCTCCATCTCCTTCAGAACGCGGACTACAACGTGGAGCGAGCAGAGCGTGGCATTGTGTACATCGACGAAATAGACAAGATCGCCCGCAAGAGCGATTCCCCAAGCATCACTCGCGATGTCTCTGGGGAAGGAGTCCAGCAGGCCCTGCTGAAGATTCTGGAAGGAACCATAGCTGGGGTACCTCCGAAGGGAGGGCGCAAGCACCCGGAGCAGCCACTCATCTACGTCAACACTCACAACATCCTCTTCATCTGTGGTGGAGCCTTCGAGGGGATAGAGCGGATTATTGCCCGTCGCCTGCGTAATAGCAGCATAGGATTCACTGCACGGCTTGCGGATCCAGTTGATACTGCTGACCTCTACGGACTCCTTCGCCACATTGAGCCTGACGACCTGCTAAAGTTTGGGTTCATTCCCGAGTTCATCGGCCGCTTGCCGGTCATCGTCCCCCTCCACCCACTCAGCGAAGAGGCGCTCGCTGAAATCTTGGTTCGCCCGAAGAATGCTATCGTCAAGCAGTACCAGAAGCTCTTTCGCATGGAGGGGATGGAGCTGGAGTTTACTCCCGAAGCGTTGCGGGCTATTGTCCGGCGAGCCCAGGAGCGAGGAACGGGTGCCAGAGGGCTACGAGCGGTCATGGAGGAGGTGATGATCCCAATTATGTTCTCGCTGCCCGATCAACGCGGGGTTCGGCGTTGTATCATAACGGCCGACACAGTGGAACGCGGGGCAGCACCGATCCTCGTCAGCGAATCCGAGCTCGAAGCTCGCTCAAGCTTAGCATCCTCCTAACGACCTTCCTCGTACCCTGTCACCTCATCCCCCACATCATCACAGTGGTAAAGCCGCCGTTTTTGGGGAGCTGGCGGAGCTGCTTTCGCACCGTCCCGCAATGCCTGGAGTGCACGCTGCTCTAGCAGTCGGCGCAACTCTTCGTCCCGACGGCGGAGACGCTGGTCTTGCTGTCGGTCGAAATAGAGCCGTCCGTCAACGTAGGTCTGCTCCACAACGGCGTAGGACGAAAGCGGCGGATCAGACCAAAGGACGACGTCGGCATCCTTGCCAACCTCAATGCTCCCCACCCGATGGTCCACACGCAGCATCCGCGCAGGGTTGAGTGTGACAAACCGCAGCGCCTCTTCCTCCGGGACTCTTCCGTACTTGACCGACTTCCCAGCCTCCTGATTCAGACGTCGCCCCATCTCAGCATCGTCGCTGTTGATGCTGACGAGAACCCCTTGCTCGTGCATGATAGCAGGGTTGTCTGGGATAGCATCGTAGACCTCGAACTTGTACGCCCACCAATCCGAAAAGCTCGAAGCTCCTGCACCGTGTTGCGCCAGTTCACGCGCGACCTTGTACCCCTCCAACACGTGGGTGAAGACGTTAACACGGAAGCCGAATTCCTCCGCAAGACGCATGAGCATTAGGATCTCGCTCTGCACGTACGAGTGGCAGTGGATGAGGCGCTTACCGCGGAGGATCTCCAGCAAGGCCTCCTGTTGGAGGTCACGTCGCGGTGGGACAGTCTCTTCCCGCTGCCGTGGAGGAAGTTCCTGCCAACGCTTCCATGCCTCTTCATATTCGAGTGCAGCACGGAAGGCATCTCGCATGATCTCTTCCACACCCAACCGTGTCTGCGGATAGCGCCGCGTGTAGCGGTCCCCCCAGTTCGACTGCTTGACGTTCTCTCCCAGAGCGAACTTGATGGTAGCCAGCCCACCTTCAAACTTCATTGCCTCTGCACTGCTGCCCCAACGGAGCTTAATGAGCTGGCACTGTCCACCGATGGGATTCGCCGAACCGTGGAGTAGGTGGACCGCCGTTACCCCTCCTGCCAACTGCCGGTAGATGTTGACATCGTCGGGGTCTATCACGTCCCCGATACGGACCTCTGCTGTAATGGCATGCGTTGCCTCGTTGACTCCTCCCTCGATCGCAATGTGAGAGTGCTCGTCGATGAGGCCCGGGGTCAAGTGCTTCCCTGTGGCATCGATGACAGTATCGGCCGTGACCTGTAGGTTAGGCCCGAGGGCTGCGATTTTGCCATCCTTCAGGAGGACATCTGTGTTCCGCAGTACCCCAGCAGGAGAACACGTCCAAACGGTTGCGTTCCGCAGAAGGACCGAACGCTGGGGTGGCGGAGCCTCCAGTCCGAATGGCCCATCCGGGACCGTCCGTGGCCCTAAGGCGTACTCACGCTGCAGTACTCGCCGCGGGGGAGTCCAGAGAGAATCTCGCCGAGCGTGCCAGCGGAGTACTTGTCCATCAGGTAAGAGGACAATCCCTGCGGCGGTTGCACTATCCACGCTCCCAGAGAAGCGCACAATCCCCTTCATGCCAAGTGTGTCGGCTGCAAAGGAGAACGCAATGGCGGAGCGCTGCTGTGACCACTGGAGCCGAAGCGTGACAGTATCCCAGAAGACAGCAACCGCCTCCGGTGCTAGCCGTTTTCCCTCCACTCGCAGCCGAAAGGTGGGCAATCCCTCAGAGACCGTAACACTCCACACACCTCGGAGGTCTTGAGGGAGTTCAGGTGCTGTGCTAAACTCCTCCCCCGCAACGAAGACGCTGAGGATTGTCGTCCCCTCCTGAAAGAGCTCGCCGTCACAGAGCAACAGGTTCGCTAGCTTTCCTGGCTCTACGGTCCCAACTACATCTGCTATCCCAAGGAACTCCGCCGGGATTGTGGTAAGAGCTGCCAGTGCCTTCTCCGGAGTCAACCCGCGCCGGAAGGCTCTCTGTAGGCGTTCGCCGAAGAGCTTCCGCTCTTCAAGCCCATGGGTCGTCAGGCAGAAAGGGACTCCCGCGGAGTCAAGCCAGAAGGGGTTCTGCGGGGCTGCATCCCAGTGCTTGAGCTCCTCGAGCGAAACCTCAGCCGCCTTTTCCGGCGTGGAGACATCCGGAACATCGGGAAAAGCCACTGGGAGGATGAGACGTGGCTTGAAGGACGCGATCTCCGAGAGGCGACGATACTCACGCCCGCTCCCAACGAAGAGTGCTGGGACCCCGAACTCCCGGAAGAGCGAGAGAACTCTCAGCAGATTCAGCTCGTGCTGAGTCTCTACAACGAAAGGGATTCGCCGCTGCAGAGCTTCTGCAAGCTCTTGGAGCGAGCGATTCACCTCGGGGCGAGCCTGCCGTGGATTGCGTCGGAAGGCTGTCCACGCCTGCTGGTACCACTGTGCGTCCAACAAAGTCTGTCGAACAAGGGCCAGAGCACCCATGAGGGAGCTGGGATATGGCGTGCGCGACTTTCCCTTACGGAGCCCAACCCACTGGGCCACATCGGGACGGAAGACGATCTCAGGCCCTTTCCCGGCACGTGCTAGCACTAGCGCTGAATAGCCGCGGAAGATCCCCTCTCTACTCCCACAGTGCAGCAGCGCGAACCCTTGAGCACGAAATTCTTCCGCCTGCTCTGCCGAGAGCTCGAGCCGATCGACTATACGCCGCTCTGGGCGCACAGCTTCGTTCCAGTGATACGCCCCCTCCGGTTTCGGAGCCTCTATCGTCTCCTCCTCTGCCGCCGGAGTAGCTGGCACCTGCAGCTCGTAGTAGGGCTCGATGAAAGCCGCGTACAGCCATAGACCCGAACAATCTCGCACAGTCGCGCCTGGCGGGATTCGGACGTGCGGACCTACAGCCTCTATGCGTTCGTCTCGGATCAATACTGTTACCCGTTCGAGCTTCTGCCCCGGCCGTGGGACGATAGTGAGATTTGTCAGCGCAAGGTACTTTACTGGCTTCGTCCGCAAGCCCTCCACAGGTGTCGTCTGAATGAGTTGGCCTATGGCCTGCACCACAGCAACGGCAAATACCGCTACGGATGCTATCGCACGCACCATTGCTTGCAGAAATGGCGGTCAGTGTAAGCGAAATTAGCGCTTCTGGGTACCCATGGGGGCCGAAACTTGTAGCTTTGCACTCCCCAAGTTGGTTAGTCCTTCCCATGAGATGCGGACATACCTCTTCACGTCGGAGTCCGTCTCCGAGGGGCACCCGGACAAGATCTGCGACCAGATCTCGGACGCCGTGCTCGACGCGATACTAGAGCAAGACCCCAACGGGCGTGTTGCCTGCGAGTGCTTCGTCACCACAGGGCTTGTAGTCGTTGGCGGAGAGATCAGCGCTAATGCTTTCCTGGACCTCCAGCCATTGGTGCGACAAGTCATCCGCGAAATTGGCTACACGCGCTCTGAATACCGCTTCGACAGCGAATCGTGCTGCATCATTAACGTCATCAACCGGCAATCCCCTGACATTGCGATGGGCGTCGATCGCGGTGGGGCTGGAGACCAGGGAATGATGTTCGGATACGCATGCGCTGAGTCCATCCCAGGGATCGAGACCACCTTGGAGTACATGCCCCTCCCCATTATGCTAGCCCACGCATTGGTGCGGCGCCTTGCTCACATTCGCAAGAAAGAGCCGCACCTTATGCCTTACCTACGCCCTGACGCAAAGTCTCAGGTGACCGTAGAGTATGCCGAGGGAGGCGTGCCGTTACGGGTGAGCGCCGTTGTGGTCTCCACTCAACATGACCCAGACGTGGACCACGCACAGTTACAACAAGATGTCGTCGAGCATGTCATTCACGCTGTCATTCCAGAACAGCTGCTGGATGAGCGCACACGCTTCTACATCAACCCCACAGGACGCTTTGAGATTGGAGGTCCCCACGGAGACACAGGACTGACGGGGCGGAAGATCATCGTCGACACTTACGGCGGACGCGCCCCTCACGGTGGCGGGGCCTTTTCAGGCAAAGACCCCACAAAGGTGGACCGCTCGGGCGCTTACATGGCACGGTACCTTGCAAAGAACATCGTTGCCGCAGGTCTAGCCCGTGAGTGCACAATCCAGCTCTCCTACGTCATTGGCATCCCACAGCCGATTTCCATCCACGTCAATACCCACTGTTCTGGCAAGGTACCGCCCGAAGTCTTAGAACGCTTCATCCAAGACAACATAGACCTAACC
This sequence comes from Chlorobiota bacterium, assembly GCA_039630485.1. Taxonomy (GTDB): domain Bacteria; phylum Bacteroidota; class Ignavibacteria; order Kapaibacteriales; family HRBIN21; genus HRBIN21. The sequence goes on along the minus strand of JBCNUX010000044.1, from coordinate 3,222 downwards.
CCCCAGGGAATCATCGAGCGCTTTCAGCTGCAGCGCCCCATCTATCAGCAAACAGCGGTATACGGACACTTCGGACGCCCCGAGTTTCCCTGGGAACAGCTCGACCTCGTTCCACAACTCCAGCGCCTTCTATGACGGACGGACCGAGCTTGCATGACCATAGCCCCACCCGTCTTACCCCTCCACATCGTCGTTCACCCGAGCCACTCGATGAGAAACCGGGCCACTACTGCATCCGCAGCCTCAGTCTCGCTGATGAGGGGCGCAAGCTCATTGACTGGGCTGAGGCCCACATGCCTGTTCTGATGGAACTCCGACGCCGCTACAGCATCACCAAACCTCTAGCCGGATTCCGGATCGCAGGCTGTCTGCATGTGACCAAAGAGACTGCCGTGCTTATCCGCACCCTCGTTGCTGCTGGAGCTGAGGTAGCGTGGTCTGGCTGCAACCCACTCTCAACGAATGACGCTGTTGCCGCAGCTCTGGCTGCAGAAGGCATCAAAATCTTCGCATGGTACGGTAACATCGAGGACTACTACTGGTGCATCGAGCGAACCCTGGACATCGATCCTCACTTGGTGCTGGATGATGGCGCAGACCTCATCACAACAGTGCACGAGAAATACCCTGAACTCGCTGCTCGGATCATTGGAGGTACGGAGGAGACAACAACGGGCGTCCACCGACTCCGGATCCGGGCTCAGCATGGCAAACTCGCCTTCCCGGTGATCGCTGTCAATGACGCTGAGACCAAGTGGGACTTCGACAATGTCTACGGTACCGGCCAGTCGACTATCGACGGGATTCTTCGGGCAACATCCGTGATGCTGGCCGGGAAGGTCTTCGTTGTAGCAGGCTATGGACACTGCGGCTCCGGCGTTGCACGGCGGGCTCGGGGCATGGGTGCCCGTGTCGTTGTCACGGAAGTCCGTCCAATCCCTGCCCTGAAAGCCGCGTTGGAGGGCTTCGAAGTGCTACCTATGGACGAAGCTGCACGCATCGGTGACATCTTCTGTACAGCCACTGGTATGCGCGACGTCCTTCGCCGCCACCACTTCGAGCTCATGAAGGACGGTGCCATCCTCTGCAACACAGGACACTACGACGTGGAGATCAACATCGAGGACCTAGAGCAACTTGCTGTCCATAAGCGCGACATCCGTCCTCACTGCACCGAGTACACGCTCCGCTCAGGCAAGCGCCTGTACTTGCTGGCCCAAGGGCGGCTGGTAAATCTGGTAGCTGCAGAGGGACACCCCTCGGAGGTGATGGACATGTCATTTGCCAACCAGTTCCTGGCACAGTTACGCCTCGTGGAGGCCTTTCAGCATGGCGAGCAGCTACCGACAGCCGTCTTGCCAATTACACCAGAGCAAGATGAGCTGCTGGCTCGCCTGAAACTGCAGACGATGGGAATTCGGATCGATGAGCTCACTCCTGAGCAGCTCCGCTACCAAGAGGACTACCTCACTGGGACCTGATCGTTTTGTGGCTTCCAGTAAGCCAGCGTCCGGGGGAAATGTACCAATTGTAACTGTCCCTCCACAAGCCCCGACAGCGTCTCCGTTACCCCTAAGAAGAGATAGCCCCCTGGACGCAGGACCTCTACTAGCGTTGCTACCACCTGTCGTCGGACCTCCGGGGTAAAGTACAGGAGGACATTCCGACAGAAGAGAACATCCACGGGAGCCATCGAGCGCACCGACGTAGCATCGAGAAGGTTCAGAACGGCGAAGCGTACCAAAGATCGCACCGTTGGAACAACCTCGTACTCTCCATAACGCTCACGGACAAAATCCCGATACTCTTCGGGCAGGCCACGGAGATGCACCGGCAGGTACCTCCCAGCCTGAGCCTTCGCGATAGCCTCGGAACTCAGATCCGTTGCGAACACCTCTACGGAATGGGCCGACAACACCCTCTCCCGCTGTGATACTACAACCATTGCCAGCGAGTAGGCTTCCTCCCCTGTAGCACAGCCAGCACTCCAGAACCGTAGATGTTGCTGCTTACAAGCAAGCTCGGGCAGCACATGTTGTGCAAGCGCTGTGAATTGCTCGGGGGAACGGAAAAACTGTGTCTCGGTTACGACGATGCTGTTCAGAAGCTCCTGACGTTCCTGTGCCGCCAGCGGACCGGGATCGGTAATGAGGTCGTAGTACTCCTCAAACGAGCGCATTCCCAAGGCCTCCAGGCGGCGCAGAAGGCGGGCCTTCAGAAAGTAGTGGCGATTGTCAGCAATGTAAATGCCGCTGAGCTGATAGATGAATTCCCGCAACCGCCGAAATGTTTGCTGTCCTAGGCTGGGCTCCTGCCGTGCTGCTTCAGCGAACGGCAAGAACGCCTCCGGAGGAGTAAAACGCAGCATAGCAAGCACAGAGCTCATGTCGCCTCAGCATCCGGAGGAGTCCCACTAACTTCTGGAAGCGATTCTAGTGCAATTCGCATGCCATCACTGCTGAAGCGGACTGCAATGAGCTCCGAAGGCACGCGATACACGACTCCGTGGATAGCAACGATGGTATCCGAAGGGACGTTCTCCCGAACCTCAATGACAGGCTTGCGCGTCCCCAGACCATAACTTCGCTGCTCCAGTTGCTGCAGCTGCTCATAGAGCTGCCAGTACTCTTGTTGGAGCTGACGAACCTGCTCCGATCCATGGCTGCGACGCTGCTGGAGCAGCTGTCCTAGAGTGCGCTGCAGCTCCTGCAGTCGCTCTCGAAGCTCCTGTAGCTGGGTTCGCCAGTACTGCTGTTCGAGCTGTTGCAGGTACGGTGTGCCAATGGAAAGCACTGCCCCGTGATCCCCAAATGCCCATCGGAGTTGGCGGACGACGATGCGGTCTGCTGCAACAAGTTGTCCACCGAACACGATGGCGTTCTCAGCGGCAATACCGCGTGCCTGAAGGGTACTGAAACGCGCTTCTTTCCCTAAGCGAATCTCCATGCTCGCTAAGATGTGTGAGTAGATTGCAGAGGGAAGCTCAACGCTGCCCAATGCGACTACAATGGCATGCGAGCACCATCCTTTGATGATGATATCCCCAGCTGCAAGTACGTGTGAATGGTAGACATCCGAGCTGCATACTACATCCCCTTCGGCAATGAGTGTCGCCCCCTCAATTCGGCTTGGGACATGGAGACGTGGGACTTCGCTGAAATGGACGCTCCCCGGGCGGACCTCTTCTTCGTACTCAACCCTAGACTCCTCTCCCGTGCCACC
>JBCNUX010000043.1:0-12681 GCA_039630485.1 Chlorobiota bacterium | reverse complement strand
TGGCTACCGTGGTAGAGTTGTGGTGAAAGTCACAGGGAACACAACGCTGGACAATGTGGATGTCCTCGTAGAGCCTGACCCGCAATCCCCAGGGGATGTCGTGGCCTTCCATGTGGACAAGACGAATTTGCCACGGCAGCTCCAGCCAGGAGCTGAGGTAGAGCTGGTAGCTTACTTCAAGCCAACTCAGGAACGGCAGTATCGAGCGCGAGTCGTTGTCCGGGGCTTCGATAACGGAGAGTTGCGGGAGGCAGAGGATATGCTACTTGGTGTAGGGGCGCAGCCGCATGTAAGCGCAGAGGGACGGGACTTCGGTACCCTGATGGTTGGGCAGTCCCGGCAAGATGTAGCCCCTGTCTACAGTCTGGGAACGATGATGCTAACGGTCCGGGACTTTGAGATCGTTGGGCCCGATGCTGATGCGTTCCGCGTAGAGCCGACTTTCTTGCAGCAAGTGCGGGAACGCGGCTTGGAGATTCAGCCAGGCCAGAGTTTCCAGGTACCGGTTATCTTCACGGCTCTTCGGGTTGGCGAACACCGAGCGAACTTGCGGGTGATTTCGGATGCTCCGGAGACACCGGAGCCTGAGCTCATTGGGCGTGGTATCGCACAGGGATTGGCGGCAACAGACTATGACTTCGGCCGGCATTTCGTGACGACCCGTGTAGAACGGCAGGCAGCGGTGTACGTGCGGAATACTGGATCGGCACGGGTCTACGTGGAGCGGATTGAAAAGGCACAAGGAGATGTCGGCAACTTCGAGGTGCTGACACCGCCGGGTTTCTGGATTGAGCCCCAGAGCGACTATCCGATTGACGTTGCCTTCTCTCCAGATGCAGAGCGGCGCTACCAGATGCGGATCCGGTACGTGACGAACATAGGTGAGGCGTACTCCACAGTCTTGGGCGAGGGGCGGCGTGTCTACGGGCTGGTACGAATCGGGGAGTACCGCACTGTTCCCGGGACAGAGCTAGAGTTGACAGTCGAGCTGACGCGCTCCCCAAATACTACGCTGCGCTCGGAAGACCGGAACATCAGTGATGGAAGGGTGCAGGAGTTTGAGGCTCGGGTCTGGTATGACGATAGGATGCTGGAGCCGGTGTTGGATGTGGCTGCTATTCGAACGACGGGGACTCTGACAGAGGGCTGGCAGGTAGAGTATGTGCGGCCTCTTCCGAAGCACGTTCCTCCTGGGGGCGCGGAGCCGATGGCAGCCTTCCAGGTGAAGTTTACGGCAATGCCAGACGCAGCACCGTTGCGGTTGGAGCGGGAGGTACAACCGCTGTTCCACTTCCGTGCACGAGCCTTCCTGGCACCGCTGGATCAGAGCCGGCTGCCAGTTGAGATGGTGCCATTGAATCGCCCATACGTCGTTGTCGAGCGAGAGCCTGGGTTGGTGCGGCTTGCGGTGCCGTGTGTACAGAATCTCCGGTTGGTGCGTCTGAATCCGGTAGGATATAGTCTGCAGCAGGTGGTGCCGCAGCCCGCGCGTGGACAAGTGCAGATGCGGTACAGCATCGGCTACAGCGGCTGGGTACGGCTGGAGCTGTTCAATGCGATGGGGCAGCGGGTGGCTATGCTGGTGGACCAGCCGCAGGAGGCTGGGGAATACGAGCTGACGTTGGATACGCAACTCTTCCCCGCTGGCGTATACTACTACCGCTTAAGCTCCGGGCCGTACGTAGAGACACGTCGGCTGGATATCGTGAACTAAGAAAGCCATCAGGTGGCAGTACGGAAAGGCGGGGGATCTCTCCCCGCCTTTCCGTTTGTAGCTAAGAGCCGATTAAGGTAGGGGGCAGTCCAGGTGAGTGCTTTTCCGTAAATTCGGGTTTGAACGCTTCTGATGGCGCGGGTGCTGGCAGTCCGGCGAGTACGCCGGGACCTTCTCCTATGGCGGTGGGACGACGGGGTGGAGGTATACCTTCCGATAGCGGTGCTGCGGGACCATTGCCCCTGTGCCTTCTGCCGAGGTGAGCAGGTGTTTGATCGGCGAATTCTCCCAGTTCCCGTGATAGCACCTGGAATGTATGAGCTGGTCGGACTGGAGCCCGTGGGAAACTACGGCCTCCGGGCTAGGTGGAGGGATGGACACGATACTGGTATCTACCCATGGGAACTGCTCTATCAGCTGTGTCAGACTTACGGTATGAGAGAGCCTCCTGCAGAGAGTCCCTCAGCAGCGGAGCATGCAGATGAGTGAGGTCGTGGCACGACAGGTACTTCGAGCTCCCCGTGGTAGCCGACTCCACTGCCGAAACTGGCAGATCGAAGCAGCCTACCGGATGCTGCTCAACAACCTGGATCCTGAAGTAGCCGAGAGACCGGAGGAGCTGGTCGTCTACGGCGGTAGTGGAAAGGCGGCCCGAAATTGGGAGTGCTTGGAGGCAATCCTGCGATGTTTGCAGGAGTTGGCTCCTGACGAGACGCTGCTCGTGCAATCGGGCAAGCCTGTAGGGATTGTCCGCACGTACGAGGACGCTCCTCGGGTGATCATTGCCAACTCCAACTTGGTGCCTCACTGGGCAACATGGGAGGAGTTCCGTCGCCTGGATGCTCTGGGCCTCATCATGTACGGGCAGATGACGGCGGGCTCGTGGATCTACATTGGCACGCAGGGGATCCTGCAGGGGACTTATGAGACCTTTGCAGCCTGCGCGCGTCAACACTTCGGTGGGACGCTTCAGGGGCGCTTCCTGTTGACAGCGGGCATGGGGGGCATGGGGGGAGCGCAGCCGCTGGCCGGGGTGATGAACGGTGCAGCCGTCTTGTGCGTAGAGGTGGATGAGGAGCGGATTAACCGCCGTATCCACACGGGATACTGTCAGCACAAGGTGTACGATTTGGACCAGGCCTTGGAGTTGGTCTTGGAGGCTCGGGAGCGTGGCCAGCCGATCTCCGTGGGACTCGTGGGGAATGCTGCAGAGGTCTATCCGGAGCTTGTACAGCGTGGGATTGTGCCAGATGTGGTGACAGACCAGACGGCGGCCCACGATCCTCTCAATGGGTACTATCCTGCCGGCTATACGAAAGCCGAAGCTAATGAGTTACGGCGACGGGATCCAGAGCGGTATCTCCAGGAGGCGTACCGTTCTATCGCCATCCATGTTCGAGCAATGCTGGAATTCCAGCGCCGTGGTGCCGTTGTGTTTGACTACGGCAATAACATCCGTGGGGTAGCGAAGGAGTACGGTGGGATAGAGGATGCCTTTGCCTTCCCCGGCTTTGTGCCGGCCTACATCCGGCCCCTCTTCTGCGAAGGACGCGGCCCCTTCCGATGGGTGGCACTGTCGGGGGATCCGAAGGACATAGCTGTAACTGACCAGGCAATTCTGGAGTTGTTCCCCGATGACGAAGTTCTCCAACGCTGGATTCCGCAGGCACAGCGATACGTTCGCTTCCAGGGACTGCCTGCTCGTATCTGCTGGCTGGGATATGGTCAGCGAGCAGCTGCTGGAGAGCTCTTCAACTGGCTGGTGCGCACTGGGAGGGTCTCGGCCCCAATCGTCATTGGACGGGACCACTTAGACTGTGGCTCTGTTGCTTCTCCATACCGTGAGACAGAAGGAATGCTGGATGGCTCGGATGCGATTGCTGATTGGGTCTACTTCAACTTTGCTCTCAATGCTATCGGCGGTGCTACGTGGGTCTCGTTCCACCATGGCGGTGGGGTTGGTATGGGGTTGTCGTTGCATGCTGGCATGGTGATTGTAGCAGATGGAACTCCGGAAGCTGGTCGGCGGTTAGAACGGGTGTTGACGTATGATCCGTTGATGGGTATCCTGCGGCATGCAGATGCTGGATATCCGGAAGCTCAGCAGGCCGCAAGGCGATTCGGTATCCGTATCCCTATGCTGTCACAGTGACAGCGAGTGTTGCAATTGTGTCACAGTGTATGCCTAAACGTCAGCAGATGACCAAGCGTCAAACGCAGCAGCAAGAAGAGCTTCAGACAGCGGGAGGGATGATGGCAGTGCAGCAGCCACAGCGGATCCCGCAGAAGGGAACAAGGCGGCGGAAAGGACGCAGCCAGCTTGCCCCCGAGCAAGTGCCGGAAGAACGGCGAGCACAGTATCAAGCGCTGGTAGCGGAGATAGAGCGCCTCTATCGCACCGATCGCAAACGCTTCCTGGGCTTCATCCGGCAACGGGTCCGGACGCAGGAGGAAGCGGAGGATATCCTGCAGGATGTCTTCGCGAACGTGCTCGCTGCGGCAGCAACGGTTGAGGGGCCGATTGAGAACGTTGCTTCTTGGGTCTTCACAGCCGTCCGGAATCGCATCATTGACTCGTACCGCAAGAAGCGGGCCGAGAGCTTCTCGGACGTGCAGTCACCGATACAACAGGAGGAGATGGAGAGTTTCGAGAACCTGCTGCCCGATTGGAGCTATGGACCGGAGCGGGAGGAGACGCGCCGGCGTATCTGGAAGGCGATCCAGGATGCGCTTGCCGAGCTACCTCCGGAGCAGCGAGAGGTCTTCGTCCGTAACGAGTTTGAAGGGATTTCGTTCCGCGAGATGGCCGAGGAGACTGGGATCAACATCAACACGCTGCTGGCACGTAAACGCTACGCAGTGCTACACTTGCGGAAGAAGCTCAAGTGGCTCTACGAGGAGCTCAATAACATCGGCGCGCTGCATGGCTATGACGAGTTGCTGAGCCAGAACTGAGGCGATCTTCGAAGCTAGTGTATAGCGGTTTGTGCCCTCTGTGGGCACAAACCGCTTTTTTTGCAGCCCGATCTCGAGGCATCGTCGCATGCGGGCAACGGTGGTGGTTGTGGATACAGAACAACTGCGGGAGAACTTCCGGCAGGTACGGCAGCGTGTGGCCCCGGCGAGGGTTTTAGCGATCGTCAAGGCCAACGCTTATGGACATGGACTAGTGGAGTGTGCAGAGATCTTCCGGCAGGAGGGGGCAGCGATGTTGGGAGTGGCGTACGTCCAGGAGGGCATCCAGTTGCGGCAGGCCGGAAACCCGCTCCCGATCCTGGTCTTGACCCCACCGCAGGAGGATGAGGCAGCGCTCTACTGCCGTTTTGGGCTGCAGGCTCTAGCGTGTTCGATGTCGGTGGTGGAGCGGATTGCCGCAGTGGCCCGGCAACAGGGGGTCCGTGTTGGAGTGCACGTTGCCGTTGATACGGGGATGCGGCGGGAGGGGATTGAGCCATCGACGGTGCTGGGGTTTCTTCAACAGCTCTCAGCACTTGAAGGGATTGAGGTCGTGGGCCTCTGCACCCACTTTGCAACGGCAGACGAGCCCGACCCAAGCTTCTTCTGGGAACAGTGGCGTCAATTCCGGGAAGTTGTCCAGCGGGTAGAGGCGGCAGGTTACCAGATTCCCTACATCCACGCTGCGAACTCTGCAGCAGCTCTGCGCTTTCCGGAAGCCAGATGGACGATGGTCCGGCCTGGGATTGCTCTCTACGGGTACCAGCCTTGGGACATGGGTGGCCGACTGCCCCTTCGGCCAGCGTTGCGCTGGAAGAGTCGGGTTGTGGCAGTGCGTCGGATTGCCACCGGTGACGGGGTAAGCTACCACCATCTCTACCGTGCGCAGCGGCCTACCACGATCGTCACAGTACCTGTCGGCTACGCTGACGGCTACCGTTATGGATTAACAGGACGTGCTGAGTGCCTCATCCGCGGAAAGCGATTCCCCATCGTCGGGGCTGTGTGCATGGACGAGGTGATGGTTGATGTGGGAGATGAGCCAATAGCTATCGGCGAGGAGGTGGTGCTCATAGGGGAGCAGGGAGGGGAAGCGATCTGGGCCGACGAAGTGGCCTGCTGGCTGCGGTCTATCCCGTACGAGGTGCTCGTCGGCATCAGTCCAAGGGTGCCGCGCCTTTATACGACGGTCGAGGCTGCAGATGGTCAGCCGTACCTACAGAGTTCGGTTGCCGGAGTTTGAGGGTCCGCTGGATGTGCTGCTCTTCCTCGTGCAGCGTCAGGAGCTGCCGATAGAGCGTGTTCCGATCGCCGATTTGGTTGAGCAGTTTCTGGACTACCTTCGCTGGGCGGAGGCGGTGGAGCTGGATCTGGCAGCGGAGTTCTTCGTGGTAGCGGCAGAGCTACTAGCCATCAAAGCCCGGTGGCTACTACGTCGCCCAGCACTCCAGGAAGAGCTATCAGAGCATCATACCGGGCCAACCCTTGGGGAGACAGAAGAACCGCTCTGGGAGCGGCTCCTGGAGTACCGTCGGTACAAGTACGCAGCGCTATTGCTGCGCCGGCGGTGGGAACAGCAAGAACCACGCTTCATGCGCCTGTTCCCGATTCGATGGCAGCGGCAAGAGGAGAGGCTGGGTGATCGCCTTCCGGCGACGATACTTGCGGAGGTGCTATGCCAGTTACTCCGTCGGTCGGGACACGACACGAGGGTGGTACTACCCTCCGTCGCGGCATCCGTGGTAGAGTATATGGGATGGGTCGGCCAGCTGTTGTGTCACCGCAAGCGCTTCAGCTTCGAAGAGCTGGTGTGGGACCGTCCGGTCTCCGAACGGGTGCTCTTCTTTCTGGCGGTGTTGGAGCTTGCACGGCAGCAGGAAGTTACGCTAGAGCAGGAAGTCCCGTTTGCCCCTCTCTTCCTCTGTGCACCCGTCGTCGCAACAGCTCAAGGCACTCATGCGGTCTTCGGGTCTTGAGGTACCATTGAAGCGTGTCGTGGAGGCACTCCTATTTGCTGCTGAGTCGCCTGTGGAGGTGCGTGAGCTGGCGCTCCGTGTTTGCGTTGCATGCGGTCTTCCAGCTGGTAGCGTAGATGAGCAAGAACTGGAGCGAGCTATCGCTGAGCTCAACGCCGAGTTGGAGGAGACGGGTCGTCCCTACCGCGTTCAGAGGCTGGGAGAGAGCTATGGGTTAGTTGCCACGCCGGAGGCTTCTCGGTGGATTGAGCGGACATTCTCTGGCCGGGCTCGGCGGCGGCTCTCCCAAGCGGCACTGGAGGTCTTGGCAATCGTCGCCTACCGGCAGCCGATTACTCGGGCGGAAATCGATACGATCCGCGGCGTTAGCTCCGGTGATGTTCTCCAGTCCCTGGTAGACCGTGGACTCCTGACCGTGGTAGGGCATGCCGCTGCTCCTGGGCGTCCAGCGCTCTATGGGACGACGCCGCAGTTCCTCCATCTCTTCGGGCTGACATCGCTGCATGAGCTGCCGCCGCTGGAAGAGATCGAGCGGCTAGTAGAGCTGCCGCTGTTCGAGCCGATTCAAGAGGAAGTGCTGGAGGCTCGCCTTCGCCAGCTCCGGCTCCCGGAAGAGGGGGCAGATGCTCCAGGGACCCTATAGCTCTACCCCTGCCCGCTCGAGCACTTGTTGATAGAGCTGCTCATACCGCGGGACTATCCGCTCAAGGTCAAATTCCAGAGCGCGTAGACGGGCCCGCTCGCGGAAGGAGTGGAGCTTCTTTGGGTTCGTCAGGAGCTCAATGCAGTAGCGCGCCATGCGCTGGATGTCTCCAATCTCTGCAAGGAATCCCGTCTCGCCGTGGCGGACGAGCTCTGGAATGCCCCCCGCAGTTGTGGCAACGACGGGAACCCCGCAGCTCATTGCCTCTAAGGCCGCAAGACCGAAGCTCTCGGACTGGCTGGGCAGGAGGAAGATGTCGGCAATCGAGAGCAGCTCTGGCGTGATGGGCTGCTTGCCTAAACACCGGACGTGTTCGTCGATTCCTAGCTGCCGCGCCAGGCGTTCGGCTTCGCCGCGCTCTGGCCCGTCTCCGATGAGGAGGAGTTTGGCCGGCACGACAGAACGGACTTCCGCCAAGATGCGGACTGTGTCGGGAGAGCGCTTGACGGGACGAAAGTTGGAGACGTGGATGAGGAGGTACTCTCCTTCGCCAGCAAATTGACGTCGCAGTTCAGGGTCGGGGCGAGGCGTAAAGAAGTTTGTGTCCACGAAGTTGGGGATAACCTCGATCGGGCGCTGGATGTGGAACTGATGGCGGGTCTTGTCAGCTAAGAAGTAGGAGACAGCCGTGACGGCATCGGAATGCTCTATCGAGAAGCGTACCACGGGGTGGAAGGAGGGCTCTAAGCCAACCAGAGTAATATCGGTGCCATGGAGGGTCGTCACGACGGGCAGGGAGAGTCCGTGGTGCTCTTGGAGCATGCGCTGGGCCAGGTAACCGCTGATGGCATGAGGGATAGCGTAGTGGACGTGGAGGAGATTGAGCCGCTCGTAGCGGGCTACGTCTACGAGCTTGCCAGCCAGAGCGAGGGAGTAGAGCTGAAACTCAAACAGCGGGTAGTTCGGCAGCTCCACTTCGTGGAAGAAGATGTTGTCGTGGAAAGCGTCTAAACGCCATGGGAGGGCGTAGGTGATGAAGTGCACCTGGTAGCCGCGCCGTGCTAGCGCCTTCCCGAGCTCTGTAGCGACGACTCCGCTCCCACCGTAGGTGGGGTAACAGACGATGCCGATGCGGAGCATCTCAGGACTGCCGATAGGGACACATGCCCACCCAGTGTTTGGTAGAGACCGAAGCAGGTCTCCGGGGAGTCTGCCGTTGCACTGACGTGGAAAGGGGCGAAGGAGTGGAAAGCGGTACGGTGACAGTCTGGTTACCGATCAGGGTCCAGCACCTAGCGGCTTTCGTCCGGGAGGTTCTGTGGCGGCTCCGAAGAGTGTTCACGGCCACCTTCCTCTCCGCTATTGGCGGGGGATTCGTAGCTGGCTCGCAATATGATGGCTTCTGGATCAATGCTGTCGAGCTGCAGCCGCAGCCAGCAGTTGTAGTGGACCTTCGACGTCCCCTCTGTCTACAGTCTGGGTGTCGCTATGAGGCTGAAGAGTTCCGCACCTGTGTTCACGAGGACAGTCTTTCTCTGCTTCGATGGGCACATGAGCAGGGGTACTGGTTTGCTCGGGTAGAGCCGCGGTGGGACGCCGAGCGTGCCTGCATGAGCTACGTTCTCTGCCTCGGCAAGCCGGTGACTGTGGAGGCTGTGGAGGTGGTTTCTCTGTCCGATCCGCCCGAACCAGTCCGGCAGAAAGTGCAACAGGTAAGCTCCAACTTTCGGGGGCGCCAGGCTCGGCGGGATGACATTCAGGCACTGTTGCAGGAATTGGTGGCAGTAGCGCAAACAGCAGGATACCCACATGCCTGGGCCGATGTTCAGGAAGTCCGTCTGGAAGATGCAGGAGTATGGCTCCGCTGCGTCCTCCACTGCGGGGAGCCGGCACGGGCGGACACGGTCCTCTTCCACGGCTTGCGGTCTACACGGGATGAATTCCTCCGGCGGTGGGTTGGGATTGAGGCTCAGGAGGTGCTCTCAGATGCCCTTCTGGAGCGGGCGCAATATCGGCTTCAATCGCTACCGTGGCTTGAAGTCATTGAGTCCCCGCGCCGAGAGAGCCTTCCTGATGGGCGGTGGGCGGCTGTTTTTACTCTCCGGGAGCGCAGTGCCACCCGATTGGAGGGCTTCCTTGGCTACGCTCCACCATCCGGTGGCGCTGGAGGATGGAGCGGGATGGCAGAGGCTCAGCTTTGGAACCTTTTCGGGAGCGGGCGTTCTGCCAGCTTGCGGTGGTACCGAGCAGCCGCTCAAGTGCAAGAGCTATCGGTGGGGTACACAGAGCCGCTACCACCCTGGGTGGCATTGCGCGGACAGTATGAGCTGCGACAGTATGACACGACGTATTCGGATGTCCGCTGGGAGCTAGGGGTTGAGTGGTTAGGACGTCTCTCGGCAGGGTGGCAGGCAGAGCTCTTTGGGGGCTGGCGCTGGATTGTGCCCTCGGGGAATGCAAGGTGGCTGAAGCGGAATCGCGCGGGATACATCGGTGGTGGACTCCAGATAGGGCGGCTCTATCCGGCACAGAATCCGGCCCGAGGAGTTCGAACTTTCCTGCGCCTTTCATACCGATCACAGCGCTATGGGGAGCCAGAACGCCACTGGCTCCGGGTTGCTATAGAGGCGGGCTCTGAGGCTTTTGTCCCTGTAGTGCCCCCTCTCGTTGCGCGCTTCCACGTTCAAGGGCAGTTCTTGGTGGGGGCTGAGCTGCAGCGAGAGGAGTTCTACCGTGTCGGTGGAATCCAGAGTCTGCGAGGCTACCGGGAAGCGCAGTTTGCGACGCCTCGGGCTCTCTGGGGAGGGGTGGAGGGGCGATGGCTTCTCAACGAGGGTGAGTACGCTGGGGTATTCGTGGATGTTGGGTGGATGGCACTCTTGGGGTGGCGAGTAGGGGTAGGTACTCAGTGGCAACTCCGGACGGCTGCTGGGGCACTGCAGCTCCAGCTTGGGTGGGCATACGGAGAACCCTGGCATCAGGCACGGCTTGGGGTTCGGATTGCCAGTACGGCACTGTGATAGAATTTTGTAGCGGCCCTCGGGGGACATCGCGAGCAAGTGAATGCGGCTACTGGTATACGGAGCAATCCTCCTTGCGGTTGCTGGCGTTCCTACGTGGGCTCGCTGTAGTGCCTCGGACAGTGCAGCCGCGATAGAGGGCCTCCGGAACCGCCTCAAAGCACTCCTCCAGCCTCTTGAAAGGCGTGCGCAAGTTGGGGTCGTGGTTGCTGATCGGACTGGACGCCTGCTGTTTGAGCAGAACGCTCGTCTGCCCCTCACGCCGGCATCTACGACCAAGTTGTTCTGGACTGTTGCAGCCTTGGCGACATTGGGGGATTCAGCAGCGGTGGTGACTCGTGTTGTGGCAGGTGCTGCTGCCGATGCTCAAGGGACGATCCATGGCGACCTCTACGTGGTTGGAGGTGGCGATGCACTGTTAACGGTGCAGGAGCTAGAGGAGATTGCTGCCCAGTTGGCTCGGCAAGGTGTCCGGCGGGTTACTGGATCAGTGTTAGCAGATGGCTCACTCTTCGATGAGGAGCGCTACCGTCTGCAGTACAGTGGGGATACGGACGTCGTCCAGCCACTCCCGCCGATTACGGCGCTGGGCTTCAATCGGAACGAGGTCCGGGTTGTCGTCAGTGCCGTCCGCGGGCGCTTGACGGCGCAGACAGTACCACTGTCACCGGCCTTTATCGTAGACGTCTCTCGGCTCCGTTGCATCCCCGTGCGCCGAAAGGGTAGAAGGGCGGTTCGGGCTGTGATCCGTGTTCGTAGCTTCCTGAAGGGCTCCGTTCAGCGGATAGTGCTCTCAGGGAGGGTGCCTGCAGAAGGCGCTTGGTCGGTCAGCGTTCCGATGGAGGCCCCCGAGATAGCAACGGCGGCGACGTTCCTCCAGCGGCTGCGCGCTGCTGGCGTTCGGGTAGGCGGAGGATTCGGTATGGGGGCATACCGCGGGGGCGGAGTAGTCCTTGCTGAGTACCGACGTCCACTGGCCGAGGTGATAGCTGCGGTGAACAAGGAGAGCGACAACTTCGTTGCCGAGCACCTCTTCAAACTGGTAGGGGCAGTAGTCCGCGGGGAGAGCTCACATGCACAACGGGCTCGTATGGTGCTCCAAAGATTGCTGGAGCAGTGGGGAATCCCGTGCGCAGAATGCCGTCTGCGAGATGGTTCAGGGCTATCTCGGCACAATCGAGTCAGCGCTGCCGATCTTGTTATGCTCCTTGCCCGTGCACTCCAGGCCCCATTCGCCGGTGCCCTTCTGCGCAGCTTAGCAGTGAGCGGGGTAGACGGGACGTTGAAGCGCCGCCTCGGTCAGGAAGAGAGCCGAGGCCGCTGCTGGGCAAAGACGGGAACGCTTCGCAACGTCAGTGCCTTAGCTGGCTACGTGGTAACGGCTGACCAGGACTCACTCCTCTTCGCTATCCTCAGCTTTGGATACGTGGCTAGAGCCAAGGCCGTAGAGGACTCTCTCGTCGCTACCTTGGGCCGCTTCTCTTTCTGCCATCCGCTGCCTCAGAGCCAGTAGAGGCGGTAGCCAGGATGGAGGGTGCCGCTGTAGAGCAGGCGTTGCTGGTGGAGGTAGAGTGTTGCCAGGGCGTGGCTGCAGCGCTGGACCAACTCGGAGGGTGGGATGTCAGGACCGTAGACCTCAGGGGTACCAATCCAGAGGTAGCACGCCGGCTGTTGCTGGAGTAATTGGTAGCTCCAAACAGCGGGGGCAAGGGCGATAGGGCGATCGGAGAGGCGCACAATGTCGGTGCAGCTCCAGAAAGGGTCGGTATCCCCAACGCTGAGGAAGTCGCTCGTTGCGAAGACCCATAGCACCGAATCGGTACGTCGGAGCAGGCGGGGGAGGAGGGAGGTGAGTGCACTCTGGAGAGCTGTTGGGTGCTCCCACGGTAGGGTAATGCAACCTATGGAACGAGCCCAGCGGAAGTGTGCGCTCTGGTGCGGTCCGAGGAGGATGTAGCTGCGAAGCCGTAGGAGCCGGTGCGAGAGCACAAGTGCCAGGGCAACATCACTCCATCCGCCGTGGGAGCAGTATAGTAACAACGGCGTTTGGGCGTTCCCGATGCGCCAGGGGTCGAGGTGGTGGATGCCGTAGAGGTAGATGCGGGCGAAGAGCTGTCGAAGGCGGCGCTGGAGGCGCCGTGTCAGCATCCGGGCAAGTATGTTGGAGCTGCCCACAGCTGGTGGGGCTGATTCGTCTATGTTGCTGCAATTTACGCATGGACTAGAGGCAGATGGCACAGCGGAATCGCCGACGGGTTGTGGTGGGTATGTCCGGAGGAGTGGACTCCTCCGTTGCGGCAGCTCTGCTCGTGGAGCAGGGGTACGAGGTCATTGGGGTCACTATCAAGACCTACAACTACGAGGACGTTGGGG
>JBCNUX010000042.1:0-13647 GCA_039630485.1 Chlorobiota bacterium | reverse complement strand
AACAACGGCGATAGCCGTACGGCCTACGAAGTTGACAGCTTCAATGAACACCTTCGCAGCGTACTTCACCCAGTCCCAGCGCGTTTCCCGACGGACGGGGTCCACCAGCTCGTTCATAGACCCACTCCGATCCAACACCAGGACAGCGCTGAACTCCGGATCTCCGACCAGCGTCGTACAGCGAACGCTCACCGTTGGGTCAACCGAGACTCCATTGTCCACAACGCGGAAGTCCGCTGGCCTCAAGTTGGGGTACGGCTGCCCATTGACGT
Organism: Chlorobiota bacterium; assembly: GCA_039630485.1. GTDB lineage: Bacteria > Bacteroidota > Ignavibacteria > Kapaibacteriales > HRBIN21 > HRBIN21. Next base: position 13,375 of record JBCNUX010000042.1, on the reverse strand, counting down.
CAAGGGCCACGAAGTTCGCCCGCACTGTAGGGAAACCACTTGGGTCGATGCTGTAGACTGAGAAACTCTGCCCAAAAGCCGGCATCACTCCAAGTGCCCACAGCACTACGGCTGGCAGCAATGCCATGGCTCCCTCCGACCTTATGCTACGTTGTTTGCGACAGACGGTTCAGCAAGGCATATGGTGTGCGTGTGAGTGTTGACTTCCGCCCAGACTCCGAGCGGCAATGTCAGTTTGCTCCGGATATGCCCCAACGGAATGCCAGCCAGGATTGGAATCCGTAGCGGGGCAAGCTTCTCCCGCAGGATTTCGGCCACTGTTGGCTGCCACGAAACATCCCCCCGTGTCCTCTTTGTGGAGGTCCGGAAGTTACCGATCAACACTGCTACGCACTGCTGTAGCTTGTCAGCCAAGAGGAGCTGTGTCAGCATGCGGTCTATCCGGTACGGCTCCTCCCCGACGTCCTCAAGGAAGAGCACCGCTCCCCTCAGGTCGGGTTCATACGGAGTCCCCAGCAGGCTCACCAACAGCGTCAAGTTCCCACCGATGAGTGGACCGCACGCAACCCCCGGCGAGAGCACCTCCCAGCTCGGATTCCGTAAACTCCACGGCTGAAGGGCCGCCTCCGGCAAGTAGAGTGTCCGTCGAAAGTACTCCAGCGTAAAAGCGTCGAACTCTGAAACCGCCACCGGACCATGGTAGGTCACGATGCGGGCTTTCGTCGCGATAGCAAGGAGGAGCGCTGTGATATCGCTGAAGCCGATGATTGGCTTTGGGTGCTGGCGGAAGAGCTCCCAGTCCAGCAGCGGCAATAATCGCATAGTCCCATAGCCGCCTCGGGCGCAGAGGATGGCATCCACCTGCGGATTGGCCACCAGTTCTTGAAGCTCGCGCGCACGCTCCTCGTCCGATGCTGCTAGGTACCGCCGTCCACGACGCTGCACGGTTGTCCCGAAGGTAACCCGGCATCCTAACTGCTGCAGCGCTTTTACAGCCGACCCCATCTCGCTTGGATGCGCAGGACTAGCAGGTGCCGTGATCGCCACTACTGCTCCCGGACGCAGCCCTCTCGGACACAGAAGTGGTGGAGGTTCAGCAGGTGACGGGACCTGGCGGAGGGAGCTCACCCCTAACGGTAGTGTTCCCACAACCCGTAGCCACTCCCGGCGTGTCCAGCCCATGGCGGCCACTCTCTTAGCCCAGGAACTTGTTACGCTCCCGCTGGAGCAGCGTCACCAGCTGCTTGAGCCGCGGATCATCGTACTGCTGAGCCAGCGGTATGTAGCGCTCCCACGTCTGCTGGATGTAGCGGAAAGGGTTGCGCTTGAGGTCGTACCCCAGACAGCGGAAGTTATCCAGCCGCGTTGCAAGCCGAATGAGGAGGCACTCGGGCCCTGCACGGCGGAGCCGTTCCACGTGCTCCCAATCCACGGCATCGGGATCCCGCTCGTGCGCCTGGAGGTCCTTCGTCAGTGTCTGCACCATAGCTGCAACTCGGGGACCGAAGTTGTACTCCAGAATCCCAGCTGTTAGCTCTTGGGAGTCTTCCAGTACGTCGTGGAGGAGTGCTGCAATGAGCGTGTCCGGGTCTGTTACCCCAAGCTCGTCGATGAGAATCTTGCACACGCGTGTGACGTGGTAGAAGTAGGGACTGCCGTCCCGCCGGAGCTGCAGCTCATGGACGCTCGCTGCCACGTCGTAAGCACTGAGGATTCGGTTGAGATCGCGCGGGTCCACCTTGCCTTTGAGACGCTCCACCAGCTCTTGCCGTGACAGGTATGTCAGGTTGTACGGAACTTCGGTAGCCAATCGCGTCCCCCTGCTTTGTTCCACCTACTGCTCAATTGCAAGGAGCTCACGCGCCGTTTGGAGGGCAGTCTCGGTGACTTGCTCGCCACTGACGAGCCGTGCAATCTCGTACGCCCGCTCCTCCGGCTGAAGGCGTCGGGCAGTAACGATCGTGCGTCCGGCACGCTCCTGCTTTTCCACGACGATGTGCTCAGTGCCGCAAGCCGCTATCTGCGGCAGATGGGTGATGAGGAGCACCTGGTGGTACTGCGCTAACGCTCGTAACGCCTGTCCGACCCGATGGGCTATCCGGCCGCTGATGCCAGCGTCAATCTCGTCGAAGACCAGCAGCGGTAGCCGATCGGACTTGGCCAGTATGCTCTTGAGCGCCAGCATAATCCGAGAGATTTCCCCACCGGAGGCAACCTTAACGAGCGGTCGAGGCTCTTCACCACGGTTCGTGGTGATCAGGAACTCCACACGGTCAATCCCCGTGGGAAAAGCCCGGTAACGCCGGCCGCCGAGCTCCACCCAGAGCTCCTCTTCTGGGGCAGCCTCCTCCATGGCAAGCTGGACAACGAAGCGGCTGTAGGGGATGCCTAACTCCGCGAGGAGTGATACGACCTCTCGCTCCAGCCATCGGGCGACGTTCTCGCGCTTGCTGTGGAGCCGCTGGGCAGAGCGGGCAAGCTCACGCCGGCAGCGTTCTACTTGCTGCGCTGCCTGCTCCAGGTAGTACTCCACCTGATCGGCTAGCTGAAGCTCCTCCTCCCACTTCTGCTTCTGATGGAGCGCTTCCTCCACGGAACCATACCGACGCCGTAGGAGCTGGAGCTGCGCCATTCGCTGCCGGATCTGCTCCAGGCGCTCCGGGTCGAAGTCTAAACGTGCTGAGTAGCTCTGTAGGGAACGGGCCAGCTCTTCCACTCCCACAATCCAAGATTGGGCCTCCGTGACGACTTCGGTGAAGCGTCGGTCAATTCGCGCCAGTTCCTCCAGCAGGTTGCGCACCCGCAACAAACGGTCCCGGACAGCGTCCTCGTCCCCGTAGAGCAGCCCATAGATCTGCGTCGCCAAAGCGTAAAGCCGCTCGGCGTGTTCGCTGAGCTGGAGCTCTGTCTGCAATGTTTCCTCTTCCCCCGGCTTCGGATCGATCGCGGCAATCTCTTGCAAGCGCAGTCGGAGCCACTCCCGCCGTTCGCGCAGCTCATGCTGGCGTGCCTGTAGGTCCCGGTAGGCTGCGATAGCCTGTTGCAGGCACTGGTATGCATCTGCGTACTCCTGGCGGAGCACCTCCAACCCGCCAGCATCGTCCAAGAGGCGGCCGTGGGTTTCCACCCGCAACAGCGACTGCTGCTCATGCTGCCCGTGGAAGTCTACGAGCTGCTCCCCCACGAGGCGCACCAGCGAGACTGGGGCAGGGGAGTCGTTGATGAAGCACCGCGTCGTCCCCCGAGAGCTAATCTCACGTCGCAGGAGCAGCTCTTCTCCTTCTAACGGGTACCCCTGCTCGGCCAGGAAGCTCGCCAAAGGTCCCTGAGGGTCCGCGCGGAAGAGCGCCTCCAAGATCCCCTTCGTAGCACCCTGCCGCACGACGTCTGCACCAGCCCGCTCCCCTAAGACGAGCAGGAGGGAATCCACCAGCAGCGACTTCCCTGCTCCCGTCTCACCCGTGATGACGTTCAACCCTGGACTAAACGTCAGCTCCAAGCGCTCAAAGAGCGCAACGTCCTGGATGAAGAGGCGGCACAGCACCGTACCCTTTCGAGCCGAGAGGCCCTACACAGCACCCAACGCTAAGATTGGCGGCAAAATTATAGGATGCCCTCCAATTCCGATTCGCTCCGCAGGAGCACTGTGCGGGCACGGCTACCGTCGGCAGGCCCGACGATGCCTGCCGCTTCCAGCTCATCCATGATGCGGGCCGCGCGGGAATACCCGACTTTAAGCCGCCGCTGGAGCAAAGAGACCGAGCCCTGCTGATGGCGAACCACCAGGCGTGCTGCCTCGGCGAAGAGAGGATCGCGGCCGCCTGTACCCCCCTTGTTTTCCCCTTCAGCACGCTCTGACACCGTCGGCAACAAGTATGGTTCTGGGAAGCCGGGCTGCTGTGCGATGAAGTTACAGACCGCCTCCACTTCTTCGGTGCTGACGTACGCGTTCTGCAGCCGTATCGGCTTCGGGAGGCCTCCGGGTAGGAAGAGCATGTCACCGCTGCCCAGGAGCTGCTCTGCCCCCGCCATGTCCAAGATGACCCGGGAGTCCACGCGGGAAGCCACTTGGTAGGCAATTCGAGCGGGGAAGTTCGCTTTGATGAGCCCCGTGATGACATCGACAGAGGGGCGCTGAGTAGCGACGAGGAGGTGGATTCCAACAGCGCGTGCCAACTGCGCCAGACGGGTGATTGGCTCCTCCACGGCCCGGGCTGCTGTCAGCATGAGATCAGCCAACTCATCAATGACCACCACGATGTACGGCAGGGGCCTACACTGCTGTCCCAGCTTGCCCTCCTGAACGCGGCGGTTGTAGTCTACGATGTTGCGTTGCCCCGCCTGCGCCAAGAGGTCGTAGCGACGCTCCATCTCCAGCTCCACGGCCTTCAGCACCGTTACGGCCGCTGCTGGGCTGGTGACGATCGGCTCCCCAACGTCTGGGGAGATGGCAAGGAAGTGATGCTCCAGCATACCGTATGGTGTCAGCTCCACCTTCTTCGGGTCGATGATGACGAACTTCAGCTCCCACGGTCGGAGCCGGAACAGGAGCGAGAGGATCATCGTATTGAGCCCCACGCTCTTTCCGGAGCCCGTTGCCCCTGCAATGAGCAGGTGCGGCATCCGGGCCAGATCGGCGCAGTAGACCGCGCCGGTAATGGTCACGCCGAGCCCAAGTGGCAACGCTGCCTCTGAGTGTTGGAAAGCCGGTGACTCAACAATACTGCGGAAACGGACAAGGGCACGCCGGTGGTTGGGGATCTCCACGGCGACCGTTCCTCGGCCTGGAACGGGCGCTATGATGCGCACTCCTGGTGCTTTCAGGGCTAAGGCAATGTCATCGGCCAAGCTCTCAATCTGGCTGACCTTGACCCCCGCGGCAGGGACGAACTCGTACTGCGTCACTACCGGTCCGGGGGTCACCACAAGGTTTTCGATCCCGATGCGGAAGGTTTCCAGCTTCTCCTGAAGCAGGCGTGCATTCCGTTGGAGTTCAGCCTCGTCCACGGGCAGTGCATCCTCCCCGCCCAGCAGGAGCGAAGACGGAGGCAGCATGTAGCCAGACAGCTCCTCAGGCACCGTCAAAGGAACGGAGGCTGAGGACGCCTCAACTGCCTGTCCCTTGCTCTGCTCTCTCGGGGAGCGCACAGGGGTCGTCGACGAGACTTGAGATGCCCCCGGAGTTCCCTGAGCAGCCTTTGAGCCCGGAGAAGCTGCAGACACCATCGGCACAATAGGTGCCGAGGTCGCCTCTGGAACCATCCCCGGCTGGACTGTAGCATCCTGCGTCCGGACTCGCACGATACGGGCCGGTTCGTCAGTGGAGGCTGCAGCTCCTCTCTCGGTCTGCAGCGGCGGAGAAGGAGCCGTCTGGCGCCGTTCCTGCTGGGACCGTTGCCGACGATCTCGCCACCGTGCCCGCAGCAAACGGGCTTGCTGGAAGAGCTGCTCCATAGCACGCGGGAATTCCACGATCAGTACTGCAACCACCGCCGCTACAACCAGCACGATTGCCCCTACCGTGCCCAGCAGTTGGCCGAGGACAACGGCCACGAAGGTCCCCAGCATCCCGCTCCACTCCAGCGGAAGCTCTGCAAAGGCTGGGATTCCCCGCAAGCTCCCAGCGCCCACGGCTCCCAACACCGCCAGCAGGAGTATTGCAAGGCTCCTCCGCCACACAGCCGCAGGAATGACCTCGTGGTGAGCAACCTCCCAAGCCCACCACCCCATGAGGAGTGGCAGCACGAGGCTCGCGTATCCGATCCCCAGGGCTACGAACACGTGGGCGATGAGTGCCCCCAGGAGCCCGAGCCAATTATGAGTCGTCTCTGCCTTCAACCGAGCCTCTGGCTCGCCACGGATGAGTCCTACCAGGTCACTCCAGCGCAGTGCGGCATTGTCCTGGTCCTCGGGCGTGTAGGAGAGGAGAGCAAGGCCCAGCAACAGCGCCGCTGCTACTAGGAGCACGGCCAGGAGATACCGCTGCTGGCGTCGGAGGAGGCGGGTATGCGAACGCTCACGCCGCTCCCGCAGAGGGGGGTGGTCGAAGGACGTTACCCGCATTGCTACCCCTCTCTATGCTGCACATTCCGGTATCGTCGGCTGCTGCACTTCTCTGTTTCCCTGAGCCAAACGGGAACCCACTGCGCAGAGCCGCCCAGCGTGCCATCGCGGCACGACCGACAGGCAGTCCAGCTGAAGGGCATACTCGACGTCTCGCTGTTTCCCCTCCAGCGTCAGGAAGCGAGCATGCCGGCTGCATCGGAGGACGGCCGAAAGGAGATCTGGCTCGGCATGCTGGAAGGCCGTGAAGGCCACATGAGCTGCATCTGTCAAGGCTACCGAGCGGAGCTGCCGTAGCTCTGCAACGAGTGCCCCAGCCCCAATGACATCCTCATACGCCACGGACCCTTTGTGCCCGGCACAGCAGATGAAGACGGCCTCAGGCTTGAGCTGATGACAGTACTCCACGACCGCAGCGCGGTTCACCAAGCCCATCACGACCGTGCCTGCCCCTTCCCCGTCCGGCAGCCGTCGCAGCAATGGAGTGCCATTGGTGGAGACGAACGCTATCCGCTTGCCGGCAACGGCTTCCTCGGTGTACTCCAGCGGGGAGTTCTCCAGAGCGAACCCCGGAATCGGGCGTCCGTCTTGCTCACCAGCCAACAGTACTGTCCCTTCGGGTTCCCGCTGTGCAAGCTCCCATGCCTCCTCAGGGGTCACGCAAGGCAGCACCGCGTCAGCACCGTGTGCCAAGGCCGTGCAGAGAGTCGTGCTCGTTCTCAGCACGTCAACCAAGACGTAGAGCCCTTCCGGCTGGCTCTCCGGAAGCAACGAAGGAACGAGCACTACTTCAATTCGCATCGCCACCAACCGCACCTGCGGTGGGCCAAAAATACACCAAAGCAGAGAGTCGCCCGCCTACACTCCTGCCGCAGAGTCGTTCGTCGCTGCCGCTTGGACAGCGAGGGATACCCGATGCAGACCATGCTACTGCTCCTCCTTGCCGCAGCTAACCTCACAGTAGCGGGCTGCGTACGCTCTGATTCTCCCATAGGCCTAGCCAACACGGCTCCGAGGATTGACAGCATCACGATCTCACCCCAAATCCTGCGAGTAGGGCAGCCTGCAACGGTGACGTGCTATGCCCAGGACCCTGACGGGGATTCGCTGAGCTATTCCTGGAGCGCCTCTGCCGGGGCACTCGTCGGGAGTGGCGCCCGCGTCTTCTACGTCCCCGACCCCTGCTGTGGAGGCTTGACGAACACGATTTCCGTCGTTGTCCTGGACGGGAGAGGAGGCGCGACCCAAGGGCAGCTCCATGTGGCAGTCTCTCCGTAGGGCGCTCCTCGTTGCCCTTGGGCATGGCCTGCTCGGCAGCAGTACGGGAGCGTATGGACAAGCCTGCTGCGGACCCCCAAGCGTATCCCTGGCGGGGACCGAACGCGGGGTAGACCCAGCGACGCCTGTGAACCTTACAGTAGCCTACAGCTTCACTCGGTTCACCCGTGCAGCGAAGGCTGCGACCACTGTTCCCGATCCGCTCAACCGCCGGGCTCTAAGTCACCTCTGGCGTGTGGAGGCTGAGTTCACTATCCTTCGGGACTGGGCTATAGTGGCGTCGCTGCCGTTTGCGCTCAAGGAGCGTAGCTTCCGGGTGGACACGCTCTCCACGGTCTACCGTGCTGCTGGGGTAGGAGATGCGATGGTCCTGCTCAAACGTGCCCTCCGTCCGAGCAATCCGCTCGCACCCTGGGACATCGCTATCGGCATTGGAGTAAAGGCCCCGACGGGCTCCTCAGACCAGGAACGGGCTGGAGTCCGCCTCCCACGAGACCTCCAGCCCGGCAGCGGCACATGGGAGGCCCTGGGCTGGGGATTCATCACGGCTATGTTCCCGGAGCCACTCCTCAGCCATGCCGTATCAGCGCTGGTCCGCGTTCCACTCCAAGCCGATGTGCTCGGCTACCGGACTGGTGCAGAAGTCCAGGCCCTGCTGTCGAGTAGCTGGCTCGATGCTCCACTGCCCTGGCTCGTACCCAGCCTCGGTGTGCGCCTTCGCAGTACTAGCTCGGACCGCTTCAACGGGCAGCCCCTGCCAGCGACGGGAGGCCTCTGGATAGATGTGGTTCCAAGCTGCACCTTGCTGTCCAGTCCGTTTGCAGCGCGACTCCAAGCTGTGCTGCCCGTCTTCTGGCGCACGAATGGCATCCAGCTCATGCACACATGGGGTATCGCCGCAGAAGTGCGCTGGAGCTGGCAGCCGTAAAAGGGTTCTGGCTACGGCTGCTCTGCGCTGTACCGTGTACGCCACCACTGCCGCAAGCGTTCCCTGTACGCGGCCTCTAGGCCCACTTCCGCGGGGGCGTAGTACACCTTCGGCTCCACGCCCTCGGGGAAGTAGCGCTGTTCTACGAAATGGCCCGGGAAGTCGTGGGGATAGCGGTACCCCTGCCCGTACCCCGCACGGGCGAGCGCCGTAGTGGCGGGATTGCGCAGGTGGAGCGGCACCGCAGTTGACACCCCCGAGCGCACATCCTCTATGGCTGCCTCCAAGGCCCGATAGGCAGCGTTGGACTTCGGACAACAGGCCAGGTACGTCGCCGCTTGGGCCAATACTATCCGGGCCTCTGGCATCCCAATCCGCTCCACAGCCAACAGAGCCGCAACCGCCACCGGTAGCGCCTGCGGCTCCGCATTCCCTATGTCCTCGCTGGCCAAGATGACCAGCCGACGAGCGATGAAACGCGGGTCTTCCCCACACTCCAGCATCACTGCCAGCCAGAAGACAGCCGCGTTTGGATCGGAACCGCGCACGGACTTGATGAAGGCGGAGACCACATCGTAGTGTCGCTGCCCGTGAGCATCATAGCTCGGCAAAGAGCGAGCCAGAGCCTGCCGGATATGCTCAGCCGTGATCCTGCGAATGCCTCCATGTGACTCCGCTAAGACCGCTGCAGCCTCCAGTACCTGCAGTAGGACTCGCGCATCACCGGCCGCTAGCCGCAATAGTTCTGCTTCCTCCTCCACTTGGACCGGCTCCCCATAGCGGCCCTCTAGCGCCGCAACTCCTCGCTGCAGCAGCTCTCGAAGCTCCTCTTCCGTGAGTGGCTGGAGCTCGTAAACCCGGCACCGCGACAGCAGTGCTCCTGAGAGCACGAAGCTCGGTGGCTCGGTCGTGGTACCGATGAGGATGAGTATGCCCTCCTCCACGGCCTGCAGCAGAGCATCCTGCTGCGGACGCGTACACCGGTGGATCTCGTCAATGAACAGCACCACGCGACGTCCTCGCCGCCGCAGAGTCGCTGCACGTCGCAACAACTCTCGCAGAGCTGTCATCCCTACCTCGGTTCCCGCCAACTGCAGCCACTCCGCTCCTAATTCCTGCGCCACGATACGGGCAATCGTCGTCTTGCCCGTTCCCGGTGGCCCCCAGAGAATGGCGGAGGGGAAGTACCCGCGCTGCAGGAACTGGCGCAACGCCCCCTGAGGTCCAACTAGATGCTGCTGGCCTACCACCTCCTCGAACCGCCGCGGGCGAAGCTGCTCCGCTAGCGGCACATGCTCTCCTACCGCTGAGTCTCCCTGGCTAAAGAGCTGCATCCTAGCGAACACCCTCGCTCGAAAGGCAAAGACGGGTAATCCCCTATCTTCACGTCTCCGCCGACTCACGAGAGCACGTGGGAGAAAGCACTTTGCGCCTGGGCCCATTCCTCTTGGAGCCTCTTCCACTGAGCCGAGCTGCAGAATGGCTGCAGCTCTCGGAGGAGCTCCCCACTCTGCTGTGGCGTGACTCCCAAGCGCAGGAGGGCCCGTAAATGTGACTGCACCTGCCGCCACCACCCGCCCGCCGCAACCAAGGTTGCTATCGCCGCAGCCTCCCGAGCTACCAACTCCAGTCCTTGGCGCGAGAGCACACTCCCGTAGGCAACCCGAAGGACCATGTCCTCCAGAGCCGGAGCTGCCGCACGGAGCCGCTCCCGCACTCGATCCGCCTGCTCACCGTAAACTCTCTGGAAGAGCTCCACCCCGCTCGCCTCCGGCGATGGCTGAGGCTGCTCTGACGGTCCTTCCCAGACCATCCCCATCTGCTGGCACACACGCTGAGCACACTGTAGGGCCTCGATCGCCGCCGGGAATCCCGCAAAGAGACAGAGCTGCAGAAGCCCCTCACCTACGGCGTTCAGCGGCACACCCAACCGCAGTGCCCGCTGGAGCTCGCGCTCCAGCACCTCCTCCTGTCCAGGCTGAGCAGCCGCGGCACAGATCCGCATCAGTAGCGGAAGCCATTCTGGAAGCGCCTGCTCGGACACGCACCCTTCATGATGCTCCGAGGCTTCGTCCGACCAGAGCCGGCGGAGCTCCGCTAGAAGTGCCCGCATCGCCCGGTAGCGGTGGCTGCGCCGATTCTTCTCGCTCGGCTCCATCTCCCCAAAGGTCCGCTCTTCCCCTTCCGGCACGAAGATGGGATCGTAGCCGAAACCGAAGTGCCCCCGCTCTTCGAACGCAATCCAACCCTCGACAACCCCTTCCACGCAGATGGTGCGGAGATGGTCGCGATAGCAGAGCACCGTCCGAAAGCGAGCCCGGCGCTGCTCCTTCGGAAGGCCCTGAAGGAGTTCCAGCACCGCCCGCCGATTCTCTCCATCGCTCCCCACGAAGTGGGCAGAATGGACCCCCGGCTTACCTCCCAAAGCCTCCACCTCCAAGCCAGAATCGTCAGCAACGACAGGGACCCAGAGGCGTTCAAACAGGGCCGTAGCCTTCAGATAGGCGTTCTCCTCTAGCGTCGCACCCTCCTCCACCTGCTCCCAGCCTTCTATCTGTCCCGGCGCAACGAACTCCAGCTCGCCAGGAGCCAGCTCTGAGGCAAGCTCCTGGAGCTCTCGGAGCTTGTGAGGATTCTGCGTTGCTACGACGATGCGCCGCACCATGCCTCCTGCGCCGCAAGCTCCGCAGCCGCCTGCTCTAGCATCGCTTCAACATCAGGCCGCAGTCCCATGCGACCGAGCACGACGCCAATGGCAGCAACCAGCATGAGGATGTCCCCTTCGCTAATGGCCCCCATATGCCCGATGCGCATCACCTTCCCCTCCAACGGTCCCTGTCCTCCTCCAACAATGATGCCGAAGTGTTCCCGCAACCGCTGCGGGAGCTCCCGGAGCGACTCCGGGAGTTGAACGACCGTCACTGCATGGGAGCCGCTCTGCCCAAACAGCGGAAGTCCGCACACTGCCAGCGCTGAACGCACCGAGCGGGCATAGCGTCGGTGCCGCTCCCAATGTGGCGGCAGCCCATCGGCAAAGTAGCGTTCCAGGACGTAGCCCAACGCTCGAATCAACGACACCGCCGGAGTCCAGGCCGTCATCGCCTGCTGCCACCGCTCGTAGGCAGCGTTGAGATCGAAGTACACCGTCGGTGCTCGCCGGCAGCGGACGAACTCCCATGCCCGTCGGCTAAGCCCCACGAATGCCAGTCCGGGAGGCAATGCAAAAGCTTTCTGAGAAGCCGCAACAACGACATCCAGCCCCCATTCCTCCATCGGGCACGGATGGACCCCTACTGCCGTGATGGCGTCCACGCAGATGAAGGCCTCCGACACTTCCCGAACTGCTGCTGCACACTGCTGGACGTCCATGAGGGCGCCCGTGGACGTCTCACTGTAGACCATCCACACTGCCTGCACTGGAGCGTGGGAGCGGATAGCAGCAACTAACTGCTCCGGCTCCACCACCTGCCCCCATGGTGCCGTCACTCGGACAACCTCTGCCCCGGCAGCTTCGGCAATCTGCGCACAATGCTCCCCAAAGCGACCACTCGTGGCAACAATGACGCGGCTCCCCAGTGGGCAGAGATTCCGCATCGCTGCCTCAATCCCACCCGTCCCCGAGCTCGTCAGCACGACCACTGGCTCAGAGCTTCCCCACAATTGCTGCAGCCGCTGGTGGATTGGCGCCATGAGCTGCCGGAACTCCTCCGAGCGGTGCAGCAGCACTTGCTCTGACAGTACCCTCAGCACGTCATCGGGAACGGCGACCGGACCGGGTGTGAAGAGCCGCATCGGCATGGTGCTGCTGCCAGAAGTGGTACAGTGCAATGGCTGTCGCGATACCAACGTTGAGGGACTCCAGTGTCCCTGCTCCAGGGATGCGGAAGAGCACGTGACACCGGCGCCGCACAGCCTCAGAGAGCCCGTGAGCCTCGTTCCCAACAGCTAAAGCCACCCGCCGTGGGAGCCTAACCCGCTCTAACGGAACCCCAGCTGCTGGCTCGGCTCCAATCAAGGTGTAGCCCCGCCGCTCCAGCTCCTGCAACCCCTCCTCAGTCCGCTGAACCCGATGGAGAAATGCATGGAAGAGCGCTCCAGCGCTGGCACGGACTGCCTTCGGGTGGTATGCGTCCACCCCTCCAGGCAACACCACAAGAGTCCGCCATCCAAACCAGACCGCTGTGCGCACGATTGTCCCCCAATTGCCCGGCTCGCTCACCCCATCGGACACGAGCACCCGGTCTTCCCAGGCCGGCTGCTCCACAGGGTAGCTGACCACTGCCAGAATATCCTGCGGGGTTTCCGTCTGGGCCAGCGACCGAAAACGCCGCTCCGAAGTCGTGTAGATGAGGACCCCCTGCTGCGCAAAGGCCTGAGCAAGCCGCCGTGCCTCTGCACTTGCGTCTTCCCGAAGGACTACCAGCAGTGCTCGGTAAATCCGGCTGCGTAGGAGCTCTTGGCACACCCTCACTCCCTCGGCCAAGAACTCTGCATGCAGGTCCCGCTCCTCCCGGTCGTGGAGTCGGAGGAGATGTTTACGGAGCCGCTCGCTGAGATGCAGCGTCTGCATCGGCATCCTTGCCTGAAGCTCGCGCAAAATTACACGGCCCCTCTCCCCCCTTTGAACTGCCGCACAGCATGGAACAGTAATTTTGCCGCCAAGTAGATTCAGGAGCTACCGCAAGCGGTGAGTCGTGGCTGGTGGATTGGCGCTGCCTTCCTCCCCTTGTGGGCTAACAGTCTAACTGCCCAGACTGCCCTCCCTAGCCCACTCCAATGGTTGTATCCTCGTGGGACTGTTGAAGCTTTAGCGCTCCAACCTACCCCTTCGGCACCGCAGGCTCTGGACTCTTTCCGCATCAAGTGGCGGGAGCCTGCCTTAGCAGGCCCAGGAGCGCTACTCGTCGGTCGTGTCATACCGAGCGAGAAGCTCCTCCCGCAGCTTCCATGGGCACCAAATGACATCGTCGGGATCGGTGGAGACACCCTCTACGTCATCAGCGGGGCTGGCTGGATTCGAGCGCGTCTTCCTCTCCCGCCTTTCGTGTGGGATGTGTGCGCCCTCTTGGATACGACGGCTCCCATCCCCCGGTCATACAGCCCAGC
>JBCNUX010000041.1:0-14227 GCA_039630485.1 Chlorobiota bacterium | reverse complement strand
GCTAAAGAGCCCGTCCAGTTGAACGGCGTCTGGGTAACGCCATTGACCGACCAGTTGATGGTGACACTGTTCAGCGTATTGGTACCGTAGTTTCGGAGCTGCACAGCAATGTTCTGACTCCCAGAGCTGAAGGGCGCCACCGGCGCCGCAATCCCAACGATTCCTGCGTCATTAGGTGCGCCAGCCTGGATGGTGAGGCGAATGTTCGGACGATTGGAAGAAGTGGTGCTCCATCCCCACCCCGACATGTCCGTACACACGGTGTTGTCGTAGTCGTTGATGTAGTAAATCACGCTGGTGTAACTGGTCGTCGTATAGTACGTGCTGGCGTTGTAAGTATAGCTCAAGTTGTTGAAGCACACCTCAATCAGCAGGTTGGACGTACCATCCCAAGCAAAGGGGGTGGAGAAGGTATGCATGTTCCAGCCCGTGGTGACCGTATAGGAGGTAACGGAATACACTGTCGTCCAGCCCGTCAAATCCCAGCCAGTAACGCTTGTTGCTGTGGTCTGTTTGAGCTTTATGGTGAAATTCTGTAGCGCAGCACTGCCGTTTGTCGCAAATACGTTAAAGCCCAAACCTGTGATGTAACCGGCAGATCCTCCGGCACTTGTAATCTCTGAAGCTCGCACGAGAATCTGATGGCGTGCCCCGCCGTACCAGTTTCCATACGGGGCGGGATAGGTATACGCGTTATTGTAAGCTGTCCCCGTCCCAATTGTTACTGTGACCTGTCCCCAAGAGACAGCTGCCAAGAGCAACCATCCCAAAAGAATAGTACTGAGGACCTGCATCTCTTCTCCCGATTGGATTGTGAGACATCTGCAACGATGATTATACCCGCGAAACAGCGATAGGGTTCCGCTACTAACTTAGCAATTCTGCTACTTCCGCGCCTCGCCAAGGCGCCTGCTGCTCGCTGCGAGTGCCAGGCCGGTAACGACTCCAAACCATGTCCCCACGGTGCCCACCATCCACTGCCACCGACCTTCAGCGAAGATCTCCCCAAAAGGAACGGAGGCCCAAAGAGGGTTCAGCTGTAGATACCACCCGCCCAGCCATACCGTACACCCCACAAGGACCCCAAAGAGTACACCACCCCAAAGTCCCACCAGCAGCGGCAGTTGCACCTGTCTTGGCATCACACCGAGCAGGAGCAGTACCCCGTACGTCCTTGCTCGACGTCGGACTGCCCTCAAAATGGCCATGGCATTCAGCAGCCACAGCAGACCCACAACCCCCCCTACACCGTACCATCCCATCTGGCCCCAGTGGTACCATGTTGCAAGCCGTTGCAGCGGCTCCAGAGGTATGGCTACTTCATAGACACCATGCAGAGAGCGAAGCTGCTCCGAGAGCTCCTCGAGTTCTTCCACAGATGCTGAGTTGCTGATGGCCGCGCTGCATATCGCTGGTAACAGAGTGTCGCCAGATGCAATTGGTGCGATGCCGAGCATGCTCTGCAGCATTCGCCATCCTTCCTCGGGAGTAATGACCTCTACTGCTGCAACAACCGGCAGACGTCGCAGCAGACGGTCTACGGTTGGGACAACTTCTGGATGACAGATGACCTGAACGCGGAGCCGCTCTCTCTCCTTCTGCCATGTATGCTGGAGCCACCAGCCAACCTGAATCCATAGCAGCAGCAATACCGTCCCCAGCGCTACGCTCCCAGCCCAGAGGCTGAGCAGACCGGCATGACGCTTCCACAAATGCCCCAAGAGCCGCATCATACCTGCTGCGAGCGGAGGCTCTGGACGAATCCTTTGAGGTCAGCAACGCCCCGAAAGAGCTCCCGCCAAGAGATGCGAAAGCGCCGTCGGATGAACCAAAAGTTGAGTAGGCCAAGGGTTGCTGTATAGGCAACGAACCCTAACGGAGCCAGGGAAGCAGCTGAGAAGTGCCCAACGATGCCAAATACTGCCATACCCAAAAGGGTCGCAACGGCAATGTGGCCCAGCATCCGGCCAGAGCGCCCAACAGCCAGAATCGCCGGCCCCAACACCGCAAACGGGACACCCAGAGCCCCTAAGGCAAATAGCTTGAAGTACGCGATCGCTGGCTCATACTCAGTCACAAGGAGCGGAGTGAGGAGAAGGTCTGCAACCCCAACTTCTATGAGCACGACAACCGCCGCGATGCTCAGGAAAGTCACCGACAGCGTCTTTGCTAGCAAGGTCCGGAGCCCCTCTTCTGCGCCTACCGAGAGCAACCGCACAGCCGCTGGATGGAGGAGGCCTGCCACGAGGTCAAAGACCGTGTCGAAGACTCGATTGAAGGTCTTAGCAGTCTGGTAGACACCAACAACCGCTACGCCGAAAAAGTACTGCACTACGTAGACATCCAGCTGCCGCATTCCCGTGTGGAGTGCTGAAGCGAGAGCCTGGGGAAGGGTGAAACGGAGGATATCCCGCAGCCGCGTTCGTCCATGCCAGCCGAAGCGGAGCCACGAACGGCAGAGCCAGAGACCAACGACGGAGCTTACTCCCATGCCCACCACAGCAACTGTCGCTAGCTCCTCAAACCCCCGGAGCTGACGCTGCCACAGCAGCCATACTGTAAGGAGCGCCATTGTCCCTACCCAGCTCAGATCCAGCCAGAAGACCTGCCGCATCGCCAACTCTCGGTAGAGAAGCTTTGCACAGAACGTCCTCGGTACGCTGACAGCGCAGAAGGGGACCAGGAGTGTAGCAACCTGCACAAGCTGCGGCTCGCGAAAGAGCTGGGCCAGTGGGAAGCGCAGGGCCCAAAAACAGGTGGCAAGTCCCATGGCGACCCCTGCGTGGAGAAGCCCGATCAGGAGGTTGACCCGCGGCTGCTCTTCCGGCTCTGCCCCGAATTGAACGAGCCCCAAAAGGGCGGAAGAATCGCTGAGGATGAAGATCCACGTCTGCACCGTCACCAAGAGCGCGAACAGCCCATACTCGTGTGGTGGCACAACGGCAATCTGCAGCAGCATCACGAACCCGTACCCGACGAAGAGCAGCCGAGTAGCCACCGCCCATGTGATTGTACCGATATGCTCCCGCAAGCGCACCATTGGATGCGCAAAAATAGAGGCACGAGCATCCTATAGGTCTGGAAGCACAGAGAAGGCTGCTTTCACGACCCGATACAACCGAGGAGCCGCTCTCCCTACGGTCTCCATGACCTCTGCATGCGAGAGTGGCCGCGACTGCAACCCAGCAGCCCAGTTCGTCACAACGGAAAAGGCCAGTGCCCCAATCCCAAGTGCAACAGCGCACTGTAGCTCGTGTACCGTTGACATCCCCACAACCTCCGCTCCCACACGCTGTAGGAAGCGGACTTCTGCTGGCGTTTCATACGTCGGACCGAGCATAGCCGCATACGTAGCCTCCGGACAGCAGACTCCGAGCTGCTCCAGACGCTGCCGTAGGCGAAGACGCCACTCGGGATGTGGAAAGAGATGCCGCGAAATGTGGCACCGGCCAGCCATAGGTAGGCTACGGAAGCTCAGATTGAGAGCATCCCGAAGTAGCAGGACATCACCCGGAGCGTACGTATGCGTCACAGACCCTGCAGCGTTCGTGACCACAAGCCACCGAATGCCCAGCAAAGAGGCGAGTACCACGGGAGCCACGACCTCATCAACCTGGTACCCCTCGTAGAGGTGGAAACGACCACCGAAGACCAGCACCCACGCCCTGCCAATCCGTCGCAGCTCTAAGATGCCGGAATGCCCAGCCACTGTCGGCGCCGGGAACCCTGGCACTGCCGTATATGGGCAGCGCCACAGCGGCGCATCGCTGAACATCGCTGTGGCACCTGATCCCACAAGGAGAGCCCCATCGAGAGGCTCGGGCAGTTCAGCACGCAGCCACTCGGCTGCAGGCTTCCATCGGTGACGCTGTTGCCCTAACCAGTTCATCGCTAGCTAGCCCGCAAGCTACCGCAAATTCGGGGTCTATTCCAATGGCTGGGAACTTTCTGTGAGACACCCCAGTATATGCAAGTGGCACGGCAGCAGAGCAGCAGCCCTTCACCCTTCCCTGTTCCCCGTATGGGGCACCTCAGCCACAGCCCCCTCCTTCGCGGAGAGGGGCTGTGGCGTTTTTATGCCCTCCGGACGTGAGAGCCGTAGTTTTGCGCTGCTATGGCAGACCCTCTCCTCAAACGGGCAGAGCTATGGCTACGCCGGCAACTTCTGCGGCGATGGGATGGGTCCGCCCCTTGCTCCATCACTACCCCAGAGCTCTCCGTTGCAGTTGGCGAGGGCACCCGGATCCTCTTCCTTCGGCAGGACCGTATCGGTGACGTCCTTGTCAGCATCCCCGTCCTGCGCATTCTGCGGTCTACCTTCCCAAACGCTGAGCTTGGGATCCTGCTGGGCTCCAACAACTGGGGTGCCCGCCATGCCGTGGAGCCATATGTCAACCGCTGCTGGCGGTACGACAAGCACCCACTGGCAGTGGCACGCCTCCTCCGAAGGCTCCACCAATACGGCTACAGTATCGTCGTGGACCTCATGGACAACCCGTCCGTCACCTCAACGCTCCTCCTACAGTTGCTGAATGCCCCGATCCGTATCGGGATTGCCAAGGGGAACGATAGAGCCTACACGCACGTGGTACCTCTCCTGGATACCTCTCGCTACCACATCGTAGAGCGGATTGCCCAGCTCCTCCTCCCATTTGGGATTGACCCAATGCAGCAGGACCTCCACTTAGAGTATCCCCTCAGCGCTAGCGACCGCGGATGGGCACGGAGCGTGCTAGGGGAACGGCGGCGAGCATACCGCGTGGGTACCGTCATTGCAGCATCCCACCCCAGCAAGTACTGGGGAACGGAGCGTTGGCTCTGCTTCCTCAGAATGCTGCAGGAACGGCACCCAGAAGCGGAAGTGCTCCTCTTTGCTTCTCCCGCATATGAGCGAGAACAGCGTGCGATCGCTCAAGCCACTGGGGCCCGCAGAGTCCCTGTAGTCCCATCCTTCCACCAATTCGCGGCTCTGCTGGAGCAGTGCGATGTGATTGTCACTCCGGACACTGCCGCAGTCCATCTGGCGGCAGCCTGGCAGCGCCCGTGCGTTGCGCTCTACGTCTGGGATCGCCCTGAACTGCTGCCGTGGTTCCCTTACGGCTCTCCGTACGAAGCAGTCTTCACCCGAACGAGCCCGCTAGAGCGCATCCCCGTTGAGGAGGTCATAACTGCCTTTTCCCGTTTGGTACAGCGTGTTGGGTTGTCAAGCTCTCCACGATGAGTGGCTGGATACTGCTGCGCGAGACTCTCCGCCGCTTCGTTCTGCCATCGGCTGGCCTCCTCGCTGCGGCGGTAGTATTGAATGCCCTACTCTCGCTGCTGAGCACTGCCTCCATCGCGATTGTCGATCCGGTCTTCCGGGTGCTCTTCGGAAAGCACACCTCGGCACCGACACCATCTGTTCCAGCAGATCTCTTCGCACACGTAAAGCAGCTCCTCTTCGGCACGCTCGCCGCATGGCTCATCACACCCTCGCACCACGATACACTGCTGCGACTCGGCGGTGTCATCTTCGCGCTGTTCCTGTGCAAGAACGCCGCCAAATACGCCAACTCGCTCGTGGGGCTGAGGCTGGAGGAGGGAATCGTCAAGCGGATTCGAGATGGACTAGTGCACCGCATGGTGCGGCTCTCGGTAGGCTACTTCTCGGGACAGCGAACTGGAGAGCTCATGTCCATCGTTACCAACGACGTTGCGGTGCTCAACTCCAGCCTCGTCGGTGCCTCTCTGACGCTCGTACGGGAGGGACTGCAGGCGGTCTTCTTCTTGGGGCTCCTGGTGGTACTGTCATGGGAGCTCACGCTCATTGCGCTGAGCACGAGCCTTGTGAGCCTCTTCCTCATCCGGACGGCGACACGGTATCTCCGCCGCTACGGTAGCCGCATGCAGGCCGCGATGGCCAACTACACAGCCATCCTCCAAGAGCTGCTGAGCGCCATCCGGATTGTTAAGGCCTTCTCTGCCGAGGAGCGGATGGCGGCAGCGTTCGCCCGCGAGACTTCTGCCTACGTCCGCTCTGCCCTCAAGCACCAGCGTGTGATGGCGCTCTTACCTGGCATCAACGAGCTGCTGGCTGTCTCGGCTCTCATCGTCGTGCTCGTCCTCGGAGGCTTTCGAGTCTTCGCTGGGCAGATGCAGCCCCATGAGCTCCTGACGTTCCTGTTCTGCCTGTTTGCCGTAATGTCACCGATCGCCTTAGTGCTGCACTCGCTATCACAGCTTCAGCGAGGTATAGTAGCTGCTGAGCGCGTCTTCCGGGTCTTAGGCGAAGAACCTATGGTCCGGTCCGGGCATCGTCCCGTCCAAGGCTTCCATGAGGAGCTACGAGTCGAACGGATAAGTTTTGCCTACCGCCCTGGTGTCCCAGTCCTCCAGGACATCTCGTTCGCGCTCCAGCGCGGCAAGAAGTTGGCAATCGTCGGAGCAAGTGGGAGCGGGAAGTCAACGCTCCTGGATCTCCTCATCCGCTTCTACGACCCCACACAAGGGCGTATCCTGCTGGACGGAGTGGATATCCGCGAGCTCCGTCTGGAAGAGTATCGAGCGCTCTTTGGGATCGTCCCACAAGAGGCCCCGCTCTTCAACGATACCGTCGCAAACAACATCCGCTTTGGGGCCCCCGAGGCCACATTCGAAGAGGTCGTCTGGGCTGCTCGGCTGGCGAATGCCCACGACTTCATCATGGAGCTGCCACAAGGGTACGACACTATCGTTGGCGACCGCGGCGTACTGCTCTCCGGCGGCCAGCGCCAACGGATTGCAATTGCACGGGCACTGATCCGAAATCCTGCAATCCTGCTCTTCGACGAGGCTACCTCTGCCCTTGATTCCGAGTCCGAACGCGCTGTCCAACAAGCGATTGATCAGGTCCTCCAGGGCCGCTCGGCCATCATTGTCGCTCATCGCCTCTCTACGATTGTCCATGCCGACGAAATCCTCGTCCTGGAACGCGGACGCATCGTCGAGCGGGGCACGCACGCAGAACTCCTAGCCCGCGACGGTATCTACGCACGGCTCTGGGCCTTGCAGCTTACCGAGCCCCTACCGGCGGCGAACGGCAATCCGTAACGGAGTCGGACTGTTGCAGGCGTTGCTCTCCACCGAGAAAGTGAGCCACGCCAGGCTATCCTGCCCCAACCCTGCAGCAGTGACCTGAACTCGGAGCATTCCGAGGGAATCCGGCAGGACCTCGGCCTGCTGAACGACCGCTGTAGCGCACCAGCAGTCGCTCCGCACATTCCGTATGCGCAACGGTGTACCTCCAACGTTGCGGAAGAGCACTGTGACCGAGGCGAACCGTTCACTAGCGGGGAGCTCTATGACCGGCAGCGGCTGCAAGAACTCTATTTCCGGCGCACCACACTGTGCAGTCCCCAACCACGACGCTAGCACGAAGAGACCGACGATACTACCGCAGCAATTCACCCACCACTTCAGCGAACTCATAGAACCCACGACGCTGCGCAATCCACTCGGCAGCCAGCAATGCCCCAACGGCAAACGCACGGCGGCTCGTCGCCTGATGAACGAGCTCGATCGTCTCACCTGCGGTGCCGATAGAGACGGTGTGGACTCCAACGACTTCCCCACCCCGCGAGGAGCTCACGTGCAGCTCTTCCGGCAGCAGCGGGCCTCGGAGATCGGTCACTACCCGCTGCTTGCGCGGAAGCTCTTGGAGAATCGCCTCTGCCAGCATCAGTGCTGTTCCACTTGGAGCGTCTCGCTTATGCCGATGGTGCAGCTCATGCACCCAAACGTCGTAGTCTTCAAACGGCCGAGCTAACCGAGCCGCATACCGAACCAACAGAAGGAAGAGCCGCATCCCAAGCGAGAAGTTGCTACTGTAGACGACTCCCCCACCCGTCCCTTCGACCAGCGCTGCCAGTTCTTGACGCTGTTCTGCCCAGCCGGTGGTGCCAATGACCATCCGCTTGCCTGCTGCCAGAACCCGCTGGGCAGTTGGCAAAACAGCTTCAGGAACTGAGAAATCCACCACAACCTTAGCCTGCTGCAGCATTGACTCCTCAAGCGGACGGGAGCGGGAAGCAATCCCGACAATCGGGAACTGCCACTCCTGAGCAAGTGCTTCTACTTCCCGCCCCATTCGCCCGTAGCCAACCAGCAGGAGAGCTGGCTTTGGCATCCCAAGCACCTATCCCTGGGCAAGGGCACTGGCACGACGGCCGTAGAGGAAGTAGATGAGCAACCCCAGCGCCATCCACCCAAGGAGTCGGATCCACGTATCCAACGGCAGCGAAAACATCTGCACTAGCGCCACCAGTGCCCCCAGGATGGGGATTACCGGCATGAATGGTACTCGGAATGGCCGTGGTAGGTCTGGCCGCCGATACCGCAGAACGATGACAGCGATGCAGACAATCGTGAAGGCCAGGAGAGTTCCGATGGAAACGAGCTCGCCGAGGATGCCAATGGGGAAAAAGCCAGCGATGAGCGCTGCCGTAGTACCCGTCAGGAGCGTCGCCCGTGCTGGCGTGCGGAAGCGCTTGTGCACGTGAGCAAAGAACGGCGGCAGGAGTCCATCCTTGGCCATCGTGTAGAGAATCCGAGGCTGCCCTAACAGCAGCACCAGGATAACCGAGCTCAGACCCGCAATTGCCCCCAGCTTCACCGCATGGCGCAGCCAGTAGAGTGGCTCCCCACTGGCGCTCTGCATCGCGTTGACAGCCACCGCCATCGGATCCGGAACCCCGAGCTCGCTGTAGTGGACAACCCCCGTCATCACCAAGGCCACCAGGATGTACAGCAAGGTTGAGATTCCGAGCGAGCCGATGATGCCAATTGGCATGTCCTTCTGTGGATTCCGTGCCTCCTGCGCCGCCGTGGAGACAGCATCAAAGCCGATGTAGGCAAAGAAGATCACACCTGCCCCTCGCAAGACCCCACTCCAGCCGTAGTGACCAAACTGACCTGTGTTCTCCGGGATGAAGGGAATCCAGTTGGCGACGTTGACGTAAGCCGCGCCGAATACGATGAAGAGGAGGATCACTCCGACCTTGACGAACACGATGAGGTTGTTGAACGCCGCTGACTCCCGAATACCCAGCACAAGGAGAACCGTTAGAACGGCGATGATGAGAGCAGCAGGTATGTTGAAGAAAGCCCCTGTCCCCATCCATTGGTGAGTCTTCGGGTCATACGCCAAAGGCGCCGAAGCCCACTCCTTTGGGATGCGAATGCCGATGTCTGCCAACCAACTAACGACGTAGCCAGACCATCCGACAGCTACGGTGGAGGCTCCAAAAAGGTACTCGAGCAGTAGGTCCCAGCCGATAATCCAGGCGAAGAACTGGCCTAGCGTAGCATACGCATACGTATAGGCACTGCCGGCAATCGGTATGAGCGAGGCGAACTCGGCGTAGCAAAGAGCGGCGAAGACACAGCCGATTCCAGAGATGACAAAGGACAGTGCAATCGCTGGCCCTGCGTACTGGGCTGCGGCCTGCCCAGTTAGTACAAAGATACCTGCCCCAATGATAGCGCCAATGCCTAATGCTACCAGGTTCGCAGGTCCTAGCACACGACGCAACTCCTGCGTCTGCTGCGCCTCTCGGATGAGGTCATCAACCGACTTCGTCACGCGCATCGTCGCCCTCTCCTGTGACACATTGCCAACTGGCAACATGCAAATTAGAGAACGGCCGCCAGCTGCGTTACCTTGAGACGCCGTAATTTGGCACTGCAGCAATGTTCCATCACAAGCGTCGTGGCTGTCTCACAGTAAGCGGAGTCTTCCCATGGTTGACGTTGGGCAGAAAGCTCCGGACTTCCAGCTCGTGGACACTGAGCTCTGTCCGCGCTCCCTTCAGGAGTTCTTGGGCGATGGCAAGCCGGTAGTCTTAGCGTTCTTCCCTGGGGCTTTTACAGGTGTCTGCACGAAGGAGATGTGTACGTTCCGAGACTCTTTCAGCCGGCTTCGAGAGGCGAACGCTAACTTGGTTGCTATCAGTGTGGACGGGCCTTTCGCAAACAAGGCGTTTGCAGTAGAGAACAACCTGCCCTTCCCAGTGCTCTCGGACTACAACCGGGAAGTAGTTCGGCTGTACAACGTCTACCATGAAGACTTCGCAGGTCTCAAGGGTTACACCGCTGCTAAACGAGCTGTCTTCGTACTGGATGAAACAGGCACCGTCCGTTATCGCTGGGTAACGGAGAACCCAGCCATAGAGCCTCCGTACGAGGAGGTCCTTCAGGCAGTAGAGCAGCTCCGACGCTGAGCTAAAAGCTTACGCTCGCGTGATTACTAAAGTGTACGTGCAGGCTACTTTGCCTTTGGGTTACGGCAGCACTACGATTTCCACACGCCGATTCTCACGACGTTGCCAATCATAGAGCTCGGGCTTCCAGAGAGGGCGCGAGGAACCGTAGCTCCGTGCAATAATCCTCGACGGAGAGACGCCATAGCTGATAAGCAGGCGGCGTACCCATTCTGCCCGCTCTTGCCCTAAGCGCCGATTAAGCCGCTCAGCACCAGTCTGACCCGTATGTCCCTGCACTTCAACCCGGATGTGAGGATGTCGCTGCAAGTACCGTGCCCATTCTGCAATTGTCGCTTCATGCTCTGGCAGAACAACAGACGACCCAGGCTCGAAGTGCGCAACTACCCGATTGGGCATACCGTACTCCGGTGAAACAGCTCCCGCTAACCGCCGCAACTCTTCCACCAATCTCTGCAGCGAGAGATGGTAAGGAGGAACCAGTCGGACATAGGCTTCGCCGAAACGATCCCGCAACTGCAGAACATATTCCTCCCCAGTCCTGCGCATCAGCATGTCCGGCGAACGTTCAGCAAGGTCTGCAGTGCCTCGCTCCTCCGACTCCGGCAGACGTCTGTCAAACTCTCCATCAAAGTGCTCCGACCTTTGTGGAAGCCCTTTGGTGATGGGGGGCTCGATCTCTCCCCTGTCCATCCCCTCCCTTCCCCCAACATCACGACCAGACACGCGGTCCAGTATAAGCACCCGCTCGACATAACTTCCGGCTGCATACGCACGCAAGATGAGCTGCTGTCCCCGATACACTGGATACCATAGACTACCAGCACTGCCTAGAGACCGGGAAATGCCGACTAGCTCAACGGAATCGGCCCCTTCAACATCCCACTGTATGATAGCCCACTCGCCCTCCACAGGTCCTGCAGGAATAAGGCGGAAAAGGCGAATGGTTGGCATCCGGACTGGTACCGATGGTTGTTGTGGGACTGGCTGTTGCAGAACTGGCTGTTGTGAGGTCGGCTCCTGGGGTATCGGCTGAGCAGGGCGCTGAGGCGCCGAGAGAGATGCAGTGTCTAGCTCCACTTCGCGGGGGTGAACTATTACGCTGATAAGCCGCTCGGCAGTTGCCGTTCCACGCTGTGCTCGCAGTACGAAGTACTGCCCGCTGAAGAGACGCTGGCGCAGCGTCCCACTCTCGCCCAAGCCCGTCGCAACACCAGGAATCTCCACCGAATCAGCATTCCGAACCTGCCAGACCAGCACAGTGCTTCCCCCTGCAGTAATTTCTGGAGGCACTGCTTCGAACCGCTCAATGATGGGCGGTCGCTGGCAGCCTAAGACCACAAACAGCAGCGCAAGCAAGACATGGGGATGGCGCATAGTGGAAACCTATAGCTGGTGTGACTGTACCACGATTATTCCTACTTTGCCAACGGAGGACTTCTACGGCAACCTTACGATTCCACTTCACTTTTGGCGGAAGCTGCGGAATAAACAACCGTTCTGCCGTTAACGCTAACTCCTGATGCCTCAAAGGCCACAGCGCGTGGCAAAGAGTCTTGTGCCCTTACTACTTCTTTGCTACCGCACTTCCGCACCCTACATCACCCGCGGGGCCACACCCCGAATGGGGTCGGTGTCCGGCTGCACTTATATGCGGTACTGAAAGCAGTCCTCGGCTTCGTTGCGTATTCCCAAAAGTGCGGTAACGACGGCGTCGGTTGAATATTGTGCCCTTCCACAGCGGGAGCACATATTGGCATTAGTACCAAGCACTGTCAAACACTGCGGAACACCACAAACCTACTACTTCCGCACTACACAACTCTTTGCTTTTCGTCGGGTTGACGGTTACGTAAAAGCGCATCATGAATAAGCGCAAACTCTGCCAACTTTGTTGTTTGACTCCTCGTCTATGCTGCCAAACGGTTGTTCTCGCCTTTGATAGGTCACACAGACTCCGTTGGCAATGGCTCCATTACTTGCGGCAGCGACGTGGCTCCTATGGTTCGCAGCCGGCTGTGATATTGTGCAGCCTCCTTACCGGGAGATCCCGACGCAGGAACCTGACACAGCACGGGTTACTGTCCTACTTGAGGACTATACTGGCTTCCGCTGCGGGAATTGTCCGGAAGCACATGAGCGGGCCGAGGAGCTCCGGCGGCTCTACGGTGGACGCCTCATTGTGATGAGCGTCCATGCCGGCTTCTTCGCACGTCCAACAGCACCACCCTATACCTACGACTTCCGCAACCCTGTTGCCGAGGAGCTGGACCGTTTCTTCGGCATCAGCCGGGCGGGGAATCCCAACGGAATGGTTAACCGGCTTGGACATCCGAACAACCACATCCTGGGCAAGGACGCTTGGGCCTCAGCCGTAGCGGCTGCATTGCAGCGCTCCGCCCCCTTGCACCTCAGCCTCCAAGCCGTTATGGACACCATTAGCCGTACCGTGCAAGTCAGCGTTGCCATCCGGTACATAAAGTCAGGGCCCCCCGACCACTACCTGGCCCTCTACGTCGTAGAGGACAGCGTTGTACAGTACCAGTTGGACTACCGCCGCACTCCTCCAGATGTTCCGAACTATGTCCACCGCTTCGTCCTTCGCGACGGTGTTAGAGGAGCATGGGGCGAGCAGCTCCATCCCGCAGGGGCTCCAGCTGGGACAGAGCTTCAACGCCAGTACACCTATCGCTTCCCCGAGCAAGCTGACTGGAATCCGCGACGCTGCTCCATCATCGCTATCGTCCACCGCTACGGAACGACCTACGAGATCGTGCAAGCAGCAATGACACCCTTACGTTTGCAGTAGTTCTCACGGTGCTGAACCCGAGCTATGGACTCTATGCCGACAGCTACCCCTCGCCTTCAGCCCGTCACCCTCATCCGCGGTGATGGGATCGGACCAGAAATCACCGCGGCCGTCCAAGAGATTCTGGATGCTGCCGGGGTTCCGATAAGCTGGGATGAACGGCCGGCGGGCTTGGAATGCGCTCAGCGTTACGGAACACCGCTGCCACCGGAGACATTGGAATCCATCGTCCACAATCGAGTTGCTCTCAAAGGGCCTACAACGACTCCTGTAGGCACGGGGCACAAGAGCATCAACGTTACCATCCGCAAGGCGCTGGACCTCTTCGCTAACGTGCGTCCGGCACGGTCGCTGCCCGGGGTGCGGACACGCTTTGAGAACGTAGACGTCATCGTGCTGCGCGAGAACATTGAGGACACCTACGGCGGTATCGAGCACTGGCAGACACCCGATGTCGTACAGCAGCTTCGCATCATCACCCGACCCGGTTCAGAAGCCTTCCTCCGCTTCGCTTTTGAGCTGGCACGCAGCCAGAAACGGCGCCGCATCACGTGCGTTCACAAGGCAAATATCCATAAGATGAGCGATGGCCTCTTCCGGGAGCGCTTCTATGCGATTGCTGCTGACTACCCTGAGCTCCAAGCCGACGACATCCTCATCGACAACCTCTGCATGCAGTTGGTCGTTCGCCCTGAGGCATTTGACGTCCTGGTGCTGCCGAACCTCTTCGGGGATATTGTCAGCGACCTTTGCGCCGGTCTGGTCGGTGGTTTGGGAGTTGCCCCGGGTGGGAATATTGGTCACGGGCGAGCAGTCTTCGAGGCCGTGCACGGCTCTGCCCCGGACATCGCCGGCAAAGGGATTGCAAACCCAACAGCGCTGCTGCTCTCAGCCCTCCAGATGCTCCACTTCCTCCATCTGCACCGGCATGCCCAGCGGATCGAAGAGGCATTACGTCTGACGTTAGCCAGCGGCATTCGTACGCGCGATCTCGGCGGAAATGCTTCAACGCGAGAGTTTGCTCGAGCTATCGTCAGCAACCTGCGCCCGTTGGATTTCACCGAGGAACCATACCTGCCACCGGCTACAGAAGCCATCCCACAGCCTATCAGCACACCATCCGCAACAGCATGGCAGCTCTACGGCATGGATGTCTTCGTGCGCTCTCCTGAGGGAATCCCTT
>JBCNUX010000040.1:0-14303 GCA_039630485.1 Chlorobiota bacterium | reverse complement strand
ACCTTCACTCAGCACTACCGCTTCATCGGGATTGCACCGACTTTCTACCTCAACGTCCTCGGTGTGGGGTTCAACGTTGGGATCCCGTTGGGAGCAACGCTGCAGAACAAGAAGGGTAACGTCAAGCAAGAGGTCGAGAGAGCAGATGTCGGGACACAGGTTGAAGTGCGCCTTGGGATCTCTGCCCCTCTGGTCAAGGATCCCAAGACCGGCCGGCTCAACTTCCAGCTCTTTGCATCGTACGGGTTGACGAAGCTGCCGGTGGAAACGTATGAGCGTCTCGGATTTGAACGAAGGGAAGACCGATATGCTCCGCGGGTTGCTGCGTTAGCCGTCGGGTTGAGCTACCACTTCTTCCTCGGGGTTCAGCGGGCAACGGTTGAGTAAGGGGGGGCCCATCCGCGTTCATAAGCTTGGCGGTAGCGTCCTTACAGACGCCACAGCGATCCGGCAGGCAGCGGCAGCAGCCGCTGCAACACAGCTGCAATCAGCGATCGTGGTGGTCTCTGCGTGTGCAGGCGTTACTGACCGTCTCCTCTCTATAGGGCGGCGGGCAGCAGCGGGCAATGTTAAAGAAGCTCTAGATGATGCGGAGTCGCTCTTTGCTTGGCATCTTGAACAGGCACGACAGCTCTTGCCCCACGCAGAGGCTGAAGAGTTCGGGCAAGCTTTGGAGCAACTCCAGAAGCAGGCCGTGCGTCTCTGCCAGGCCATCGGGGCTCTGCAGGAGCTGACGGCCCGCACGCAGGATGCTCTTGTGGCATTTGGAGAGCTGTTGGCCAGCCAGCTCGTTGCTAAGGTGCTCCAGGCTGTCGCATCTGTACCCGTCCAGCTGGTGGACGCGCGGGAGTACGTCATCACAGATGCCACCTTCGGCCGAGCCCGGCCCGATGTCGCACAGCTCCAGGCTCGCTGCCGGCAGCTCGTTGAGTATCTGGCCGATGGGGCTGTTGTGACGCAAGGCTTCATCGGTGCAACCCCCGAGGGTGCTACGACGACACTGGGGCGTGGTGGTTCAGACTATTCGGCCGCCCTCTTTGCTGCCGCGCTCCAGGCTGAGGAGTTGACTGTCTGGAAGGATGTTGCCGGTGTCTATACGGCGGACCCTGATGAGATTCCGGAGGCTGAGTTAGTGCCTGAGCTGTCAGCAGCAGAGATGCGGGAACTGGCATTTTCCGGGGCGAAGGTGCTACACCCGGACGCCTTAGAGCCGGCTATTGCCTCTGGTATTAGTGTTCGGATTCGGAGTGTCCAGGCAGCGGGGCTGTCTGGGACGGTCATTCGGGGATGCCGCGATGGGGACCCTATGCCGGTAGCGATGGCCTGGAAGATGCCGTGCTGGCTGTATGCCGTCCCAGCGGGGCAGCAGAGCTCACTCCAGGAGCCCACTGTTCTGGTAGCAGCCTTCTCACGCTCTGGCGGGCTGGTTGTTACTGAAGCCGCAGTAGAAGATGGACGGTACGGTTGGCAACTCCTTGGTGGTCCGCAGGCGATGCTCTCGCTCATCGGCCCGGCTCCAGAGCAGTGGACAGCGGCGATGTTAGAGCGGCTCCGTCGGTCTGGTCTCCCATCCAGGGCGTGGTTAGCAGACTCTGCACTGGCGCTACGCGTCTTCGTGCCTTGCGAAGCGTGGCGGGAGGCAGCTCGGGCTCTCCACTGTGAACTGCTTCGCTGGCGGCACTCGGTGAGTCTGCAGTAGCCAACAGGCTGTGGTTGCGAGGTTGTGATGGCAGCTCTAGAGCTCCTTACCGATGGAGAAGCACTGCAGGAGCGCTCAATAGACTGGTCGCTGCTGCGGCGGCTGGTCGTCTTCGTGCACCCCTATCGCTGGTGGGTTGTCGTAGCGCTCGTGTTGGCTATTGTTGGGGCTCTGGTGACCCCTGCGCGACCGTACCTGAGTAAGCTAGCCATAGACCACGCACTGGCTGTTGGCCAGCTCGGTGCTTTCGCACTGCTGCTAGCGGCAGTGTTGGGAGTCGTACTCTTCAGTGCATTGGTGCAGTACGTCCTCACCTACCTCCTCCAGTGGATCGGCCAGAGGGCGCTCTTTACCATCCGCATGCAGGTCTACGACCACGTACTGCGCCTTGCGCTACGGTTCTATGACGCAACGCCTGTGGGACGCTTGGTAACACGCGTGACGAACGACGTAGAAGGAGTGGGCGAGTTCTTCTCCTCTGGGCTGGTGATGGTGATTGCAGACCTACTCCTGCTGGTCTGCATCGTGGGGTTCATGGTAGTGACGGAATGGCGCTTAGCGCTCTTGACCCTCCTCGTTGTCCCGCTACTCATAGGAGCGAGCATCCTGTTCCGGGTGAAGGTGCGGGCGGTCTACCGGCAGATTCGGCAGCAGTTAGCGCGGTTGAATGCATTCCTCAGCGAGCACATCAGTGGCATCGCTACTGTCCAGCTCTTCCAGCAGCACGAGCTCCAGTTTCGTCGCTTCGAGCAGCTCAACTGGAAGTACCTGCAGCTCCAGCGCCGTTCTGTCTTCTACTATGCCGTCTTCTTCCCCACGGTGGATGTGCTCTGGGCGGTAGCGGTTGTGGCAATTCTGTGGTACTCTGCCGGGGCGCTTGGTGTAGGGAGTCTCAGCATCGGTACGCTGATTGCCTTTCTGCAGTACGTGGAGATGTTCTTCCGCCCTATCCGGGACTTGACCGAGCGTTACAACGTCCTGCAAACGGCGCTGGTGTCGGCCGAGAGGATCTTCGGCATCCTCGATGTCCGGCAGCATATTGCTGATGCCCCGGATGCCGTCCCCATGCCACCACTACAGTGCGGTATTGAGTTCCGCCAGGTCGGGATGAGCTATGACGGTGTCACACCAGTACTCCGCAACGTGTCCTTCACTGTGCAGAAGGGCGAAATGGTGGCCCTAGTAGGGGCAACAGGGTCGGGCAAGACATCGCTTGTGAGCTTACTGTGCCGCTTCTACGAGTTCCAGGAGGGGGATATCCGAATCGACGGGCGCAGTATCCGGAAGCTCCAGCAGCAGAGTCTCCGACGACGCATTGCGCTGGTGCTACAGGACGACGTGCTCTTCTCCCGGACAGTGCTGGAGAACATTACCTTCGGGCGGCCTGGAGTGACGGAGGAAGATGTCTGGCGCGTGGTGCGCCGACTCGGCGTCGAAGCGTTCATCAACCGCCTGCCACAGGGATTATGGACCGTCATTGGGGAGCGTGGGGTAAACCTTTCAGCGGGGGAACGTCAGCTCCTTGCCCTCTGCCGAGCACTTGTCGGGGATGCTGACATCATCGTGCTGGACGAAGCGACAGCTCATGTTGACTCGCAGACGGAACATCTGCTGGAGCGAGCTATAGAGTCATTGCGTCGAGAGGGGCGGACATGCCTGGTGATTGCTCACCGCTTATCGACGGTTCGCCAGGCTGATCGTGTGGTCGTGTTACATCGGGGGGAGGTTCGGGAGGTAGGCACCCACGACGAGCTCTTAGAACGTGGGGGACTCTACGCACGCCTCTACCGTCTGCAGTACGCGCAGTTGCGCGCGGCCTAGCGGGGACTACCGTTGCTGAGCAGCGATAGCCCGGAGATGCTCGGAGTAGGTGCGCGAGAACAGGTGTCGTCTTGAGCCGTCGCGTAGGAGCACGAAGTAGAGGAAGTCGTGTTCTTCCGGTTCCAACGCAGCCTCGATGGCATCAGCACTGGGGTTGTTGATCGGCCCCGGCGGGAGTCCCAGGCGGGTGTAGGTATTGTAGGGGTGTGGGATGTTCAGCTCCGAACGCTTCAGTGGCTGACCGGGTTTGCCTAAGGCATAGGCAGCTGTCGGATCGGCTTGGAGAGGCATCCCACGACGCAAGCGGTTCCAGAAGACGCCGCTGATGCGTCGCCGTTCATCGCTGTGGGGGCTTTCGGCCTCGATGATGGAAGCAAGCGTGAGGACTTCATGGCGTGACAGTCCACGACTGCGGGCGCGTTCGGCGAACCGTTCCTGCCAGAGCCGATCCTGCGTCTGAAGGAGCCGTTCCAGGACCTCCTCTGCAGGATGTCGCCAGAAGAGCTCGTATGTGTCCGGCATCAGGTAGCCTTCTAGCGACGGCACAGGAATGCCGCGAAGCTGAGCGAGGCTATCCGAGAAGGCTAAAGCAACGAAACGAGCAGAGTCAACCCCTGCCTCCCGTCGTAGTAGGGAGGCGAGCTGCGTTATCGTAAGCCCTTCGGGGAGTGTTACCCGGACCCGAAGGACCTGCCGTCCAGAGAAGAGAGCTCGTAGCAACTCTCCACATCGAGTCTCGGGACCGAATCGGTAGGTTCCAGCGTAGACTCGACTGCCGGTAGCAATGGCATATGCTGTCCCTACGGCGACGAAGAGCTCAGGCAGCGGGAGACGGCAACAAGATGCAGTGGTTGCTAGAGCGGCTCGAACCCCGCTACCGTGAGGGACCCAGCATTCTACAGTAGCATCAACGGGAAGGTGCTGCAGTAGGTAGGCTGCAAGACCAGCGGCAGCGACTCCGCCGACGATGATACCGAGGAGGATCCAGCGGGACACTCTGGACCACATTGCGGTAAGGTCAGATCAGCGCGAAAGTACGGGAGAGCGAGGAACGACATTGGAGGCACGTTCAACGGGATAGCCCGAGAGTTGTGTAATTTTGCTTGTCGACGGAAAGGTGCCGGAGTGGTCGAACGGGCTCGCCTGGAGAGCGAGTGTGCCCCCACAAGGGGCACCGTGGGTTCGAATCCCACCCTTTCCGCCGCGACCCCGTAGCTCAGTGGTAGAGCAACGGCCTTTTAAGCCGTGGGTCGCTGGTTCGATCCCAGCCGGGGTCACAGCCCAAAGGAGGCGTAGGGCACCTCGTGGTGTGGAACACGCAGGGGGCAGTCCTTCGTGACTGCCCCCTGTGGTTTTTGCCAATGTCGTGCAAGCACTTATCGGATGATGAGGAACCGCTCGACTGCTGTGAAGGGGCCAGAGACGAGGCGCAGCCAGTAGGCTCCTGCTGGTAAGTTGTGGACGTCAACTATGTGCTGGTATCGCCCTGCAGGGAGTGTCCCGCTGACCAGCGTCAGGACGCGTTCGCCCACGCTACTGAGAATCTCTACCTGCGTTGGGGCTTCTAAACCGATACTGTAGTCTACCTGCAGCACACCCTCCCGGACGGGGTTCGGTTGGATAGGTCGCAGGAGATAGCCCTCGGGCGACAGCCGGACGATACGGCCATTCAGGAAGCAGCCACCGAGCTCAATAGTGTTCGGAGTCGTGGAGACGTCCACGCACTGCTCACGCCCGGGGAGGGAGATGCTCAGCTCGGGCTCAACTCGCAACGCATTCCCCAGGTAGCTCTGGAAACGCACTCGTAGGAGCTCACCGTCGCGGGCTATCGGGGTCTGTCCCGCAGCGGTGAACAGCAGGCGGGCTATACCGCCACTCCCTGGCAGCTCTTGGACCTGCAGTTGCCACGTCCCATCCAAGGCTGCTCCTGGCTCAGCGCTACCGAGGATGTACTGCATCAGCGTGCTGTTGTAGCGGATCTCGCCATGTAGCCGGCGAGGGGCAGCTTGACTCCAAGCGCTGCTGCGGCCAACGATGCTCAACCGAATGGGCTCACCCGGGGCAATAAGCATTCGGGCAGGCTCGAGGGCGTACGCCGTCGCCACTCGGTAGCCTGTGCCACGGAGTGTGACACGGAGGTCTGGATTGATGGAATTGTGGATGGCTACTGTTGCCTCGTACGGGCGTGGGTCCGTGGGCATGAAGCGGACTCGAACCCGTAACGTATCGCCCGCTGGGATGGAGACCGGAAAGGCAGTAGGCTCCAGCAGCTCGAAAGCAGCAACGTCGCCAGCGATGAGCTCCAGCCCTTGGATGAGGATGTCTCCCGCAGGGTTGGGGTTGATGATGGGGAAGAAGCCCTCAGGCTGATCGCACGTCAGCACCCGGCCGAAATCCAGTCCTTCTGCAGCAATTGTGTTGATGCACCCGCTTCCGAGGATCTCTACGCGGGTGGTGACAATGGAGTCGGGCGCTGGAGCAGCGTCGGAGATGATCTCTACAACTCCCCGTCGTTCCCCAACAGCTTGCGGAGCGAAGCGCACCCCAAGCCGCAGTTCACCACCCTTCGGGAGGCGGTACGGGAATGTCGGCAGTGGCTGGAGCCAAGTAAAGTCAGGGACACTGCCGGCTGCCCAGCGGATTGCGCTAATCGTGAGATCCGCCGACGTGCTGGGGTTGCGCAGCACAACGGCTACGGGTTCCTCGGCACTCTCGCCGAGCAGGATGCACTTGAACGTGTGCCCTTGGGCTTCTAGCTGGGGCAGGATCCCAATCCCACGGATGAATCCTGTGACTGATTCAGCATTCGCAAAGAAGGCATCTACGCTGTCGAGATGGAGCCCTTCGGCCTGCGGAGTGTAGCGGACGAGAATGCGGACTTCGGACTGCTCATTTGGCTTAACCTCTACGGGATTGCCTGGCGAGGGCTGCGGTTCAACCGAGAGGATTCGGAAGTTCCCAGCCGAGGCTAGCCCACGTGGCCGGATCTCTGTCAGGTAGGCTGCTGTGCTGCCAACATTGCGCACATAGAGGTACGCCTCCTGGACGCTGCCGACTCGCCGCTCACCCCAGTCATACGAAGTGATGTATGGGCCAGCTTTGACAGCGCGGCCACGCCAGTGCGAGACGTTCTTATCCCCCGGCGGAGCATCACAGACAAACGTGACGTCAATTGCGTCAGAGCCGACGACCGTAGGACTGTAGCAAGCCATCGTCAGCCGGATCTGGTCCCCTGGCGGGATGCGGATTGGGAGTGGGGGCGAGATCTGGTTAAGACTGAACGGGGGCTGGACTCCCTGGATGTCGCTGATGTGGAGCGTATCTGTACCGGGGTTGCGGACTAGGAGGCCTTGGGTATTGCAGATGGTCGTGTTGACGGGGATTGTCCCTGCATCCCAATCTTCCACCCAGATGTGAGGCATGATGCCCCGTCCCCGCAGGGGCCAGCGGAACTCTGCGCACTCGGTGCGCACCACGAGTGTATCCCAGTCGTACTCATTCGGACTGTGCTCACGGGTAGGCCGGTATTCGAGCTGGAACACGTGGGTTTCTCTGCCGTTGAGGCGGCGTTCCGGCGGGACGGCACCAGCTACAATCCGGAACGCGGTGCCAAGCACTAGCCGTGCTTCTTTGATAACGGCTGCACTATCACGGGCATTCTGGAGCGTTACGGTCAACGTCCGGCTACGTCCAAGTCGAACAGCGCCAGCCTCTATCGGTTCCTCCGGTCGCGCTACGAGGCTGTCGGCGACGTACCAGACGGAGTCAATCGCTATGTTGCCTGCGCGGTCTATGATGCCGATCCGAGCAAAGGCGGAGTAGCGTTTGTCGATGACCTCCACGCGGAAGACGAAGCGTTCTACCTTTGGGTATGGTTTCAGCTCCTCTGCTGTCACGAAGCGTAGGCGGTAGTTGTAGCTGCCTTCCAGCAGCTCAATCTGGGCGATACCTTGATCTATCTGGCGTGGGTTATCGCCTTCTTTGCCGTTGCGGATCTCGGTAGAGAGGATTTCCCAATCACCGCAATCTACGCGCTTGTGCAGCTCCGGCGGCAGCGTGTCCAGCTCGTCGATCTTGTTGATTGCCATCGCGGCAGGCCAGCCGTAGCTGTCATATTGGCTGAAGCCGTAGATGTAGCCGCCGAAGGGGGTCTCTCCAACGATGCGGTGCGGACCCGGCTGCATCCGGAGCACTACCCAATAGAGGTTCGTTCCGGGGATACGTTGCCCCAGGAACTCAGGGTAGCGACGCCAGACATGCTGGCCATCGACCTTGATGCTCTTGAGTTTAGCCTGGGTAGGGTCATTGGTATCGCCGATCGCAATGAGGTTGAAGTAATTCGTGGCAAAAGCCTTGCTGGCGGGCGTCTGGAAGACCGTGGCGCGGATGTACTGCTCTACGGGGGTCACCACGATCATGAACGGGTCGAAGTTGGGATCATTGTCCCAGAAGGCAGAATACGAGTACTGCATTAGGAGTATGGGCTTGTCGGCTTCCCAAATGGACTGCCCGTAGATAGAGGAGTCGTCAGCGGCAGTGGTGTAGTTGTACTCCCAGAAGTCACCGGCGTTCTGGAGTCGGCCTGAGATACTCCCCCGTAGCTGGTTGTTGCGGTACCAGCGGACGGTGAAGTTCGTATTAGGCTGAGAGGCAAGGACGCGGAAGAAGTCGCCTTTACGGGCACGGCGCTGGTACTCAATCGTGATGTATCGCTTCCCCCATGCTGAGATCGGAGGTAGCATCTCCACAAGGAAATCCCGGCTAATGGCCCCGGCCTGCGGGATTGTGGGGATCATCGTGCGCATGTGGAAGGAGATGAAGCCAACCGGTTTATTGCTGTAGATTCGGCTCCCGCTGAAGTCATTCTGCCCCGGTGGGGCATCCCCACTGCCACGGAGCATGTAAGTCTGCCCACGGTTGAGCATGACGGTGATACGGTCCCCAATGCGGCGGCCTCTGACACTCCGTCCATAGCCTCTCCCGTAGAGCTGGATCTGTACGAGTGTCTGGTCTTCCGAGGCGATGATGACGAAGCCATTGCCACGCTTCTGCCCAAAGTCTTCGTAGTCGTAGTAGGACAAGTGCATGTACTCTGTCCCCCACACGTTGACCGGAAGGGCTAAGTAACCGTCAGAGGTAAACTGCTTCCCGTTGAGCACGTAGACTGAGATAGGATGCGGAGCTGAGAGTCGAATCCCCTTCTGAGTGACGACTTCGCTCTCGCGGATCTCGTCCGTCCAGAAGAGCTCACCGTTGAGGAGTGAGAAGGTGGTGATGTCCATGGCTCGGACAGATTTCCGAATGACGCGCCCGTCCATGGCACTGAAGAGCGTCACTTCGGTGTTATAGCTGGAGGTGACGTAGATCTCCAGCAGTTGGCCCGGATATCCATCGACTTCGTTTGGAGGAATTGCGATCCAGAACTCTCGCCCTTGGGCGGAGTTGTTCAGAATCCAAGCTGCGGGTGGGACCTTGTGTCTCTCTGCTGCCGTGGCCAAGAAGAGGGTAGCTGTTAGCACAGTCCCAACGTTTACAAGGCGCATAGGAGTGCTACCAACTGTGCAACTTTTTCGCAAATATACATACCACCCTTCATCTCCCGGCTCGCCCTTGCCTACGGGCTGTCAGGGTTGGGGGACACGTAGTCAGCACCTGTATTTTTGTGGCCTCACAAGCCGTCGCTGGAGCCATGTTCTTCACAGCCGTTCGCCATATCCACTTCGTCGGGATCGGTGGAATCGGGATGAGTGGGCTAGCGGAAATCCTGCTGCAGCAGGGATTTTCGGTCAGTGGCTCTGATCTCGTACCCTCGGAGAACACTGAGCATTTGGAGCACAAAGGTGCCCGTATCTACTACGGCCACGATGCTGCTCACATAGAGGGTGCGGAGGTGGTGGTCTACTCTAGCGCCGTCAATCCGCGAGAAAACCCTGAAACACGGGCCGCTCTGGAGCGGGGCATCCCGTTACTACGTCGTGCAGAAATGCTGGCAGAGGTTGCGCGCCTAAAGTACTGCTTAGCAGTAGCAGGAACCCACGGAAAGACCACTACCACCTCCCTTTGTGGCCTGCTTTTGCTGCGGGCTGGAATGGACCCCACCGTCATCGTTGGAGGGCGGCTCCGAGGATTAGGGGGAAGCAATGCTCGGCTCGGACACGGGGAGTGGATCGTCGTGGAGGCTGACGAGTACGACCGCTCCTTCCTCTGCCTGCTGCCAACGATCGCGGTCGTCACCACCATCGAGGAGGAGCACATGGACATCTATACAGACCGGCACGATATCCTCGATGCGTTTGCTCGCTTTGCCAACAATGTCCCATTCTACGGACTCGTGGTTGCCTGCGTCGACGATGATGGCGTCAAGGAACTCCTACCACGGCTCAGCCGTAAAGTCCGGACGTACGGGCTCTCGCCGCAGAGCGAGGTGCGTGGCCGTCGGGTGCGGCTATCAGAACGCTCGGCCCAGTTTGAGCTGTTCGTCAACGGGGAGTTCATCGGCGAGATCATGCTGCGGATTCCAGGGCTCCACAATGTGCGAAATGCCCTTGGTGCAATTGCTGTGGGGTGGGAGTTGGGGATACCATTTGAGGTCATACGGGAGGCGCTGGAGGAGTTTACAGGAGTCTACCGCCGTTTTGAGATCATCGCAGAACACGATGGGATCCTGTTCGTTGATGACTATGCCCATCACCCTACAGAAGTCCGGGCGACGCTGCAAGCAGCTCGGCAGGGTTGGGACCGTCGCCTCGTCTGCGTCTTCCAGCCTCACACGTACACTCGCACTCGGGACTTTGCTGTAGAGTTCGGGAAGGCCTTCGAGGAGGCTGATGTCCTGATCGTCACCGACGTGTACGCCGCCCGTGAGCAGCCAATCCCTGAGGTGAGCGGTGAGCTCATCGTCCACGCTGCCCGCCGCAGTGGGCACCGCGCAGTCTACTATGCTCCCACCCTAGAAGAGGCCGCAGAACTGGCTGCTCAGCTCCTCCAGCCAGGCGATATGCTCTTGACCTTGGGGGCAGGGAACATCTACAAGCTGCATGCAATGCTTGACGTCCGAAGTGGAAGTGGGTGACATGCTGCAGCCCTGTGCAAGCTCTCCAAATCGCCGCTGTCTGCCGATCTCTCCAGCAGCCTCTGAAAGGTCGCTGCCACGCGGGGTGAAATCCGGTTGACGAGGTTGCTAAGAAGAATTGAGGAAGGCTGAGCTGTGCCTGCCCTCGCTTTGAGCGGGGGTGTGAAAGCTTGCTCCGTTTTAACGACG
Source organism: Chlorobiota bacterium (assembly GCA_039630485.1). Taxonomy (GTDB): domain Bacteria; phylum Bacteroidota; class Ignavibacteria; order Kapaibacteriales; family HRBIN21; genus HRBIN21. Next base: position 3,522 of record JBCNUX010000040.1, on the reverse strand, counting down.
ACTCTGTCTTGCAGAGTTCTCTGTACCGTAAATTTGCGCCACGGTGGATGTGTACAACGGAGGAACAGCAGCCATGAAGTGGATCCTGGTGATGTCATCGGTCATTCTCTGCAGCGCCCTTGGATGGGCTCAGCAGGAGCGGCCGTACGGTGGCGGGACGGGGTTCTTCGCTGCTGGTGGGCAGGTCTTAGGCATCAAGGAGCTCAGCGAGCGACTCTCTCAGGCTGGATACGGGAAGCTACCGGGGGTCGGAGTGCTGATCGGTGGTGGTGGAATGAGTTGGATTGGGAACTTCGGGATTGGGGGTGAGGGCTATGCGGTCTTTGAGCGGAGAGTTTCAGGTGCAGCAGGGGAGGCAGCCCTGAGTGGTGGATGGGGGACGTTCAGTGTTGCGTTTGCGCCATTTGTGTGGGACGGCATACGGATTTCGGCTATCGGTGGGATTGGAGGGGGGAGTCTGGGGATAGCGTTGAAGCGCGGCGAGCTCGAGGTTCCTTTTGACTCCTTGCTCCAGCGTCCGCTTGGGAATGCTCGACTGAGCACCGGCGGGTGGCTTGCACAGGTCGCTGCTGGAGCTGAACTGGAGCCGTTTCCGGGACTCCTCGTAGGATTGCGGGCAGGTTATGTACTGCCGATCGGGTGGGATGTGCCAGGCCTTGAAGATGGTGGTAAAGTCCCCGGAGTACCGAAGGCTGACCTCGGAGGATGGTCACTCCGGCTCTTCCTTGGGGGTGGCTCGCCAATTCGTAGGACCATGCTCCGCAGTGATGATGGGAGTTGAGCGGCTTGATCCACTCCTCCACGAGCGCGTTCGGTTGGGAATCTTAACGCTTCTGGTCCAGCGGGGGAAGATGGACTTCCAGACCCTCCGGCGGGAGCTCAACGTCACAGACGGCAACCTCTCACAGCACCTCCGTGTGCTGGAAGAGGCAGGAATCATTCGCGTACACAAGAGCTTTGTCAGGCGCCGACCACGCACGACCTATGAGCTGACAGAGCAGGGTCGGCAGCGGTTCGAGGCGTATCTACGAGAGCTACAAGCACTGCTCGGAGCTTTGTTGGTGAATGTCCCACAACAAGCGGAGTAGACCGATGGCTCAGCGCACATCGGAGGAGATCCGGGATGTCCTTGAGGCAGTTGAGATTCTGCGTCTGCTCGTTACCCGAGCACGGGAAGAGCTTCGTTCGGTAGCGCCGTATCTTGTAAGCTTTGGGGCCTACTCGAGCCTGAACCTCCTGCTTATGCTCTTGGGATACCGGGGATTGTGGGCGGAGCTGCTTCTACCTGCCTTTGCACTGGCGACCTCGTTGAAGTTTGGCCCATTCCCGACAGTGTTCCTTTGGGCGGCAGTTGCAGCTGCTGCTCTTGGTGTCCAGTGGCTCTTCCGGAGTCCGCTAGTTACATGGAGCACCCTCTTTGTGGGAATTGGGGGAGTGATGGGAGCGATATACGTCATGGGGGAGCGTCGGGGTAAGCTCGAGGGACAGCTAGTATTCTCCCCCCGAATTGGTGTGGGTTGGGGGATACTGATAGCAGGGATGTGGCTGCTGGTGCTGTCCCCGGCAATACAGAAGGTGGGTACGACCGCGCCAGAGATCTACGGTGCCCTCTGGGGCTACGCAGTCGGGATGGGCTTGGTGATAACGGGTCTCCTGTCTCCGTGGCTCCTGTGGGCAGGTGTGCTCGGTATTGTTGGAGCCCCGCTGGCTGCGCTGTACTTCCAAAGCGGAGAGGCCCTATTGGTGATTTTCCTCGTGATGGCGATAGCGATGATAGTGGTGGGGGTCCAGTCGTTGTCGAGGAAGCTGGCTTAGTGGGGATGGGCTTGAGTAGTGGACACAAGTTTGAATAATTTCTCCATCGCTGCGCATATCCCCCACCACTGCACATACGGGATGGGAAGGGTTGCTACGTTCGTATTTTGGTGTGTAGTGGTACCTTCTGGAGGTCGAGAATGGCGGGGGTAGCAACGGTGGTGAAAGAAGCCTCTGCCAGTGGTTCGCTGCTGGACTGGATCGAAGAGTTGCTGGGCGAGGAGCAGACGCGGTACCTCTTGGAGCATCGCTGCACGACGATTCCCAAAGAGATGTTGCAGTTACCCGGCCCTGATTTCGTTGACCGCGTCTTCGCCTCCTCGGACCGTAACAATCGGGTCCTGCGGAATCTGCAGTGGATCTTCTCCACTGGCCGCTTGGCGGGGACGGGGTATCTCTCCATCCTGCCTGTTGACCAAGGGGTGGAGCATTCCGCGGGAGCCAGCTTTGCTCCGAACCCGATCTACTTCGATCCAGAGAACATCGTGCGCTTAGCAATCGAGGGCGGATGCAATGCCGTTGCATCTACCTTCGGCGTCCTCGGCAGTGTTGCCCGGAAGTACGCCCACAAAATCCCGTTCATCGTCAAGCTCAACCACAACGAGTTGCTGACGTACCCGAACAAGTATGACCAGGTGCTCTTCGGGACTGTCAAGCAGGCGTACGAAATGGGGGCAGCGGCGGTTGGTGCAACGATCTACTTCGGTTCGCCCGAGAGTAGCCGTCAAATACAAGAAATTGCGGAAGCCTTCGCGTATGCGCACGAGCTGGGGATGGCCACAGTGCTGTGGTGCTATCTGCGAAACAGCGCCTTCAAGGCGGACAAAGACTACCACGTGGCAGCAGACCTCACAGGACAGGCCAACTATCTGGGGGTGACGCTACAGGCAGACCTTGTCAAGCAGAAGTTGCCAGAAACGAACGGCGGATTTGTGGCGCTGAAGTTTGGGCGCAGCAGTCCTCTGATGTACGAGAGACTCATGTCCGAGCACCCGATTGATCTCTGTCGGTACCAGGTGGCGAACTGCTACATGGGCCGCATTGGGCTCATCAATAGCGGAGGCGAATCCAAAGGGGCCGGTGACTTTGCCGAAGCGGTGTATACGGCAATCATCAACAAGCGGGCTGGGGGGATGGGGCTCATCTCGGGCCGGAAGGCCTTCCAGCGTCCAATGGAGGAGGGTATTGCCCTACTGCATGCGATACAGGATGTTTACCTGAGCCCGCAGGTGGACGTGGCATGAGGTTGCTATCTTTGCGGTGCCTATAGTGGAGGCAGACCATGGCATGGTGGCGGACGGCACTGGTTGTCGGGGCTATTGTCGCCCTGGGCGGGTGTGCGAAAGAGGAGAGTACCGAACCGACGCAGCCGCGGAACTACTTCCCGCTGAACGTGGGGAATTGGTGGGTATACGCTGGGATCAAGTTAGACACCACAGGTGCCGAGGAGCCGGGAACGGAGTGGCGGGATTCGATGGTGATCGTTAGGAAGGATTCGTTGTATGGACGGCAGGCATATATGGCCGTGCAGTACCGTAGCAATGACGACACCCCTGATACGATGCTGCTTTCCTCTGATGGGGTCCGACTGTACATGTTTGTACACAGGTCCGATACGTCTGAAGGAGGGGTGCCCGGGCCGACGGGGTGGGTGAAGGTGGCCGACTATTCGGCTTCCTCTTGGGCGATTTGGGATACGACGCTGAC